>NZ_CP150157.1:3135000-4160403 GCF_037963535.1 Bacillus sp. PS217
GTTAGCTGCAGCACTAAGGGGCGGAAACCCCCTAACACTTAGCACTCATCGTTTACGGCGTGGACTACCAGGGTATCTAATCCTGTTCGCTCCCCACGCTTTCGCTCCTCAGCGTCAGTTACAGACCAGAGAGTCGCCTTCGCCACTGGTGTTCCTCCACATCTCTACGCATTTCACCGCTACACGTGGAATTCCACTCTCCTCTTCTGCACTCAAGTTCCCCAGTTTCCAATGACCCTCCCCGGTTGAGCCGGGGGCTTTCACATCAGACTTAAGAAACCGCCTGCGAGCCCTTTACGCCCAATAATTCCGGACAACGCTTGCCACCTACGTATTACCGCGGCTGCTGGCACGTAGTTAGCCGTGGCTTTCTGGTTAGGTACCGTCAAGGTACCGCCCTATTCGAACGGTACTTGTTCTTCCCTAACAACAGAGCTTTACGATCCGAAAACCTTCATCACTCACGCGGCGTTGCTCCGTCAGACTTTCGTCCATTGCGGAAGATTCCCTACTGCTGCCTCCCGTAGGAGTCTGGGCCGTGTCTCAGTCCCAGTGTGGCCGATCACCCTCTCAGGTCGGCTACGCATCGTTGCCTTGGTGAGCCGTTACCTCACCAACTAGCTAATGCGCCGCGGGTCCATCTGTAAGTGGTAGCCGAAGCCACCTTTTATGTTTGAACCATGCGGTTCAAACAACCATCCGGTATTAGCCCCGGTTTCCCGGAGTTATCCCAGTCTTACAGGCAGGTTACCCACGTGTTACTCACCCGTCCGCCGCTAACATCAGGGAGCAAGCTCCCATCTGTCCGCTCGACTTGCATGTATTAGGCACGCCGCCAGCGTTCGTCCTGAGCCAGGATCAAACTCTCCGATAAATGGATCACAGGTTAAGTTCACCGCATCCTGCGGCGACACCTGCGTGACCTGCGTCGTGCAGACCCTAGTTTGACTGACTACGCACATCGCTGTGCGATTTTTAAAAACTGAATTAACAGGTACGTTTTGTCTTGTTTAGTTTTCAAAGATCATTTCGTTACTTCTCAATGAAGCAGCTTTACTAATATAACATTCAGCTTCTTTTTTGTCAACAACTTTTTTCAAGTTGTTTTGAAGCATCTAGTTTGTGTCCGCTGTGCATCAGCGACGTTTAATAATATAACACCTGTATTTATTTATTGCAATAGTTTTTTTAAAAAAATCTATAAAACAAATAAACTATAATCCTCGCCATGATTTCTAAAGCGTGTGTATCATATAAGTTTCTTAAAAGAACATATACATCAGTCATGTGATCTTGTTGTTTTTTTCGTTTTCTTGTATAGTAGAAACGAACTAAATACTGATGACCACAAGGGGAGCATTAAAGCTGAGAGTGAGCGGTTTCGTTCTGACCCTTTGAACCTGTTAGTTAACGCTGGCGTAGGGATGTGGCGAAGTCAAATGAATTGCAGATCGTAAAGCAGTGCGTGGAACTTTTCTCATCCTTCCGCGTGCTGCTTTTTTGTTGTCCTTTTGGTTGTCTGTCAATGGAAGGAGATAGATATGAATCAATCTAAGCAACTGGTTCGCCTTATTGAAATTGCCATTATGACAGCGGCAGCCGTTATTTTAGACATTGTCTCAGGAATGTTTCTTAGCATGCCTCAAGGAGGCTCGGTCTCCATCATGATGATTCCGATCTTTTTAATTTCGTTTCGCTGGGGTGTCAAAGCAGGTCTTACTACAGGTTTGTTGACAGGTCTAGTACAAATAGCAATCGGAAACTTGTTTGCTCAACATCCTGTACAGCTATTGTTAGATTACATTGTCGCTTTCGCAGCAATCGGCATAAGCGGCTGTTTCGCTTCTTCTGTCCGTAAAGCCGCTGTATCAAAAACAAAAGGGAAATTGATTGTTTCAGTGGTCAGCGCAGTTTTTATCGGCAGTTTGCTGCGCTATGCCGCGCATGTCATTTCAGGAGCTGTGTTTTTCGGCAGCTTTGCTCCAAAAGGAACACCGGTATGGATTTATTCTTTAACTTATAATGCGACTTACATGGTTCCTTCATTCATTATTTGTGCAATTGTCCTATGTTTATTATTTATGACAGCACCCCGTCTGCTTAAAAGTGACAAAGCGTAAAAGTAACAATCCCCCAGCGAATTCCACTGGGGGATTTTTCGTTATCTGTTAAGAAGTGTTTTTAAAGCTGAAAGATCCGGCCAGCCAAGACCTACTTCTTTCAGCCTTACTCCGGCAATTTCAAAGTTGTCCTCCGCTACTCTTTCAGGTGAATAGGCCTGATAAAATATAATCGAGGGATTCTGCTCAATAACCCAAACAAACATACTTGAAAAGCCATGTTGAAGCAAAAACTCCGCTCCTTTTGCTAAGAGCGCCCTGCCTGCACCTTGCCGCTGGCGCTCTTCCAGAAGATAAATAGCGTATAACTCGCCGTCATAGCCTTCTTGTTCAGAGCGAATAGGTCCAAATGAAGCAAAGCCGAATACTGAACCCTTTTCGTCCTGAGCAACAAATACTCCCTTTAACGAGCGACTTTTCCATTTGTCTTCAAATTCCTTATAGTTCAGGCTGTTTAAATAATCAATCGGGATAATTTCGTGGTATGTTGTCCTCCAGCTGTCTACATGCACTTTTGCAATGTCCTTTATATCCTCTAACTTCGCTTCACGTACAGTTACCATACGGTTCTGCCCTTTCCTTACTCTGATTTTTGGATCGTTTTGGCTTCTTTGATTTCATTTGTTAATTCATTAATGCTTTGTTTTACGTTTCCTTTTCCTGAAAAGTTCTCAAGCATTTCTTTTACATCAATTCCTGAGGATGCTTTTAAACTTTCTTGCAGACTTGACATTAAGTTCGTCGCATAGCTGGTTACTTTGTTTGCTCCGCTTGATTCACCGCTTCCTCCTGTATCGACAACGGTGATTTTATCAATATTTGAAAGAGGTGCCGCTGCTTGTTTCGCGTATTCCGGAAGCATTTTGACAATCATATCGAAAATCGCCGCCTGCCCGTACTGTTCAAAGGCGGCCGCAATTTTCTCTTTTGCTTCCGCTTCTGCAAGACCTTTCAGGCGGATAACCTCTGCCTCTGTCTCTCCTTTCGCTTTTTCCGCTTCTGCTTTTGCTAGCCCGTCAATTCTTACTTTTTCCGCCTCAGCCTTTGCCATTGCTTCAATACTGTACTTCTTGGCATCGGCTTCCGCGAGCTGTTTGGCTTTCTCAGCTGCTGCGGACTGCTCAACAGAATAACGGTCTGCATCGGCTTTTTTCTTTACCTCTGAGTCGTATTGACGTTCACGGCGAAGAATTTCTTTTTCTTCTAGTTCTATTTGTTTTTGGCGTTCGATAATTTTAACCTGCATTTCCTGCTCTGTGACTTGCTGGCGCGCTCTGGCAGTCTCTAAATCATATGCCTGGTCGGCATTCGCTTTTGCCGTATCTTGTTCTCTGCGAAATTCAGCCATTTTGAGCTGATTGATTTTTTCAGCTTCAGCGATTTCCGTCGCCCGTTCAAGTTCTGATTTTTTTGCGTCTTTATCGGCTTCTGCCCGCTTAATTCGGGTTTCTTTATCAGCCTCTGCTGTCGCGATATCAGCATCGCGTTTTACTTGGGCAATTCTCGGTTTCCCTAATGATTCAAGATAACCGTTTTTATCACGCACATCTTTAATGGTAAAGGAAACAATCACAAGCCCCATTTTCGCGAGGTCCTGTGAAGCGACACGCTGCACCTCTTGAGAAAATTTCTCCCTGTTTTTATAGATTTCTTCAACTGTCATTGAGCCGAGAATGGAACGAAGGTGGCCTTCTAAAACCTCCCGCGCTTCCTGCTCACGGTCGTCTTTTGATTTCCCTAAAAATTGTTCGGCCGCTGTAGCGATTTCTCCTATAGAACCGCCGATTTTAATAATCGCAGTTCCATCGGCCATTACTGGCACTCCTTGTTCTGTATAGACTTCAGGTGTCGAAACATCGAGTTTGCTTGATAATAAGCTTAGCGGCTCTGCCTGCTGGAAGACGGGAAGGACAAAGGTTCCTCCGCCGCGGACGATTTTAATACGGTTGCCGCCTTCATCGACATGAACATTTTTATTGCCCAGATAGCTCCCTGTTACAATTAACGCTTCATCAGGCCCTGCTGTACGATACTTCGTAATAAACACAGCTATTAGTGCAATTAATAAAAAGAATACAACTCCGATGATCATTATAATCGGCATTGTCATATCAAATTCCTCCTTGTATGTTAAATGGGTTCATGCGGAGTAACCGAAAGAACTCCGTTGTTAATATCTACGACTAACACCGTTGTCCCGTAACTGATCTGCTGATTATCAAAACTGACCGCTGACTTTGAAATGGTCCCGCCTATCCCTTCTATGACCACTTCACCAAACCCGTCAACCGGCACAGCTGTAATCACTTTACCGAGTCTTCCTCTGAGATCATCTTCTCTATATGCCAATGATTCTTCTGCAGATGATAATGGTACCAGTACAAAGATGTGAAGCAATACCACCAGCATGATTGAAAGGATGCAAGATAAAAGCGCAATCAGCAAGCTCGACAGAGGCAATACGAGTTCACCTATATATCCGCCCGCTGAAAAACATGTGAAAAATGAGAGCACTAATGTCGGATTAAGAAACGGAATGCCTTCTGGCAGCCCTGCAAATACATCTCCGAAAAACAGAAATAACAGCGTAAGGCTGCCCGCAATAATAAGCGTATAAAGATAAATTGTTTGTATAGGTACTCCAAATAACTCCAATTTCCTCATCCTTTCTTCATCAATGCATTGATGAACGGCTGCCGTTACCATTAATACGAGACACCCCAGGAAAAGTTTCAAAATTTTAAGACAAATAACCCATTTGAAGTGCTTTATAAATGATAATTGCTTATATATATGGTAATGTCATTTTAGGAGGAGATATGATGAGTATCTTTAATGAAGCCAGATTAGAAACGTGGAACGAATTGAAAGGACTTTCTGACGAAAAGCTGAATCAAAAGCCTTCTGCTGAAGAATGGAGCATACGGGAAGTTCTTGACCATTTGAAAAAAATCGATATGACCGCACAAAAAATGTTGAAGGAACGTGTAAAGGACGCTCCGATTAAAGAAATTGAAGAAAAACCGCTTGAGGTAGCACAGGACAGAAATAATAAACGGAAAGCCCCGAGTCATCTTGAGCCTGCGCATGATTTTATTTCAGGCAGCCAAATGAAACGTGAGCTTGATGTGGTAAGAGAGCAGCTGACTGCTGCGATTGCCTCTCTGAAAGAAGAAGATTTTGAAAGAGTGCTTCCGCATCCTGTGTTTCAAGAGCTGACTGTCAGACAGTGGATCGATTTTATCGGCCATCATGAAAAACGGCACCTCAGCCAAATGAAAGAAATTAAAGAAAAGATAGAAAGGGCCTGATTTAATCAGACCCTTTCTGCTTTTCGTTTGACTTTTCGCTGATAGGAATGAACTTCTATTTCATCACCTGTGTAAACAGCACCAGGTCTCTCCACAATACAGACAATCCCTCTAATGCCCAGTGCGTGGCGGACGAAAGCCGGCGCCAGCTTCGGTTGGTCCGGATAATAAGACTGAATGACTTCTCCCGGCTGGATACACGGATCATTTTCGCCCTCACACAGCAGAGCCGCTCCGCTCGGAAAAATAATCCGGCTTCCTTCTTTTAATGAAGTAAGATCTGGCATACCGCTGACTGCCACATTCGCCCCGAGCCATTCCGGCAAAATTCTCGGCACTCCCATTTTTAAAGCGATTTCGTTGCATTCCTCTATTGAAACAATTGAAATTTGTCTGCGGTTGAAAATTTCAGTCCCTCTTGAAAACATTGGTTCTCTGGCTCCCGCTTTTTTGGTCAGGCCAAAATGCAAGTCGCCGGGGATGCCGCCATAATCAAAATCAAGCTTGTCCATTTGCTTTGTTACGAAGCTTTTTGTATCTGCGATATATAAGCCTTCCGCTTTTGCAGTCATACGCTTCCACATCAGCTGGCACCTTCCTTCTTATCTAAAATTTCCACCTATGCTTCATTATCCCAAAAAATCCCGCTCTGTAAAGGAGCGGGATTTTGATTATACAGTTTTAGGCGTAAGGTTAAAGCAGCGCTTGTAGATCCAGTTGTATGCTTTTTCATTTAAATCTCTAGGGTTTCCGAAGGTTTGCGGATCTTTCATTGCTTCTTTAGACAAGCGTTCGATCATATCAGGTGATACTCCCTGCTCTTCTAAAGTCGGCACTTCTAAATCTTCGACCAGATCATACATCCAATTGACAGATGCTTTCGCAGCTTCTTCTGTTGTCATCTTGCTTGTATCAATACCGAACGCTTTCGCAATACGCGCAAACTTCTCAGGATAGCCCTTCCAGTTGTATTCCATCACAGGGCCCATCATCGCCGCTACACATTGGCCGTGAGCGACTGGGATAATACCGCCAAGCGTTTGGCTCATCGCATGAGCCGCGCCCGCTGATTCACTTCCGTAAGAAAGACCGGCAAGCATCGCTGCCTGCGCCATTCCGTACCTTGCTTCCAGATCCTCTCCGTCAGCAAATGCCCTCTTAATGTAATGAGCGGCATACTCAATCGCCATTAAGGCAACCGCATCCGTGATTGGCTGTGCAAATTTCATTGTATAGCACTCAATGGCATGGGCGAGCGCATCAATTCCCGTCATAGCTGTTACATGCGGAGGCATTGAAACATGAAGCTCAGGATCAATGATGGTCAAGTGCGCTGCAATCAGCGGACCGCCCGTGTTGAATTTGAATTCTCTTTCTTCATCTGTGATAACCGCCCATTGGGTTACTTCTGATCCTGTTCCAGCTGTAGTGGGAATTGTCGTCAGCGGAGGAATGCGGTTTTCCAGCGGTTTTTTCCCATCTGCCGCTTCATAATCAAGCACGCTTCCTTCGTGAGTCGCTTCTACTCCGATTGCTTTTGCTGTATCCATGGAGCTTCCGCCTCCGACTGCCACCAAACCATTACAGTTCTCTTTTTTGTAAAGCTCAGATCCTTCATTCACCAGACGGACAGGCGGGTTTGGCTCAACTTTATGAAAGAGCACCACTTCAATGCCTGCTTCTTTAAGTGATTCGATTACAGGATCAGCAACACCGGCTTTATAAATCCCTGGGTCTGTGACAAGGAGCGCTTTTGATACGCCCAGTGCAGCTACTTCCTCACCCGTATGCTTGATGGCTCCGATTCCATGCTTAATCACAGTCGGAATTTCAAATGTGTGGAATTTCTGCATGCTTTCTACCTTCATATTTAATGTCATGATCAATCTCCCCCTCTTATGAATTGAACCAGTTAACCGCTGCCGGTTTTGTATTGCGGTATACATGTTTGACTTCTGTGTATTCTTCAAGGCCTATTTTTCCAAGCTCGCGTCCGAACCCGGATTGCTTATATCCGCCCCATGGCGCTTGTGCAAAGTACGGATGAAAATCGTTGATCCAAACGGTTCCCATTCTCAAGCGGGCTGCTACCCGTTCGCACTTTTCAATGTCTTTTGACCATACCGCTCCAGCCAAGCCATAGATGGTATCATTCGCAAGCTCGATTACCTCTTCTTCAGAGTTGAAGGTTTCGACTGTCAATACAGGACCGAAAACCTCTTCCTGAACGATTCTCATGTCAGAATTACAGTTTGAGAAAATAGTAGGTTCATAGAAAAAGCCGTTTTGAAGCTCAGGATCTTCCGGGCGTTTGCCTCCTGTCTCCAGCTTCGCGCCTTCCTCTATTCCGATCTCAACATATTTTTCTACCTTTGCCCTGTGCTCCGCCGAAATAAGCGGACCGCTTTCTGTCTCAGCATGAAAACCGTTTCCGAGTTTTATGCGTTTTGCCCGTTTGACCAGCTCCGCCAAAAATTGATCATGAATGGCATCCTCAACAAGCAAGCGGGAACCTGCAGAGCATACTTGGCCGGCGTGGAAAAATACAGCGTTTAAGGCCTGATCAACCGCAACTTCTAAATCCGCGTCCTTGAAAACAATATTTGGGTTTTTCCCGCCAAGTTCAAGGGCGATTTTTTTGACGTTTCCGCTTGCCGCCCGTATGATTTTTTTGCCTGTTTCAATTCCGCCCGTAAATGAAATCAAATCGACGTCTTTGTTTACGGCAAGCTCGTCGCCCACTGTGGCTCCCGGTCCAAGAACAAGATTTGCGACACCTTTTGGAACACCGGCTTCTTCCATCAGCTTAAAGACTTTGATTGTCGTCAGCGGCGTAATCTCACTCGGCTTCATGACGATTGTGTTTCCTGCGGCCAGTGCAGGGGCGATTTTCCAGCTCGCTTGAAGGAGCGGATAATTCCATGGAGTGATCTGGCCGCAAACCCCGATTGGCTCCCTAATAATTTTGCTTTCTGAATCAGGAATCGGAGATGAAATGATCTCTCCGCCATCTTTGTCTGCCAAGCCGGCGTAATATTGAAAAACATTGGCGATATCGTCCATATCGGCCTTGCTTTCTTCGAGTGTTTTTCCTGTATCAAGAGATTCAAGCTCAGCCAGCTCCTCAAGATCGCGTCTGATTAATTCCGCAATTTTCAGAACAATTTTTCCGCGTTCAAGCCCGGATAGCGAAGACCATTCTCCTTTGTCAAATGCTCTGCGTGCGGCTGCGATTGCTTTGATGGCGTCCTCTCGCCCTCCCTCGCTTACAGTTGCAATTTCTTCTTGATTAAATGGGTTGATAATACTGCGGATCTGTTCTTTTTCGGCACTGATCCATTCTCCGTCAATGAATAATGTTTGACTCATATAAGCCTCCTTGACGTAAATAAAGTTTGTTAAATAAAAATTTAATGTTTTTAACAACCTTAATCTAACATATGGTTTTTAAACTGTCAAAGTCCCCTTTTGATTTTTCTTTTTGACTTTTCCTCATGTTTCGTTAAGATAAAGAACATAAAGAAATAACTTAACGAATTTAATTTTCTAAAGGAAAAGAGGGTCAGTATGGATGAAAATCCAGAATTTGCAGCTATAGAACAGGCTCGGGATCTTGTTATTGACTCCATTGCTGAAACGATGGATCTTTACGGAATTACCCGCAGTGTCGGGATTTTATATGGGACGATGTATATGAGGGATGAGATGACGCTTGACGAAATGCGTGAGGAGTTGCAAATGAGCAAACCAAGCATGAGCACTGGCGTCAAAAAGCTTCAAGACTTAAATGTAGTGAAAAAAACATTTCACCGGGGCATCCGCAAGCATACATTTGTGGCTGAGAAGGATTTCTTTAAATTTTTCACAAATTTCTTTCCGCCTAAATGGGAGCGGGAGGTTCAAGTGAATGTAGCAGCGATCGAGGAAGCTCAAGCTGATTTACAAAAGGTTTTATGCAAGGAAGATCTCGATGAGGATATCAAAAATGAAGCACTGCAGTTATATGATCAGCTGGAAAGCTCTAAAGCTTACTATGACTGGCTGAAACGGCTTGCTGAATCGGTGCAGACCGGAGAAATTTTTAAATTTATACCGATCGAAACAAAGTAAAGCAGAAAACGCCTGGGAAACCAGGCGTTTTTTTGATGTAACTACTACAAATTTGAAAAATACGGGAAAAACACCCCATTTACTTCCAAAATATTTGATGGTAATTTTATGTAGGTAAAATTTGTATTTGGCCTTTCAGAGGAGGTGAAAAGCGGGCAGGCCTGTTTAATTTATCATTTTTTAGGGGGAATTTTGTTATGAAACGCAAATTATTATCTTCTTTGGCAATTAGTGCATTAAGTCTCGGGTTACTCGTTTCTGCACCTACAGCTTCTTTCGCGGCTGAATCTACATCAACTAAAGCTCATACTGAATCTACTATGAGAACACAGTCTACAGCTTCATTGTTCGCAACAATCACTGGCGCCAGCAAAACGGAATGGTCTTTCTCAGATATCGAATTGACTTACCGTCCAAACACGCTTCTCAGCCTTGGCGTTATGGAGTTTACATTGCCAAGCGGATTTACTGCAAACACGAAAGACACATTGAACGGAAATGCCTTGCGTACAACACAGATCCTCAATAACGGGAAAACAGTAAGAGTTCCTTTGGCACTTGATTTGTTAGGAGCTGGCGAATTCAAATTAAAACTGAATAACAAAACACTTCCTGCCGCAGGTACATATACTTTCCGTGCAGAGAATAAATCATTAAGCATCGGAAATAAATTTTACGCAGAAGCCAGCATTGACGTGGCTAAGCGCAGCACTCCTCCGACTCAGCCTTGCGGTTGCAACTAATGTAAAAGACCGGTTAACGCCGGTCTTTTTTGCGTTTTACCCTCCCCTTTTTCTCTAATTCCCGTTATCTTTTTTCTGGTTTAAAATTTAAATTGACAAACACTAGAAACAGGAGTAAATTCTTGAGTGTTCAATTTCATACAGTCTCTTTTACCGCTTAATCAAACACGAACGGGGGAACCAACGATTGGCTGTTTTATTAACAGCCTTGGGGTGAATCTTACTAAGTAAGAGGGGGTACTCTGAATCCCTAATCCGACAGCTAACCTCGTAGGCGTATACAGAGAGGAGGTCTATTATCGGCCATTCTTTGCAATGGTCTTTTTTGCTTCAAAAACGTTAATTCACTAAGGGAGATATGAACATTGGGAAGAATTAAAAATAAGCAATTTGCCGTGATCGGGCTGGGCCGATTTGGCGGCAGCATTTGTAAAGAACTTCATAGAATGGGGCATGAGGTCCTTGCGGTTGATATCAACGAAGAAAAGGTCAATGCATATGCTTCTTACGCCACTCATGCGGTAATTGCCAACGCCACCGAAGAAAACGAATTGCTTTCATTAGGAATACGCAATTTTGAATATGTGATTGTTGCCATCGGAGCAAATATTCAAGCGAGTACGCTGACCACCCTATTATTAAAGGAGCTTGATGTTCCAAATATTTGGGTGAAGGCTCAAAACTATTATCATCACAAGGTGCTTGAAAAAATAGGCGCTGACCGCATTATTCATCCTGAAAAAGATATGGGAGTTAAAATCGCACAAAGCCTTTCAGACGAAAATGTTTTGAATTACATTGATCTATCTGATGAATACAGTATTGTCGAGCTGCTGGCTACGCGCAAGCTTGATTCAAAATCGATTATTGACCTGAATGTAAGAGCAAAGTACGGCTGCACGATCCTGGCCATTAAACATCATGGAGATATCTGTCTTTCCCCCGCGCCTGAAGACATCATTCACGAGCAAGATTGCCTGGTGATCATGGGCCACAAAAAGGATATTAAACGTTTTGAAAACGAAGGGATGTAGACAAAAGTGACACTTCAAAGGGATAAAGTGATCAAATGGGTTCGGTTTACACCGCCTCAAGTGCTTGCCATTGGTTTTTTCCTTACCATTATCATCGGGGCTGTCCTATTAATGCTTCCGATTTCCACTACGAAGCCATTGTCATGGATAGATGCCCTTTTTACTGCGGCTTCCGCTACAACTGTTACAGGGCTTGCTGTTGTCGATACCGGTACTCAATTTACGGTATTCGGGCAAACAGTTATTATGGGGCTGATTCAGATTGGCGGGCTTGGATTTATGACATTTGCGGTCTTGATCGTCATGATATTAGGAAAAAAAATCGGCTTAAAAGAACGAATGCTCGTCCAGGAAGCCTTAAACCAGCCGACAATCGGCGGTGTCATTGGCCTTGTCAAAGTCCTGTTTCTGTTTTCGATCAGTATTGAATTGATAGCAGCACTCATTTTATCCATCCGGCTTGTACCTCAGTACGGCTGGTCATCCGGCTTGTTTGCAAGTTTGTTTCACGCAATATCTGCTTTTAACAATGCCGGGTTTTCGTTGTGGCCTGATAATTTGATGAGCTACGTTGGCGATCCTACAGTAAACCTCGTGATTACTTTCTTATTTATTACAGGAGGGATCGGATTTACGGTTCTGTTTGATGTGATGAAAAATCGGCGTTTTAAAGCTTTTTCTTTACATACAAAGCTCATGCTTACAGGAACGCTGATGTTGAATGCGATTGCTATGCTTACGGTCTTTATTTTAGAATACAGCAACCCTGGGACGCTCGGCCACCTGCATATAGTGGATAAACTGTGGGCGTCCTATTTTCAGGCAGTGACGCCGAGAACCGCAGGCTTCAATTCTCTAGATTTTGGAAGCATGAGAGAAGGAACAATTGTATTTACTTTATTATTGATGTTTATCGGAGCAGGAAGCGCATCAACGGCGAGCGGCATTAAGCTGACTACGTTCATCGTGATTTTAACATCTGTTATTGCTTACTTGAGAGGTAAAAAAGAAACGGTTATTTTCCGCCGTTCTATCAAATATCCGATTATCATTAAAGCTTTAGCTGTGAGCGTCACCAGTTTGTTCATCGTGTTTTTAGGGATTTTCGCCCTGACGATCACAGAACAAGCGCCATTTCTTCAAATTGTGTTTGAAACCTTTTCCGCATTCGGAACTGTCGGCCTTACGATGGGGCTTACTCCTGAACTGACAACAGCTGGCAAGTGTATCATTATTGTCATCATGTTTATCGGAAGAATTGGTCCTTTAACGTTCGTGTTTTCATTCGCAAAAACAGAGCAATCAAATATCCGTTACCCTGATGGCGAAGTGTTTACAGGGTGATATCAAAAAAATCCGGCGTGCAGTCGCCGGATTTTTTTATGATTCGATATGAGATTGATTTTGTCTTTTTTCCTGTTCCGCGATGATTTCGTTATCCTCCGCGTTATCACGGGTTACTTTTTGTGTGAGAATCGCACCAACTGCTACAAGTATCATAACAGCGATGTAATAACCTTTTTCATTGAGTTCCAGGTTATCAGCATTATAGAGTCCGATACTAAACAAAAATACTCCCGCAAAAAAAGTAAAATAAGCTAATACTGTAAAGGCAACCGTGTTTCTGCGTCTATATTTCTGCACCTTTGTTCCCTCCCGAAAGCATAGTTAAAAAGTGATAACTTCCGTGGAATATTATACCTCAAATTCCCCAGAATGGAACAAAGAATTAAAAATACCAGTAAAAAGGGCTTAGGTTGCCTCCTTTATTTCAACAGCTGAATCATCAATCCAGCCAATAAGTTTATCATTGATTTGGAATTGGTACCATACAGACTGGCCTTTCTGTTTTTTAGACACAACCTTTATGTCTTTGCCGACGTAAGATTGGGCAGAGGTAAGCCTTATGGACCGATCATCAGTAGAAGGCTTGGACCATACGTCTTGAACGGCACTGTCTTTAATAGAGGCGTTTAAATCCACAGATTTGAGGGATGGATTTACCTCATCGTACTCATCTAAATCGTATTTTTCCACAATAGCACTGATTTTGTCAGCGTAGTCAGGGTCTGTAGCATATCCTGATGTTTGCAGGGCGGTTGCCGCTTCCTTATAATTCCCTGCCTCAAGCACCGGTTTATACTTCTTTTTATTCCACGATGTGCCACGGACGAACAATTGGGCGTGATCATCCATAGATTCAAAAAACGTGCTGTATTTTCGAAACTTCGCGCGAATGGTTTTTCTTTTCCCTTTTTCAACTTCGTCCGTTTCCATCGTGACATGATGGCCTTTATAATTCCCTTTTACGCCAAAAAGGTTGTTGGCCTTAGCAGCCAGTTCACTGTTCCCCCAGTCCGATTCGAGAATGGCCTGAGCAATTGTGATGCTGGGGAGAACATGGTATTTTTCATACAAAATTTGGGCATGTCCGGACAGACTGTCTATAAATACTTGCTGTTCATCGATTTCTTCAGTTTCTTTGGATATTTCAATCGGTTTTGATAAAGTTGTCGCTAAAACAAACAGAGCTAGCGGAATCGATACAAGGAAAAATAGTGAAATAAAGAGTTTACGTTTTTTAAGTTTTTTACGGGCCATGAAAACCTTCCTTCGAATTAAAAGATTACGAATGTAAAAGAATCTACCTTTTAGAATTTTACTTGCACTTCTAATATTTTTCAATTCTTTAGGGATAAAGTTGGGAAAAGATTGCAAAATAAAAACCTTTTCGCTCAATGAAAAGGTTTTTACCATGTTTCTATTTTTGTAAATTTCTGAGTGCATTCCGATATTCCGTATCATTTATTACTTTATATGATTTGACAGTTGCCTTCGACAAACCTTCTGCTGAAACGGCCGGTTTTTCCGGAGCTGTTTTCGCTTTATCATGTGGTTTATGTGCCAGCTTGTGCCCCATTCCAGTGGCATTCATACAAAATGACAGACAGACGAGCAGCACGCTAAGGATAAAAGAAATGAAGAAGAGATCATGATAAGCAGTCATCATAGAATCCTGTACCGAACCGCTTTGTCTGGCAGCATCTTTTTTCGTGAAAAAGCCGATGAGAATAGGAACTCCCATATAGACAAACAATCTTAAAAACTGAACAGCTGTCATTCTCTTGACCAAATCAGGCAGCGGGCCTCCCATGGCAGCTCCCATCAGCCCTGCGGCGACTGTCAGGCCTGTTCCCGCTGCAAGCATGATAAACAGTGCCGCGAACATATAAAGAGATGATCGATCCTGCATATGCAGCCATTGAAAATTCACAAAGACGAGAATGAGTCCGCCGATAATACCGAGCATCCCTGGTCCGACTTTATCATAAAACAGAGCGCTCAAAATGGCCGCGATCGCCACTCCGATTAAAAGAGTCAAGTTTAAAAGAATGAGATGCTCCTGAGAAATATCATACATTTGACGGAGCAAGCCTTGAAAAGCAGACAGGCTGACAGCTACCGTTATCGTCCCTGCAGCTATGATCAATAAGCCAAGCACCGGTTTTGGCAGCAGCATCAGTTTAATAGATATGAATGGGTTTTTCACTTTATATTCCACAATCAATAGACCAATGAGCAAACATAACGTCACCCCGAAACCAATCCATACATAACCCGATGACAGCCCCCATTTTTGCAGAAAAATGAATGAAACCGCTGAGGCTGCGGCAAGGAAAACAGATAAAAGAATTCCCGCACGATCAAGCGGCTGTTCTTGATCCGCCGCTCCGTGATGTTCGTCATGGAGAAAGAAATAGCTCACCGCGACACCGATCAGGGACAAGGTGCCAAAGATGAAAAACAGCCATCTCCAATGCCCGCAGCTTGTTGCAATGGTTCCCAGGATTGTGCCGATGATAACAGAACCATAGAATCCCCCGATCAGCACAAGCAGTGCATAATTCCTGCGTTCAATCGGGAATGACAGTACAAGCATTGGAATCATAATCATCAGCATGACACCTGTTGCCGCTCCCTGTAAAAAGCGTCCTGCTGCCATCCATGCAACATCGCTTGAACATGCGATGAGCAGTGAACCTAGTATAAAGACAGGTAATGAAGCCAGATAGACGGGACGAGCACCGAATTTTTTCCTCAGCAGCGGTCCTGCCGGAACTAATAAGGCAAAGGCCAGATTGCCGATCAATATTGGATTTACTGATGTGAAGCCACTTGTTCCAACCGCTTTCTGAACAAGGCCTTGAACTGACGACAATGCCGTGTTAGACATCAATCCCGGCCCGACCGCTAAGACGGCGAGCAAAGAAATCACCCAATAGTGTTTTGTCTTCATGTTGTCATTCCTTCCTATATGAATACATGCGAAACACATCATTTTTTGAAACCAAAAGAAGCTAATAGATTTTGCATACCATTAGCTTTCAGTCTAATATTCTCCCTTTCAGGGGAAATGATATTATTTTATTATAATTATGTGAATGAATGAGCATATAATCAAATATTATTTCAAATCGATTGTGTTTTGTCAATGGAGTAAATTTCAAGCACAACATAAAAAGTCTGAAAGCTTTTCCCCGATATTGTGTTTTGGAGCCAAGGGGCCTAGAACTGCACTTATGGAGCCCTGCTCGTTCCCTCAAGCGAATTAAAGCAGGCCGTTTTAACCCTTTCAATCCACTATTCCAACTAATAAACTCGAATAAGTTGGTGATAAGACAACATTTTGGCCGCACATTTTTTTGTGTTCACTGGGCGTTTGCCGCCTCTAAATTGTATATGGGTAAATACCATGAATTAACCTATAAAATACCAATGTAAGGAAATTTTAAATATTCCGGGAGGCAAAAACGAATGGAACTGTATGAGTGTATCCAAGACATTTTTGGCGGCTTGAAAAATCCATCGGTTAAAGATTTAGCAACGTCTTTAAAACAAATTCCAAACGCAGCAAAATTGAGTCAACCGTATATTAAGGAACCAGACCAGTACGCTTACGGCCGAAATGCCATCTATCGAAATAATGAATTGGAAATTATCGTGATTAACATTCCGCCAAACAAGGAGACAACAGTCCACGATCATGGTCAATCCATTGGTTGTGCAATGGTGTTAGAAGGAAAGCTTCTTAATTCTATTTATCGCTCAGCCGGCGAACACGCAGAACTCTCCAATTCATACTTTGTCCACGAAGGAGAATGCCTTATTTCAACCAAAGGTTTAATTCACAAAATGTCTAATCCCACATCCGAACGAATGGTGTCTCTTCATGTCTACTCCCCTCCTTTGGAAGACATGACGGTCTTTGAGGAACAAAAGGAGGTATTGGAAAATTCATGATTGACAGATAAACTGCTCACTTTGACTTCGCTCAACTGGAGGATTCAGAGAATGAATCTTTTCCTCAAAACAAAAAAACCCTTATAGAATAAGGGTTTACAGGTATGGAGCCAAGGGGGCTCGAACCCCTGACCTCTACGCTGCCAGCGTAGCGCTCTCCCAGCTGAGCTATGGCCCCGTATGTAATGTCATGTTTATTATAGATGATTTTATTTTGAAAAACAAGCTGTTTCCTCTTGAATTGACAGAAAAAATAAGGCTCGTAAAAGAGCCTTATTTTCGACTTACATCATGATCAAAAGTAAAATCACACCGAGAATAATTCGATAGATTGCAAATGGGACAAGTTTGATTTTGTTAATCAGCCTTAAGAAGAAACGGACGACAAACAGTGCGACAACAAAGGCACAGATAAAGCCGACGATGAAAAATGGCATCAGATCCGAGCTTAAGCTGTCCCAATGCTTCACGAGGCTTAGAAAGCTGGCTCCCATCATGATCGGCATCGCCATAATAAACGTAAAGTCGGCTGCAGCTCGGTGGTTTAATCCGAGAATAACACCGCCGGAAATGGTTGAACCCGAACGCGAGAAACCCGGCCAAAGGGCAAGACATTGGAATAAGCCGACGGCTATCGCCTGTTTATAGGAAATGCGGTCGAGTGTGTCTGTCGCTGTTTTCCGTTTATTGACCCAGTCAGCAAAAAGCATGAGGATTGCCCCGGCAATTAAACCGATGGCCACAGTTTTAACGGAAAATAAATATTCATCAATGTAATCTTCAAACAAAAAGCCGAGAACAGCTGCAGGCACGAGTCCGACGGCAATTTGGGCAATGCTTAATTTATGTCCCTGCTCCTGGTCGCTTGTAATATTTTTTTTCAAGCCCAGTAAATTTAAAATTCGGTCTTTAAACACGATAGCTACTGCTAAAATGGAGCCTAGCTGAATAACCACCTTGAATGAGTTAGCAGCTTCTTCTGACATCAGATTACTTGATTTAAGCCAGATGTCGTCTACTATAATCATATGTCCTGTCGAAGAAACCGGCGCGTACTCTGTTAATCCTTCTACGATTCCTAAAATGGCGGCTACAAACAATTCCCATAGAGTCATGATTTTGATTCTCCCCATTAGACATTTATTTTTTTACATAACGGGAGCTTCCCATAAATGGAAAGCCCGTCTTATATAACTATAAACGAAAATCACACTTTATGCCCCGGCGTATTTTCATTTTTTTCTTCATCGTATAAATGTGACCGCATTTTAAACCAGTCAAATAAATGTGTCGTAATGACTTTGGCAACCGCATAGCCGGGAATCGCAAGAATGATTCCAACAACGCCGAACAGCTTGCCGGCTGTTAACAGCAGAAAAATAATCGTAATCGGATGGATGTGAAGGTTTTTTCCCATAATTTGCGGAGAGATCAGCTTCCCTTCAATCAGCTGAACAATCGTCCAAACGATCACCAGCTTAAGCAGCATGAGCGGCGATGTCACTATGGCAATGATAATCGCAGGCGTAATGGCAATCGTTGGCCCTAAATATGGAACGATGCTTGTGCAAGCCGCAATGACTGCAAGCAATGAAGCATAATCCAGCCCGATAATCAAATAACCGATAAACAGCAAAAACCCGATACAGAAGCTGACAATGATCTGGCCTCTGATATAAGAGCTTAACCGATGATTCATTTCGCTTAAGACTGTGTATGTCTGTTCTTTCAATTGCGTCGGAACAAACTTCAGTATGTAGACCGGCAATTTTTTTCCGTCCTTTAACAAATAGAAAAGGATAAACGGAACCGTAACGATTGAAATGATAATCTCAGTCAGGGCGCCGATAAAATTCCCAACGCCGGTAAAGGTACTGTTCACAATTGTCGCTGCCTGATCTGAAACCTTTGTTGCGAGATCAGATATATTGATGTTCGTCGTTTGCTGGGCCTGATTGACGAAGTTGCTGCCGATCAGCTGTTTCGTCTGATTTTCAACGATATCCACATATCTTGGGATGTTGTCGATTAAACTCATAATTTGTTCTTTTAAGAAGGGAATGATCGACACGATTGTGATCGTGATCAGCCCGATAACCAATAGATATAGCAGCAATATAGAATAGATTCTTCTTATTCTTCTTCTCTCAAGGAAATCGACGACCGGGTTTAACAGATAAAAAACAATGCCTGTCAAAATAATCGGAAGTGATATCGTTTTGAGCAAAACAATAATCGGGGTGAAAATAAATGATGTTTTTGTAAATACTAGAATATTTAAACCAATCAGCAGCAGCACAAGCAAAAATAAAACAAACTTATTATCCAAGAAGAATCGCTTGAATCTGCCGCTCCATGTTTGCAACGTCTCCACTATCGTTCCTCCGTCATACATAGTTTAATTAAATTGTACACTATCGTCCCTATAATGAAAAATAAAAACCGTTAATTGCTGGAAAAGCTTTCACGGTTTTAACATTCTATTTATATCTATCATGTGATTTTGTTCTTTTTAAGCTATAATTTAGCTATATCATGCAAAAGGAGCGATACGAGTGATACGTTTTGCAATAATAGGAACCAACTGGATTACAGACCGCTTTCTTGAGTCAGCAGCGGATATCGAAGATTTTCAGCTGACTGCTGTTTATTCAAGATCGGCTGAACGCGCTGGCGAGTTTGCTGCTAAACACAACGCTGCGCATGCCTTCTCAGACCTTCAGGAAATGGCGGCGAGCGATGGCTTTGATGCCGTATACATAGCGAGCCCGAACGCTCTTCACAAGGAACAAGCCGTTCTCTTTATGAACCATGGCAAGCATGTGCTTTGTGAGAAGCCGTTTGCTTCGAATACAAAAGAAACAGAAGAGATGATCTCAGCGGCTAAGGCAAACGGCGTTGTTCTCATGGAAGCAATGAAGACCACTTTCCTGCCGAATTTCAAAGAGCTGAAAAAACACCTGCATAAAATCGGCACTGTCCGCAGATTTACCGCAAGCTACTGCCAGTATTCCTCACGATATGACGCGTTCAGAAGCGGAACTGTTTTGAATGCGTTTCAGCCTGAGCTTTCCAATGGGTCATTAATGGATATTGGCGTCTATTGTATTTATCCGGCTGTTGTGTTGTTTGGCGCGCCGAAGGATGTAAAAGCAAACGGATATGCTTTATCCTCCGGAGTGGACGGAGAAGGAACTGTCATTCTGTCTTACGACGGGTTCGAAGCTGTTCTGATGCATTCCAAAATCACTACTTCCTATGCCCCGGCTGAAATCCAGGGTGAAGACGGGACGATTGTAATCGATACGATTCACCGGCCTGAACGTGTTGAAATCCGCTACCGGGACGGCCGCCTTGAAAACATCGCGATCCCTGATCCTAAACCAGCGATGTTCTATGAAGCAGAAGAATTTGTCACGCTCATAAAAGAGAATAAGCTGGAATCTGAAGAAAATACATTTGAACGGTCTTTGACCACTGCAAAGATTATGGAAGAAGCAAGAAAGCAAATGGGGATTGTATACCCTGCTGATCAAGCTTAAAAAAATCCGCCCGCGTGCAAATGCCGCGGCGGATTTTTTATTAGGCAATCGGAGAAGATGCCTTCCTTTTTAAAAGCACCTGTTGCTCATATTCTTTGATGTCATGAAGCCATGCCTCTTTTACCGGAACGCCCATTTGCTCACAGTAGGAATCCCAGATGGCTCCGAAAGGATATGTTTTGAATTCCTCCATCAGGGCCAGCCTTTCTGTATAGCGGCCCTCTTCCTGCAATTGTTTTAAATATCCGTTCGGGAGAAGCAGGGCATACAATAAAGCTTTGATCATATTTCTCGTTCCGATGGTCCAGGCGGCTACACGGTTAATGCTGGCATCGAAAAAATCCAGACCGATGGCGACCTTCTCAAGAGCATGATTTCGTACAATTTCAAGAGCGATTTCTCTCAATTCATCATCCAAAACCACTACATGGTCGCTATCCCAACGAACAGGCCGCGATACGTGCAAGGCAAGCTTGTCTGTGTAAAGCAGCATGGACGAGATCTTGTTTGATACCGTCTCAGTCGGATGGAAATGGCCTGTATCAAGTAAACAAAGCTTATGATTCGTCAAAGCATAAGCTAAATAAAATTCATGAGATCCGACAACATATGATTCGGAGCCAAGCCCGAACAGCTTGCTCTCGATTGAATCAAGATTGTGATGTTCACTGATCTCCTCTGCGAAGATCCGATCCAGTGATTCTTTTAGTCTTTTACGCGGTGTCAGCCTATCACTCGGGATATCCTTATAGCCGTCGGGAATCCAAATATTCGTCAAGCAAGGTGTTCCTAATTCTTTCCCGAAGTATTCCCCGATACGGCGGCAAGCGATGCAATGCCTGATCCAAAATTCTCTGATGTCGGGATCAGGGTGTGAAAGGGTGAGTCCGTCAGCCGCTTTCTCATGCGAAAACAAGGTTGGATTAAAATCTAAACCGAGACCAAGGTTTTTTGCCCATTTCACCCAGTTTTCAAAATGCTGCGGCTTCAATTCGTCACGTTCTACCGCTTCCCTGTTTGTTTCTGCGTATATCGCATGCAGGTTTACGCGGTGCTTTCCAGGAATGAGAGAAAGAGCCTTCTCCAAATCTCTTCTTAATTCTTCAGGAGTTTGCGCTTTTCCGGGATAATTGCCGGTCACGTCAATTCCGCCTGAAAGCTCGCCCTTATTTACTTCAAAGCCTTCAATGTCGTCACCCTGCCAGCAGTGGATCGAAATGGGCACTTGCTCTAATTGCCGAAGCGCCTCTTCAACATCAATTCCCCATTTTTCATATGCCTGTTTTGCACTGTCATAATTGGCTTTTATGGTCATACGGCTCTCTCCCTTTATCAGTTTTTCAATCCAAATAAAAAACTTCCTTTAGATCTATCGCAACAGGACTGAAATCCGAATTTGTTTTCATTAATGGCGCCATCGATTTCCACCATCTTTGGCAAACTTCCGTGTCCGCCATCTTTCTCCATTTCTCTTCATCCTCTATTTCTAAATATGCAAAAAGCCTGCCTGTTTCCTCGTCTAGAAAAATGGAATAATGGTGTGCTCCATGAGCTTTGAGTGCTTCTGCCATCTCTGGCCAAATGTCATCATGCCGCTGTTTGTATTCTTCGTACTTGTCTTGATGGACAAACATGATACTGGCTTTTCTTTTCAAACCTTTTCACCTCTTCATCATTTAGATAGCGCTTTCAAAACGGTTTGCTGAAATGACTGAATGATGGTGCTTCTGTCAATGTCTTTAGGTGTAAACACTTTGATCGGAAAGGAATTTCTGACGACTTGCCGGGCTTCTTTTATGTCTTTGACTTCTTTGGCAGCAATCATTTGCATCAAAAGATTTCCGATGGCAGTTGCCTCTATCGGCCCTGCATATACCGCTTTTCCACTCATGTCTGCCGTTAATTGATTTAAGAAATCATTCCGGGCTCCGCCGCCGATGATATGAAATTGCTCGATCGGTTGTTCTGTGATTGTTTCGAGCTCTTTGATGGCTATCGCATAGATGATGGCTAAATTGCTGTAGATGCAGCAGGCAAGTTCGCCTGCAGTGCGGGGAATCTTTTGGCGGGTTTGTCTGCAATAATGTTGTATTTCCTTTATCATGTTTTCTGGATTCAGGAATCGTTTATCATTTAAGTTTATAAATTGCTGGAATGGTTCTGTTTTTTTGGCTTCTTCTGCAAGCTGCTGGAAGGAGTAATCTGCTTGTAACTGCTGTCTGACTTCTTGTATCACCCACATGCCGATAATGTTTTTGAGAAAGCGAATGGTGTTGTTTGCGCCGCGTTCATTTGTATAGTTGTTTTCTAAAGCAAGATCAGTTATTATCGGTGTTTTGTTTTCAACCCCGATTAACGACCATGTTCCGCTGCTGATATACGCCCAGCCATCATGTACGCCTGGCGCTGCAATGACGGCCGAGGCCGTATCATGTGTTGCGACTGTCATCACCTTGCACGCCGGGAGATCATAATCCGGGAACCACTCATTTCTTAGCTTCCCGAGTTCACACCCCGGTTCAGTCAGCGGGGCAAATTGCTGTTCCTGAACGGACACGGCTTCAAGCAATTCAGGATCAAGATTTCCCGTTGAGGCGTTTAAAAGCTGTGTTGTGGACGCATTTGTGATTTCCGTTACAGCTTTTCCGGTTAAACAATAGCCTAAATAATCAGGAATCATCATAATTTTGTCTGTCTTTATCAGCAGCTCACGGTCTTCCTCATATAATTGATAGATCGTGTTGAAAGGCTGAAATTGTATTCCTGTTTTTTGATAAATTGCGGCTTTTGAGAGGGTATGTTCCAGTTTGTCTATTGTGTGATCTGTTCTTCTATCACGGTAGGAGATTGCTTCCCGCAACCGATCGCCTTTTTCGTCCAGTAAGACATAATCAACTGCCCATGTATCAATGCCTACGGTGCAGTGTTCATACCCAAGCGTCTTTACTTTTTGCAGTCCTTGCAGGATTTGTTTTAGCAAATGATCAATATCCCAAAAGCAATGCCCGTCTCTTTGACTGAAACCGTTAGCGAACCTGTGAATCTCTTGTATGTCAAGCTTCCCTTCATTCAGTTCACCTACCATGATTCTCCCGCTTGATGCGCCTATATCAATGGCAGTATAAATCATCCTTTCACCCTCTCTTCGAAAGAGGAACAGCTGTCACCTTCACCTTTTTGTCCTCAAGAGCTTTTACCGATGCCGGATCAAGTCCAGAATCCGTAATAAGGCGGCTGACATCTTGCAGCGAGGCAATATGTGAAAACTCGCGGTTCCCCCATTTGCTTGAATCGGCCATCAAAATGGTCTGGTCCGACCTTTCGATCATCCGTTTTTTGAGCAGCGCCTGCCACTCATTTGAATCACTCATCCCGTTGTGTACGTCAAATCCCTTACATGACAGAAAGGTTTTATTGACATGATAGGTCTCAAGTGAACGCTCTGCTAACGGGCCGGCAAACGATAATGATTTTTCCAGCAAAATGCCGCCTGTTGAAATGACTGATATGTTTTCTTTATTGCTGAGTTCAATAGCTGCTTTCATTGAGTTTGTAATCACGGTGAGCTCAATGTCAGGGAGTATTTTTGCCATGTACCAAGCGGTTGTGCTTGCATCGAGAATGATTCGGTCTCCGCTTTTTACATATTTGGCCGCTTCGTGAGCGATGGCTTTTTTTTCGATGACATTCGTGATTTCCCGTTCAGAAAAATGAATTTCTGATTCCTTCTGCTGAATACTGACCGCTCCTCCGTGGCTCCGGCTCAGTTTATGTTCTTTTTCAAGCTTTTCAAGATCACGCCGAATGGTTTCCTCTGTGACTGAAAATATGTCACTTAATTCGGAAACGCGGATGCTTGAACGCATATTTACTATTTCCACTATTTTTTGCTGCCGTTCTGCTACTAGCATCGGTAACGCCCTTCCTCATATCGTAGTCCGTCTTATATTTTTTATCATAGCATATTTCTAACGCGTAAAAGCAGCAGGAACGCCGCCGTCTACCGTGATCATGCAGCCCGTTGTTTTTTCGGCTTTGGAAGAAGCGAAGAATGCAATGGCTTCGGCAATATCCTCCGGGTAAATATTGACGAGCAATGCTGTCCGTTTCCGGTAATGTTCCTCCAGCTGATCCGGTTCAATCCCGTACGCCGCGGCTCGTTCCTCCCGCCAGCTTGAACCCCAGATTGCCGATCCTTGAAGAACCGCATCAGGCAAAACAGAGTTGACCCTAATGCCGAATTCTCCACCTTCTGCAGCAATGCATCTTGCTAAATGGGTTTCAAGCGCCTTAACCGAGCTGTAGGCAGAGGCGTTTTTGCCCGCATAAACCGAATTTTTCGATCCGACAAATACCATGCTTCCGCCTCTATTTTGGTGTTTCATCTGTTTAAACGCTTCACGGGCTACAAGGAAATAGCCTGTTCCTAAAACATTCATATTAAGATTCCATTCTTTTAGACTTGTTTCGTCAAATGGGCTTGATGTGGCCAGCCCGGCATTATTGACGACGATATCAATGCCGCCGTAAGCAAGCGCCGCTCGTTCAAAAGCTGATTGTACGTCTTCCTCCTTTGTCACATCCATTTTGACAGCCATTGCCCGTCCTTCTCCGTATGCATCGTTTATTTCCCCGGCAATTTTCTGTGCACCTTCTATATTCAGATCAGCTACGATCACGTGCCCTCCCTCAGCTGCAAATCGGCGGCATGCTGCACTGCCGATTCCGCCGGCTCCTCCAGTTATCAACGCTACTTTTCGGGAAAATTCTGCTTCCGGCGGGGCCAGCGTGAGTTTATATAGTTCGAGCGGCCAATATTCGACATGGTAGGATTCATTTTCATGTAAAGAAACAAATTGCCCCAGAGCGGTTGCTCCTTTCATCACGGCGATGGCCCTCCGATATAAAGCCCCGCTTACTTTAGACATGGCATAACTTTTTCCTGTATTCACCATTCCGATTCCCGGAATCAATATCACCCGTGGGGAGGATTCAAAGATTTGATCCCCATCCTGCTGATTTCGTGTAAAGTAAGCCTGATACTCTGATGTAAAGGTCTCGACTCCTGACTTGATCAGATCTGCAAGCTTGTGCACATCTTGAGTTTCCGGATTCCAATCAATGTACAGCGGAACCCGTTTTGTGTGAACAAGGTGATCCGGGCATGCCGCACCGATTTGCGAAAGTGCTGGCGCTTGGACACTGTTTACAAATTCCAAGACATCGTCATGATCATCATAGGAAAGGATCATTTTCTTTTCTTCACTTACTGCTCCTCTGATCACAGGCATGATGCCTGCCAAGATTTGTTTTCTTTTATCCTCCGGCAGCGGCTGATACCTTTTGCCTCCGAATACCTCATGCTGATTGATACGATCGTTAACATACTGCTCGGCTTCTTGAATGATGGATATCGTTTTTTGATAACATGTTTCAGACGTCTCTCCCCAAGTGACTAAGCCGTGTTTCTCCATTAATATAAGCTCGGCGTGGGGATTGTTTGCTACGCCTTCAGCGATCATTTTAGACAAAGTAAATCCAGGACGGACGTATGGCACCCATACAAACCGATTTCCGTAAATGTCTTCAGCGATTTGTTTTCCATTATCCGCACAGCATATGCTGATAATCGCATCTGGATGGGTATGGTCAACATGTTTGTATGGCAGAAAAGCGTGTAATAGCGTTTCAATTGAAGGGCGGGGATGTTTGCTGTCTATCATACAATGAGACAGGTAGTCTACCATTTCTTCATCTGGCATTTGGTCCCTTTTAATCAGCGGGCGGATATCATCTAATTTCAAACCGGTAAAGTTATGCGCTTTCATTGTTGCCAAATCCGAACCGCTTCCTTTTACCCACATGACTTCTATTTCACGGCCTCTAAAATCCTTTTCCGTTGTTTTCATAGATGTATTCCCCCCGCCCCAGTTGCAGACAGTGCGGTCTGACCCGATCAGATTGGACCTGTACACCAATTCCTCTACACCTTTAGGCAGCCGTGCAGCTCGCTCTGAATCCCATATATGTTTCGCCATATTTGATATTCCTCCATCCCCTTTTATTTGTATCCGTTTTCATTATATATGATTTCTGTTTGTTTTTGAATTGTTTTTGTTTATTTTTGCTTTTAACAAAAAAGAAAGCAGCAGATATGCCGCTTTCTTGTTTCATTATGATTCTATTTTAAATTTCTTCGTAATGTCCTGAAGTTCTTCCGCCATGTTTGCCAACGTTTCCGCTGAAGAGCTGATTTCTTCCATGGACGCAAGCTGTTCTTCCGCCGAAGCTGCGATATCCTGAATGCCTGCTGAGCTTTCTTTCGCCACTGCAGAAATATCTTCAACAGCACTTGACACTTCCTGTGATCCGGCTGACAGTTGTTCAACCGTCGCGTTCAAGTTTTGCAATTCGCCGGAAATTTGGGTTGTCATCTCATAGATTTGTTTAAAGCTTTCCGCTGTTTGATCCGTAATCTGCAAGCCTTCTTTCACTTCATGATTCACGGATTGGAACATTGAAAGTGAGGTGCTGATTTCCCTGACAATCTCTTGAATTAATCCTTCAATTTCCTTGGCGGAGTCTGCTGATTGTACAGCAAGTTTTCTAACCTCTTCCGCAACTACTGAGAAACCTCTTCCGTATTCTCCCGCTCTTGCCGCCTCAATCGCAGCATTTAATGCAAGCAGGTTGGTTTGATCAGCAATGCCATTAATCACATTCAAGATGCTTGTGATATCTTGCGATTTTGTTTCAAGGCCCTTCACAACCGCTTCCGCTTTTTGAACGGATTGGTCAATTGTTTTCATCTGGCCGACTGTATGCTCCACCAGCTTTTCTCCGCTGCCCGCTGCCTCAGAGGACTGAATCGATGATTTCGTAATGGTTGAAGAGGCCTGAGCCACTTTTGAAATCCCCTCGTTCATTTGAGAAAGATGATTTGAGCTTGTTTCCAGTTTCTCGCTTTGTGCCTCGTTGCCATCTGAGAATTGTTCGATGGCAAGTGTAATATGTTCAGTTGCCTTGCTCGTTTGGGCTGCGCTTGCCGTCAGCTCCTCAGAAGATGAAGCAACGTTTTCTACAGACGTTTGAATAACGCCGATTACAGAACGCAATGATGCAGACATTTCATTAAAGCTTTCGCCAAGCTGGCCAAACTCGTTTTTCGAGTGAATGTCAATGACTTCTGTGAGATCTCCACTGCTGATTTTTGCAGACGTTGAGACAAGTTTTCTTAACGGCTTGGTGATGGCACGAATAATATAGAGTATGAGTATGCCGCCGATTACAATTGACACGCATAGAATGATAACCGCAGTGTTCAGCACCGGACTTGAAGCATCTTGCAATTCACTGACAAAATATGTGCCTGCGATTTTCCAGCCAGTCAGTTTATTTGTCGTAAAGGCCATTTTCTTTTCTTTGCCTTCGAATATATATTCAAATGAGCCTTCTTTTTTGGAATATACTTGGTTTGTCCAATCGCCGGATCCGGTTGTCCCCGGCTTAATTGTCGGATGGGCGATATATTTTTTGTTGCCAGTCGTAATAAATGCAAAGCCTTCTTTACCGATTTTGATTCTTTGTGATGCAGTAAGCACTTCATCCAGGTTTAAATCAAGCGCTATAACCCCTGAACCGTCTTTTAATTGTTTTGAAATTGTGACAACGATATCTCCTGTCGCTTCATCAGTATACGGTTCTGAGAAAACAGCTTGTCCTTTTTCCGCAACCGCCTGTTTGTACCAGTCACGTCCTGTCGGATCGAAACCTTTCGGAACACCGCTATCCGGATATTTATAAAGCTTCTTATCTTCTGAAGCAGCATAGATTGCGCCTACATCGTCGTTAAGTGTCGTGTACTGCTTAAATTTCTCTTTCAGTAATGTTTTGTTTTTGCCTAACAATATGTCTTTATCGACTGTCTCACTATAATAATCTATTGCTTTTACTTTATCTTCTAATTTATTTTGCAGCGTACTGTTTAGTTCTTCAACATTTCCCTTCGCACTGTTTATGAGCTCTCTGTCTAACGCGTTCCAAGCTGATTGATAACTGAAATATGCTAAAACCCCAACCGGCAAAATAAGCACTGCCAGAAACGCAGCGATTAGCGGTTTGCTGATCGATGGCTGTTTGATCCAATGTATGAATTTTCCCATTCTTGTTGACTCCTCCTTTAAGATAAATCTAATATCGTCAAACTAGGATAAAAGGTTTAATAAAAAAACTAAAAAAAACACCCAAGCGTAACAAGCTTGGGTGTTAAGGCTTATTATTCGATTTTGAATCGTTTGGTCATATCGCGAAGCTCTTCCGCCATAGACGAAAGGGTCTCTGCAGACGAGCTGATTTCTTCCATGGAAGCAAGCTGCTCTTCGGCTGACGCCGCGATATCTTGTATATGCGCTGAACTTTCTTTTGAAATCGATGCAATGTGCTCAGACGCTCCCGAAACTTCTTCGGAGCTGGCAGAAAGCTGCTGAACCGTCGCACTCATATTTTGCAGTTCGCCGGCGATTTGGTTCGTCATTTCAGAAATGCGTTTGAAGCTCATTTCTGTTTTATCTGTGATGTCAAGTCCTGTCTGCACCTCTTGATTGACAGATTGGAACATGCCGAGTGATGTATTGATTTCCTTCACAATTTCGATGATTAA
This sequence comes from Bacillus sp. PS217, assembly GCF_037963535.1. Classification (NCBI taxonomy): domain Bacteria; kingdom Bacillati; phylum Bacillota; class Bacilli; order Caryophanales; family Bacillaceae; genus Bacillus; species Bacillus sp. PS217. Next base: position 3,163,821 of record NZ_CP150157.1, read on the forward strand.
TCCTTCAATCTCTTTTGCTGAATCTGCTGACTGTACTGCCAGTTTTCTTACTTCTTCCGCTACAACGGAGAAGCCGCGGCCGTACTCGCCTGCGCGCGCTGCTTCAATTGCTGCGTTTAAGGCAAGCAGGTTCGTCTGGTCTGCGATGCCATTGATCACACGCAAAATGTTTGTAATATCTTTCGATTTCGTTTCCAATCCGCGTACGACTTGCTCCGCTTCTTTAACGGACTTGTCAATGACATTCATTTGGCCGACGGTTTGATGAACAAGCTTGCCGCCTTCACTTGCAATTTCTGTCGATTGAACAGATGAATCAGTGATCACTTCAGAAGCTTGAGCCATATTCGTCAACCCGTCATTCATTTGATAAATGTGCTCTGCTGCCGTTTCAATGTTTTCGTTTTGTTTTTCATTGCCGTTAGAAAATTGTTCAATCGCCAATGTAATGTGCTCTGTTGCCTTGCTCGTTTGCGCAGCTGATGCAGTGAGCTCCTCAGAGGAAGCGGCAACATTATCTACGGAATCCTGGATGGCGTGTATGAGAGAACGAAGTGACGACGCCATATTGTTAAAGCTTTTGCCAAGCTCGCCCAATTCATCTTTTGAACGGATATCAATGGTTTCCGTCAAATCTCCCTCGCTGATCCGCTTAGAGGAACCGACAAGCTGTTTCAGCGGTGTTGTAATCGACCGAATGATCAAAGTCATGACGATAATCCCTATGATAATAGCTGCGGCCAAGACAATTAAAGCAAGGTGTAGGACAGGCTGGGCTGCCTCATGGATTTCATCCAAATACATGGTGCCGCCGATCTTCCATCCCGTCAACTTGTTTGTGTCAAAGGCCATTTTTTTCTTATCGCCATCCATGGTGTATTGAAAATCGCCTTTATCAGCACTCAACATCTTATCGAGCCAGTCGCCTTTTAATTCAGTTCCTGATTTTTCATTAGGATGAGCGACAACTTTTTTGTCCTTCGTCATGATAAATGCGTAGCCTTGTGTGCCGATGTTGACTTTTTTGGTTGTTTTCAGCAGATTTTCAATGGTCATGTTGATTGCGATAACGCCTGAACCATCTTTTGTCTGCTGGGCGATTGTCACAACCATCGTATTTGTCGACGCGGTTTTATAAGGGTCTGTGATCACGACTTTCCCTTTATTTGCAACCGCTTTTTTGTACCAGTCGCGTTCAACCGGATTGTAGCCGCTTGGCATCGGAAGATCCGGATAGCGGGTAAAGTGCCCTTTTGTGTCACTTGTATAAATGGATTCTACATCCTTGTTAATGCTGATATATTGTGAGAATTTCTCTGCAATGCTTGCATTGCTTTTTGCATTGTATTTCTCTTTTGTCAGCCATTCGCTGAAATAATCAGCACTGTTTTCTTTTTCGCCGATGCTGGTGTTAATGATTTCGTTTAATTGCTGTACATTTTCCAATGCGCTCCCCATCATCTGTCTGTCGAGTGAGCTGCTAGCCGATTGATACGCAAAGATCGCCAATATAACAACCGGTATGATGAGGATCGACAGAAAGGAAACAAGAAGCTTCCGTGTAATTGATCTTTGTTTTATGAGTTGGAGTATTTTTTTCATCATTCATTTCTCCTTTTTTATGCTACCCTTCATATCGGCTGGAAATGGGTAAATATATACAGCAAAAAAGAAGAAATTTAACAAAAGTAACTAATTTCCCATAAATAAATAGTATTTTAGACCTATTATTTATCTACTTTAAATTGTTTTGTCAGATCACGGAGTTCTTCAGACATTCTTTCAAGCGTCAGTGCAGATGAACTAATCTCCTCCATGGAAGCCAGCTGTTCCTCAGCTGAAGCGGCGATATCTTGGATGCCATCCGAGCTTTCCTTAGAAATGGCTGTGATATCATTTGAAGCTGCGGAAATTTCTTGAGCTCCCGCTGACAGCTCCTCAACCGTCGCATTCATGTTTTGCAGCTCGGAAGCAATTTGATTGGTCATTTGCGATATATGTTTGAAGCTCTGTTTAGTTTCATCCGTCATGACAAGCCCTGTTTTAACTTCTTTGTTTACGGACTGAAGCACGTTCAGTGATGTGTGAATTTCTTTTACTATTTCACTGATCAGCGATTCAATTTCTTTTGCCGAGTCAGCCGACTGTACCGCGAGCTTTCTCACTTCCTCAGCGACGACTGAGAAGCCCCGTCCGTATTCACCCGCTCTGGCCGCTTCAATGGCGGCATTTAAAGCCAAAAGATTGGTTTGATCCGCAATGCCGTTGATGACACGCAAAATATTCGTGATATCCTTTGATTTGATCTCCAGCCCTTTCACCACTTGTTCCGCTGCTTTTACAGAATGGTCAATTGTGTTCATTTGGCCGGCTGTTTTCTGGACGAGTGTCTCCCCTTTACTTGACACTTCTGTTGAATCTGCGGATGTTTCTGTAATCACTGCTGCAGCCCGCGCCAGCTCTGCCAATCCGTCATTCATTTCATTAATTTGTTCGGTTGTCGTTTCTATTTTCTCGCTTTGGCTTTCACTGCCGTTTGAAAATTGCTCGATAGCCATCGTAATGTGCTCAGTGGCTCTGCTTGTCTGGTCTGCCGATGCAGTCAGCTCTTCAGACGATGAGGCAACGTGCTCTACTGAGTCTTTGATCCCGTGAATGAGCGAGCGAAGCGAGTGTGCCATATGATTGAAGCTCTCGCTCAGAACGCCGAGTTCATCTTTTGAATTGATTTCAATCGTTTCGGTTAGATCGCCTTCACTAATTTTTTCAGCGGATGCGACAATGCGTCTCAATGGCTTTGTGATGGATCGAATCACAAAATAAATCGCCGTCATTCCAGCTGCGATGGCAATCGCCAGAACGATTGAAGCCATGATCAGAACCCTGCTTGCAGCATCGTGAATCTCGTTTGCATACATCGTGCCGCTGATTTTCCAGCCTGTTGTTTCGCTTGTTGCAAATGCCATTTTTTTCTTTTTGCCTTTGTACGTATATTCAAAGTCCCCGCTTTTATCCTTGTAGAGCTTATCAACCCAGTCCCCTTTTAGCTCTGTTCCCGCTTTTTCTCCGGAGTAGGCGATGACTTTCTTGTTTTGGCTCAAGATAAAAGCATAGCCTTCTTTTCCGATATTGATTCCTTTCGCGGTAGTGACTAAGTCATCAATTTTCATATCAATGGCGACAACGCCTGACCCATCCACCGTTTGACGGGCGATGGTGACGACCATTTTTCCTGATGAAATCGATTCATAAGGCTCAGTGACAATTGTTTTGCCTTTATTGGCCATTGCTTCTTTGTACCAATCTCGTTCCAAAGCATTAAAGTCACTTGGCATGTCAGCGTACGGATAACGGGTGAATTCCCCGTCTTTGCCGCTTGAAAATACCGCAGCGACATTATCATTCATTTGGATAAATTGTTTAAATTCCTGTTTCAGCTCTGTTTTCTTTTTATCCTGAAACTTTTCTTCTGTAGCCCAATCGCTGAAATATGCGAGGCTTTTTTCAGTCGTGCTGATTTTATCATCAATGATGTGATCTAATATCTGAACATTTTCCTTTGCGCTTTGCGTCATCTGTACATCAAGTGAGGCAACTGCTGATTGATAAGCGCTAACCGAAAGGGCGGTTATCGGAACAATTAAGATCAGCAGGAAAGAAATAATAAGTCTCCTTGCAATTGATGATCTGCGAATAGTGGTGAGTGTTTTTTTCATTTCCTTTTGAACCTTCTTTCAATAATTTACAAATTATATCGGCAGATCTTCCTTTAAATTACATTGAAAATGGAGGAAAAAATGAAAAATAGTTCTAAATTCACCTGTTAAACTAGGACTTTATTATTGTTTACCATATAAAAAAACAGCGCTTTGATAGCGCTGTTTTTCGGTTTTTACTCGATTTTAAATTGTTTCGTCAGATCGCGAAGCTCTTCTGCCATCTGCGCAAGAGTCGTCGCTGAGGAACTGATTTCTTCCATGGAAGCAAGCTGTTCTTCAGCTGATGCGGCAATGTCCTGGATGCTTGCCGAGCTTTCTTTCGACACGTCTGCAATGCCGCTGACTGCTGCTGAAACATGCTGTGAACGGTCTGACAGCTGCTCGACGGTGGAATTCATCGTCTGCAGCTTGCCCGCGATTTCGTTTGTCATGCTGAAAATGCTCTGGAAGCTTTCTTTTGTATTGTCTGTGACAACAAGTCCGGACTGTACTTCCTGATTGACCTCTTTAAACATGTGAAGAGAGGTTTCGATTTCTGCGACGATTTCTTGGATCAGCTTTTCGATTTCTTTTGCTGAATCGGCTGATTGGACAGCCAGCTTGCGCACTTCCTCCGCTACGACAGAGAAGCCGCGTCCTGACTCTCCGGCACGCGCCGCTTCAATGGCTGCGTTTAGTGCAAGCAGATTTGTTTGGTCAGCGATTCCGTTGATGACTCTCAAAATGCTTGTGATGTCTTTTGATTTTCCTTCTAAGCCTTTGACAACAGCTTCAGCCTGCTGAACAGATTGATTAATCGAGTTCATTTGTCCGACTGTCTGCTGCACAAACTTCTCACCCGTTCCGGCGATTTCCGTTGATTGGATAGATGCCTTTGTAATATCTGACGATGTTTGTGAGACTTGCTGGAGTCCTTCATTCATTAAGTTCAGCTGATGAGAGCTGGATTCAACCTTTTCGCTTTGCTCCTCGTTTCCGTTTGAGAACTGCTCAATCGCCATCGTAATATGCTCGGTGGCTTTACTCGTCTGCCCGGCAGATGCGGTAAGCTGTTCGGAAGATGCGGCCACATTGTTCACCGAGTCCTGAATAGTGCTGATCAGCGAGCGGAGAGATTGTCCCATTTCATTGAAGCTTTCCCCAAGCTCCCCAAGCTCATCCTTTGAATGGATTTCGATCGTTTCGGTCAGATCCCCCCTGCTGATCGTTTTCGATGATTGAACAAGACGTTTTAACGGTTTTGTAATCGAACGAACGATAAACAGAATTAAAATTCCTCCTGCCACAATGGAAGCAATCAGCACAATCATTCCTGTTGTCAGCACAGAATTTGAGGCATCCTTAATTTCATCCATATACATTGTGCCGGCTATTTTCCAACCAGTCAGTTCGTTTGTAGTATAGGTCATCTTTTTATCTTCGTTATTAAGAGTATACTGGAGTTCACCGCTGTCATTCGCATACATTTTGGCTACCCAGTCGCCTGAAAGCTTTTCTCCAGCCTTATGGTTCTTGTGGGCGACATAGGTTTTGTTTTTTGTTGCAATGAAAGCATAACCTTCTTTTCCGACCTTGATTTGTTTCATTTGTTCTAACAATTTATCAATGGTAATATCCATGGCGACAACGCCAGATCCGTCCTTCAGCTCCTGTGCAATGGTAATGACCATGCTTCCGTCACTCGCAGCCACGTAAGGATCTGTCACGACAATTTCACCGCCGGCCTTCATCGCATCCTGGTACCAAGGGCGTTGTCTCGGGTCGTATCCTTCCGGCAATTTCTCTTTTGGCGCTTGTACGTAAGTGCCGTTATCTGCGCCCCCATAAATTCTGGCTACTCCTTGATTAATAGATACATATTGTGAAAATTTAGCTTTGATCTCTTCTTGATTAGATTTCCCTTTGAATGCGGATCTTTTAAGAGATTCACTGAAAAAGGTGACTGCTTTCGCTTTTTCTCCCAGATTATTTGTAACAGTTGTATTAAATGTATCGACACTGTTTTTCGCATTTCCCATAATTTCCTGATCCAGCTTTCCGCTGGCGCTTCGGTAAGAACTAAATTCTAATATAAGAATAGGGATAATGAGAATCGCGATAAATGAGACGATTAATTTCTTTGAAATAGACGGTTTCTTCAGCCAATTGATAAAAGTCTTCATGTCACTTGCTCCTTCAGGTTTGATACAGTATATATCGGCTGCTTAAAAAAGTTTTAAAATAAAAAATGGAAGAAGTTCTTTTTGGCTGTCTTCTGTCTTTTTAACTTTCATTGCCCAAGCCCTTTGCATATCCTATAAAAAACAAGGGGGGCTAAACATGATTATTGTATCAGGACAATTGCTCCGTCCCCAGGATATTGAAAATTGGCAGATTGATCAAAATCTGAATCCGCTGTTAAAAGAGATGATTGAGACGCCTGTTCAGTTTGATTATCATTCAATTGCTGAACTGATGTTTGAGCTTAAACTGCGGATGAATATTGTAGCAGCGGCAAAGACGCTGCACAAAAGCGGGGCGAAGTTTGCCACTTTTTTAAAAACATACGGGAATACAACGTATTGGAGGGTTTCACCGGAGGGCGCCTTGGAGCTGAAATACAGAATGCCGCCTTCAAAAGCGATTCGGGACATTGCAGAGAACGGCCCGTTTTATGCGTTTGAATGCGCAACCGCAATCGTTATCATTTATTACTTGGCCTTAATCGATACAATCGGAGAAGATAAATTCAATGCCAGCTTTGACAGAATTATTTTATATGACTGGCATTATGAGAAATTGCCGATATATACGGAAACAGGACACCACTTTTTCCTTGGAGATTGTTTGTATTTTAAGAATCCTGAATTTGATCCGCAAAAGGCGCAATGGAGAGGCGAAAATGTGATTTTACTGGGGGAAGATAAATATTTTGCCCATGGTCTTGGTATCTTAAACGGACAGCAAATTATTGATAAGCTGAATTCTTTTAGGAAAAAAGGAGCCTTACAGTCAGCCTACCTTCTGTCTCAGGCGACCAGACTGGATGTTCCGTCTCTTTTCCGCATCGTCCGCTAAAAAGCCCCATCGCCTATTTTCCGGACGATGGGGTTTCAAATGCCTTTCGTTTTCGATAGAAGGGGGCTGTGCCGAAATATTGGTTCGCAGCCCACTCCATTTTTTCAAGGTCATTTCTTGTCACGATTGGATCCAGGCTGCTCCATTTGATAAAGCGGACAAAATAGTAGCCTTTGATAGGAACCATTGTAACTTTTGAGTGAGGCCAGCCTTCAAATACAAACTCAATTTTCCCTCTTTTTTTATAAGAGTATTGAAGAATGTTCATATCTGTCACCTCAGTTTATCAAGTTACGTTCGGCAAAGCTCGGTACGTTCACATCCATTGATTGACTATCCCTCATGCAGGCTTTCCTGAAAACAAAGGATGAGGCGCGTGTCTCTTTCCCGCGCTTTTTATTTCGCATATGGACGAATGCCAAGCGCGCCTTCATTCGATAAAGCCGCAGCGTGGGCGGGTGTGACAGGCCCTCCGGCTATCGGCGCTTGTTCAGCGATCATGCTTTTGTCATAAAAAACAGCCTATTATCCCATCATTTTGATATAGCATGTCCGGGTGCGAGGGCCGTCAAATTCGCAGAAATAAATGCCCTGCCACGTTCCAAGAATGAGCCGGCCGTTTTCCACAATGACATGCTGTGAAGCTCCGACTGTACTCGACTTCATGTGTGCAGCTGTATTGCCCTCCATATGGCGGTCCAGCTCATGTTCCCACGGATATACCTCATCAAACCTTCTGAGCATATCTTTTTTGACGTCCGGATCGGCATTTTCATTAATTGTAATGCCCGCAGTCGTATGCGGACAGTAAATCAGCGCTGCGCCGCTCGTTATACCTGTTTCTTGAAGAAACGCTTCCACCTCCCGGGTGATATCAATCATTTCATCTCGTTTGGTTGTTTTGATTTGCAGTGTTTTCAGCATTTGTTTCTCCTTTCGTTTGTCCGCTCTCATCGCTTAATTCGTTCTGTGTTCTTTTTTTTCCTGTTAAACCGCTCTCATAAACCCGTTAAAACAAAAAAACTCCAGTCTAAGGCTGGAGTTTAGCACCATAGATATATTCTTGCTTCATACGGCTTTAAGAGTACTGATGTCATATGCTTGTGCGGCTCTGTTTCAATATTTGACAAGACGAGTGCATCTGATGACAATGGCAATCCAGAGTGCCTGAACAACGCCGGTGTTCCTGTCAGATTGGCCGCAATCAGTGCAGTATGGCTCTCGTTTTTCCGAAGATATGCAAAGATTTGCTGATCTTCCGGTAAAATGAGCTCGTATGTCCCGTTAATAAAAACATCATATGTTTGGCGCAGCTTGATCAAGCTTTTGTAAAAATGGTAAACGGATGTTTTATCGTTTTTTTGCGCCTCGGCATTCAGCCATTTGTAATTCTCATTGATTCCGATCCACGGTTTGGCCTCAGAAAATCCGGCGTATGGACCAACACTCCATTGCATCGGCGTTCGCGAATTGTCTCTTCCCTTTTTCCAGACAATCTTCATCACATCCTCGTGTGATGTGCCTTTCGCTGTTTTTGTTTCATACAGGCGTTTCATTGCGACATCATCATAGTCCTCAATAGATGGAAAAGCCACGTTCGTCATCCCGAGTTCCTGTCCCTGATAAATAAACGGTGTGCCTTTCATGAGAAAATAAACAGCGGAAAGCGCTTTTGCACTTTCTTTCAGGTACACTCCGTCGTCTCCCCACACAGAAACTGAACGGGGCTGGTCGTGATTCTCCATAAACAAAGCATTCCAGCCGATCCCTTCCAGACTGTCCTGCCAGTCAGTTAAAATTCGTTTAAATGCAACGATATCAATACTTTCATTGATCTCTACATCCCACAGGCCGAGATGCTCAAATTGAAAAATCATGCTGAATATGCCGTTTTTTTCTCCAGCCCAATCAGCTGCTTCTTTTGCAGCGACGCCGTTTGCTTCACCAACTGTCATAATCGGATAGCGGGAAAATGTGTTTTCCTTCAGATCTGTTAACAAATCCATAATGCCGTCAGCATTCATATGATAAGGAAAGGAAGGGACATAGTCCAGCCCCTTTGGATTCGGCATGTCGGGAAGCCCTTCTTTTTTCTTAATATGCGTAATGGCATCCACCCGAAATCCGTCAATTCCTTTATCAAGCCACCAATTGATCATGTCATAAACGGCATTCCTCACCTGTTCATTTTCCCAATTCAAATCAGGCTGTTTTTTATCAAAAAGGTGCAGATAATACTGGCTTGTCTTTTGATCATACTCCCAAGCCGGCCCGCCGAAAATGCTTTCCCAATTGTTGGGCGCTTTTCCGTTTTTGCCGTCTTTCCAAATATACCAGTCGCGCTTTTCCGAGTGTATGGATGAACGGGATTCTATGAACCATGGATGTTCGTCGCTTGTGTGGTTCACAACGAGATCCATAATCAGCTTCATCCCCAGATCATGAATGTCACCAAGCAGTTCATCAAAATCTTCCATGGTGCCAAACTCGCTTAATATGTTTTGATAATCCCGGATATCATAGCCATTATCAGCATTCGGTGAGTCATACAGCGGGCAAATCCATATGACGTCAGCGCCCAGCTCATTTATGTAAGAAAGCTTGGATCTGATTCCTTGAATATCCCCAATTCCGTCTCCATTTGAATCTTTAAAACTGCGGGGGTAAATTTGGTAAACAACGGCTTCCTTCCACCAAGCCTTTTTCATACAGCCACTCCTTCCCAGTGTACCGGTCTTATATATCCTATGTAGAAAAAAGGCTTCACAGCATTGCTTTTTAAGAAATGACTTGATGACACAAAAAACAGCCGTTCGTTCCCCGGCTGTTTTTTATTAAAAATCAGTTTTTTTAATTTCTACAAAACGGATGTGATGATCTTCGGCGTCGAGGATTTTAAATTCACAGCCCTCCGCGTGTATCACATCTCCTGCTTTCAGCTCCATTTTTTGCGTTAGAAGCCAGCCTGCAATCGTATCAATTTCTTCATTTTCAATCGCAATGTCGAGAAGGTCATTCACTTCGTCTATTAGCGCTTTTCCATCCATCACATAATGGTGCTCGCCCTTTTTCAGGATGTGCGGTGTTTCATCCTGATCATACTCATCGCGGATTTCCCCGACGATTTCCTCTATAATATCCTCTACAGTGACAAGCCCTGCCGTTCCCCCGTATTCATCTACGAGAATCGCCATGTGAATCCGCTCCTTCTGCATGCGGATTAAAAGCTGTTGAACAGGAATACTTTCAATGACCCTGATAACGGGCCTCATGATTTGCTCCAGCTTTATCGGCTGGCCGAGAAAATAAGCTTTAAACATATCTTTGCTGTTGATGATCCCTAAAATATGATCCTTGTCATCTTTGATGACAGGGTAGCGTGTATACCGTTCATTAATGATGTGATGAATTGCCTCTTCAAGCGACTGCTCCAGAGAGATAACCGCAATTTCTGTCCGCGGAATCATAATCTCTCTCGCTACCCGGTTGTCAAATTCAAAAATCTTATTTACATAGCGGAATTCAGACTGATTGATTTCTCCCTTTTCATAGCTTTCAGAAAGGATCAGCCTTAGTTCCTCTTCGCTGATGACAACCTCATGCTCCTTTACTGAATGAAAGCCAAACAATTTCACAAGAAAGCTTGCAGAGCCGTTTAATGCTTTAATAAACGGGTACGTGATTTTATAAAACCAGATCAGCGGCTTTGCAATCCATAAGCTTACAGCTTCAGCTTTTTGAATAGAAACCGTTTTCGGGGCAAGCTCCCCCATCACCACATGCAAAAAAGTGACGATGATAAATGCAACTACAAATGTGACAATGTGGTTAAACGGTTCCGGCATGCCTGTCATTGTAAATAAGGGATGAAGAAAACGTTCAAATGTAGGTTCACCAAGCCATCCAAGGCCGAGGGCTGTAATCGTAATCCCGAGCTGGCAGGCTGATAAATACTCGTCAAGATTGGAGATGATTTTATGTGCGGCTAACGCTCGGCTGTCACCGCTTTCGATGAGCTGATTGATTTTTGAACCTCTGATTTTGACGATCGCAAATTCCGCTGCAACGAAAACAGCCGTAATGCCAATCAAAACAAAAATGGCGATCAATTGTAAAATAAGCAAAAAAAGCCCTTACCATAAATGGTAAGGGGCCACCTCCTTAACGTTAATTCTCATCACGACCGTTTAAGAAAATCATCACAAAACGAAGTAGTTCAAACAGGGAAACCAGGGCGGCGGCCACATACGTTAAGGCAGCAGCACTCAGCACTTTATTTACCCCATTTTCTTCATTGTTTCGGATGAATCCTTCTGACACAATAATCTGCTTCGCACGTGAACTTGCATTGAATTCGACAGGCAATGTAATCAGCTGGAAAAAGACAGCCGCTGAAAACAGTATGATGCCAAGCCCGATCAAATTCAGGCTGCCGAGAAGCATGCCTCCTAAGAAAAGCAAAGGAGCTACACCGGATGCAAAATTCACGACTGGGAAGATTTTATGTCTCAGCACAAGCGCACCATATGACTCCTGATGCTGCAAGGCATGTCCGACTTCATGGGAAGCTACGGATATGGCGGAAATTGAGCGGCCGTAATAGACCGGCTCAGATAAACGCACCACCCGTCTTGTCGGGTCGTAATGGTCTGTTAAAGTGCCTCTTACCGGTTCGACCGGCACGTCGTAAAGACCGTTTATATCTAAAATCCGTCTTGCCGTTTCTGCCCCTGTACGTCCGCTTGAGGCTTCCACTTTTGAATATTTTTCAAAGTTGCTCTTTACTTTAAATTGTGCCCAAAACGACAATCCCAATGCGGCTATTGTTAAAAATATAAACAGCATTTTTTCATCATCCTTTTTCCATGATCATTTCTCTATTACGATTATTTTAATGAGTTTTCTTTCCCGTGTACAGAAATGCGCTTTTTCTTCCGGCTTGGAGCACACAATCCAATCAGCAAAAAGAACAGGCCTGCTGAAAACAAATAAAAGGCGAAACTGCCGGCCAGTTCTTTCAGAAAATGAAGCCAGGAGAAGCTGCCGGAAAAGTGATTATATGAATTCAAATCAAAAATAAACAAAATCACCGCGGATGCCGCCAGCTGCGTACCGATCAAAACCACGATCGTTCTTTGAAAGATCGTCATCTTTTTCATCCTTTTTGTTTTAGTTTATGGAGAAATCCGGTTTTATATGTTTTGTACATTTTTTGAAAAACATCACCGGAAGTGGGACATACTGTTAGAAAAAAGCACGGGTGTGATGGAAGCTATGAAAGTGACGAGTGAGGAAAAGGAACAGCTGAGCACAGCAATCGACCGAATGAATGAAGGACTGGACGCGTTTATCCAGCTGTATAATGAATCGGAAATTGATGAACCGCTTATTCAGCTTGATGATGATACAGCCGAGTTAATGAAGCAGGCCCGAGATAAGTACGGCCAGGAAAAGCTAAATGAGAAATTAAATACAATTATTAAACAGATTTTATCCATCTCAGTATCTGAAGAAGGAGAAAAAGAATGAAATCAAATCGGATATTTATTTCATGGCTCAGGTGGCCGTTATTTATCCGAATCGGGGTTATTATTTTATGTCTGATTCTTTTGTTCGGCCAAATCATTTATATACTTGAGCCTAAGCAGTTCACTTCGGTATTCGAAGGCATTTGGTGGGCTGTCGTTACAGTTTCGACAGTCGGTTATGGAGACTATGTGCCGCACACGCCGCTGGGACAGGCAGCCGGAATACTGCTGATTTTGAGCGGAGCAAGCTTTGTCACAGCATATTTCGCTACGTTATCAGCGGCCGCATTCAGCAGACAGCATCGCTACATCGAAGGAAAAGTTGCTTACAAAGGCCGGGACCACATCATTCTGATCGGGTGGAATGAAAAAACAAACCGGCTTTTGAAGGACCTTCAGCTTGCCGCCCCTTCCAAAACAGTCGTACTAATCGATGAATCCTTAACAGAAGGCCCGCTTATTGAAAACGTTCATTTCATACGCGGGCACGCTGCTGATGATGGGACACTGAAACGGGCCAATATTACTGAAGCGGAATCAGTGATGATTACTGCCGATCAGTATAAAAGTGAAACTGATGCTGATATGCTGTCAGTGCTGACTCTTTTATCTGTTAAAGGTCTTAATCCCCTTGCTTACTGCATCGTCGAGATTTTGACTGACCGTTTTGTCACCAATGCGGAACGGGCAGGCGCAAACCAAATCATCGGAACTTCAGAATTTATCAGCCGGGCGATGCTGCAGCATTACCAAGTCAAGTTACGGCCGCCTAAACAGCAGAACGGAATCAAGCTGACACTTGATCAGAATGTGGAGCTTCTTGCTGTTCCTGACGAACTAAAGGGAGCGGCTTACAAAACCTGTGTTCTCTATTTCCTTGATCACAACACAACAATTATAGGCGTACAAAAAAAGGAGGGACCGATGCTTTCCCCTCCTCTTACATACAAGGTGCTCGAAACAGACCAATTCCTTGCCATCTAGTGTAACAGAACATCCTCCAATTCTTTCACGAGAGAGGCGCCGATATCCAAAAATGCCGGATCAATTTCCGCGTCCCGCCTTTCCGGTTCGGAAAATTGATTAAACAGTGATTGGAAAGGCCCTCCCTCGGCGTGATCGTCAACATCCGCCTGAAACACCTGTCTCAGCATAAACGGCGTTCCGATCCGGACGGCCGCCCCTCGTTCATCGAGACTGCCCTGTACCGCATTGACGGGAATTCTTAAAAATAAATAGCCGTCTCTATCATCAATTTTATAATCAAAGTAGCCATGATCGTATTCCCAGCCGCCGTTTATCACATAACCGAGCGGCTTCATCACTTGTTCCAGTTCTTGAAGCAGAAAAGACTGCCCATCTATCGCGAAAGGTATTGGTATCATCAGAATGCCCCTTTTTTCACTTATCCTGTCCCGCCGAACAAGACTTCATTCAGAGGCGCCTACATGGAAATCGTTGTTTCTTTCGCGCGGCCAGCAGAAAATAAAGCGCATTCAATTAAGAAGTAAACAGCCATTGCCGCTGCAAGCCATACAGCTGAATCCCAAGACACATAAATAACCGTTGCATAGAGTCCTAATTTAGTGAAAAGAGTATGGGTTCGTTTTAAATGCAAAATCCGATGTACCGCATCGGTAAAAAGGGCAAGCGGCAAACCAATGAGAAGAAAGGCGTGGATGAAAAAATGTGAAAGCGTGCCGCCAAAGCTTGAAGAAAACTCTGTATACACGGCATCAAAGGAGATAAGGAAACTTAAAATAGCTGCAGAAAAACCGGCAATGATGAGATGTTTAACCAATTGTTTCATGAACATCAGCACCTTTCTGATTTTATAAAAAGCCGACCGGCAAATGCCAGTCAGCTTTCTCACATTAATCTTCCAGACGTTTTTCAAGCTCTGCTTTTTTCTCTTCAAAGCCAGGTTTGCCGAGTAACGCAAACATATTGACTTTATACGCTTCTACACCAGGCTGGTCAAACGGATTGACGCCAAGGAGGTAACCGCTCATCGCGCAGGCTTTTTCGAAGAAATATACAAGGTATCCAAAAGTATATGCATTCAGCTCAGGAATGTTAACGATTAAGTTCGGAACATTTCCGTCTGTATGGGCAAGCATTGTACCTTGGAATGCTTTTTTGTTAACGAAATCAACAGTTTTACCGGCTAAATAGTTCAAGCCGTCAAGATCGTTATCCGCTTCCTCAATTGTCAGTTCATGTTTAGGTTTCTCTACGTTCAGGACCGTTTCGAATAAATCTCTGCGGCCTTCTTGTACATACTGGCCTAAAGAATGAAGGTCTGTTGAATAGTTCGCTGAAGAAGGATAAATGCCCTTCTCATCTTTCCCTTCGCTTTCTCCGAACAGCTGCTTCCACCATTCCGCAAAGTATTGAAGCGCCGGTTCGTAGTTGATGAGCATTTCAATTGTTTTGCCCTTATTATAAAGGACATTGCGAACAACCGCATATTGGTATGCTGGGTTATCTTCCAGTTCAGATGTTGCAAAATCTTTGCTCGCATCCAGGGCGCCTTTCATCATGTCATCAATGTTGACGCCGCTGACAGCAATCGGCAAGAGGCCTACAGCTGTTAAAACTGAATAACGGCCGCCGACATCGTCAGGAATAACGAATGATTCGAAGCCTTCTTCGTTAGAAAGCGTTTTTAATGCGCCGCGCTCTTTATCAGTTGTTGCATAAATCCGCGCTTTCGCTTCTTCTTTACCGTATTTCTCTTCAAGAAGCTTGCGGAAAATACGGAAAGCGATTGCAGGTTCAGTTGTCGTACCTGATTTAGAAATCACATTAATAGAGAAGTCAACATCTTCAAGAAGATCCATGACGTCTCTCATATAAGATGAACTGATGTTGTTCCCGATAAAAATGACTTGCGGATTGCCGCGTTTTGCTTTTGGCAAAGTGTTATAAAACGCGTGATTCAGCGCTTCAATCGCTGCCCGCGCTCCAAGATAAGAACCGCCAATGCCGACAACAAGCAAGACATCAGAGTCAGATTTGATTTTTTCCGCGCTTTTTTTGATGCGCGCGAATTCTTCTTTATCATAATGTTCAGGGAGGTCCACCCAGCCTAGAAAATCGCTGCCCGCGCCTGTTTTTTCATGGATATTATGGTGTGCTGTTTTTACAAAGTCCCGCAGATATGTAAGTTCATGTTCGTTGAAGAAAGTCAACGCTTTTGAGTAGTCAAAGCGTACATGCGTCATTGCTTGTCCCTCCATAACGGTATAATGTTTTCATCTTTCACTTTATATGAACTTATCTGTGAAATCAAGTCAAGAAGAAAGGGCGGAATGACTGGATTCCGCCCTTTGAGTTTATAGAGACGCGCGAAGGATGGCAAGCACGTCATCTTTGTTCAGTTTTTGGAAGTTGCCGAAGCCGCCGTGTTCCATTTCCTTGGCTGCGATATCAGCAATCAGCTCAAGTTTTTCTTCTCCAATATTGTAATCAGCAAGACGAGAAGGCGCACCGAGGCTTGTCCAGAACGCAGATAGTTTATCGATTCCTTCAAGCGCAATTTCTTTATCTGTTTTGCCTTCAGTATCAATGTCAAACATGTTGAGCATGAGGTTTTTGAAGCGGCCTACATTTGTATCAAGAGTATATCTCATCCAGTTCGGGAACAGTATCGCCAAACCGCCCGCGTGCGGAATATCATACACAGCTGAAACGGCGTGTTCCATTGTATGAGAAGCCCAGTCACCAAAGTAGCCCATTTGGAGCGTGCCGTTTAAAGCGATTGTACCAGCATACAAAATCGTTTCACGAAGCTCGTAGTTTTCCAGATCTTCAAGAAGCTTAGGAGCTGTTTCGATGACCGTCTGCAAAACAGCAAAGCACATTCTATCCTGAAGCGGCGTATTTTCAACATTATGGAAGTATTGTTCGAATACGTGGCTCATCATGTCAACCATGCCGTATACTGTTTGATTTTCCGGAACCGTGAACGTATTTTCAGGGTCTAAAATAGAGAAACGCGGATGAGTGACATTGCTGCCCCATACAAATTTCTCGTTTGTTTCCCAGTTTGTAATCACGGAATCAGGGTTCATTTCAGAGCCTGTTGCAGCAAGCGTTAAAACAGTGCCAAACGGCAGCGCATCCTCCGCTGTTACTTTTTTGCTGAAAATATCCCAAGCGTCGCCATCGTATTTGACGCCAGCTGCGATTGCCTTTGTACAGTCAATCACACTGCCTCCGCCGACAGCAAGCAGAAAATCAATATCATGCTCTCTGCAAAGTCCTATGCCTTTTTCCACTGTTGCAAGACGCGGGTTCGGCTCTACACCTGACAGCTCATGAACAACAGCGCCCTCTTCTTTTAAAATGCCTGTGACTTGATCATAAAGGCCGTTGCGTTTAATGCTGCCGCCCCCGTAAACAAGCAGTACATTCTTGCCGTATTGTTTGAATTCTTTTCTTAATTGATCAAGCTGACCTTTTCCAAAAATCAGCTTTGTCGGATTATAATAAGTGAAATTTTCCATAGTAAAACCTCCAAATGATGCTGGTAAAAAACAGATTTTCAATTGTAACATAAGTTGACAAAAAGAAAAAGGGAAGCAGCCAAACGGCTATTTCCCCTTTTTTTATAGAGATGCTTTCAAAATTGAAAGCACATCTTCTTTGTTGAGTGATTTAAATTGGCCGAATGTACCGTTAGCCATTGCCTTGTCAGCAATTGTGTCAAGCTGCTCATCATTAATATCATAATCAGCAAGACGGTTCGGAGCGCCAAGGCTTGTCCAGAATGCGGACAGCTTATCGATACCTTCAAGGGCAATTTCTTCATCCGTTTTACCTGCTTCTTCAACATCAAACACGCGAACTGCAAGCTGTTTCATGCGGGCAGGGTTTTCAGACAATGTGTGTCTCATCCAGTTCGGGAACAGAATCGCCAGTCCGCCGGCATGCGGAATATCATAAACGGCTGATACTGCATGTTCAATATTATGAGTAGCCCAATCCCCTCTTGCCCCCATAGAAAGCATGCCGTTTAATGCGATTGTTCCTGTGTACAGGATCGTCTCACGCAATTCGTAATTTTCGAGATCATTGATCAGCTTAGGCGCTGTTTCAATGACTGTACGCAAAAGTGATTCACACATGCGGTCCTGATACGGCGTGTTTGATACATGATGGAAGTATTGTTCGAATACGTGGCTCATCATGTCAACCATCCCGTAGATCGTGTGGTTTTTAGGTACGGTGAATGTATTCACCGGATCAAGAATCGAAAATTTAGGGAATACGAGCGGGCTGCCCCAGCCGTATTTTTCTTTTGTTTCCCAGTTTGTAATAACAGATCCTGAGTTCATTTCTGAACCAGTCGCAGCGAGAGTCAATACCGTTCCGAATGGCAAAGCATCTTTTGGCTGATGCTTTTTCGTAACGATATCCCACGCATCACCATCATACTTCGCTCCTGCGGCAATCGCTTTTGTACAGTCGATTACGCTTCCGCCTCCGACAGCCAGCAAGAAATCAATGTTTTGTTCTTTACAGATGGCAACACCTTTATTAACAGTCGACACACGAGGATTCGGTTCCACACCTGCTAATTCATGCACGGTCGCTCCGGCTTTATTCAGCTGTTCAATCACTTGATCATACAGGCCGCTGCGTTTAATGCTGCCGCCTCCGTACACAAGCAATACGTTTTTTCCGTAAGGTTTGAGTTCCTCCGGAAGTCTTTCCACTTCGCCGCGCCCGAAAATTAATTTGGTCGGATTCCAGTATGTAAAGTTTTGCATGACATCTCCTCCTTAGATTTTTTATTATGCAGAATGTCCTCACCACATGTAAAGCAATCAGCTCTCACCGATCAGCATACCAGATGGTTTTATTTTGCAAGTTGCTGGGAAAGAAGCTGATATAAGCGAGGGCAGGCCAGCTTCCCTCATATGGAGAATGCATGTATAGATTCTCCAATATGTCACAATCTATAACTGTTTTAATAATTCATGGAGGAGGTTGCAAAACATGAGTACCATTCAAAGAATTTGTCTTGTATTAACCATCATTGGCGCCATTAACTGGGGATTGATCGGATTTTTCCAATTTGACTTAGTAGCGGCTATCTTCGGCGGCCAAGGGTCAGCTCTTTCCCGAATCATTTACGGACTTGTCGGAATCGCCGGCTTAATCAACCTCGGTCTGCTATTTAAGCCAAACGAGGAAAGATCACGTGAAGAAGCAGCAAATCCTGAAATGCGATAGGATATCAATCACGCTGAAATAGGATTTTGCATGAAACCAAAAGCACCGAACATTCCTGTCCGGTGCTTTTTTTCATGCTTATTTTTTGATAAGGTCTTTGCGGTTGGACATTTCGATCCACTCTTCAAGCTTATCTTTTAATGTGTTGAAACCTTGTGGTGTAGAAGCTTCTTCGCTTACTTGAGCAGCTTTAGGTTTTCTTGGTTTGCTTTCTTTTTTCTCAGGCGCAGCTTGTGTCGCACGAATTGAAAGGCTGATTTTGCCTTTTTCTTCATCAACAGCAAGTACTTTTACTTGTACTTCGTCGCCAACTGAAAGGTGCTCGTTGATATCTTTTACGAAACCGTGAGTCACTTCAGAAATGTGTACTAAACCTTGAGTTTCTTCATCTAATGCAACAAACGCACCATACGCTTGTAATCCTGTAACTTTACCAGTGTAAACACTGCCCACTTCAAATTTTGCTGCCATTCATAACAACTCCTAAGTTAAATTAAATATCTGTTTATACGCAATTTAAAATTATATCACACATGTCTTATTTCCGCAAAGAAAACTTTTTTATAAAAAATCAGGTTTATGCACAGCAAAAAGGGGGTAAACTGAAAATACCAAAGGCTTTCTAGTATTCCCCCCTTTTATTGGATGCGAACAAAAGGTTCGTATCTTTTTTTATGTTGTTTTGTGCAGGAAGCGTTTCATTCTGACTAACGCTTCTTGAAGCTGTTCAATCGAGGTTGCATATGAACAACGGATATATCCCTCACCGCTCGGACCAAACACACTTCCAGGAACAACTGCCACTTTTTCCTGCGTCAGAAGCTCCTCGGCAAACTGTTCTGAACTCATTCCCGTACTTTTAATAGATGGAAAAGCATAGAAAGCGCCGCCCGGATGATGACAGCTGAGGCCGATTTCATTGAGCGATTCTACAAACAGATTCCGTCTTCTTCGATAGCTTTTTTTCATTTTTTCTACGTCTTCCATGCCGTTCTTCAGGCCTTCAAGGGCGGCAAACTGCGCCATTGCGGGCGCACACATCATCGCATATTGATGAATTTTAAGCATGGCATCCCGAAGCAAGGATGGTGCCGCGGCAAAACCGAGCCTCCAGCCCGTCATTGCAAATGCTTTTGAAAAGCCTGAGATGACTATCGTCCGTTCCTTCATTCCCGGTAATGCCGCTATACTTGTAAATTCCTCATCATATGTCAGCTCCGCGTAGATCTCGTCGGCTAAAACGATGACATCATGTTTTTTGGCAAACTTAGCAATCTCATTCAGCTCTTCCTTCGAATAAACCGAACCTGTCGGATTCGATGGTGAGCAGATGAGAATGGCCTTTGTTTTTTCAGTGACTGCCGCTTCAAAATCAGCAGCCGTTGCTTTAAATCCTTTGTCTGCCGTTGTATGAACGTGAACCGGGATACCGCCTGCCAAAGAAACAAGCGCATCGTAAGCCACAAAACACGGCTCAGGGATGATGACTTCCTCACCTGGATTCACAATGGCGCGGATCGCAATATCTAAAGCCTGACTTGCCCCCACTGTCACAATCAGCTCATTATCTGGCGAGTAGCTAAGGTCAAACCTGTTGCTCAAATAACGGCTGATTTCCTCCCGCAATGAGTATAAACCCGCATTGGCCGTGTATGACGTATATCCTTGTTCAAGAGAGAGAATGCTTGCTTCGCGGACATTCCACGCGGTAACAAAATCAGGCTCGCCGACGCCTAAAGAAATGACGCCTTCCATCGTTGCCGCCAAATCAAAGAATTTGCGGATGCCGGATGGTTTTATTTGTTGTACATAGTCTGATAAATACGAAGTCATTTACGGTGACACCACGATTCTTTTGTCGTCGTCTCCTGTTTCAAACACTTTGCCGTCATGCTTGTATTTTTTCAGGATAAAATGGGTTGTCGTAGATACAACTGAATCAAGCGTTGAGAGTTTATCCGAAACAAAACGCGCTACGTCAGACATCGAATTGCCGCGAATCACGACAGACAAATCGTATACGCCTGACATCAGGTAAACTGATTCAACCTCTTGGAATCGGTAAATCCGTTCCGCCACTTCATCGAAACCGACGCCCCGCTTCGGCGTTACTTTGACGTCGATCATGGCCGTAACGCCCTCATGTCCGTCTACTTTTCGCCAATCAATCATAGCGGAATAATCGATAATAACCTTTTCTTTCTCCAGTTTGTCAATAATTGTTTTTACTTCATTTACAGGGATGCCTGCCATCTTTGCAATTGTTTCTAAATCGGCGCGGCTGTTTTCGTCTAAAATTTCTAATATTTCTGTTTCTTTTTCTGTCAATTTCATTTGATTCACACCTTTGCAATGTCAAGAAATCTCATGACATTATATCACGTTTTTTGACGAATGCTAAGAAAAAACGAGGAGAAACTTCCGCTAGAATTTACAATTTCAGGGCATAATACAACCATCAAAAAAAGGGAGTGACACAGAATGGAGGCGGTTTCACCAATAAGGCGGTTTACGGTCGATGGAGTCAATGTATACTACGAACATTATCAAAATCCCGGCAGGCAAACGCTGGTCTGCGTACACGGTTTTTTATCATCTGCATTCAGCTTCAGAAAAGTAATCCCTCTCCTTCGGGACAAGTACGACATCATCGCGCTTGATTTGCCTCCTTTCGGCCAATCTGAAAAATCAAGAACGTTTATCTATACCTATCAAAACCTTGCTAAGCTTGTCATTGGGATTTTGGAGCACTTGCAAGTGAAACAGGCTGTGCTTGTCGGGCATTCTATGGGCGGGCAGATATCGCTGTCTGCTGCTCTCCAAAAACCTGAGCTTTTTTCAAAGGTTGTGCTGCTTTGCAGTTCAGGGTATTTAAAACGTTCACACCCGACGATCATTTTCGGGACCCATATCCCGTATTTTCATCTTTACATCAAACGCTGGCTCTCGAAAGAAGGCGTGATGAAAAATTTATTAAATGTGGTGCATGACAAATCGCTGATTGATGAGGAGATGATCGACGGCTATGGCAGACCGTTTCAGGACGAGCAGATTTTCAAAGCCATGACAAGGTTTATCCGCCACAGAGAAGGAGATTTAGAACCCGAGCAATTGAAGAAAATGAACAAGCCTGCTCTATTGATTTGGGGCGAGGAGGATCGAATTGTCCCAATGGAGATCGGTAAACGGCTGCACGCAGATTTGCCTAATTCCGTGCTGTACTCACTTGGCCAGACCGGACATCTGGTGCCTGAAGAACGGCCTGAACTTGTTTCTGAACACATTGCTGATTTTATCAATTAAAAAAACCGGTGCTGAACCGGTTTTTTTAAGGCGTGCAGGAGCTGCTGTTTTTAATGAATAAAAGCTGGCCAGCCACTTCCCGGCAGCTGGCGATCGGCAGCGTTTGTTCAAAAGAAGTTTCAAATATTTGCTGAATGCTTTTCGCCAGCACGTCGGGATCGTCTTCATCATAGACTGCCTGCACGACATCAACAGCCTCCGTTTCGTAAAACTCTTCTCCATATTTAAACGGGTCCCATTTGGCAATGATCTTAATCATTTCCCTGACCGCTTGACTTTCTTCCATATTCATCACCGCTTATAATAAAATTTGCAGTTCTATCTTATCATAGTGAAGCTTAGAAGAATAAACATACATGAGGGGGTAACAGAATGAACTTTGATAAACGAGAAGAACGCCTTGGCACCCAATCGGTCAAATGGGACAAAACAGGCGAATTATTTGGCGTGACAGACGCACTCCCGATGTGGGTGGCGGATATGGATTTTCGCGCGCCAGAAGCGATAACTGAAGCGTTAAAAGAGCGTCTTGACCACGGTATTTTTGGTTATACAACTCCAGATCAAAAAACGAGGGATGCTGTGTGCGGATGGATGCAAAACAGGCACGGCTGGAAGGTGAATCCGGAAAGCATCACATTCAGCCCCGGCGTTGTAACGGCTTTGAGCATGGCGGTACAAGCTTTTACGGAGCCGGGCGATCAAGTAGTTGTTCAGCCTCCAGTTTATACGCCTTTTTACCATATGGTGGAGAAAAACGGCCGGCACATTTTACATAATCCGCTGCTAGAAAAAGACGGCGCATATGCAATGGATTTTGAAGATTTGGAGACGAAGCTTAGTGACCCAAGTGTTACATTGTTTATTTTATGCAATCCTCATAACCCTTCTGGGCGTTCATGGGGCCGGGAAGACTTACTGAAGCTAGGCGAATTGTGCCTTGAGCATGGCGTCACAGTTGTATCGGATGAAATCCATTCTGATTTAATGCTGTACGGACACATACACACGCCGTTCGCTTCGCTCTCTGACGATTTCGCTGATATTTCTGTGACATTTGCTGCTCCAAGCAAAACATTTAATATCGCCGGATTGCAGGCTTCAGCAATCATTATTCCGGATCGCCTGAAGCGCGCCAAGTTTTCCGCAAGCCTTCAGCGCAATGGTTTAGGCGGACTGAACGCGTTTGCCGTCACTGCAATCGAAGCCGCGTATTCAAAAGGGGGACCGTGGCTTGATGGATTGATCTCTTACATTGAGAGAAACATGAACGAAGCGGAAGCCTTTTTGAGCACCGAGCTGCCAAAGGTCAAAATGATGAAGCCGGATGCATCATACTTGATTTGGCTCGACTTCAGCGCTTACGGCTTGTCCGATGCAGAGCTTCAGCAAAGAATGCTAAAAAAAGGAAAAGTTATTTTAGAGCCCGGGACGAAATACGGGCCTGGCGGAGAAGGATTTATGCGCCTGAACGCAGGATGCTCTCTTGCAACCCTGCAGGACGGCCTGCGCCGCATCAAAGCCGCATTATCGTAAATATAGCTGTAAACGCCTTTACGTCTTCATTTGTAAAGGCGTTCTTAATAAAGGAATTTTATATTTTACTTCTAATATTTAGTGTTATAATAGATTCATATTTTATACGAAAGGATTTCACACGAATGGAAATTCTAAAAGACTATCTTCTGCACATCTGCTTTATTTTGTTTCCTATTCTTCTTTACCAAGTGTTTTGGCTTGGAAAACCTGCGATTCTTGTG
Source organism: Bacillus sp. PS217 (assembly GCF_037963535.1). NCBI lineage: Bacteria > Bacillati > Bacillota > Bacilli > Caryophanales > Bacillaceae > Bacillus > Bacillus sp. PS217. Next base: position 3,187,431 of record NZ_CP150157.1, read on the forward strand.
CCAAAAATAAACAGCGGTTTGGTCACGCTCTTCGCCTGCGGCGCCTCCGTTTTATGCATTATTTTCCCGATTCATGAAATGGACTACATACAATACGGCCTTCAGATGATTCCCGTTATCATTTGTTTATTTTACATTAGTACCGCTTCCGGACTTACAGTCGCCGCATCTGTCCTATGTTTTGAACTGCTTTTTTACGAACCTTCCGCAATGTTTGTTTTCACTTTGCTGCCTTTTCTTATCATTATCCCAATCTTATTTCAGAAAAAATGGCCATTCATGTCCAAAGCGAAAAAACTGCTGCTGTCTTTATTGATCAGCTGCGTGGAGATTTTCCTATTTTTCGCCTCAAGCTGGATTCTTTCCGCCTTGAATATTTTAAATTTTCAAAAATCAGGAATTTTCGTTTACGAGGCGGCAGTCTCAGGGCTTTTCCGCTCCAGTGTTCTTCTATTAAGCATCTATATTATCGAAAGCATCGCCGAAAATATCGCCCTGCGTTCACAGCTTATCCATTCTGAAAAAATGACGATTGTGAGTGAACTGGCAGCGAGCGTCGCCCATGAGGTCAGGAATCCGCTGACAGTTGTCCGCGGGTTTGTCCAGCTGCTTTTTAATGACGAAACCTTACAAAACAAGTCGAGTGCGGATTACAAAAAGCTTGTACTGTCAGAGCTTGACCGGGCGCAAGGCATTATTACAAACTATCTCGATATGGCCAAACAGCAATTATACGAAAAAGAGGTTTTTGACCTATCTGCCCTTATCAAAGAGACAAGCTCCCTTATGGTGTCGTACGCCAATTACAAGTCAGTAACCGTCGAGGCTGAAACAGAACCGGACCTTTTGATATACGGAGACGCAACAAAGCTGAAGCAGGCTGTCATCAACCTGATGAAAAACAGTATTGAAGCGGTTCCTCACGGGAAGGGGATGATCCACATATCAGCCAAAAGAAACGGCCATACGATCATGATTAACATCACAGACAATGGGGTCGGGATGACAGACCATCAAATGCAAAAACTCGGCGAACCTTATTATTCCTTAAAAACGAACGGAACGGGACTCGGCCTCACCGTAACCTTTTCCATTATTGAACATCATCACGGGACCATTTCATTTAACAGCAGCTTCCAAAAAGGCACTACGGTGACCATTAAGCTTCCCGCTGATCTTCCTCACTAGCAAATCGATTGGAACTTTAATAGAATAAATGCGAGGTGATGACAGATGAGCACGTTTGAAACAGGCTCTATCGTTAAAGGATTTTACAAAACAGGTGTATACATAGGAGAAATCACGGCTTGCAGGCCGCAGCACTATTTAGTGAAAGTGAAAGCGGTTCTTACCCATCCCGCTCAAGGAGACCTTCATCATCCAAAACAGGCGGATGTGCCATTTTTTCATGAGAGAAAAGCGCTTGCATATGGTGAACAGACCAATATCCCCCACCATATGGTGAAGCCTTATGATGGTGAAGTGCCGGATTATACAAAATCTCTGCGGGAGGCGACAGCACAGCTGAGAGCCAAATTGAATGAGGATGGTTCGGAGTGGGCAAAGCGCTCCCTTCATAATCTGGACATTTTAGAAAAAGAATATTTTAACCGGCCATAACCCAGTCTGACAAAAGATTGGGTTTTTTACGTCGCGCGCTTCAACAGTTCGGTTAAATCGATTCTCTCGCCGATTGTGGGCGGTTTTGGCTTTTCGAGATACTGCTTATCCTGCTCAACAAGCTTAAAAAGTTTATATGCTGTAAGAGCATCATCAAGCGCTTTATGATGGGTGCCGGTTCCGGAATCTCCATACTCTTCGGCAGCTTTCCATAAACCCGTCAATGTCCGGTCTCCAAAAAAGTTTTTGTATTCAAGCGATAAATCTCTCATTTCTCCCTTAAACGGGAAAGGGATATGGTTAAACATACAGTTTTGCTTCAGCACTTTCATATCCATGTTTCCCCACGTAATAATTGTGCTGTTTTTCTCAGGATCCAGCTCGTTTAGTTTACGGATGAAATCCTCGAATCTCATTCCTTCGTCTACCTGTTTTTGGGTTATTTTTAAAAATGATTTGCAGCGTTTCGTAAGCTTCGGGAACTTTTTCGGTCTAACATAGCTAGAAAACGTCTCAACCACTTCATCATCAATCGACTTTACAATTCCGGCTTCAATGATTTCCGGGAAGAAGTTTTGAGGACTGTACTTTCCATCGGGCATTGTAAATTCGAAATCAATAATGAGTAAGCTGTTTGTCGTCACCTTTTTACACCTGCCTTTCCTCCGATCAGAAAATGCTATCTTTATAGTATATCAATTCCCCTTCTCGACATTTCTTCATTTTCTAAAAATAATGAATTTTCCCAGCCGCTTCGTTTCTTTTAAATTGTGAATCGTTTCTTTATAATTAGTAAGGAACCCGAAATAATAAGAAGGTGATGTTATATCTATCCGTAAGAAAAACTTTGTCATTGTGTGGCTGGCGAACTTTTTTGTCTCCGCTAGCACAACGATGATCGTTCCTTTTCTCTCCTTATACATTGAGACGCTCAGCTCTTTTTCAAACGGCTTTGTGCAAAGGTGGAGCGGCTATGTGTTCGGCATTACATTTCTCATGGCGTTTTTGGTATCCCCGTTTTGGGGACGGTTCGGAGACAAACGCGGATATAAGAAAATCCTTATGGCAACCGGAACAGGCATTGCCCTCAGCATTTTCTTCATGGGCTTTGTTACATCGGTGTACCAATTGTTTTTTCTGCGTATGGCAATGGGTCTTGTAACCGGATTCATCCCAACATCTCTTGCGATGATTTCGGCACAGACTCCGAAGAGCTCAGCCGGCAAAACGCTTGGCACGCTGCAAATGGGGCAAGTGTCCGGAAGCTTGTTCGGCCCGCTTTTGGGAGGCATGCTTGCTGATCGTTTCGGCTTTACGTATACCTTTTTTATCACATCCTTTGTGATTTTCTCGTCTGTTCTTCTCGTGTTATTTGGTGTCAAAGAAAAGCCTCTTGCAGAGAAAACAGCCAAACGTACGTCTTACTCGAGAAAAGAAGTGCTCTCCTATATTTTTCACCAGCCGGCGCTGTGGGTCATGATGCTGTTAACCATGCTGATTCAAACAGGCAATTTCAGTATCCAGCCCCTGCTCGCTTTATATGTAAATGAGCTGCACGGACCTGTCAATCTTGCCTTTTTCTCCGGCATGGCATTTTCAGCAACGGGGCTCGGAAGTTTGCTGCTGGCTAGAAAATGGGGTGATCTGGGCGACCGCTACGGCCACCGCCGCATTTTAATCGGACTTTTGCTCGCCGCCTCTTTCTTTTTTATTCCGCAGGCGCTCGCGTCCTCACTCAGCGTGCTCCTTGTTTTCAGATTTTTATTCGGAATGGCGATGGGCGGTTTGCTGCCATGCATTACGGCAGCGATCCGCGTTCAGGCTCCCGGCAGCATTCAAGGTGAAGTTCTCGGCTACAATGTCAGCTTTCGCTTTTTAGGAAACGTGCTCGGGCCTCTGCTCGGCGGAATCATATCGAGCCACTTTACCATTTCGGCCACCTTTTACGTCACGGCGTTTCTCTTTTTCGCCGGCGCCTGCATGCTTTGGATCATGCAGAAACTTCGGAAAGATTCTTATGCCAAAGCAAGCTGATTCCGAGAAAAAACTGAGGAATCTTCTAAATTTAACCTTCTCGTAATCTCAAAAGAATGGTACGATATGGCTAGAATTTAGGAGAAAAGAGAGTGACCATGTTACGAAAAATAATCGGATGGATTTTGCTCCTTTGCATAATCCCATTGTTTGCATTTACAGTTATCGCTTCCGGAAAAGAAGTAAAACAAATGAAGTCCCTGGATCAGGTGCTTGATAAAAATATTAATCTGAAAGATATCAGCCTTGTTCAGAACAGCTACATGTATGACAGGGACGGCTCCCTTGTCTCGGAAATCGTCAGCGACCACGAAAACCGTGTGCTCGTTCCATTTAACAAGATTCCCGAGGAAGTCAAACAGATTTTCTTAACATCTGAGGACCGCCATTTTTACGAGCATAAAGGCTTTGACTTTATGGGAATGGTGCGGGCTACTGCTTCTAACGTAAAAGACAAGAAAATTGACCAGGGTGCCAGCACCATCACACAGCAGCTTTCTAGAAACTTGTATTTGAGCCACGAACGCTCCTTCAGCCGCAAGCTGACAGAGCTCGCGTATTCCTATCAGCTGGAGAAAAAATATACGAAAAATGAAATTCTTGAAGCTTACTTAAATACCATTTATTTTAACAATGGTGTTTATGGCGTCGGTTCAGCGGCTGAATTCTATTTCAGCAAACCGCTGAAATCTCTCACAGTGGGAGAAATGGCTTTTATCTGTGCTATACCTAATAACCCTACATTATATGATCCTCTCAAGCATTTTGACTACACGAAAAGCCGTCAAGAACGTTTGCTTAAAGGGCTAAAAGATGCCGGGGTCATTACGGACAAAGAGCTGAAAAAAGCCGTAAAACAAAAAATCAAACTGGATGTTGAAAAAAGAGAAGACAAATATCCTGACTACGTTTCCTACGTCAATGATGAATTCACTCAGCTGGTGTCTGAATCAGAAGGCTTTGATAAACGCCTTCAAAAAGCATCAGGAAAACAAAAAGAAAAGATCGAAAACGAGCTGTCCGCAAGAGTCAGCACGCTGATGAAAGACGGTGTGAAAATTTATACTGCACTTGATCCGTATATGCAAAATCAAGTTGTGGCACAAATGAATTCCAAGCTCCCGTATGCGGACGTACAGGGCGGAGCGGCTGTGATTAATCACCAGACGCATCAAATCATCGCTCTATCCGGCGGGAAAAACTATCAAAAATATGACTTTAACCGCGCCTACCAGGCGTACAGGCAGCCGGGTTCATCCATTAAGCCGCTTCTTGATTACGGCCCTTATATTGAACAGACCGGCGCGACAACAAGCAGCACCATTGATGCCAGCAAGTTTTGCAGCAAAGACTACTGTCCGCAAAACTACAATAACCGCACTTACGGCACAGTGACGCTTGATACGGCGTTTAAAAATTCATATAATACCCCGGCTATTAGAATGCTCGACCGCGTCGGCATCCAAAAGGCATTCAGTTATATTGAGCCGTATCATTTTGCCAAACTTGTCGACAGTGACTATCTTCTTCCGGCGGCGCTTGGCGGATTTACAAACGGCATGACGCCTCTTGAGATGACAAAGGCTTATACGACATTCGGAAACAGCGGAAGCTATACGCCGAGCCATGCGATTACAAAGGTGACAGACCTTAAAGGAAAAACGCTTTATAAATGGAATGATAAAGCGACTCAAATATTCAGCGTCCGCACGAACATGCAGCTGAAAAAACTGATGTCTTCCGTTGTGAAAAGCGGAACAGGGAAAAAAGCATATTTCAATGCGCCTTACATCGGCGGTAAAACCGGAACATCAAATGATTATCACGATATGTGGTTTGTCGGCCTGACTGATACGTATACAATGGGTGTCTGGGTCGGAAAGGATACACCGACCAGCGTTGAATATCTTCACAGCATCAGCCCTCAGCTTTCCATCTGGAAAGGAACGCTGCAAGCGGCTTATTAAAGGATCGGAGGGGATATGGAGTGACTTCAGAACAAATTCCAAATCGCGTTTTGCTGTTTGACGGTGTCTGCAATTTATGCAATGGCGCCGTGCAGTTTATCATTAAACGTGATCCGGACGGATTGATTTCTTTCACATCGCTGCAGTCGGAAACAGGACAGAGCCTGCTGAAAAAAAGCGGGCTTCCGACTGATCGGTTTGACAGCTTTGTCTTTATTGAAGACGGCCAAGTGTACACAAAGTCAACTGCAGCCATTAAGGTTTTCAGGCATCTGCGAGGCCCATGGCGGCTCTTTGTCCTGTTTTTCGCAGTGCCGAAGCCTGTCAGAGATATGGTCTATTCTTTCATTGCCAACAACCGCTATAAGTGGTTTGGCAAAAAAAATGAATGTATGCTCCCCTCCCCTTCTATTAAAAAAAGATTTTTACCGTAAATAAAAAATGGCTAGGAAGCTAGCCATCACAGATTGTTGACAAAATCCTAAAACGGCTTCGTTTTAGGATTTTGTCATCTTTTCAGCGTGATTGAAAACTTTTGAAGTTGTGAAACGGCGGAAACCTGAGAATCTAGCCGCCGTTTTATTGCGTATAGAGCACGAAGCGCAAATCTGACCACCAAACGCTGAAATGGCTAGCTTACACAGGTAAGCTAGCCATTATGCTATTATAAAGCTTGATAAATATGAACAGAATACCGATAACAAAGGTAAACCAAAACAGCAGTTCCAATAGAATGAATCCGACTAATGACATGAGAGAAAGCGTCGAATAAATCCGGTACACGGTAAACACAAAGTAAGCGAGCGTGACGACCGCAAACCAGATCACAATCCAAATGACATTTTGCAAGAGCACAAAGGATAAAATCCCGCCGCCCAAATAAATCATGGAACCCATTCTGAGTTTTTTCAGGTTGTTCCCTTCCGGATCATTAGCAAAAAACAGCAATGACAGCTCGGTCACGGTATTTGCAATTAATTTCAGAGCGGACAGAACCATAAAATATAAAAGTGCAAAGGCAGCAAATAACGCAAGCCTGATTCCTTTCTCTGAAAAATAATCGAGCATTCCATCATACATTCCAAATGAAGACAGCATCTTCAACGCATAAAGTGAAGTTGAGATGGATAAGGACGAACTAAAAAGCAGGATCGCAATCAGCGGAAAATATCCTGTCAAATAAGTATTTTTCATATAAAAAAGTCCCTTTCTATAATCTACCTCATTTATTATGGAGGACTTAAAACACATTGACAAGATAAATTATTCCATTTTTTCTCCTTTTTACGAATTACGGTCCCAAATCTTCACAAAGCAGCATTTTGAGAGTAAAGTAGTACGCAGGAATCATAAAACGTAAGGAAGTTTTATATGAAAAAAACATTAAAACTGCAAACCAGACTCACCATATTTGTTTGTATCGTTGTATTAATCGCATTGCTCATTACGTTTTTTACAGTCGGTGCCCAAACCACCAAACGAATTAGAGATCAGGAAAAGGCCACTGCGCTGCAGACTGCTGAAATGGTAGCTGAAGCGCCGATGACAGCCGCTGCTTTAGAAAGCGGAAAAAAACAAAAGGAACTGCAGAGCTACACAAAGCGGGTTCAGAAAATTACCGGCACGGAATTTGTTGTCGTCATGGATATGAACGGTATCCGCAAAACCCATCCTGACCCGAGCAAAATCGGAAAAAAATTCAGAGGCGGTGATGAGTCCGAGGTATTAAAAGGGCATGTCCATATCAGCACAGCCTCTGGCACGCTCGGGAAATCGCAGAGAGCGTTCGTCCCTGTCTACGCGGAGAATGGGAAACAAGTCGGTGCAGTCGCGGTCGGCATCACCGTAAATGAAATTGATGAAGTGATCAGCCATAGCTTACGGCCGCTTTACTTTATTATTTGCGTCAGCATCTTCGTCGGTGTGATCGGAGCCGTTATCGTCGCCCGTACAGTGAAAAATATCATGTACGGACTTGAACCTTATGAAATTGCGACTCTGCTTGAAGAACGGAGCGCGATGCTGGAATCGACGAAGGAAGGAATACTCGCTGTCGATGAACATGGCAAAATTAAACTTGCCAACGCGGAAGCAAAACGCCTATTCGTCAAAATGGGCATCAACACAAATCCCATTGATCAGGATGTAGATGACATCTTGCCGAAAAGCCGCTTGAAAAAGGTCATTGAGACAAAAAAACCTCTTCAAGACAGAGACGTCCGCATTAACGGGCTGGAGCTTGTGTTTAATGAAGTTCCTATCCAGCTGAAAGGACAAACTGTCGGAGCGATTGCAACATTCCGCGACAAGACCGAGGTAAAACATTTAGCTGAACAGCTTTCCGGTGTTAAAATGTATGCAAACGCACTGAGAGCGCAGTCTCATGAATTTATGAACAAACTGCATGTGATATTAGGTCTCGTCCAGCTGAAAGAGTATGATGATCTTGGAGATTATATTAAAGATATTGCCATTCAGCAAAAATCAGAAACAAGTGAAATTATAAATGATGTCAAAAGCTCCGTACTGGCCGGTTTTCTGCTCGGAAAGCAAAGCTTTATACGTGAGCAGGGCGCAAATCTTGATATTGAATGCAACGGTGTCATCCCGAACGCGGCAGACCCTTCTGTCATCCATGAACTTATTACAATCATCGGAAATCTCATCAACAATGGCTTAGACGCCGTTGCCGATATGCCGAAAAAACAAATCACCATGTCCATGCGCTTCCATGACAGCATACTTGATATTGAAATTACCGATACTGGAGCAGGCATGTCTGAAGAAGACCAAGCCAAAGTATTTGAACAAGGCTATTCAACAAAGGGCAAAAACCGGGGATTCGGCCTTTATTTCACACAGCAAAGCATCGAAAATTTAAAAGGCCAAATGATCCTCACAAGCGAAAAGAATGAAGGAACGACATTCAGTATTCGCATCCCGTACGAACCGAAGGAGGAAAATCATGATTAATGTACTAATAGTTGAAGATGACCCCATGGTGGGTGAATTAAATAAACGATACTTAAGCCAAATAGATGGCTTTCAGCTGAAAGGCATCGCTTCTTCCTTTCAAAGCGCTCTGCACATTTTAGGCGAGCATCATATCGACCTCATTTTGCTTGATATTTATATGCCGGGAAAAAACGGGCTGGAACTGCTGACGGAATTGAGAGCCCAAAATGAAGCGGTTGACGTGATTGTCATCTCAGCGGCCAGCGAACTTGACGTGATCAAGAAAACACTTCGGTACGGAGCTGTTGATTATTTAATCAAACCGTTTGAATTTGAACGTTTCCAAACGGCTCTGTCTGATTACAGACGAAAACAAAAGGTGTATTCAACCCATCGCAACATGAGCCAAAAAGAACTGGACGCCGAGCTTTTTCAAAAGAAAGAAGCAACAGAAAAAGTGCAGCTTCCTAAAGGCCTGACAAAAAGCACGCTGAAGCTGATCTGGTCCAGTATCCAGTCATTTGAAAATGAATCTTTTACGACAGAAGACTTGGCAAAGCACACAGAAATCTCTCAAGTATCCATACGAAAATACTTAAAGTTTCTTGAAGATATACAGGTTCTGAATGTAGAAATGGCGTACGGAACGATCGGAAGACCTGTGTTTCAGTACAACGTCAACAACAGCAACCTTAACGGAATAAAGCAATATCTATAAGAAAACGCACTGCTTGCTTTGAGCAGTGCGTTTTTCCTGTCATATCTCTTGCCAAGATGCTTGATTCTATTGTTGATAAGTTATACAAGAATAACAAAGGGCCTTTCACATTTTTAAGCAAATAATTCTAAAAATAGATACTTTTTAAAAAATTATGCGAAATTCTATTTATTTCTTATTAGTTAAATGATAAATTATGATTGGTTAGTTGATCCCGAAAAACTAAGTCATAAGTCTTACTTCAGAAAACGATGTCACGGTTTTCCGCCCGGAACGCCTTCCGCATCCTTCTCTTTCCCGCCTTTCGAAGGAAATACTCACACCACGCTTATTCAGGGAAGAATAGAACTGTCTCAGCGCATTCCATTTGTTATTATCAGAAAATTTTATCGATTCTAAGAAATTGTTCAGGACAGCCCATCATATGACTGGCCGGATCAGCTTTGAACCAAATTTTTCTGGGGGGTTATATCTTGAATAAACGAAAAATCGGATTGGCGATGTCACTTGTGATCGCAGCAGGCACCATATTAGGAGCATGCGGAAACAGCGAAAAAAGCAGCGGCTCCGGCGAAGGCAAAAACAAATTCAGTGTGGCGATGGTTACTGACGTAGGCGGAGTGGATGACAAATCCTTCAACCAATCAGCCTGGGAAGGCATCCAAGCCTTTGGGAAAGAGAATGGGCTGAAAAAAGGCAAAAACGGTTACGACTATCTTCAATCCAAATCAGATGCAGACTATACAACGAACTTAAATAAATTGGCGCGTGAGAATTTTGACTTAATTTACGGCGTCGGCTACTTAATGGAGGATTCAATCAGCGAAATTGCTGACCAGCGCAAAAATACAAACTTTGCGATTATAGATGCTGTTGTCGATAAAGACAACGTCGCAAGTATTACGTTTAAAGAGCAGGAAGGCTCATTTCTCGTCGGAGTGGCCGCAGCCCTATCAAGCAAATCAGGAAAAATCGGCTTTGTAGGCGGCATGGAATCAGAGTTAATCAAAAAATTCGAGGTCGGCTTCCGTGCCGGCGTGCAAGCAGTTAACCCTAAAGCCGTTGTAGAAGTGAAATACGCAGGAGGTTTCGATAAAGCCGATGTCGGCAAAGCAACCGCCGAAAGCATGTATAAATCAGGCGTAGATGTTATTTATCACTCTGCGGGCGCCACTGGCACAGGCGTCTTTACTGAAGCGAAAAACCTGAAGAAAGAAGATCCAAAACGCGATGTCTGGGTCATCGGTGTCGATAAAGACCAATACGCAGAAGGCCAGGTAGAAGGAACAGATGATAACGTCACCCTCACTTCCATGGTGAAAAAAGTAGATACAGTCGTTGAAGATGTAACGAAAAAAGCGAGTGACGGAAAGTTCCCGGGCGGCGAAACACTTACCTACGGGCTGGATCAAGACGGAGTCGGCATTTCTCCATCTAAACAAAATCTATCGGATGATGTGATCGAAGCGGTCGATAAATGGAAGAAAAAAATCATCGACGGATTGGAAGTCCCGGCAACTGAGAAAGAGCTGAAAACCTTCAAAGCTGAATAAGAATCGCAGGGATAAGGAGGTCGAGCCCTTATCCCTTGTTTTCTTTTATTTTGAAATAAAGGAGCGGTCAATCAATGGAATATGTCATTGAAATGCTCAATATCCGCAAGGAGTTTCCAGGTATCGTCGCCAATGACAATATCAATCTTCAAGTCAAAAAAGGCGAAATACACGCGTTGCTCGGTGAAAATGGAGCGGGGAAATCAACATTGATGAATGTCCTTTTCGGGCTGTATCAGCCGGAGCGGGGTGAGATTCGGGTGCGCGGCGAGAAGGTGCACATCAACAGCCCGAACAAAGCGAATGACCTTGGAATTGGAATGGTGCACCAGCACTTTATGCTTGTTGACACCTTTACAGTTGCTGAAAATATTATTCTCGGGAAGGAGCCAAAGAAGTTTGGCAGAATTGACCGGAAGCGTGCTGGCCAAGAGGTGCAGGACATTTCCGATCGATACGGCCTGCAGATCCATCCTGAAGCAAAAGCAGCTGACATATCAGTCGGTATGCAGCAGCGCGCAGAAATATTAAAAACCCTCTACCGCGGTGCCGATATTCTGATTTTTGATGAACCGACGGCTGTTTTGACGCCTCATGAAATTAAGGAACTGATGCAAATTATGAAGAACCTAGTCAAAGAAGGGAAGTCCATCATCTTAATCACCCATAAGCTGAAAGAGATTATGGAGATTTGTGACCGCGTTACGGTTATCCGTAAAGGAAAAGGCATCAAAACCCTTGATGTCCGTGATACAAACCAAGACGAACTCGCCAGTCTAATGGTCGGCCGCGAGGTATCGTTCAAAACTGAAAAGAGAGCTGCTCAGCCGGGAGCGGAAGTGCTTGCGATTGACGGCATAACTGTAAAGGATACCCGCGGAATAGAGACAGTCAGAGATTTGTCTCTTTCTGTCAAAGCGGGAGAAATAGTCGGCATAGCAGGCGTCGACGGAAACGGGCAATCAGAGCTGATCGAAGCGGTGACAGGACTCCGCAAAACAGATTCAGGAACAATCACCTTAAACGGAAAACAGATCCAAAACCTGACGCCAAGAAAAATCACTGAATCCGGGATCGGGCATATTCCTCAGGATCGCCATAAACACGGTCTCGTCCTTGATTTTCCAATCGGAGAGAATATCCTGCTGCAAAGCTATTACAAAAAGCCGTATTCTGCATTGGGCGTTTTACATAAAGGCGAAATGTACAAAAAAGCACGCAGCCTGATCAGCGAGTACGATGTCAGAACGCCGGATGAATATACACACGCGCGGGCATTGTCAGGCGGAAACCAGCAAAAAGCGATTATCGGGCGGGAAGTAGACAGAAATCCTGATTTATTAAATGCCGCCCAGCCGACTCGCGGCCTTGATGTCGGAGCGATTGAATTTGTCCATAAAAAGCTCATTGAGCAGCGTGATGCCGGGAAAGCCGTTCTTCTCCTCTCGTTTGAGCTTGAAGAAATTATGAATCTCAGTGACAGAATCGCCGTTATTTTTGAAGGACGCATTATCGCCAGCGTTAATCCGCAGGACACCACTGAACAGGAGCTTGGTCTCTTGATGGCAGGAAGCACGCAAAAGGAAGCGGGGAAAGCAAATGGTTAAACGACTCTCTCATTTACTCGTGCCGCTCATCGCAATCATCCTTGGTCTTGCGGCCGGCGCGTTGATTATGCTTGTGAGCGGCTACAGTGTGGCCAGCGGATATTCGGCTTTGTGGAATGGGATATTCGGAGAAATCTATTATGTCGGTGAAACAATCCGGCAAATTACGCCTTATATTTTATCTGGATTGGCTGTCGCCTTTGCATTCCGAACCGGACTCTTTAATATCGGCGTCGAGGGCCAGCTGCTCGTCGGCTGGACAGCAGCGGTTTGGGTCGGTACGGCGTTTGACGGACCGGCATATATTCACTTGCCGCTCGCATTGATTACAGCGGCAGCTGCAGGAGGATTATGGGGGTTTATTCCCGGCATTTTGAAAGCGCGATTTTACGTTCATGAAGTCATTGTCACCATTATGATGAATTATATCGCGCTGCACATGACCAATTACATCATTTCAAACGTCTTGACAGATCATCAGGACAAGACGGGGAAAATTCACGAATCCGCCTCCCTCCGCTCTCCTTTTCTTGAACAGATCACCGATTACTCACGGCTGCATTTGGGAATCATCGTTGCCCTTCTCGCAGCAGTTATCATGTGGTTTATCATCAACAAAACTACAAAAGGATTTGAGCTCCGGGCGGTCGGGTTTAACCAGCACGCTTCCCAGTATGCCGGCATGAGCGTGCGGAAGAATATCATGACCTCCATGCTTATCTCCGGCGCTTTTGCAGGCCTTGCCGGAGCCATGGAGGGGCTAGGAACATTCGAATACGCCGCAGTGAAAGGCGCATTTACTGGCGTAGGCTTTGACGGTATCGCTGTCGCTCTTCTCGGGGGAAACACAGCCATCGGCGTTGTACTGGCAGCATGCCTGCTTGGCGGGCTGAAAATCGGCGCATTAAATATGCCGATTGAATCAGGCGTTCCATCAGAGGTCGTTGATATTGTGATTGCTATTATTATTCTGTTTGTGGCTTCAAGCTATGCGATTCGTTTCGTCATGGGCAAATTGAAGAAAAAGGGGGCGAACTAAGTGGACATTGTGCAGATTTTATCTATCGTTGTCCCTGCCACACTCGTCTATGCGGCCCCGCTTATTTTAACTGCTCTCGGCGGCGTGTTTTCCGAGAGATCAGGTGTGGTGAATATCGGCTTAGAAGGCCTCATGATTATCGGGGCGTTCACCAGCGTGCTATTTAATTTATTTTTTGGCCCGGAATTAGGTGCCGCCGCACCTTGGCTTTCGCTCCTTGCCGCCATGGCAGCAGGCGCCCTGTTTTCACTGATTCACGCGGCAGCGGCGATTTCGTTTCGCGCCGACCAGACAGTCAGCGGTGTCGCCATTAACATGCTGGCGCTTGGGGCAACTTTATTTATCGTCAAACTGATCTACGGCAAAGCGCAGACAGACAAAATTCCAGAGCCTTTTTATAAGACGAAAATCCCCGGTTTGGGCGATATTCCCGTCTTGGGAAAGATCTTCTTTTCGGATGTCTATTATACGTCTATTCTTGCAATAGCACTTGCCTTTATTTCCTGGTTTATCTTGTTCAAAACGCCGTTCGGCCTTCGTATCCGTTCTGTCGGAGAGCATCCGATGGCGGCCGATACGATGGGAATCAACGTATATAAAATGCGCTACATCGGCGTGATGATCAGCGGATTGTTCGGCGGTCTCGGCGGCGGCGTATATGCCTCTACAATTGCGCTTGATTTCACGCACTCTACCATCTCCGGGCAAGGCTTTATCGCCCTGGCAGCGCTTGTATTCGGAAAATGGCATCCGATCGGAGCACTGGGGGCCGCCCTGTTTTTCGGATTCGCCCAAAGCTTAAGCATCATTGGATCGCTGCTCCCTCTTTTTAAAGACATACCAAATGTGTATATGCTGATGGCTCCTTATGTCTTAACGATTCTCGCTTTAACCGGCTTTATCGGGCGGGCAGATGCGCCAAAAGCCAATGGCGTGCCTTATATTAAAGGAAAAAGATAAAACATTCTCCCCTGGGAAGACGATTCTCAGGGGTTTTTTTCTAATCCAAAAGACCCTCTTAATTTAATTGTTTATTAGTTTTTTAACTTAAAAAAATATGAAGTGTTAACGCTTTCTTGTAGACTGTAACAAACAATACATGGGGGTGTATGACATGGGAGCAATTCCAAAAACGGGGACAATTTCACCTGAGCAAAAAGACTCACAGGAGAAAAACCTGTTTCAAAAAATTTGGTCTTGGGAAATCGGTGTGATTCCTTTGCCTTTATACACAGTATTAGCTGTTATTATTATTCTTGCAGCCTATTACAATGAGCTGCCGGCAAATATGCTTGGCGGGTTTGCCATCATTATGATTCTTGGTGTGTTTCTCGGAGACATAGGCCAACGCATACCGATATTGAAGGATATTGGCGGCCCTGCTATTTTATCTTTGTTTGTTCCTTCATTTTTAGTCTTTTACAATGTACTGAATTCAACATCTTTAGACGCTGTAACCAACTTGATGAAAACGTCTAACTTCCTTTATTTCTATATCGCTTGCCTTGTTGTGGGAAGTATCCTCGGTATGAACAGAATTGTTTTAATACAGGGGTTTATCAGAATGTTCGTTCCACTGGTTGCAGGAACGATCGCGGCCGTTGCAGCCGGCATCCTTGTCGGATTTATTTTTGGCTATAGTGCCTATGATTCCTTTTTCTTTGTTGTTGTCCCGATTATTGCCGGGGGAATAGGCGAAGGAATTTTGCCGCTTTCAATCGCCTACTCACAAATACTGGGCTCATCTGCTGATGTATTTGTGTCTCAGCTGGTTCCAGCCGCAATTATAGGAAATGTTTTTGCTATCATATGTGCAGCCTTAATGAAAAAGCTTGGCGATAAGCGTCCAGATCTAAACGGGAACGGACGTCTCGTAAAATCTAAAAAAGCAAATGAGATTTTCAATCAAAAAGAAGCCGAAGCAAAAATTGATTTCAAATTAATGGGAGCAGGAGTTCTGCTCGCGTGTACATTCTTTATTTTTGGCGGGTTATTGGAGAAATTCATCTTCATCCCGGGCGCGATCTTAATGATTATTTCAGCTGCGGCTGTCAAGTATGCAAATATTCTCCCGAAAAAAATGGAAGAAGGCGCTTACCAGCTTTATAAGTTTATTTCTTCAAGCTTTACATGGCCGCTGATGGTCGGTCTCGGCATCCTCTTTATTCCGTTGGATGACGTAGCGTCTGTGATTTCTATTCCGTTTGTCATCATTTGTATTTCAGTTGTTATCGCGATGATTGGTTCTGGATATTTTGTAGGCAAGCTGATGAACATGTATCCGGTTGAATCCGCAATCGTTACCTGCTGCCACAGCGGCCTCGGCGGAACGGGTGATGTTGCCATTTTATCAGCATCAGGAAGAATGGGCCTTATGCCGTTTGCCCAAATTTCAACCCGTCTCGGCGGTGCAGGCACAGTTATTTGCGCGACAGTTTTGCTTCGTTTTTTCACTTCATAAACAGAAAGAGTTCCGTTTTATGCGGAACTCTTTTTTTATTTATTCACAATCCGAATATACTCTCGGGGACCAAACGGCAGATCCTTTGATTCCGTCTCACTCATTCTGGCTGACAGGTGGTGCTCCAGTAAATACAGCTCCCACTCATCACTAGCCGCCACACCGCTGCGCCCGTCATATTGATTCAACATGAATGTCCCTGCAAATACTGAGCAGAATAAACCTGAGCACATCACGACTTTTCTTTTCACATGACCAGCTCCTTTCCTTCAGCTTGATCAGGATTGATTTTAAATATACAAATAACCTCTTTTTTGTTAAACTTATTTCGAGGTCAAAAGAACTCATAAAACCCATTACAGCAGTTCGAAGCGTGGCAGCTTGCAGAAAAGTGCGATATAATTTGGACTAGGTCGTTTGACCGTATATTTCATACATAGCGCATTTTTCAATTGAGAACGAGAAAAGGAGGTCTTATCTTTGCAGCTCTTACATCTTGCTATTTTATCGCCTTTTTTATTTGCTTTTATCATTCCCTTCTTGGCAAAATACGCAAAAAGAGTGCATACGGGCTGGTTTGTGTTGATCCTGCCCGTCTTGCTGTTTATATACTTTCTCCCAATGATCAGGATGACACAATCTGGAGAAACACTTCGATCGGTATTAGAGTGGATTCCGTCACTCGGCATTAACTTTACCGTTTATATAGACGGCCTCGGGTTATTATTCGCTTTACTGATCACAGGCATTGGCTCTTTGGTCACTCTTTACAGCATTTTTTATTTATCGAAAGAAAAAGAACAGCTTGGGCCCTTTTATGTCTACTTATTGATGTTCATGGGCGCCATGCTCGGCGTCGTTCTAGTAGACAATGTCATGGTTCTCTACATGTTCTGGGAGCTTACAAGCCTTTCATCCTTTTTGCTGATCGGCTATTGGTATAAGCGGGAAAAGTCGCGCTATGGCGCAGCCAAATCACTTTTGATTACGGTCAGCGGCGGGCTGTGCATGCTCGGCGGATTTATTCTCCTTTATTTGATAACGGATTCCTTCAGTATTAGAGAGATGGTTCATCAGGTTCAATTAATTGCCGGCCACGAATTGTTTATCCCGGCTATGATTCTCATTTTATTAGGGGCTTTTACGAAATCAGCGCAATTTCCTTTTTACATCTGGCTCCCTGACGCGATGGAAGCTCCGACGCCTGTCAGCGCTTATCTCCATTCAGCTACTATGGTAAAAGCCGGCATTTATGTGATTGCGAGATTCAGTCCTATTTTCGCCTTTTCAGCTCAGTGGTTTTGGATCGTGTCCCTCGTTGGCCTCTTTACGATGGTTTGGGGTTCATTCCATGCCGTGAAACAAACTGATTTAAAATCGATTTTGGCGTTTTCAACCGTCAGCCAGCTCGGCATGATCATCTCCATGCTCGGAGTCAGTGCTGCGGCCCTTCATTACGGCCATACAGAATATTATACAGTTGCCGCTATGGCTGCCATTTTCCATTTAATCAACCACGCAACCTTTAAAGGAAGCTTGTTTATGGCAGTCGGGATTATCGATCACGAAACAGGCACACGGGATATCCGGAAGCTAGGCGGCCTGATGGCGATTATGCCGATTACATTTACCATTTCCTTAATCGGGACATTTTCAATGGCCGGCTTACCGCCGTTTAACGGATTTTTGAGTAAAGAAATGTTTTTCACAAGCATGCTTCGCGTGACACATTTTGACCTGTTCAACGTGCAGACATGGGGCGTTCTGTTCCCTCTTTTCGCCTGGATCGGAAGTGTATTTACGTTTATCTACAGCATGAAATTGCTGTTTAAAACATTCAGAGGAAATTACCAGCCTGAACAGCTTGAAAAACAGGCTCACGAAGCGCCTGTCGGCATGCTCGTACCACCGGTCATTCTTGTCGCTTTGGCTGTCAGTCTCTTCTTTTTCCCGAATATATTGTCGTACAGCCTGATAGAGCCTGCGATGAACTCAATCTATCCGACACTGCTTGCCGGCCATGAGAAATTCCACGTTCACATTTCACAGTGGCATGGGGTTACAACGGAATTGCTCATGACTGCGGGTATTGTTGTGATCGGAACAATTGGTTATTTGTCGCTGAATAAGTGGAAGGGAATCTATAAACTGTTTCCTTCGAAACTCACACTCAACCGGTTATACGATAAGCTTTTGACTCTGATGGAGAAAGGCTCTTACCGGATCACAAAACAATATATGACCGGGTTTTTAAGAGATTATTTGCTGTATATCTTCGCTGGTTTCATCATTCTGATAGGCGGAGCTTTTGCCATTAAAGGCGGATTTTCATTTAAAACGGAAGGCATGGCTAAAATCGGTGTATACGAAATCATTTTGATGCTTGTCATGATCAGCGCCACAGTGGCGACTGTTTTTGCTAGGTCAAGACTGACGGCGATCATTGCACTCGGCGTTGTCGGTTATACGCTTGCATTGTTTTTTGTCATTTTCAGAGCGCCGGACTTGGCATTGACTCAGCTCGTCATTGAAACGATTTCTGTGGCACTGTTTCTGCTTTGCTTCTACCATTTGCCGAAACTGAGGCTGAAAACAAAAACGAGAACGTTCCGGATGACGAATTTTATCATTTCTTTAGGCGTCGGTGTTATCGTTACTCTGCTCGGCATCGCATCCTCAAGCCAGCGGACAAAAGACAGCATTGCGTCCTTCTTTGTCAAACACAGCCACGATCTCGGCGGAGGGGATAATGTCGTCAATGTCATTCTCGTTGATTTCAGGGGATTTGATACAATGTTTGAGATTACGGTATTAACGATAGCCGCTCTCGGCATTTACAGCATGATTAAAACAAAAGTAAAAGAGGAGGGGAAAAGCGGTGAATGAACAAAAAACAAATGACTTGATTCTTCAAACTGCGACAAAGCTTGTATCCTTTATCATTTTGCTTTTCTCTTTCTATTTATTTTTATCAGGGCATAACGCGCCCGGAGGAGGCTTTGTCGGCGGACTGATCACGTCCTCTTCCATCGTTCTCTTGCTCTTGGCGTATGATTTAAAAACCGTGCGTTCCCTTTTGCCGGTCAATTTCATTTATGTCGCGGGAGCCGGCCTTCTGCTCGCTGTATTAACAGGCGTTGGCTCCTTTGTCTTCGGGGCTCCTTTTTTAACCCACACATTCGGATACTTTCAGCTGCCGATCCTTGGGAAAACGGAGCTCGCCACAGCGACGATATTTGATTTAGGCGTTTATCTTGTTGTCGTAGGCATAACGATGACCATTATTCAAACGATTGGAGAGGAAGAATAATGGAAATCTTAATGGCTGTATTAGCCGGTATTATTTTTATGGCTGCCACATATTTGCTGCTGTCTAAAAGCCTGCTTCGCGTCATTATCGGAACAGCACTGTTAAGCCATGGCGTTCATTTAATGCTTTTGACTATGGGAGGATTAAAGAAAGGCGCCGCTCCGATTTTGAGCGAGCATGCCAAATCATTTGTCGATCCGCTTCCGCAAGCCCTGATTTTGACCGCAATTGTCATTTCTTTTGGCGTTACGTCATTCATCCTCGTCATGGCCTTTCGCGCTTATCAGGAATTGAAATCGGACGATATGGATCAAATGAGGGGAAATGATCAACATGAATAATTTTGTTATTTTGCCAATCCTGATCCCGCTTTTGTCGGCTATTCTTCTGATTTTCATGACGAAGAATCTTATGCTCATGAGAATCTTCAGCACGGCGGCATCGGCCATCGGGATTGTGATTAGCGGCATACTTGTACAGACTGTCTTCACAAAAGGCATCCAGACACTCAGCCTAGGCGGATGGAAAGCGCCGTACGGCATTGTGCTTGCCGCAGACCAATTCGCCAGCCTTCTCGTTCTCACAACAGCGGTCATCGGTTTATTGGTTGGGCTTTATTCCTTCCGTTCTGTCGGTGAAAAACGGGAGCGCTCCTTTTACTACTCCGGCGTTCAGTTCTTGCTTGCCGGCGTCAGCGGAGCGTTTTTAACAGGCGATTTATTTAATATGTACGTATTTTTTGAGCTTCTGCTTATTGCTTCCTATATGCTGATTGTATTAGGCGGCACAAAAATTCAGCTGCGGGAATCCCTTAAATATATTGTGTTTAATATCGTGTCGTCTGCCCTGTTTGTCATAGGGGTCGGCTTTTTATACGCTGTAACCGGCACGTTAAACATGGCGGATCTTAGCGTGAAAATCAGCGAAACAGGACAAACCGGGCTGATCACTGTGATTGGTGTCCTGCTGCTTTTGGTATTTGGCATGAAGGGCGGAATCTTCCCCCTCTACTTTTGGCTTCCAGGCTCTTATTACGCGCCACCGGCGGCAATCTCCGCGTTGTTCGGCGCTTTGCTGACAAAAGTCGGGTTATATGCGATTACGAGGGTTTTCACATTGATTTTTATTCACGATACTGCCTTTACCCATCAGCTGATGATTTGGCTGGCGGCGCTGACTGTGATTTTCGGTGTGATCGGTTCACTCGCTTATTCGAATGTCATGAAAATTGTGATCTATAACATTATTACCGCTGTCGGCGTGATTTTGTTCGGTGTGGCAGTACACACCCCCGCATCCATTCAGGGCGCGATCTACTATCTAATTCACGATATGCTGATTAAGGGCGCTTTGTTTATGCTGGCAGGTACGCTGATCGCATTGACTGGAACCGCGAGCCTGCATAAAATGGGCGGGCTGATCAAACGCTATCCTGTTCTTGGATGGATGTTTTTCATTTCCGCTATTTCTCTTGCAGGCATTCCGCCACTGAGCGGATTTGTCGGCAAATTTAAAATTGCGGAGGGCGGCTTCGCAGAAGGTGAATTTACGATATCCATGCTGATTCTGCTTTCGAGTCTGCTCGTACTGTACTCTGTGCTGAGGGTCTTTATACATGCGTTTTGGGGCGAAGAAAAAGAAACGCCAAAACCAAATCATCGAACAGCTAAAGGACTTCTTTATCCGGCAGCTATTTTTCTCTTGCTGTCTCTTCTCTTCGGGTTGGGTACAGAATGGGTGTCGCCTTACGTTGATCAAGCGGCCGAGACGCTGCTGAATCCGGAAAAATATATCGAAGCTGTTCTGAAGGAGTAGATCGCATGGCATTTCAAATTTTATTAAATGTGTTTCTCGCTTTTTGCTGGATGTTCTTAAGCAACAGTCCAAGCGCCGCAGGATTCATTACAGGCTATATTCTGGGCATGCTCTCTCTCTTTTTCTTCCGGCGCTTTTTCACTCGCCAGTTTTATCTATGGAAATTGATTTCTATCATCAAGCTCTGTTTCATTTTTATAAAGGAACTGTACCTTGCCAATGTCAGTGTTATGAAATCAGTCTTATCTCCAAAACTGAATATCAGACCGGGCATTTTTGCTTTTAAAACTGAACTGACGAAGGACTGGGAAATCACCCTGCTTTCTCTGCTCATTACATTAACGCCGGGAACCTTGGTGATGGATATTTCAGATGACAGAACAATACTTTATATTCATGCAATGGATATCGAGGATGCGGAAAAAGCGATTTTTGACATTCGGGAGTCATTTGAAAAAGCCATACAGGAGGTGAGCCGGTGATGTTTACGCTGATCCTGCAAATCGCGCTCGGCATTATGGCAGTGTCTACCTTTTTGTATGTCATTCGTGTCATTAAAGGTCCGACTGTGCCTGACCGGGTCGTGGCTCTGGATGCAATCGGCATCAATCTGATCGCAATCACGGCGCTTGTCTCCATTTTGCTGAAAACAAGTGCGTTTTTGGATATTATTTTGTTGCTGGGGATTTTATCGTTTATCGGAACGATCGCATTTTCCAAGTTCCTGGAGAAAGGAGAGATTATCGAAAATGATCGAAATCGCTAAGGTTGTTGTGGCTGTATTCATTTTGCTGGGTGCTCTTATATGCCTCATTGCGTCATTTGGCGTACTTCGCCTTCCCGATGTGTTTACACGCGCTCATGCTGCTTCTAAAGGCTCAACATTAGGTGTCAATATGATTCTGCTCGGTGTCTTCTTCTATTTGTGGTTTGTGACGGGGGAGCTCTCCGCTAAAATCCTGCTTGGGATTCTCTTTATCTTTATTACGTCGCCGATCGGCGGGCACTTGATCTGCCGTGCTGCGTATAACTCCGGCGTCAAGCTTGATGAGAGAAGCGTACAGGATGACTATAACGGAATCAGAAACTTTGTGATTAAACGAAAAGAGGATTCTTATTTATAAAAATAAGCAGCCGGACAGGCAGAGTTCCGGCTGTTTTTTTATTTCTTGATGACAGCCAGCGTGCACCTGGATATACAGATCAGCCTCTCTTGCTCGTCATATATGTGAATGTGATAGACAATCGTCGTTCTGCCGATATGAACGGGCTCGGCTACCGCCTTTACCGTTCCTTCCTTTACAGATTTTAAATGGTTGGCGTTAATCTCCAAGCCGACACAAGCCTGTGTTGAATGATCAATCAAGTTCTGTGCACCTGCGCTCGCTGCTGTTTCCGCCAGGGCCACTGAAGCGCCCCCATGCAAATATCCGAATGGCTGAACTGTCCGATGATCCACCGGCATGACCGCAACGCATCGTTCCGCTGTGTTTTCAACAATCTCTATACCAAGCGCTTCAAGCAATGTGTGTTTCGTATCCATCATCTACACCCCCAACATTTAAAGTACACCGTCTGATTTCGCAATCAAAACCGCTTCCGTCCGTGAACCGACATTCAGCTTATTGAAAATCGATGTCAAGCTGTATTCAATGGACCGCTTGCTTAAATGAAGGGCATCTGCGATTTCTTGGTTTGTAAATCCCTTTTCAACTTCTTGAAGAATCAGGCATTCTCTAGGTGTGAGCACATCTTGTTCTTTTTGAGAGGAAGGAGCCGGCTTTGTTTTTTGCTGAGTCATCAGCTGTTTAAAGTAAGCAAAATCAACTAAAATTTCTCCGTTGAGTACGTGGTATATGTATTGGGTGATCTTTTCTTTAGATTCCGTTTTGCTGATGGCACCGTGCAGACCCGCACGAATCGCTTCCTCGAAATAATCCTCGACCTCATAACCGGTATACACGATAATTTTACAATGAGGATTCTCTTGTAAAATCTGTTTAGAAAGCTCCATCCCATTGACCTCGCCGCCTAAATTCAGATCCATTAAAATGAGATCATATGACGAGAAATCATGCTGCTTGATAAACTGTTCGCTCGGTTCAGGACTGAGACAATCAACAGACAAATTCGAATCCGTTTCCAAAATTGTCTTGGTGCCTTCCATGACAGCCGGATGGTCATCAATCACTAGTATCTTTTTCATGTTTTCCTCCCTTTTACTCACTCTTTTCCATTTTATAAAAAAGACTTGGCCTGTGCCAAGTCGTTTCCGTTATAAATCCATTACAATTCGATTTCAATATCAGCCTTAAAGCCCTTTCCTTCACTTGTTTCAATCCGAAGGCGCCCATCTAAAGCCCTGACTCTCTCCTTAATGCCAGAAAGCCCCATGCTCATGGAATGCTCAGTATTCTTTTCCTGATCAAACCCAACGCCATCGTCCTCATAATGAAGAACGATTTTGTTTTGAATACTGATGAGCATAATCAGCACATCCGTCGCCTGAGAGTGCTTGACCGCATTAGACAGAAACTCTTGAATGATCCGGTACAAATTCAGCTGCGAATCCAGATCAAGGGAAGCCGTAAATCTCCCGGTATTTAAACGAATGTGAAACGGAACCCGCTCCTGCTGCTGCGCCACCAGCTTCGACAGCGCCTTCACTAATCCAAGATCATACAGAAGCTGCGGCCGCAGCTCATGACACGTCTCCCTCGTCATCGAAATCACATCAGACATCTGCTCATTCATCTGTACAAGCTTGTCCTGCACCTCTTCACGGCACGGATTATCACCCTTCTTAAAATCACCCAAAAACAGCTCACACTGGCGTTTTAAGGAAATCAAATCCTGAAGAACCGAATCGTGGAGATCGCGGGCGAGATCAGAGCGTTGTTTTTCCTCGATCGTATACATAAGTTTTTTGAGCCATACGGGGTTGGATTCTTGTTGTTTTAAATCCTCAAGATGCACCATCAATTCCTCTATTTTCATCACGTTTTCCAATGAAACATTTGTATAAAACGCTAATGTTTGAAGCCATGCAATTTCATCTCTTGTTAATTTAAAAGTATTATAACTTGAGAAACAGAGTACTAAAAATGATTTGTCTCCTCGTTCACCTATTTTAATAATAAAACCTTGTTTAAACTCTTTAATTTTGCCGATATCACCAGTAAAATTTTTCACATATTGCTCATGATTTTTATAAGTGAGATCTTTAAAGTTATTCTTGCTAAGGAGAGTAATTTCTCCTTTTGAATTATCATACACACAAGCATTATCTATATTTAATACATCTAAGATTGTATTCTTAAAGTGATTAAGTACTTGATCTACTGATGATGCTTGCTTTATTAATTGAGTAAATTTAAAAATCCCATCTTGATAATTAAATTTTTCAGTAAATCTTTTTAACTTGAAACGAAAGTCAATAATCTCTTTAAAGTAAAAAACGGCAAACATAAGCACATATATTGCAATTGTTAGTTTAACTAAATAAAAGATATCCTTTGGTTGCTGAATGTAATTAAAGATGGTCACTACGATAATAGTAGGTGTAATGGCTAAAAAACCGTAGTACTTAAGCCGCCCCACAACAAAGTCGATATTATAAAGTCTATTAGTCATAAATTGATATACTAAAGAAAAAGGTATAACAAGTGTAAAAGCAGCCAAACTAAAAGGTGAGACATACTTCTCCAAAAACACATATGGAACAGCAAAAAAGACAATAAACGGACTGAAAGAAAAGATATTTGTATAAGCAAGGACTTTCAAAATTGACTTTTGCTCTTTTTGTTTAAATTTTCTTATCCCTTTATGGATAAGAATCGATACAGTAAGAACTAGGACAAAAAATGAAATCAAATTCAGATTAGACAAAAAAGCCGAAGATTTTAATCTATTACTCAGAACGTCCTCTAATAAAAGATTTATTAGCGGGAGCATATACATAATGATTAAAATCTTCTTTTCGAATAACTTTGTTCCTAATTCTATAAAGTATTTATATATAAAATGAATATATAACACCGGACAGCTGACTAAAGTAAGAACAAGCAGGTAAGTGCTTATCTCTTCACCTCTTCTTGCCCCGCATGCACTTACATACGCTACTGATACAAATAACAAAAATAATATTAAAATATAAGCAGAAGTTGATTTTCTTACTTTATTTATTCTATAAATAAAAAATATACAAAATAAACAGATTGAATAAGATATTACAGGAATGAGATACATAAATAAATTTTCTTCACTGATTAGGCTTACATTTTGTAAATGAAATGATTTATTATCTCTCTCAACAATTAAACTTTCTACATTGACCAATCTTCCACTTTTTAATTGAATATCACTGCCTTTCTCCCCATTTACTTCAAGAATGATATCTCCCTTTTTCACACCTGAATAATATTCATCTGTATAATCTAAAACATTAGTGACCTCTAACTTACCCTGTTCATTTATCTTTACATCCGCACCTACGAAGATGTTAAAAGCAAAGCTATACGAGAGGTATATAACATAAATAAAACTTAAAATGATAAAAACTAGAGACAAATATTTATAGACGTTAATATATCTGTACATCACATCATCCCGTAATTAAATCAAACTTTTTCTTTTATCATCCTCAAAAAAATTACTAATAGCTTCTATTGGAGGCCACTTGCTTGTTCTTGGCACCTCTCCTTGTTCAAACGCGTATAATATTGCTTTCTTTTCTTTTTCATTTATATTTAGCAAGGTTAAGTTCCCATTCTTAAATTGATCAAACGCTTCCGGGTTGTTTACTAGATGGCTAATGATTTTATCAATATGTTTCAAATTAAATCCCCCTTAATAATTGAATAAGTAATTTATTTTTTCTTTGTTCATCTAATCTCAGTTTTTTGAATGATTCCTTAAAATTTTCCACTGCTAAATTTTTTATAACATTCAAATATTGTATTACACCTGATTCTCTTAACTTTCCCTTCAAATCTTCCAAATTATTTATCATATGATTTTCTTGCGCATAAAAATTTAATAAGTCAATTGATGATTGGTTAAATTTATTTTTAAGATAATTGAAGGCAAGCGTATGTCTAGTTTTGAAGTCATTATTGTTAGGGTAATAAAGTCCATAGTGATCATTTGCAATTTGCTCGACTACACCTAAATAACGTGAATACTCCTCAACTGTTTCATTACATTCTCCAGTTGCCAGATATACACCAAGAATACTGGGCAATGTTACCAGAGAACCCGACTTAAGTTTAATCATTTCAATATACTCTGATTCTGATGAGGCTGTTAAATTCAAATCTACATGTTGTCCTTGTAAAGATTGGAGTGAATATTGCAAAGTAAGGCTTAAAAGTTTTGGATGATTTGAGACTGAACCTATTACCTGCAGACTTAATGTATAAAGTGCGGTAGCTGCGTTAGTTGCTATAGAAGGATCTAATTTCATCCAAGAAGCCTGAAGATTGTCCTTATCCTCAATATCGTCAAAAATGTCCGCAGATAAAATTAAAAGTTCTATACCTGACGCCAATAACTCAATTGCTTTGTCGTTTTTTCCATCAAATGCTATGTAATGGTAATAAGCCAGTTCTGCAAATGAAAATTGTTTTTTTTCTTCGATAAAAGAAATGAGCTTCACTTTTAAGTCCTCATTTAAAATATTTTCATCTACAATCTCCTTCATTTTCTCCTTGATCCGGACAGAATCTAAACATATCTGCTCAATAACGACTTCCCCCCTCCCATTCCATTTTACTAAATGGGACATTTAAAGGACAGCAGGTTTTTCGTTTTTTAACAATCATATAATACTTTATCCATTTATTGTATCGGTAGAACGAAAAAAAAGACTTGTTTCCAAGTCTTTTTCACGAAATTTTCATTGCATAATTGTATTTATCGAGTTGATCAATGCTTTTGTTAATGTTTCGTAATGAATCTGTCGTTTCTTTAATATCAAGTTCGAGTCGGAATAACAATTGTTTTACTTCTTCAAGTTTCTTTTCCATCGTTTCCACACTCCTTTTTTTGAAAGATCAATGAATTGTGTATGGTGAACGAGTCCTAGGTATTTGATCTGTTACTAATAGTGTATCTGCTTTCGGCTCATTTTTCACCGAAAAGTATGCAAAAAAGTCCTGCGTGACACCGCAAATCTCAATAGGTCCTTATACTCAAAGGAATCACAACAAGAACGGGACTATCTTTCTATGCGAAAGAGCGTTTATATGTGCTGAAATTGAGAAAGATTCTTAATCTCCTTGATTTTAACGGGTTTCGCATTTTCATTAAGCAAGACTATAGTCCTTCATACCGTATTTTCAAAATTGAATATGCGATTCTTGGCGTTTCCTGACCGACAAACACCGAAAAAGACCGCAACGCTAAAGTTGTGGCCTTTTCGCTTTGTCATATTCGGCAATTAGGGATCTATACATATAGAAACATCCTTTTTTTGCGAGGTGCTCCCATGAGATATCGTTATCCCTGGTTTTACGTGTATCCGTATGAGGTACGCCGTCCGCCCACTCCTGCCAACAATATTGATACCTTTATCCGTTCAGCGAGGCAGGCCGCAGGGATATTTGCGGATGCCCAGCTCGTTCTCGGCCGCATTGCGGGCTCGCGGGAGCTCTCGCGCCGCATTCTGACGGCAGCCGAGCAGTCCGATAAACAAACCATCAAGCGCCTGATCAAACAAATGGGCGTCCGGCATGAAGTGGATACGGTCTTTAATCCCGACGGCATCTATATCAGTCTTATCGGAACGCAAAGCCGAATGATTCTTGCTTTGCGGTGGTCAGAGGACCGCAATCATTTTGCGTCCATAAGATTATGACACCATTCCAGAGCCTCAAGATAACATTCATACGCTTCTTCTTTGTCGAGTTGATTGCCTAATTCCGAGCAAGTGTCCCAGTTGTTGCTTTCAATTAATTTCACAAGCTCAAGCATTTGGTAGTAGTCGTTTTGATGGCCTAATAATGCTTGCCCGACTTCATCTTTTAAAGGCAATTCTTGAACAATTTCCTCTATTTCTCTATGCAGGAGGGTGTCTATGAGAGAAAACATTCCGATCAGCATATAAGAAGCAGGCTGCGGCCGGGATGTCTTTCTCGCCAGCAGTTCGCAAAGCTTTGCTCTTATCAAAGAAATCTTAATGATTTCGTGCTTGCTGGAATGCCCTTTCCTGCTTAAATCCTTAAAGGAAAGAATATAGATCCACCGTTTGATTTCATTAAATCCCAGCAGCATAATGGCCTGTTGAATGCTTTCAATTTTCTGGCTCAAACGGCTGTGGGATGAGTTTAAAAATTTTAAAATTTGATAGGACAGTGATAAATCCCGCTCTATGTACTCTGTCACACGCTTTATGTTAGGCTGCTCTTTACTCAGTTCGTTAAGCAGTTCATAGTAAGAATAGAAATGAGTCGATAGGTCATGCCCGCTGATGATGCGCGGCTCGCTGAAAAAGTAGCCTTGGAATAATTGAAAGCCGTCTTGGACCGCCTGTTTATATTCTTTTCGGGTCTCTACTTTTTCCGCTAAAAAAATCAGGCCGCGGCAGCCGTAGGTTTGCAAAATTGTTCTGCGTTCCATTCGTGTTGTTTTGAGAAAATCAATTTTCAATATATCAATATAGCTCATGAGTTTTTCCAGTAAGTCCTCATCTTGCGGGTTTATTGCATAAAAATCATCAAGCGCCAGCATATACCCCATTTTTTTCAATTCTTTGCATCTAGAAATGAGGGCCGGCGTGATCGGTATATCTTCAAGGATTTCAATGACAAGCTGTTTCGGATTGAAGGAGGTAGGAAGATTCGAAAACATCAGGCTTTCCGTAAAATTAACAAAACAGCGTTTCCCTTCCGTCAGCTTCTCAATTCCGATGTTTAAAAAGCTGTTGATCACCAAATCTGTTGTTGCCTGATCGCCGTCTTTAGCGCTATACACGTTCTCTTCGCTTTCTCTATACAGCAGTTCATAAGCAACAACATGTTCTTTTCTATTAAAAATAGGCTGTCTTGCAACAAACACCCTCATTGATTTATCCCCCTTACAATACGCGCGGCTTTCACCCCTAAGTATATCAAATAATTTGACGAAAATTGTCTAAACATGAAAAATAATATATACATAAAGAAAACTGGCCCTTCGCGAATGAAAGGCCAGTTTTTCTTTATTCTTCCTCAAGCTCTTCTTCAATTCTGCTTTTCACTTCGTGGATCCGCTGCATTTTATTGCTCCAGCAGTCCTCGCTTAAATCAACCGGGTATTCCTCCGGCTTGCTGATTCTCTTATATTCCTCCCAAAGCAGGCTGAGGTTATCCTGCACATACTGCTGTATGTCTGAAATCTCAGGGTTTTGGTAGCAAAGAATACCCTTCTCAAAAATCAGCTCATGAAGATCCTTCGCATAAAAATTCGTGACAAATTTGCTGATGAATGTATGAACCGGGTGGAACATTCTGAGCCGCTTCTGATCATTCACCTGCTCATCATAAAGCGCAATATAGTCGCCTTCAGAATGATGGTTGGACTGATTAATAATGCGGTAGACTTTCTTTCTGCCCGGTGTCGTCACTTTTTCAGGATTGGACGAAATTTTGATCGTGTCAACCATTTTCCCGTCTTCTTCAATGGCAACGAGTTTATAAACTGCGCCGAGAGCCGGCTGGTCATAGGCAGTGATCAGCTTTGTACCGACACCCCAGACATCAATGCGCGCTCCCTGAGCCTTTAAATTCATAATGGTGTGCTCATCCAAATCGCTTGAAGCAATCACCTTCGCATCTGTAAATCCTGCTTCATCAAGCATTTTCCGGGCTTTTTTTGACAGGTACGCCAAATCGCCGCTGTCCAGACGGATGCCAATGAAATTAATGCGGTCGCCGAATTCCTTGGCAACCCTAATCGCGTTCGGCATGCCTGAACGAAGCGTGTCATACGTGTCAACTAAGAAGACGCAATCCTTATGTGTTTCCGCGTATTTTTTGAAAGCTGTATATTCATCGCGGTAAGCCTGCACAAGCGCATGCGCATGTGTGCCGGAAACCGGGATGTTAAAGCGCTTTCCGGCTCTTACATTGCTTGTCGCGCTAAAGCCGCCGATTAAGGCTGCTCTCGCTCCCCACATGGCCGCATCCATTTCGTGCGCCCGTCTTGTTCCGAATTCAAGCGCAACTTCATCACCAATGACGCCTTTAATCCGGGCAGCCTTTGTTGCAATTAATGTTTGATAGTTCACAATGTTGAGCAAAGCTGTTTCAATCAGCTGCGCTTCTACCAGGGGTGCCTCCACCCTCATAATCGGCTCATTGTTAAAAACGAGCTCTCCTTCTTTCATGGAGTAAAGTGAACCTGTAAAAGATAAGCCGCGCAAATATTCAATAAAATCTTCATGATACCCGAGTTCATCCTGTAAATAACTCAAATCGCTATCCGTAAACTTGAAATTTTCCAAGTATTCAATGGCTTTTTCCAAGCCCGCAAATACGGCATAGCCATTTTCAAACGGAAGCCTTCTGAAAAACAGCTCAAAAATCGCTTTCTTTTCATGAATGCCGTCTCTCCAGTACGTTTCCGCCATATTGATCTGATAAAGGTCTGTATGTAATGACAGGCTGTCATCTTTAAATCCGTACTCTAACACTGTTTTTCCCCTTCCTTACTCTGCCACTTGCGCTCCGATGCTGTTTGCAAAATGGGAAAGAGCCCATGCGTGCCCCTCCTGATTAAAGCTGGCGACAGCTTGTTTATGCACAACAATCCGAAAACCTTTGTTGTATGCGTCAACAGCTGTATGCAACACACAAATATCTGTGCAGACACCGGCAAGGTGCAGTTCGCCAATCTGCCGCTCTCTGAGTTTGAGCTCTAAATCAGTTCCCGCAAAAGCAGAATATCTCGTTTTTTCCATGTAGTAAACATTAGGCTCATGTTCATGTTTCTGATATAGAGGCAAAAGCTTTCCGTACAGATCTTTTCCTTCCGTGCCTTTTATATTATGCGGAGGAAAAAGACGGGTTTCAGGGTGATATTGATCCCCTTCATCATGAGAATCTACTGCTAATACGACGTAATCACCGTTTGTGATGAATTCTTCAGTTAAATTGACGATCGCCTCTTCAATCATTCTGCCGGGCTCCCCGCAGGTCAATTTTCCGTCACTCGCCACAAAATCATTCGTATAATCAATACAAATAAGTGCTTTTTTCATAGCCGGCCTCCCCGCCATCAGTATGAGAACATTATATCTTATCTCCAGTTGTAAGTGAATTGCCATGAACAAAAAGACAAACGGTCCGTTTGTCTCTTAAGATTTCAGCACTGACCGATTATAAATGTCGTCCTGAATATATATCAATTCACGATTCACAGCGATGTCAGCCGCAATGACGATGCCTAAAGGCGTATGAAACTGAAGATCAGATACAATCTTGAAGGGCACTCCGTACCGGTTCGCCATTTGGATATAAGGAGAGTAAGACTGATACTGAAGCTCTCCATTAATCAAAAGGGTGACGTTATGGCTGTTTTTCAGCTCGTGCTCCGCCTCTTTATACGGTTTGCTTCTAAGCACCTGTCCTTTCGTCAGTGCCAAAACGACTCTTTCTCTTAGAGAACCTAAAAACAAGTGGCGCTCGTCAGGCTTTGTCTCCAAAGGCCCATACATTCCTTGCTGCAAATAGAGATCCATTTTATCTTCACTCAAAAGCCTGTCCTCCCGTCTTGTTTGTCTTCATTATCACCTGATCAGGCAGGAGCTAAACTTTCAAGCGCCGTTTACATTTCTGTTACCCAATGAATGATTTTTTTGGCCAGCTCACCAGCAGGGATTTCCTCTGTATGCCGGCGCAACGACGCTTCCAGCCGTTCAGGCAGAGTTGCTTTATCTTCTTCATAGGAAATGATCGTGCTCCACTCCAGCTGCGGTACCGCTACAAGCGTGCGCAGTTCTTTTCTGTTTTCATGCAGATACACGTCCGTGATCATTCCGGTTTGCGTATTGATATTTGCTTTTCTGATTTTCATAACATGACCTCTCTATTCAAAGACTACCCATATTATACAATAAAAAAGCAACAGCCTCTTGTGAAAAGGCTGTTACCCGTTAAACGAAACTGTTTCATCAGTGATATCGGCATCTTTGAAGAGAGTTTTACTCGTTTGGTTGTTAATCTTCACAAAATCACCAAGCTGAAATGTGCCTGACCCCGCCCCTGAATGAGCGACGCTTTTGGGCGAAATCGCAAATACGTCTCCAAAGCTTGCCGCGGCATTACCCGTAACTGACATGATATAAATCGGCCCCACAATTGCAGGCATTTCCCCACCTCCGCATTGATTTACAGCATCATATGCAAAGAGCCGCTAATGGTGCCCGCCTATTCAGCTGGCTTTGCGTTTTCCTCGAGTCGTGACCGCTGGCGCAGCTTGATCAAGCGGACAATATTCAGGAAGAACGCCTTCACTACCGCATAAACCGGCACCGCTAAAATCATGCCGAGAATTCCGCCGAAGCTTCCCGCTCCGATTAATAGCAAAATAATCGTAAGCGGATGGGTATTCAGCCGCTTTCCGATCACAAGAGGAGACAGCAGGTTTCCGTCCAGCTGCTGAACGATGACGACCACAATAATCGCAAACAGCGCTTTGGCCGGCGAGTCCATAAAACCGACAATGACAGCCGGCGCGGCACCGAGAAAAGGCCCGACATAGGGAATGATATTGGTAATCGCCATGACAATCCCAAGAATCAGGGCATACGGCAGTCCGGCAATTAAATAGCCGATAAAACACGCTGTTCCGACAAAAAGACAGATTAACAGCTGCCCCTGGAAATATGCCGCAAGCGTATCGGATAAATCTTTAAAAATCTTTAAGCCTTCTGTCCGATAAGAAGCCGGTAGAATTTTTACTGCCAAATGCGGAAAGCGGTGTCCGTCTTTCAGCATGTAAAAAAGGATAAATGGAACAGTAATAATAACAAGCGTGATGTTTGTCACGACACCAAACACCGCAGATAAACTGGACGTGATATTTTGCGGCAGGTTTTGGAGAAAACTTGTCAATGACTGTTCAATTTTTGATATCGATACATAATCCTGGTTCATCATCCAGGTAAACCATTGAGAATGGGACAAATCCTTTGTCAGCGCCTGAATCTGTTTTATATAATCAGGAAGGTTGTTAAACAGCCCTGTCACCTGTGAGGTGATGATAGGTCCGACTGACGCTGAAATAAAGGCAAGCAAACCGATAAACAGTAAATAGATCAATAGGATGGATAATGTCCGCGGAATTTTTTTCTCAAGCAGGCGGACGACCGGATTAAATATGAAATACAAAATTCCCGCAATTAGCATCGGGAAAAACAATGTCGAGATAAAAACAATAAACGGCTGAAATACAAATGAAACTTTTGTTGCTACATAAATAATCAGCAAAACAAATAAAATCTGCAATGTCCAAAAATGGACTTTTGATTTCAACAAGCTTTGTTCCTCCTAGTTTTTCTTTGTCTGTCAGATAAAAGAACTTATACCCCATCATTGTAACAAAAATGAACCCATATCAGAACTCTTAATATAATGAAAGGAGTGTTGGTGATGAAGGCCGTGACATACGATACAGATTCAGAACTGGCTTATATCTATGTTCTTCCTCCGAAAAGGAACAGGAATATACGGTCTGAGGAGCTTAAAGTCAATGATTGTATCCTGCTGGATATCAGCCAAGATGGCAAAATTGCCGGATTCGAATGTTTTGGTGAGGCAGCACACCTCTGTGCCCCATTTGCCGGGAAATCCCGGCTATATGTAAAAGATTCAGACGGTTATCATTTTCGGGTCTGCCAGCATGCTTCAGTCCGTTCCTGCTATACAGTGTACGGCGTCACTTTCTGTTTTTCAGATGGTGACTATCAGGAATTTGCCGGTTTTGACCTTGACGGAACAATGTATCATAGTGCGTTTTTACAGCGCTTAACTGAAAAATAGGACGTCCCGGTGTACGCCTATTTTTCATGCGCAAGCACTGTTAGACCCGCTCACTGTAATCTGGGGTGACGGAAATCATGTGCTGGATTCTGATCAAACAAACAGAATTTCGGGCTCCTTCAATTGTGATATGGTCAGGTTTAACATCGATCAGTCTGCCTCTGACCGTATCTCGTACTGTCTGTATAACGAACCTTGAGCCGATGAGCTTTTTAATGGTCTGATAGACATAAGGATCGACTAAAGAGACCAGTTGCGGACTACCTTGGTTGACCATATTTTTATCCCCTTTGTGTGTTTTATCTCAGCTTATGCCGCGCTTATGGATAATGACACAGGCTTACCTGATAAAACAAAGGGGTGCGGAGATTTTAGGAGAATACGTTTGGAAGCGGTGTAAAGGAAGTATCGATGAAGCGGAGACAGCGAAGAAAGCTGGCGCTGTTCCGTACTTATACAGGCTTTATCACGGATGCCTGGGCTTGGTCGATTAATTGGTCCAGCTTTTCTATTTTTTTTCGTGCGGTTGAAGGATCAATTTGGCGGTAATGATGGTGGCCGCCCGGCTCTTCATCCAGTTCGTCCGCTTTTTTGACAATCTGCTGCAGTGTGTTTTTATCTAATTCGCCTTCAGGCAAATAGGAATCTGTATGAAGCAAAATGGCTAGTGCAATCTCTTTTGCTGCTTTCGGTTCCTCGCCAAGCCGAATCAGAAGTTTATGCGCCCGTTCCGCCCCTTTAATGGCATGAATGTCATTTCTTTTGTATTTCTCATAATCCCACTTTCCGTCTGTATACCATTCATAATGGCCAATGTCATGAAGCAGTGCCGCTTTTGCTGCTAAATCAGGATTGATGTCAGCCTTCACAGACAGCCTGTATGCATGATAAGCGCAGGCAATCGCATGTGCCACGCCGGAACGCTGAAGATATTTTTGTGCAATTGGATGGGTGAAAACATCCATTAATGTAACCTTTCTCATGGAAACCCCTCCTTTAGATATTTTTAGAATCCTAACATAATTTGCAGAGAAACTCAATTCTTATGTCACATCATTTTGATCTTCTTATCATCATTGTTATACCCTAAAAGCAACGTTTCAGTCAGTATATGCGGCTGTTCAATAAAATGCGCTGGCTGTAGCCTTTTGTATAAAAAAAGAGCAGAAAATATCTGCTCTACAAAAACTCTTTAATATCATAAATGCGGCCGTTTTCCGTCCCTTTTTCTAGTAAAGAAAGCAGCGTGCCGGCAATAAAGTCCGGACTGCGAAGGCTTCCTGTTTCATTTAATTTCCGGAATCGTTCAATGTGGTGGAAATCCTTTTTCGATGAAGAACGGATGACGGCCTGCATCTCAGTGTCCATCACTCCAGGTGAGAACGAAATCATGTTCACCGGCAGCTCTTCATCCTCCTGTTCAAATCCGAATGTCCTCGTAAACATGTCGAGCCCGGCTTTTGAACTGCAATACGCGCTCCATCCCTTATATGGATTTTTGGCGGCTCCTGAAGTAATGTTGACAACCGTCTTTTTGCCGCTGTATGAAGCAAACCGTTTTGTAAACAGCTGACTCAAAAGCACGGGCGCAGTCAGGTTCAGCTGATAATGGCGCTGAAGCTCGTCAAGAGACGCTTCGCCGGCACGTTTGATCGGCGTTACCATTCCGGCGTTATTGATAAGGGTAATACCAGAATAACGATCTGGATCGATGGATGAGAGCAATGTTTCAAATTGCTGTTCAGCTTCTTCAAGATTGATGAGGTCTATTTGATGCTGCGTTAGTTTTTCATGAGAGACATCTGTTTTCGTTCTGGATAAGGCATGGACTTCATGCCCCTTTTCTAAAGCCTGTAATGCAACGGCTTGACCCAGCCCTTTTGACGCTCCGGTGATGATATAAAGTTCCATTGGAAACCTCCTTTTCCGTTATTATTGTACGGCACTGCTTTTACACAACACAAGCACGCGGCCTACGCCTTTTTGTTTTCCTGCGCTGTGACTTTTGGGATGAGGAACACGATGCCTGCAATTCCGAGCAGGATCAGTACGACATAGATCATCGGCAGCAGCAATGATGATGTTTCTTGTTCATCTTCTGTTTCCGTTGATGATGTCTTTGTTATTGGTTTTTCAGCAAATGTAATTCCAAGCTGTTTCGACTGGGCCGCAATCGTGTTGGAATCCTCGGCATTTGTTGATGTAAACAAATCTTTTATCAGCTCGGCGTCCTTGTCCTTCGGTTTATCAAAAGTGATATCCTTTTGTTCCTCAGGCAGTTCTGTTTTTTCTTCATAGTAGGTATCTTCATGCAAATAATTCGTATCGATTTCGATGTCTTTTTTCTCATACTGGTTTGGCGCGACATCTGTATTTTCTTCAGTTTGGGCAGCAGCTGCAGAGGGTATGAAAAGGGAAAAGGAGAGCATACAAATCATGATCCCCTTTTCCATGCTGCGATCACGCTTCATACGTTTCATCGCTTTCTGCTGTGTGTTCAGCCATCAGCCGGATAATCAGCGGCAGAGCCGCGGCAATCACCGTAATGATCAGCAGAACTGTTATTCCCATTGTAAACAAGTGCCCAGTACCGTACTGGATGTCGATATATACTTTCGAAACCGGATCTTCAAATGTAAAGTTCGGCATGATCAAATCAATAAGCGGTGCGACATAGAATAGAATCATAGCTGCTGAAGCAACCCATCCAGGGATTGATCCGAATCTGAATGCCGTCCGGATGAAGGCAGAGCTTGCGACCAGCAATAGAATCGTAAACACCGACCACTTAATCGTCTGATCGTCCGGCAGTGAATAAATATTCAAACCGAACAAGCTGATCATAAGTCCGACAAGGATATTCAGAATTCCGAATAACGCTCCTTTGACGAGAAGCGGTGCGTTTTGGTAATACGAGCTGAAATAGCCGATTAACAGACTGCTGATCAACACAATGACAAGGATGACAACCGGCGGTACCGTCTGAATTTTTTCTTCTGGAACCTCTCCGCTGATTTTAAGCGGATTCGCTAAGTAATCATATACATAGCCATTGTTTTGCCCGTCTACTAATGTGTTTCCGAGTATGCCGTATACGTCATTGCGCACGAGTTTCGTGGAGGCGACATTTTTCCGCCAGTTGTTGTTTAAGGTGTCGGCTTTCGCTTGAACATCATTGACACTTTGCTGCATGTTGGTTGTGTAATCAATGATGCCTGACTGGCGATCAGACAATGAACCCATCATGTCTGACATTTGCAGCACTTCCTGGCCGACCGTATCTTGGACACTCAGTGCCATGGTGCCAGACAGCCCGTCGTTGCTGAACGTCGCAGATTCCTGTGTTGCGCCTGTTACCAGCTGTTCTGTCGCTTTTGCGGCACTTTCAGAGATTTTCGTCAGTTCGTCGAGAACACCTGCTTGAGAGTCACGGATAAAGCCGCTGTAGTCGTCCGCAAATTTGGTCATGCCGTCGATGAAGCTGTTAATATCCTCATCTGTTTGCATCGTGTTGTTTTTGAGAGCTTCCCAGCTGGCTGATTCTTCAGGTGTGAGAGCCAGGACTGATTTGACGTTGCCCTGCTGGCCTTCAATAGCGCCGGCTTTTGCAGCACTGTCAATCGTACCGGATAATACAGAGTCATAAACAGACAAATATTTATAGTATCTCATTAAAGCGGAGATGCTTTCTGTATTGATTTCTCCTGAAAATTGAAGCTGATCTTTATTTTCAAGCTCGCGAATCGCACTGTAAATCCCTTCAAACTCCCGCTTCCGTTTCGCTTCGAGTCTTTTGAGATTATCATCGAGTGTTTTCACTTGGTCTTTGAGATCATCTATTTCATCATTAAGACCGTCCATTTGCTCTTTCAATTCTTGAAGCTTCTTCTTCAGTGCTTCATTATGTGTATTTTCTTTTTCCTTCAGCTCTTCTTCGATTTGCTTAATTCGCTCAGACGCTTTGCTGAGCTGTTCTTTTGCTCTGGCGATATCAGAAATGTCACCGTTTCCTGGTTGATCTTGGTCCCCGGGCTCCGTCGTATCTCCGCCGCTACCGGTATCTCCTGAATCTCCGGTTCCGCCTTCATTTGCCAGCTTGATAAATTGAAGGGCTGAATCAGAAGATGCAGTCTGTTCGGCAGATGTGCCCGTTTCGGTTTTTCCGCTGTCTGACGCATCGCCGTTCTGCTCCTGACCGTCTGTTCCCTTCTGCTGGTCTTGATCCTGAGTACTGCCGTCCGTTTGTCCGTCATTACCGGTATCACTGCTGTTATTGTCGTTCCCTGTGTCGCCCTGTGTATCATCGGGCTTTGTACTGCCCCCGTCATCAGGTTTTTCTGGATTATCAGTGGACGGATCGTCTGGTTCAGTACCCGGGTCCTCCGGTGTTGGGTCCTCTTTTTCAGGCTCCTTCAGATTGTCTGAAATATCCTGAATATCAGCAGCGATATTTTTCAGTTCTTCACGCTGTTTTTCAAGATCAATTTTGAGTTCTTCAGGATCTTCTTCTTTAGGGTCTTTATCTTTATCATTGTTGTCAGAACCATCGTCTATGACTGGGTCGTCCCCTTTCGCAACTGTCAATGCCTGACGTGCCGGGACAAGCAATTGGTACACCTGATTTAGTGCAGCCTGTCTTGATGCGGCCTGATATTGTTCGATTAAATTACTTTGGATTTTTGCCATGCCAAGTTCCTGCTGGGACACTTGCCCTTCCCTAATTTCCTGGGCGTTTGCCAGCACATTACTGGTTTGTCCGAGCTGTGTCTTCGCTTGGCCGATCCCGGTTGCCAACCCGCTCATGCGTTCGCTGAACTGATTCGCCTTTTGCTGTGCCTGGATGGCATCCAGACCTGTCCGGATTTGCTGCTGTGTTGAATCCTGGGCTGCCAAAAGCAGCTTTTTCTGATTCTCTTGATATTCTTTGTACCTTTCAACTGTATCAATGAATTCTTTCAGCGTGTTTTTGGCTTCCTCCGCCGTAGAAGCTTTTTCTTTTGTCGTGCCTTGCGCTTCATTCATTGATTTCTTCAGCTCATCGATTAAGTCTTTTTGCTGTTTGATTTCACCTGCTAAATCATTAGAGCTTGGTTTGTAAAAGTTGTACATGACATTCTGGAATTCAGATTCTTTATTGACGATCTTGTCAAATTCTCCTCTGATGTTGTCCACTTTTTGCGAAACAAAGTTCCAGTATAAGGCCGACATTTTTTTGTTCATTGTCTTTTGGGCATCCTCAAGCTCCCGCTGAACTTTTTCTTTGTTAACCGCATTCAGGTTATCTTGAATGCTGAATTCGAGCGTTGCTTTTTGAGGATGGTCTTTGTCATAGCTCAAAATGTTTTTTGAGAAGTCTGAGGGAATGTAGACGATCGCATCATATTTCTTTGAAGCGAGACCGGTCTCGGCCGCGCTTCGGTTTACGACCGTCCACGAATAATCAGGACGTTCACCCAGAACGGCCGCTACTTCCTTGCCGAACTGGGCGGATTTGTCCTCTTCATCAGACTTTACCTCATCACTCAATACGCCTGTGTCTTCATTCACCACCGCGATTTGCCGGGTGGAATTGACTGCTTTTTTCGTCGGATCGTCTCCGATAAATCGGAAAAACAACACCGGCAGCAGCAAAATGATAATGACGGCGGATATTAACTTGATCAAGCTTTTTCGTTGTTCTGTCATCTAGCACTCTCCCTTTCAGCAGAACATAAAGGAATTTGAACTTTTTGCTCCTTCCCGTTTTCCACAACATATCCGAAGCCCGGCTGAATCTCCGGCTCCTGTCTTTGGTACGGGAGAGGAATGACATTTTGCTCAGACTTTTTCATCAGCAGAATCGCGTGGCGGATTTGCTTCATCTCAGTCGTCAAGGAGTCATAGCCTTTTGAGAATTCGCTGTGGTTACCACCCGGGATAAAACTGAAGCCAAGATGAGCGTATGATTTCATGAAGTTAGCGAGACGGTCTTGTATTCTCGTATCAATCGTCTGCTGGAATCTCGTTATCCCGTCAATCATCAGCACCACTTGTGAGAATCGAAGATTTTGCGCGTCTCCTTGGCGGACGGCTTCTACATACATGGCTTCTCTTGTTTTGAAAATGTCTTCTGCTGTTTCAATCCACTGCTCAATATCTTCTTTCGTTTCCAAATATGAAACATCTGATTCCTTCGCATAATGAGATAAGCCGCGGTCAATCGAGTCAAACAGGCCGATCATTTCGGTTTCATCATCAATCAGATGTTCGAGCATGACTTTTAGGACGTTTGTTTTCCCGCGCTGAGTCTGGCCTAAAATCAGGCAGTGCTTATGCTTGCCCAAATCAAAATAGACTGGGCTGACTGTTTCTTCATGAAGCCCGATCGGTACAGATAAAGGCTTGCGTTCCAGCTTGAAGCGGAGAGACAATTCTCTCGTAGACAAGCTCTCAGGCAGCATCGGAATCGGTGCCGGCTGCTCCATTGAAGCAAATCGCCCTTGAAGTTTCTGTACGTCTGATTTCAGCTCGTTGAACATGCCGATATCATCATCGGCGTCAACAGGCAGGAACATTTGCGCGAAATAAAGCTCTTCCTTTTGAATGATGACGCGTCCCGGAATCGGCTCAAGATTGAATTTCGGACGGCCGTAAATGGAATATCCTTCTGATTGATCCATGAGATAATGGACAACCTTTGTTTTCAAGTTATTTAACAATGACTGGCGGACAGCATTCACCCTCGTTGCTGTCAGCATAAAGTAGATACCCAAGCTTTGTCCGTCTCTGGAAAGCTGGACAAATTCCGATTCAAGCTCATGCATCTCATCCTTGACAATGTCAAAGTTGTCAATGGTGATAAAAATGAACGGGAGCTCTTCTTCGCTCAGCGCATTGTACATTTTGATGTGGCTGATTTCTTTTTCCCGGAACAAACGTTTACGGCGGTCAATTTCTTCTTTGATGCGAATCATGAACTTTTCAATTTTTCTTGACTGGTCCATCAGGAAGTAATCCGCGGTATGCGGGAGCTTCGCTAATGGCAGCAGCGTTCCGTTTCCGAAATCAAAGATATAGACATGAAGCTCTTCAGGTGTGTATACGTCCGCAAAACTCATCAGGAACGTTGCGGCTGCAATCGATTTTCCGTAGCCCGAAGAGCCGAAGATGCCGATATTTCCATCTTCCATCATCTTATAAGCAATTGGCGCCTGTCTTTGCAGATCAGGTTCATCGACATACGCAAAGTGGAAATGGTCTTTTTCGTCTGAAGGGAAAAGAGTGCGCGGAATACGTTCCGCAAGCGGCGGCAGCCAAGGGCTTGGCAGCTTCTCGATTCCCATTTCATCTTGGATGCGTTCAATTTCGTCAACTACAGCTTCGATTTCGGTTTGAACGTCTTTTTTCGCGTTATCTTCGGTATCAACCTCAGAAAGCGGGATCAAACCCGTATCTGTAACAATCGCGATTTCATCCTCAGTACCGTAGACTTCCTCTAAGTAAGGCGCCCCGCTCCATGCAGATTGGAAAAGCTCATACACTTCATTGTTTCCGACCTGCAAATAGCCGCGGCCTGTTACGGTAATGTTTGCGGCATCGCTGTTTTTCAAAATTTCTTTACTGTCGGTGGCATCCTGGACCTTGAGCGCTACTTTAAAGCGCGAGTTACTCCAGATCTGGTCGTCGATGATGCCGCCTGGCTTCTGTGTCGCCAAAATCAAATGAACGCCGAGGCTTCGTCCGATACGCGCGGCGCTGACAAGCTCCCTGATAAAATCAGGCTCCTCGCTTTTCAGCTCGGCAAACTCATCAGAAATTAAGAACAAGTGAGGCATCGCCACTTCTGCTTTCCCTTGCTTGTATAGCTTTGTATAGTCATTGATGTGATTGACTTGATACTGGTCAAACAGGCGCTGCCTTTTTTTCAGCTCGCTTTTAATGGAAGCAAGCGCACGCATACTGAAGTTTTTGCTTCCTTCAATATTTGTGATCGTGCCGAGGAGGTGGGGAATGTTGCGGAACGGCTGCGCCATTCCTCCGCCTTTATAGTCAATTAGTAAGAAAGCCGCTTCATGCGGATGAAAATGCACTGCAAGTGACAAGATGTAGGTCTGGAGAAATTCACTTTTCCCTGATCCCGTTGTCCCCGCAAGCAAGCCGTGCGGACCGTGTGCTTTTTCGTGAAGGTTCAGATACACAATGTCATCTTTCCCTTTATAGCCGATCGGCACTGACAGCGACTTCGACGATTCACTTGTCAGCCATCTTTGCTGAATGCCGATTTCTTTTACTTCCTTCGCATGAAAAAGCTCCAGGAACGATACCGTTTCCGGAATGGAATTCGTAATGCCGACTTGGTGGTTCAGCGTCCGCAGCGTGCGTGAGAACCGTTCGTTGTCCTCACGCTGATGATGATCGAGACGGAACGGAATTCTTACCGCTTTTTTCTTTTGTATTAAAATGTCGCCTTCATGCTCATTGATGTAGCGGACAAGAGTTGTAATGTTTTCCGACAAGCTTTCCTTTGTTTCAGCCGCGACAATTGTCGAGATGCCCAGATGCTCATGCTGTCCTTCTAAATATTCGAGAATGACATGCTCAGAGATCAGCTGCTGATTCGTGATGACAAATACAAAATGCGGTTTGAACTGCAGTTTTTCTTTGTCATCTTCGAGATCACGCTCTCTGATCAATTCGTAAAGTGAAGACAGGAGCTGATCTCGGGTTTGCTCATTATAAATAAATCCTTTTGCATAAATATGGGGCATTTGAAATTGGGGAAGCCACTTCATCCACTCCCAGTCTTTATACTCTTCTTCATGAAAAATAAATACAAAACGCAAATCGTGATAGCTGTTAAAGAACGACAGCTGTCCGATCAACTGGTGAATCTCATTTTTCACAATTTGCGATTTACCGACAAGCCCCATCGGACCTTCTGCCAAATCGACCGTCACCGGCGCATTGCGGATGTCCTTATAGACGCGCTGCATGTGCTGCGACTTCTCCATGAGGTCATCGATATCACGATTCGCCAAGTCTCCGCCGCTCATATTGATTTCATAGCTTGACGGAACTGTTCCCGTCCCAAGCCGCAGCTGGAGATAATCCTTGCTTTCAAGTGATTTTTCCCAGATCCGGTCACTGATTTCACTTGTTAAGTATTTCATTTGTTCAAATGAAGGAAAGTGAAATTCAAGAACCTGCTTTTGCTTTTCAGCAAGTGCCTGAAGCTCT
This sequence comes from Bacillus sp. PS217, assembly GCF_037963535.1. NCBI lineage: Bacteria > Bacillati > Bacillota > Bacilli > Caryophanales > Bacillaceae > Bacillus > Bacillus sp. PS217. Next base: position 3,230,745 of record NZ_CP150157.1, read on the forward strand.
TTCCGCTTATTGTCTAAGTAAAGCTTATATACACGCTCCCGTTTTTCCTCGCGTTTTTTCCGCTGGTTTTTATCCCGGAAATATTGCACTGTCGAGGTAATGAGAGTCATCATAAACATCGCCAAAGAAACGAGTATAAATATGCCGCGCGGCTGGATGATGGCAACTACGCCCATCACGATCAGCATCACAAGCGGAGGCAGGATGACGAGCCACAGCCCTCTGTTGGTTTGATCGCTCTCCTGAGAGGGAAAACTGAAAGAAACGCGGTCATCCGGCAGATCGTATACCATCCGCGGCGTTCTTCTGTACTGCGGATATTTTTTCTGCATCTCTGTACTCGGTTTGACCGTTTCTGTTAACGCTGTTTCAAACTGGGCATAATGAACAATTTCTAAAAGGTCTTGTTCCGTCACCCTCATTTGCGTGAAGTTCCAGAATATTTCATCCCCCGGCTTGAGCGGCGTATTGGCGTTGATTTTCTCTCCGTTCAAGAATATCGTTCCGCTTTCAGGGCGGACCGACCAGCTGCCGCCTGCACGAAGCAAAGAAAACGTGCTTTGTTCTGCAAATGCAAAATCTTGCGGATTCAGATAAATATCTGCATTCGTTTTTTCTGAGGAACATACAATTTCATCCCGATTTCCCGTAAAATAAACGGATTTCTCAGGTTCACTGCCCGTCAATATCAAGCGTATATCCTGCTGATCCGTTTGGAGAGTAAATGATATATCCGTCTCAATCGTGCCGAGACAATCATTTCCCAGGAAAACTTCGTATTGGCCGCCGGATTCCTTTCTTTTAAGAGAAACCACTCCGCTATTAAATGGAATGGTGCTGATCGTAACAGAATCCTTCACATCAGGCCCTATGGTCACCGGATGAGACGACGGGAGGTTAGACAGATTTAATTTTTGAACGTTATTTTGGTAAAAAACCCATAATAGACTCAAATGGCGAACCCCCTTACGGTCGAATGGCAGCATGCGATGACCTGCGCTTCATGTCTCACGTTATTTGTCATCTTTTTTCTCATCTTTCTTTTCTGTTTCTTTTTTCTCGTCTTCTTTTTTCTTCTGTTCTTCTTTTTTCGCTTTTTCCTCGACTGCGGCTTTTTCTTCTGCCGCTTTCTCTTCTGCTTGTTTTTCTTCGTCTGTTTGTGTCTGTTCTTCGCTTGTATCGACTAACGATGTTTCAGAATTAGACTGTTTATTTTCTTGACGTTCTTTTTGGGCTTTTTCAAGCTCACTATTTACTGAGTCAAGTTCTTTTTGTATGTCTTCATCATTTGTATCCTCAGATAAAAGCTGCTGTTTATATTTAGCTAGGGCAAAGTAAATATAATCATTGTATTCAAGCTTACGGCCGATACTGATCGCTTCTTTGTATTCTCCTCGACCATAATCAATCCAATACAAGAAATGCTGAGGGTCTGATTGAAGGGTGACTAAGTTATTTTCTATATTTTTGGTTTTTGCACTCCCCAGGTTTTCGACCTCAACATAGGACGTCGCCAGCTGATACTGCACCGATTCAGGCAGGCTTTCCGCATCGTACTTGGACAGTGTGCTGATGACTTCACTGTACTGCTTGTTTAAGAACGCACGGTTGCTGTCCACTATCGCCTGGTGCTTTGGCTGCGCGAAAAATAAGGCGTACATCGAATAAATAAGTGCCGGTACAAGCAAAACAATGAGCCCCAGGCCGATATATCGCTGGATGTTCCACTTCTTTCTCGGGATATGTATGTATGTTTTTGCTTTGGCTTCGAGCTCATCAATATGGGTTCGAATCAGCTCGAGCAAATCATCATAGGATTCAGCATCTAATATCGCCTTTGCCTCTGCGGAGAACGTCAGCGTTTCATTGAATTTCAGGTAGTCTTCAAACGCAAAAGCGCCGTCAACTGCCAAAGCCGCTGCCGCTTTCAGCTCCTGCCATACTCTTTCCTCATCACGCTCGTAAGGAGGAATGCTTTCTTTTACTCCATAATGGAGAAAATAAGGCGTAAGCCCTTTATCGAATACAATGTTTTCAGGAGCGACAATCAAATTCAGCCTCGACAGATTGTGCTGCTGTACGGCTTGAACAAGCTGATAGGCAAACTGCCATTTACTTTTTTTATCCTTAGCTTTCATGAAGCGGAATGCTTTATAGGAGGAGGGAGGTTGGATTGTGATGATTACTTCATCATCCGTCACATCGATTTCTTTATGAAAAAATGGATTTATATCTTTGATCACGTTAGCTTCAAGACCGTCGAGAAGCTTTATTTTTTCCCGTTGAAAGGTAAATGTATAGCCGGCATCTGTTTTCTCGGCAACAGCTTCTAATTGGTTTTCTAAATATGATTTTTGTTTACCTGACATTCAACCAGATCCTTTCATAATATTTCAAGCCGGTCTCCGTTTGTAATGCCGCAATCAGACAGCTTGCATTCTCCGGAAAACACCTTATCCTTGTTCACCACTCTGATCCAGTGCCCTTCGCGCGGAGGCATAGATACGCTTTGGGCCTGCCAAGCAATATCAATTACTTTTTTCACCGGGTGGTAATCTGACAATCTGAGATCAAAGACACTGCCGTTATAATGTTTCAAATCTATTGTAATATCAATATACATTTAGGATCACCCTTACATAGAAAGAGCGCCGTCTTCTTTTGAATCAGGCGCTCCTTCCCTTTCATACTGTTATCCGCGGATTTGATTTGCGATGTCTTGGTCAGTAGACTCAAGTGTATTTGCTGTTTGATCAAGCTGCTGATTCACATCTTGAAGCAAATCTGACATTTTGATAAATGAAGGTTTGAGCTGCTCGTATTGATCTGCGAACGCTTCGCTTGAAGCACCTTCCCACATGCTTTTCAAATCAGAGATCATTCGGTTTAAACGATCAACCTGATTTAATACTTCTTGGCTTTCAACGCCGTATTGCTTCGCCATCGCTCTTAGCTCTTCGGGTGTGACACGAATTAATCCTGCCATATTCCTCATTACCTCCTGTGCCATCAGCCTAAATATGGGCTAATTCACTTATTTTTAGAACGTCATTATTATAAAAACAGTTTTTCGGCATAGTCAAACAAATATGTTTTAATTTTACAAAATGAGTCCAATGGTTTACCCCGAATCACTTAAAAATGACATATACTGTAAAGTAAATAGGTTTATTTTCTTAATCTTCTCTTCATTCTCCGAATAATCCAAAAGACCCAAATAACTCTCCAACTCCCAAAAAAAACCTTTCAGAAAATTTGATGCTACAGCACCATTTCTGAAAGGTTCAGTTTTTTCTTTCCTTAATTAGTCTCGCCTCCGATGACTTTCTTAGAAGATTAATAGGATAAGCTGTCGTATTATATGAGGCATACAACTGTCCTGCAAAAAGGCGATTACACCGCCAAATGTATATAGAACGTTTCTCTCATGAAATTGTTTTTTTGCTTCTGTTCTTTGTTGTTGATTTTCACAAACAACAACAATCATAATAAAAGGAAGGGGATGAGATGTCAAAGAGAAATCAAGCACGAAAAGTAGGGAGATTTATGACCATGCCGAATGATCCGTTTAAATATAGTTTTGACAGACTTGAAGATGTGGCTGATCATATCAGCGACGTTCTGCAGTGCCCGATCACCATAGAGGATGTTAACCACAAGCTGCTTGCCTACAGTACACACAGCGACTGCACAGACCCTGCCCGGACGTCTACCATTATTGGCAGAAGGGTACCGGAGAAGGTGATTAACAAGCTGTGGAAAGACGGGACAATTCCTGCTCTCTTAAAAACGGACCAGCCGATCAGAGTCAAGCAAATCGATGAAGTCGGGCTGAGCAATCGCGTCGCTATTTCGATTTGGAAAAACAAGCAAGTACTTGGCTTCATATGGGCGCTTGAGATCCAAAAAACATTGTCCGATGAAGATCTGCTGACATTGCAAATGGCAGCAAAAGCAGTGAAAAACAAGCTTCTCAAACTTCAAATCAGAAAAACGAAAAATGAAGAACGCAGCCAAGAATTTTTCTGGAAAATGCTGACCGGACACATCCATCAGGAGGATGATATGGCGGATGGGTTCCATAAGCTTGGAATGGCCGCTCCTTCAGAGTTCTCCGTTATGATCATCCGCATAAATGGCGAGCTGACTGAAAAAATCGAACAGCAGCTGCAATATTTACAGGAAACGACCCAGCAGGTTTACGTGCTGCTGGCGACCGTAGATTCCAATGAACTTATTATATTAACCTCACCCAAAACAGATCATCCTTTTCAAGATTTAAAACAGTTTGCTTTAAGTACGCAAAAACAGCTGAAGGAGCGGTATAAAATAGAAGACGTTTCTATCGCTTTTGGCGGAATATACAACTCTATTTCTTTTGTCTCCCGCTCCTATCAGGAAGCATTGTCCGTCTTAAAAACGAAGGAACGGTTCGCTGAAGAGACCAAACATCTTTTCAGCTTTTCTGAGTTAGGCATTTATCAATACTTAGATGTCTTAAATGAAAAACGGAAACAGGCGGGCCATTATAATTACTCGCTTTCCAAACTGGAACAATATGACCAGGATCACCAGTCAAATCTGGTAGAGACGCTAGAGCGCTTTATTGAAGCGGACAGCAACGTGAATACCGCTTCTAAGCTGTTAAATATACACGTTAATACGTTGAATTACCGCCTTAAGCGGATCAGCCAGATCGCTGAAATTGATTTGAAAAATGTGAATCAAAAATTCACCATCTATTTAGATATCAAACTTCGGCACATGGATTTGTGAAATTTCACAAATCCATGTTTTTTTATTTTCTTAATCAAACAAAGAATTTTCCAAAATATCAAGCTACACTAAAAATATCACAGGATACAGGAGGAGACAGATATGATCATAGGGGTTCCTAAAGAGATAAAAAACAATGAAAACCGTGTCGCATTAACACCTGGGGGCGTTTCTCAGCTCATTTCAAACGGCCACCGGGTGCTGATTGAAACAGGCGCGGGCCTTGGAAGCGGATTTGAAAATGAAGCCTATGAGTCAGCAGGAGCGGAAATCATTGCTGATCCGAAGCAGGTCTGGGACGCCGAAATGGTCATGAAGGTAAAAGAACCGCTGCCGGAAGAATATGTTTATTTCCGCAAAGGACTTGTGCTGTTTACGTACCTTCATTTAGCAGCTGAGCCTGAGCTTGCACAGGCCTTGAAGGATAAAGGAGTAACTGCCATCGCATATGAAACGGTCAGTGAAGGCCGGACATTGCCTCTTCTGACGCCTATGTCTGAGGTTGCGGGCAGAATGGCGGCGCAAATCGGCGCTCAATTCTTAGAAAAGCCTAAAGGCGGAAAAGGCATTCTGCTTGCCGGGGTGCCGGGCGTTTCTCGCGGAAAAGTAACGATTATCGGAGGAGGCGTTGTCGGGACAAACGCGGCGAAAATGGCTGTCGGCCTCGGTGCAGATGTGACGATCATTGACTTAAACGCAGACCGCTTGCGCCAGCTTGATGACATCTTCGGCCATCAGATTAAAACGTTAATTTCTAATCCGGTCAATATTGCTGATGCTGTAGCGGAAGCGGATCTCCTCATTTGCGCGGTATTAATTCCGGGTGCTAAAGCTCCGACTCTTGTCACTGAGGAAATGGTAAAACAAATGAAACCTGGTTCAGTCATTGTTGATGTAGCGATCGACCAAGGCGGCATCGTCGAAACTGTCGACCATATCACAACACATGATCAGCCAACATATGAAAAACACGGGGTTGTGCATTATGCTGTAGCGAACATGCCGGGCGCAGTCCCTCGTACGTCAACAATCGCCCTGACTAACGTTACTGTTCCATACGCGCTGCAAATCGCGAACAAAGGGGCAGTAAAAGCGCTCGCAGACAATGCGGCACTGAGAGCGGGTTTAAACACCGCAAACGGACACGTGACCTATGAAGCTGTAGCAAGAGATCTAGGCTATGAGTATGTTCCTGCCGAGAAAGCTTTACAGGATGAATCATCTGTGGCGGGTGCTTAATTCACAATGAGCTTGCAGAAAGATTTCTGCAGGCTTTTTTATTTTTTAAAAGGAAAAAAGAGACCATTTCACGAATTATGACTATGAAGTTGATCATAAAGGAGGATTCATATGGCTGTTCAGCAATATGGCGTGTTAAAAGGCATAGTCTTAGACATGAAGCGGGAAACAGATGATGACAGTCCTCATTTCCAAGTCAAAATGCTCGGTGAAGAGAATACGTATTACAGGTGCGCCATCAATGTGATGTCCAGTTCTGAGGAATCTGAAGTATTGTATTTGGCTGACGATCAGTTTGATTCGGGCTCAATTACCATCCTTCCGAACATGCCGTATGGATATACAAGGATCAATGAAGCAAACCGTGAAGTGGCACTGGATTATGTGCGGGGCAATTTGTTTGACCCGCGGGAAATGAAGCCTTTGCCTCATGAAATCACAGGACCTGATAATGATTTAAATGATTTTATTGAAACCTATATGAAGAAAGCACAAGATGAGAAAGCGCCGGTTTATATATTCGGTTCAAAATTCGGCCCTGAACAGGCTGCAGATAAAATATTCGGCTTTACCCCGACTAACGGAATGCACAATATCCATATGAATCAAGGGAATGCAATGGATACGCGCTGGAAAAAAGACAACGGCTCTTGGCATGACGGGGGTATTCTGATTCAGTTTGCAGATCAGTGGGCCGCTGTGTTTTTAGCGTTTTTATCCCAATCTTGGTGTACCGATGAAAACGGAAACCCGGTCAGAGATTGTGATCATACCCAAACGTCTGCGTAAGATTAGAAAAAGAGACTGCGGCGAGCAGTCTCTTTTTGATACGATTACACATTTTCAACAGTCTTTAGGCTGTTTGGCCTCATATCGCTCCAATGCGATTGGATATAGTCCAAACAAGCTTCACGCCCTTTTTGCTCATGAACGACTGTCCAGCCGCTCGGCACATCTATAAAACCCGGCCATAGGGAATATTGGCCTTCTTCATTGACCAGCACCAAATATGTGCCATCCGCATTTTCAAAAGGATTTGCCATTCTATTTCTCCTCCCTTATTTATTCAACTCTTCCAATTTGACAGCGAGAACCTTGCCGATTTGAGCCAGAGGTTCCGGCTGACATAAATCTTTATGACGGCAGTCGATGTCGATTTGTTCAATCTGTCCGTTAATATAAGGCTTCCACGAGTCAGGTTCAATCGGGTCAAACCATTCAGGAATGATTGTTGATCTGAAAAACAAAACATTTCCGCGGAAGGTTTTCGGCTTATAGGAACCTAAAATGCCGACAGAATTGACATACGTATTCTTCAAATTTAAAATGACCGTTTCATCCAGGCTCGCAAGCGCACTGCCGTCACGGCGAAGAATCTCAATCGCCGCTTCAAAATCTAGCGGTTTTTCCCCTAAGCTGTCTGGATCATACCCGCCTAACGCCAGAAGGGCAATAAGCGCTTCCTCATCATCCGGTTCCTCTTTTATAGGAAGGAAGTGGTTCGGATAGGCGTCCAGCATCACCAACAGGGATACTTCTTCTCCTTGATTTTGCAGCTGGGTAGCCATCGCTTGAACGACATTCCCGCCCAGGGACCAGCCCAGCAGATGGTACGGGCCTTTTGGCTGGACCGTTCGGATTTGTTTAATGTAATCGGCAGCCATGTCATCAAGTGTTTTCGGAAGCTCCTCGCGCTGCCCGATTCCCCGTGCCTGCAAGCCGTAGATCGGATAATCTGTTCCTATATTGTTCATCAAACCGGCATAACACCAGCTGAGCCCCCCTGCCGGATGAACACAGAATAAAGGAGGCTTGTCTCCGCTTGTTCGGAGCGGCAGCAGAACGTCAAGAGCGCTTTGGCTTGATCCCATTTCAAGTCTTTCAGCGAGCCCGGCTACAGTAGGTGCTTCGAACAAGTTGCCGATGCTGAGTTCAACGCCGAGCGCTTCACGAATGCGGCTCATGAGCTGTACAGCAAGCAAGGAATGTCCGCCTAAATCAAAGAAACGGTCATCAATGCCGACACGTGGCAAGTGAAGCACCTCCATAAAGAGGTCACAGAGAATTTCTTCCTGCGGCGTTCTCGGTCCTCGTCCTGTCACTGCCGCTGCGAAATCCGGAGCGGGCAGCGCTTTACGATCAAGCTTTCCATTCGGTGTCAGCGGCAATTCTTTCATCGTCACAAAGGCAGCAGGCACCATGTAATCCGGCAGTCTCTCAGCAGCATATCTGCGCAGTTCCGCCGTATCAAATGTTTCTTCCGAAGGGATGACATAAGCTGCTAACCGTTTATCTCCCGGCTGATCCTCACGAACGATCACTGCCGCATCTTCAAGCTGCGGATGCTGAACAAGCGCGGCTTCAATTTCTCCCAATTCAATCCGGAATCCCCGAATTTTCACTTGATGGTCTGCACGGCCGACATAGTCGAGAGAACCGTCAGCGCGGAGGCGGGCCACATCCCCAGTGCGGTACATCCGGGTGCCTGGAGGACCGAACGGATCAGCTATGAAGCGTTCAGATGTTAAACCAGGCCGGCCTAGATAACCTCGTGCTAACCCCGCTCCTGATACATACAGCTCTCCGGCAACACCCGGCGGGACCGGCTGCAGGCGTTCATCCAGCACGTATACACCAAGATCGGGAATGCCGCAGCCGATCAAGCTGTTTGCCCGTAAAGCTGCCATGCTTCGTTCTAATTCGATATAGCTCACATGCACCGTCGTTTCTGTAATACCATACATATTGATAAGCTGCGGTCTATTTTCAGGGTGGCGGTTGTACCAATCCTCTAAACGGCTGAGTTCAAGCGCTTCTCCGCCAAAAATGACATAGCGCAGACTGAGTGCCTGTCCGAGATCCGGCTGTTCCCGTTCCGCCTGCATAAACTGATAGAAAGCAGACGGTGTCTGGTTCAGAACAGTCACCCCCTCTTTGACAAGCAGGCGCAGAAACGCTTCTGGCGATCTGCTGACGTGGTGAGGCACGATTACAAGACGTCCGCCATGCAGCAGAGGACCCCAGATCTCCCACACCGAAAAATCAAACGCATAGGAATGGAACATGGTCCAGATATCACCTGAGCTGAAACGGAACCAGTGCTCGGTCGCTGCAAATAAACGTGTTACATTTTGGTGAGGAATCATCACACCTTTTGGAACACCTGTTGAGCCGGATGTATAAATGACATATGCCGTATTCAAAGGGGAAAGCGGCTGAGTCCTATCCTTATTTTTTGGATTACCTGCAGGGTACGTGTTTAGTTTCTCTGCCAGCTCGGGATCATCCAGCACGATTTTCGGCACGTTTTCAACTGGCGGAATGTGATTTGCAGCTTTAGTGTTCGTCATGATAAACGCAGGCTGTGCATCTTTTAGCATAAAAGCAATTCGATCAGCCGGATAATCCGGATCAAGAGGGAGATAAGCTGCCCCGGCCTTTAGCACCGCCAATAGGCCGACAGCCATTTCCAACGATCGGGGCAGTGCCAATGCCACAAATTGCTCCGGCCCGACACCTTCACTAATCATCATTCGGGCAAGCCGGTTTGCTCTTTCATTCAGCTCTGCATAGCTCAGTTCCTGATTTTCATATACAACGGCAATGGCATCAGGACGTAAAGCAGCCTGCTTCTCAAATTGCTCTGGCAAACATGCGTGCGGAATCTTTTCAGATACACTTTGCCAATCAGTCACCATGCTGCTGTGTTCCTCTGGCGCAAGAATATCCAGATTTCCGATTTGCTCGTCAGGATCAGACTCGGCAGCCTCCAACAGGCGCATCAATCGGTCAGCAAGAGCCTGAGCAGTTTCCCGTTTGAAAAGATCAGTGCTGTATTCAAGCAGTCCTTCCATTCCGTTTGGTGTCCCGTCAGCAAGGCGATCTTCACTAATTTCCAGCGTCAAATCAAACTTGGCAGAACCGACACTGTTGATTCGCAGGCTGCTCTCCATATCAGGAAGATGCAGTTCAGCGTCCGGTGTGTTTTGGAACGCAAGCATGATTTGGAATAAAGGATGCGTCGCACGCGAACGAGCCGGATTGAGCACCTCTACAAGTCTCTCAAACGGCAGATCCTGATTGTCATAGGCGGCCAGATTCACTTCCCGTACTCTGTCTAGAAGCTCACGAAAGCTTGGGTCACCGGACGTATCAGTTCTGAGCACCAATGTATTAATGAACAGCCCTACAAGATCGCCCAGCGCATCATCATTCCGTCCCGCGATCGGACTGCCGATCGGAATGTCGGTGCCCGCCCCGAGCCTTGTCAATAAAGCGGCGAGACCGGATTGAAGCACCATAAACAGGCTCACCCTATTTGCGCGAGCCAGCTCCTGCAATCGCTTGTGAAACTCGGGCTCAATACGAAAATGAATCGTATCTCCATCATGACTCGGCTCAGCCGGACGTGAATAATCGGTTGGCAGTTCAAGCTGATCAGGCAGGTTTTTCAAGGTTTCTTTCCAGAAAGCAAGCTGTCCGGCAATCAAGCTATTTGGATCATCCTCGTTTCCAAGCAGTTCTTGCTGCCAAAGCGCATAGTCTGCATACTGCACAGCAAGAGGCGCCCATTCGGGAGATCGTCCGTGGCAGCGAGCCGCATAAGCTGTCCCAAGGTCTCTGGTCAGCGGTGTTAAGGACCAGCCGTCCCCGACAATATGATGGACGAGAAGAAGCAGCACGTACTTGTCAGGACCGATCACAAAAAGCTCGGCACGAAAAGCAGGTTCAGCTGCAAGATCAAAGCTGTAGCGTACAGCTTCGGCAAGCCGATCAGAAAGCTCCTTCTCAGCAATTTCAGTAACATGTAACTCGGGACAGGCTCGATCGGCATCTAAAATATGCTGATAGGATGTCCCCTGTGATTCAGGGAAGATCGTCCGAAGACTTTCATGACGGCGGACGAGATCATAAAGTGCCGCTTTCAGCAATCCTTGATCCAACTCACCTGACAAACGGACAGCAACCGGAATATTATAAGTAGGACTCGGTCCTTCCAGACAATGCAGGAACCATAGCCGGCGCTGGGCAAATGAGAGCGGGATCTTTTCAGGCCGCTCAGCTCTCTGCAAAGCGGGACGTGCACTCTGCGCCAAATCAAGATGGGCAGCGAGTCCGGCTACTGTCGGTTCGTCAAAGAGCTTGGCGATACCAAGTTCGGCTCCCATTACCTCGCGAATGCGGCTCATCAGACGGGCTGCAAGAAGAGAATGGCCCCCAAGCTCGAAGAAACTGTCATCGATACCGACGCGTGCCAAACCGAGAACCTCTGCAAACAAGTCACACAATATCTCTTCCTGAGGAGTCCGCGGGGCCCGATCACTGACAGATGTGCTGAAGTCTGGTGCCGGCAGTGCTTTCCGGTCAAGCTTGCCATTAGGTGTTAACGGCAGCTCGTCCATCTCCACAAACGCCGACGGTACCATATAATCAGGAAGACTAGCCCCCATATAACGACGAAGCTCTGCAGTATCAATAGCAGCATCAGCGACTACATAAGCCGCCAATCGTTTGTCTCCCGGCTGATCTTCCCGTACGACAACCGCGGCCTGTTCAATGTGCGGGTGATTGGCAAGCACGGCATCAATTTCTCCAAGTTCAATTCGGAATCCGCGAATTTTGATTTGATGATCCGCCCGCCCGATATAATCCAAAGACCCATCGGCGCGCCAGCGGGCCTGGTCTCCGGTCCGATACATCCGAGTTCCCGGCGGTCCGTATGGATCTGCAACGAAGCGCTCCGCCGTTAAATCAGGGCGATGGAAATAACCTCTGGCCAAGCCGGTTCCTGCAATATAAAGCTCTCCGACAACGCCCGGCGGCACCGGCTGCAATCCATTATCAAGCACATACACCTGCGTGTTCCAAATCGGTTTCCCAATCGGAGGGACGCCCTTCAGCCCTTCTTCAAGAAAAGCTGCGGCAGACCAAATCGTTGTTTCAGTGGGACCGTATAAGTTCGTGACTGAACAATGAAGGTCTTGAAGCGCCTGCAAAAGACCGCTCGGCAGCGCCTCGCCTCCTACAAGCACTCTAAGCCCCCGAAGTTTCTCAGGTTCACTCGTTACCAAAGCGTGCCACAGTGTCGGTGTCGCCTGCATGATGTTAATATCGAAATTTTCAATCATTTGAGCTAATGCATGCGGCTCACGGATCGTTTCTTTCCTTGCGATCACAATTTGCGCTCCGCTAATCAGCGGAAGATATAACTCCAATGCTGAAATATCAAAAGCGACAGTCGTCACAGCCAACAGCCTGTCTTCTTCTCCTAGAGAAAATGCCTCCTGCATGGACAGCAGAAAATTGCTTAAGCTTTTCTGTGTCACAACGACACCCTTCGGTCTTCCTGTTGATCCTGAGGTATAGATGATATACGCAGGATGGTCAAGAGAAACCGATACATCCGGATTTTCCGGCGAATAGCGTTTTATAATCTCCTGTGTAACAGCCTGATCAAGCACAAGCTCCGGTACAGCCAGGTTATCAGGCAGACTGGCTGCTATTTCCTCAGTCGTTATGATGCATGAAGGTTTCGCATCCTCCAGCATGTAAGAAATGCGGTCGGCTGGAAACTCCGGATCAAGTGGGAGATACGCCGCACCAGTCTTGAGCACACCAAGCATTGAGGCCACCATCTCAGGGGAACGCGGCAGCGCCAAAGCGACAAATTGCTCCGGACCAATCCCTTTTTCGATCAACAGACGCGCGAGGCGGTTTGCCTCTTCATTGAGCTTTCGATAGTTGACTTGAATGTCATCACACATGAGAGCGATACGTTCTGGCGTAAGAACTGCCTGCTTTTCGAACATGTCCTGAAGGCTGACCAGCTTCTCGGATTTTGCCGTCTCATTCCATTTAGAAATGACTTTTTCTTTCTCCTCTGGCAACAGAAGCTCCATTTGCCCAATCAGCATGTCCTCTCCGGCAGAAGCCGTTTGCAGCAGCTGCAAAATACGCTGCTGATGAAGCTTAATATCAGACTCACTGTATACCTCGGGATTCGCATCAACATCAATTCGCAGCCCGCTGCCGTCTGTTCTGTCATATACATTGATTGATAGATCATCAACAGGACCGGCTGAAAGATTATGCGTTGTGCCCCGGACGCCGGCAAAGTCGAGATCGTAATCAAACGGCATAAGATTGATTTGAGGGCCAAATAATCTATGATTTTCTCCTATCAATTTCAGATCGCGCCTAAGCTCTTCATGGCGATACTTATGATGTCGCCGAATGCTGCGGATTTCCCGGGAAATTTGCTGAATCAGTTCAGAAAAGCTCATCGAAGAGCTTACCGTCAGCCGGAGCGGGAGAAGGTTCATCACCATAGCCGGTACATTTAGTGACGCGGACCCTATCCGACCCATCATGGGCAGGCCGAGCACAACATCCTCAGAGCCGGTCATACGGTGCACATAAACAGCTGACACCGCAATCATGACTTCATGCCAGCTTCCTGAGAAATAGCGCGCCGCTTCTTTTAACGCGTTTACATCAGACGGAGGCAGATATGCCGTATGACGAAGAAAACTGTTAGATGTTCTTGGCGCCCGATCAGCCAAGCTCACAACTTCAGGTGCATCTGCAAAACGGTCCAGCCAGAATTGACGATCCTTCTCATACTTCTCTGATCCGCGATAATCTGTATCCTCCTCCAAAATGGCCTGGAGAGACCCAAAGGAACGGCTTTTAGCTGTTTGTCCTTTTATAAGCGCAGTATATGTACTTGCCACACGCTGGGCTATCAGGGAAAAACCGAAGCCGTCGATCGCTATATGGTGAATGCGCTGATACCAAAAGAAACGATCAGGCCCGGCAATAAACAGAGCTTCATTGAACAAAGGGTCATACCCTAAATCAACCGGCTTTGCTAAATCAGCTTTCATCCAGTTTAATGCTGTTTTTTCCGGATCAGGCTCAGAGCTGACGTCAATGACGTGCAGCTGTACATCCGGAGACGGGTTTATCATCTGCCAAGGCCCGTCCATATTTTCACCGAAGCGGACATGCAGCGATTCCGCTTCCTTGATCACGTGCCGCAAAGCTTCTTCAAAAAGAGCAATATTGACTGGTCCATTGATTTCTATATATTCCGCTGTATTGTAGATTGGATTGTCCGGATCAAGCTGCTGAGCAAACCATATGCCAGTTTGCGCCCCGGTCAAAGAATATTGAAGATCTTTTGTATCAGGCATCCGTTTGTTTACCCTCCTTTTATAAATAATCCGCGTTTGGCAGCACTTGCTGGCTGCGGGTTGTGAGCAATTTCTGCCATTCTTCGATCGTTGGGCGTTCAGCCAATTCCACGAAAGTCACCTCTGCCCCTTCACGGCGCCATTGTTCCACCAATGTCATGATCCTTACCGAATCAAGACCACGATCGAGCAAATCCTCTTGATCTGTGATGTCTTCCGATGTTTCTTGTAGAAGCTCAGCAATTTGTTTACGGATATTCTCACATGTAAACACGTTCTTTTTGCCAGTGTTTGCTGACGTTTTTTGAACGTCAGCCGGCGCATTCTGCAGCTGATCAAGAAGACTGTCAGTCATCACGGTATACGCACAGCGTCCAGCCGCATATTCCAGCGCCATTTGATGTTTTTCTAATGAAAAATCAGCAACTGCATCTCCCACAAAAAAGGCTTTAATATCCTCCATAAATGCTTCACATGCTGTAACAAGACAGCCGATATGGGCGTAAATTCCTGTAATGATCAGCTGATCGCGTCCCTCTTTGCGCATCATTTCAAGCAGATTCGTTCTCTTAAACGCGCTGTATCTCCATTTTGTCAGCACAAGATCATCATCCTCTGGTGCCAGCTCGGTTATAATTTTCTCCTCATAAGGACCGCTGTTTAATCCCGGGCCCCAAAAGTCTGTCAGCAGCGCACGGTCATCCGGATTTTGGCTTCCCGGCTGTGCGGTATAGACAACAGGAATCCCAAGCTGAACACATTGATTCTTCAGCTTTCGTATATTCGCTGAAAGCTCTGTTACCGGAGACGCTCCCGCTGTGAAAGCATCGACAAAATAGTTTTGCATATCGTGTATTAACAAGACAGCCCGATTTGGATCAGGCACCCATGAGACTTTGTTTTGCGGCATATCAGATGCTGTCGGCATTTGATACGGCTGAATGGCAGGTATAGCCATATGAACACTTCCTCTCAAATTGTTGATTTATTTTTTTGACCCTGCAAGAAGTTTCTCGGAAATGGCTTCACGAAGAGCCTTTTTGCTGACCTTTCCTACCCCTGTCTGCGGAAAGGATTCGACAAATTCAACTCGGTCAGGGATTTTATATGCCGCCAGTCCGCGCTCTCTCAAAAATGCTTTAAGCTCTGCGGCTTTTGGGGCTTCATCTCGGGGAATAATGAACACACAAGATCTTTCGCCAAGAAATTGATCAGGCATGGAGACCATTGCCGTATCATGGACAGCCGGATGCGCCAGCAGATGATTTTCTACCTCTTCAGCCGCAACCTTTTCTCCTCCACGGTTAATTTGATCCTTCGCCCGGCCTTCAACGACAATATAGCCGTCTCGTGTCAGCCTGACGATATCACCCGTACGGTAAAAACCGTCCTCAGTAAATGAAGCGGCGTTATGCTCTTCTGCCTTATAGTAACCTCGAATTGTATACGGTCCCCGCGTCAGCAGATGGCCTGTTTCACCAGGTTTTACGTCGCGATCCTGATCATCCCAAACACGCACTTCATCATATGGGGACATCGGTTTTCCTTGGGTGTTGACAATGATCTCCTCAGGATCATCCAATCTCGTATAATTGACGAGACCCTCTGCCATTCCGAACACCTGCTGCAACGTGCAGCCGAAAACAGCTTTTACCCTGCGCGCGGCTTCAGCACTAAACTTGGCACCGCCGACCTGCAGCACTTGGAGGCTGGATAAATCATCACGGCGTGAGGATGCCGCATCCATCCATACCATCGCAAGAGGTGGAACAAGAGCAGTTATCGTGACCTTTTCCCGTTCAATCAAAGGAAATGCGTCATCTGGACTTGGAGAAGGAGATAATACCACTCTTCCTCCAGCGTATAATACGCCGAGAACCCCGGGTGAGCTCAGCGGATAATTGTGTGCCATCGGCAGCGCGGCCAAGTACACCGTGCTGTGGTCGAGCCAGCAGACCTCCACACTCCGCTTCAGGCTGTATATGTAGTCATCGTGGGTCCTCGGAATCAGTTTCGATAGCCCGGTGCTCCCGCCAGAAAGCTGGAGGAACGCCACATCCGATGATTTGACTTCAGGCAGTTTTACAGGTTCTGCATGCAAATCCTCCAGCGGTAAAAATTCCTCTGCCTCACCTGCGACAATGATGTTTTTCAAAGTCGGCAGCTTGCTTTGAACCTGTCTGGCAAGCGAACGGTAGTCAAAACCGGAATAAGCGTCGGGAATGATATATGCAGCCGCTTCAGCAAACTCGCAAAAATATGTAATTTCACTGCTTCGATGAGAAGGCAGTGCGAAGACTGGAAGCGCCCCCAGACGGAAAAGCGCGAAAATGACTTCAAAAAACTCTTTGATATTTGGCAGCTGCACCACAACACGATCCATCTGTTGAATGCCGAGCTTTTGAAATCCGGCAGCCAGGCGATCAGCCCTTGTGTCAAGCTCTCGATAGCTCCAATGGGTGTTTCCGCATGTAATGGCAATGCGATCACCATATTTGGCTGCCCGGTCCCTTAACAAATCTCCAAACGTCTCACCGGCCCAGCAGCCGTTCTTTCGATAGGTCTCAGCTAACTCATCAGGCCAAGGCGTAAATCCTTTCAGCATGTTGTATCCCTCCAGCAATTCATTCTGTTCATATGTGATCCACGCCCATTGCCCGCAGCATTGTCCGAAACTTTGCGGACGTCTCCTGAAGCTCGTCCTCAGGCTTTGAACCGGCCACAACACCAGCTCCAGCATACAGGCGGAGTGAGCGTTCTTCTGCTTCTGCACAACGGATGGTCACGATCCATTCTCCGTCACCGGCATCGTCACACCATCCGACCATGCCGGTAAAGAAACCGCGGTCAAATGGTTCAATGCTGAGAATCGCTTCTCTTGCAAGATCAGTCGGTGTTCCGCAGACTGCTGGCGTCGGGTGGAGCGCAGCCGCCAATTCAAGTGCGGTTACAGACGGATCGGAAAGCTCTCCCTTAATCACGCTGGACAGGTGCCACATCGTTTCCGTTTTGATCAGTGAAGGCTTCTCCGGAACCTCCAGCGTCCGGCAGAAAGGTCTCAGCGCAGCCGCAACCGCGTCAGCGACAACCGCGTGCTCATGAAGATCCTTTGCGGAAGAAAGCAATTCAGCTGCCCGGCGCTGGTCTTCAACAGGATCATTACTGCGCGGCCTTGAGCCGGCTAATGGGTTGGAAACGACCTGTGTTCCCATCCTTGAAACGAGAAGCTCCGGACTTGCTCCGAGCAATGTTCGGCGGGGAGACGTTTCCTCCTGACTGGACACGTCTGTGGCAAACGTGTAGCCATGCGTGTTATGCTGAGCCAGATGGCGAAGCAATTCATCCGTCTGAATCGGTTCAGGCGATGTCAAATGCAGCGATCTGGACAGGACGATTTTGCTGAGTGTTCCATCGGCAATGCGCGCCAGCCCTTGTTCAACACCATTTTTATAATCCTCAGGTTCAGGAACAGGCTTTATATGGTATGTATGCCCAGCCTGCTGTTCCTTTTCCTCATGATCAAATTGAAGCGGTCCTGACCAGCGCACTTCTTCAGGTACAACGAGCCGCGCTGGTTTTACTTGATCAAAAGGAACGGCCCCGACAACAAGCGGCCGGCTTTGCCCTGATTGTTTTGCCTGACGCAGCGTCTCTGCAATTCGGCCAGAAAGGGTTTCCATTTGGTTTTGCCCGTCTGCCTCCGGTACGATTTCACATATGCCTTTCGCTAACAATACACGATGAGGAGACGCTAAGAAAAAGGCGCCCGGCTGATATTCATGAAGCAAATGCTCCGCTTTTGTTTCTGTTATAACGTTTTGATCCAACATTCTCATGAACCTCCTTTAAATTCAGTTACACGCCTAAGGTCGCGCCGCCATCTACGCATAAATTATGCATCGTAATATGCCCTGCCTGGCCAGAAACCAAAAAGAGCACCGCATCCGCAATATCCGAAGGCTTGGCTAGTTTTTTGAGCGGGATCCCTGTTTTAAATGTCTCAAGTGATCCTTTTATGACTTGCTCCGCTCCATTCTCGTCGGCCCATAATGACCACTGCATGTCTGTTTCCGTTGATCCAGGAGATACAATGTTGCAGCGAATATTGTATTCTGCAAGCTCAAGGCCAAGGCATTTCGTAAACATCACAGCCGCAGCCTTTGAAGACGCATATGCCGCCATAGATGTTCTTGGTACACCGGCAGCATTCGATCCGACTGTTACAATCGAACCCGATCTTCGGTCCATCATATATTTGCTGACTGAACGCGAGGCGTTAAATACGCCAGTCGAATTCACTGAGAACGTCGCCTCCCATTCCTCATCGCTAAGCGAATGGATCAGTCCCGGGCGAAGGACACCCGCTACATTCACTAAAATATCAATCGGCCCCATTTCACGTTCGATGCGCACCGTGATCTCATCAATCGCCGCGCTGTCTCTCACATCCGCAGGAAAAGCTTCTGCATGGCGGCCTTCTGCTTTGAGGCTGCTCACAACCTTTTCCAGCTTTTCAGGATTATAATCAACTGCCGCAATATGTGCGCCTTGACTGGCAAGCGTCCGCGCAACAGCTTCGCCTATTCCTTGGGCAGCCCCTGTTATAAAAGCAATTTTTCCCTCTATACTTTTTGCATTCATATCATCAATTCCTTTCTTCGCTCTAAATGCCGAACAGACATCCAGCGAAAAAGACTGCTGCGCCTTGAAAAACGCAATCTATTGATAATGATTATCATTATCAATTATAAAAATAATCATATCCAAATGTCATGTGACAGTCAAATATAATTTCAGTGACAAATATTTTTTTAAAGGCAAGGCTGAGTATGTCTCAGCCCATTGAAAGATGCGGTCCGTCAGGGTGAAGCGCAAAACGCAGCGCCCTGCTGACCAAAACAGGAAGAACTGAAATATGTCCTTCTCCTGAAAACTCGCAAAATTCTGCTCGTATGCCTTGTTCAGATAAAACGGCCAGCCGCTCATAAAGCTCCCTTGCATTATCATTCATCCGGCTTTTATGATGCTGCTCTAATTCTCCTGCGGCAAGCAGGATATTGATAGGCTGATTGTTTTTCTTGGTGAGAGAGACGAAATGGTCCGTTTTCTCGAGAATAAACGGTTTATTCCAATGAATGGACGGACTTCCTGCGATATACGTTTGAAACGCATCGGGCTTTGTTAGCAGCACCTGCAGCACGAAAAGCCCTCCGAGCGAATGGCCAAAGATTGTTTGTCTATTTTTATCAATCTGGTAATCTCGTTCTATCTCCGGTTTTAAATCCTCTTCAATAAATCTGAAAAAGCCCTCCGCTCCGCCATGCTCCGGCCATTCTCTGCCGTCGGGCCTTTCCGGCAGCTTCGATTGGGCTGTTGGCATTGTAAAATCCCGATGGCGTGCTGAAGAGAAAGGCTCCGCTGTCTCATAGCCAATGCCGACGATCACTGCAGGGATCACCCCGGTTTTTTCGGGTCGGCGTCCCTGTATTCGAACGGCTTCCGTCATCGTTCCGAAGACAGAATTGGCATCCAGCAGATAAATCACAGGATAACCAGCGGGTGGCGGCGGCGTACTAGGTTTCGAGATAAAAATGTGATAGGTACGGTTTTCATTGCGTGAAGACATCATACGCACTTCCGTACCAGGAATCGTAAATGCGTTTGATGTCCCGCCATTTGTCCGGTCTGTTGTTTGTTCTTTCATGCAGTACGACATTCCTCTCCTTAAACTAAACCGCAATGTATGATAATGATTTTCACTATCAACTAGACACCTCAAATAATAGGTTTTCTTCCAAAGAAAGTCAACTTTTTCCCGAATAAAAAAGGCACCTTGATCAAATAAGGTACCTGCAGACTATCAATATGGAAGTAAAAACCTAATAAAGATGCATATTGTCCTATTTGAAATAGAACCTTAATCCCATGTAAACCTTTGATTTTGCCAAGGGTCGCCTCTCATGTGATAGCCATTCCGCTCCCAAAAGCCAGGGTGATTTTCTTTCGTAAATTGGATGCCGCGCAGCCACTTGGCGCTTTTCCAAAAATACAGATGCGGAAATACACCCCGCAGCGGAAAGCCGTGTTCAGGGGTTAAAGGTTCGCCATTATGCGCATAAGCCAGAAGGGAAGTTTCCGCTAAGAAATCATCAAGCGGCAGATTGGTCGTCCAGCCCTCTTCAGCATGTAAAATGACGTAGCCCGCTTCTTCTTTTACACCCGCTTTTTCCGCTATATCACAAGCCCGCACGCCTTGCCACACATTATCAAGCCTTGACCATCCCGTGACGCAATGAATGTCGTTTTTCGATTCATACCGTGGAAAGGCTTTGACATCTTCAAAGCTTAGCAGCATCGGATGGTCAACCAAACCGTATACTTGAAGATTCCATTTCGTCATATCTTCGTAATATGGGACATCTCCGGTATGAAGCACAGGAAATGAAGTGGTGACGTTTTGATTTGGCGGCACTCTTCCAGATTGATCAGACTGTCTTGTTTTTCCGAAATACATATGGGCCTCCTTTTTGTTAACCTAATTTAAAATTATGTTGACAATCTTTTTGTTCTTTATTACTCTATGATTGTGTATGTCAACCTAAGGGGGAACAACGATGAAACAACGTAAACTTCGTGCGGGAGATATGGCGCTGATTGGCATGTTCGCCGCACTTATGGCTGTCGGGGCCAACATTACATCAGTAGCACCCTTTTTACAAGTAGCCGGCATTCCGCTTTCGATGCAGCCGTTTTTCTGTCTCTTGGCAGCTTTGCTTCTTGGCAGCAAACGGGCAGCGATTGCCATGATTGTATATGCACTTGTGGGATTGGCCGGAGCGCCTGTGTTTGCTCAATTTTCAGCAGGCTTCGCACCGTTTGCAGGGAAAAGCGGCGGGTTTATTATCTCATACATTCCGGCAGCATTTGCAGCGGGATGGTTTTTAGAACGAAACATTCAGCCAAGTAAAATTCGATTTCTCATTGCTTCACTTATCGGAACGGCGATCATGTATCTCATCGGCACTACCTATATGTATCTTGCACTGAAGCTGTGGATTCATACGCCAGTGAGCTACGGCACGGCTTGGGGCTTTATGATTTGGTTTATGGTAAAAGATACAGCGCTGGCTGTGATACTGTCGTTTATCGCACCAGCAATCTACCGCTCTATTCATAAAGCAACCGGCTTTAACAGAAATCACATATCATCTACGTAAAAACCGTTCTATTGGACGGTTTTTTTATCATAACGAGAAAAGGCTCCCCAGTAAAGGGGAGCCTTTTTCCTATAAAACAAGCGCTGCAATCCAGCCAAAGATGACAAGCGGAATATTATAAAATATAAATGTCGGCACACAAGTATCCCAAATGTGGTGATGCTGGCCGTCCGCACTCAAACCTGAAGTCGGCCCAAGCGTACTGTCACTGGCAGGTGAACCGGCATCGCCAAGCGCAGCAGCAGCCCCGATAATCGCAATCGTTGCCATCGGGCTGAATCCAAGCTGCATGCATAGAGGCACGAAAATGGTTGTGATAACAGGAATGGTCGCAAAAGAAGATCCGATCCCCATTGTAATTAATAAGCCGACAATGAGCATCAGCAATGCGCCCAAGGACTGACTGTGTCCGATAAAACCAGCTGACGTTTTGACCAGTGACTCGACATCTCCGGTTTTCGTCAATACGTTTGAAAATCCGGCTGCAACAAGCATGACAAAGCCGATAAAGGCCATTAAAACCATTCCATCAGTAATCAGTGAGTCCGCTTCATCACGCTTCATCACACCGCTGACAAACAGAACAATCAGACCAGCGAGCGCCCCCATAATCATTCCTTCTACTCCCAAAGTCTGAGATAAGTAAAGCTGGACGCCGAGTGACACAACAATGGCTAGAACCGCGATACCAATGCTTTTTCTCGTATATGGCGATGCTTCTGCACCTGAAATGTCTTTTGTTTCATATTGTTTCGGTTTACGGTATACGATCACTGATAAAATAAGGCCGACAACCATACCTGCAACTGGAATAATCAGTGCGTACGGAATATCAGCAAGCGGAACGTTTAACCCAGCATCCGCCATATTGTCCTTCAGCATGCCTTGGAAGATTTGGCCGAAACCGACCGGAAGCAAAATATAAGGAGCCGTTAAGCCAAATGTAATTACACACGCGATCAGACGGCGGTCCATTTCAAGTTCATTAAAGATTTTCAAAAGCGGCGGAATCAGCACCGGAATAAACGCGATGTGAACCGGAACGACGTTTTGCGAAAAACAAGATACAATTAAAATAATCAGCACAATCAGCACCTTAGACAGTGCTTTTTTTCGAGAATCTTCTTTATTTCCGATTAATTTAACGGAGGCTTCCACCATTGCGTCCGGAAGACCTGTTTTCGTCAAAGCGGCGGCAAACGCGCCAAGCATGGCATAGCTAACTGCAACGGTGGCATTTCCGCCGAGACCGTCTGTAAAAGCTTTAACCGTTTCGCCAAGACCGAGCCCGCCTGTTAACCCGCCGGCCAAGGCGCCTATAATTAATGCGATAACAATATTGACACGCAGCAGGCTTAATACAAGCATAAGCAGGACTGCGATGACGACTGCATTCATGATGATACCCCTCCAAAAATCCTTTAGTTTGCTAATGTAGTAGATAAATAAAGTACGAACGTATCGTATCATAACCGATCCACTTTAGTCAACTAAAGATTTCGGAAGAAAAAATCCCTGCCGCATCATACAGCAGGGATTTTTCATTACTCGTTTTTATCTTCTTCCAATGTAAATCGCTCCGCAAGTGTAGCCAGTGTTCTTGCCATAACGCCAGTAGCCCCGGCCGGCCCGAAGCAGGTTGCTTTATTGGCAGTCGCTGTTCCTGCAATATCAAGGTGAACCCAAGGTGTTGACTCAGCGAATTCACCAAGAAACGTTCCTGCCATAATCGCATGTCCCTCGCGTCCCGGTGAATTGTTGAGATCCGCCATTTGGCTGCTTTTCACGCGTTTTTTATCCTTCTCTGTTATCGGCAGCTGCCAGATTGCCTCGCCGCACTCTTGTGCAGCATCAGCTACCTGCTGGTAAAAGCTTTGATCATTTGTCATTGCACCGGTTGTTTCAGTTCCTAATGCCACAACGACGCCGCCGGTAAGCGTAGCTACATCGACAAGAACTGACGCGCCATGCTGTTTCGCGTATGTAATGCCATCTGCAAGCACTAGCCTTCCTTCAGCATCCGTATTAAGGATTTCTATTGTTTTTCCGCTTAAAGATACGATCACGTCATCCGGCTTCATGGCCCCGCCGGAGATCATATTATCGGTTGATGGAATAACGCACAGCACGTTTTGCTCAGGACGAAGCTCTCCGATCGTTTCCATAGCACCGAGAACCGCAGCTGCTCCTCCCATATCTGATTTCATGCCGACAATTCCAGATTTCGTTTTAATGGAGTAGCCGCCTGTGTCAAAGGTAATTCCTTTCCCGACTAGTCCGACGACGTCTTCCCATTCCTTTTTGCCCTGATATTTCAACACAATCATTTTCGGCGGTTCGGTGGAGCCTTGGTTTACCGCAAGTATTCCGCCCATACCGAGCTCTTCCATCTCTGATTTCTCCAATATCTCACACTCAAAATCATATTTCGCCGCAAGCTCTTCAGCATACGAAGCGAGGTCAGTCGCTGTCAGCATGTTTCCCGGCATATTCACAAGCGTTCTAGCCGAATTTGTCCCTTGTCCGTATGCCTGGCCGACGCGAAGCCCTGCCTGCACTTCCTGTGTATCTTCATCTGTTACAACATACACGGCTTCAATTTGTTTGTCAGGCTCATTTGATTTGTGCTTATAATCCTGCACCTCATAGGAAGCAAGCAGGCAGCTCTCAGCTAAAGCATGAGCGGCATCGGCTGGAGGCACGTCTTCCGAAATAAACGTATCAAGCAGGACAGCAGTTTCTTGTTTTCGATCTTTATGAATGGCTTGAAAAACATGAGCAAAACGTTCCTTCGCCTGTTCAAACGAATAATTTGCTTCTCTCCCCAGGCCAACGAAATAAATCCGTTTCATACCCGCAGAAGATGGAGGGAATACTTTTGATACTTGATTCGGTTTCGCAGAGACATCACCCTCTTTTAAAAGCTGTGTCAGATGGCCTTCGAGCATTTCATCAATTTCCAACGCTTTTCCTGTCAGCTGGCTTTTTTGAAAAAGCCCGACCACAAGGGTTTCTGTATGCTCTGATTGTTGAACCGCATAAAACATGAGGCTTACACTCCTAACGTAATGGGTATTTGTAATGAACAATGGTATAATAGGAAAAACATTCTTTCCACTATACTTATTTTAACAAACAACAGTCTAAGACTTGCTTTTTTCTTTTGAAACACGAAGGATTTTTCAAATAGAAAGGATGTCGCCGATGGAACTTTTAACGAATTTTCCTTTATTATCAAGCCTGGCCGCAATTATTTTTGCTCAGGTCATCAAAGTGCCCATACAGTTTATCGTGTCCAGAAAACTGGACTGGTCGCTGGTCACAAGCACAGGCGGCATGCCCAGCTCTCACTCCGCAGCGGTCACTGCACTTTCAACAGGCGTAGCCTTGGAGCATGGATTAGACTCCTCACTCTTTGCGGTTTCCGCCATTTTCGCCGTCATAACCATGTTTGACGCAACTGGCGTCAGACGTCATGCCGGTGAGCAGGCAACAGTCATTAATAAGCTTGTCATTGATTTTAACCGTTTCGTAAATGAAGCGAAGGACTTCCCTAAGGCTGCAGAGAAAGAAAAGCAAAAAAAGCTGAAAGAGCTTCTCGGACATCAGCCGATCGAAGTCTTTTTCGGAGGATTAACAGGTATTTTACTGACATTGGTACTCGCTTACTTTTTCATGTAAAAAAACGCTCCTGCTTTCGCTGGAGCGTTTTATTCTTTCACAGTTTTATATTGATTTCTGAACACTTGCAAAGATTTTGTTTCATTGAGCTTCTCAAGCTCATCCTCGGTAATCTTTCCCGTTCCCTTTTTAATCACATATACATCAAGGGTTTTTTTGCCCCATTCATTGTATACATCTTTGACTGTCTCAAAGTACAGATCAAGGCGGTTTCCCTTAATAGCTGATCCTGTGTCGGCCACAACTCCGAGACCGTAGTTCGGAATGAATAAAATTGTTCCGATCGGGAAAACGGACGGGTCAGCAGCAACCGTGGAATATAAATCCCGTTTCACTTTCACACCTGAATATGTAAGCCCGTATAATGGATCACCAGGATTTTTGCCCGTCGACTCAGCTCCTGCTGTGTAGCCTGTTGCTGTTACTCTTTGGACTGGATATTCATTCCAATCAAATGCCTCTTCTAACGGTTTTGTTTTATCCTCAGCCGCGGACGTGGTTTGTGTTTGTTTCTGCTGCAATGCTTTTAATGTCAGTCCTGCATGCTTCAAGTGCTTTTCCTGATGTTCCTGCACCCATTTTGACAAGTCCTTCGCTTCAATTCCTGACACTGATAAAAATGTCGTGCCAAATGCAAGCAGAAATAAACAGGTCATCAGCAAACGTCTGATCATATTCAACATCATTCACCTCTCCTCCGAATCATTGTTCCCAAGTGGAGAGAGCATTATTCAAAATGGTGAATGAGCTGAACGCATAAAAAAAGCTTTCTTTAGAAGAAAGCGGCATTTAAAACATTTGATATCCTCTTTTTCTGAGCATGTTGATCGCTATACCGGACACGATGGCGCCGGCCAAACCGCTGACTAAAATCAGCACATCAGCAGCCGCTAATGATAAGACACGATGAAACAGGCTGGCAAAGGATTCTCCCGGCGACTGGACATAGCTGATCAGCTTTTCTTTGCTGATAATGAAAAGGCATACAATTGGATAAATCACAGCCATAATCCAAGACATTCTCAGCAGCATGTTTAATAAGAAACCGATTCCAAAAAACAAGACAAAAAACAAAACAATTGAGATGATTACGACTGGCAGACTAATCAACCTATTCCACCCCCCTGCGTTGTTTTTAGTGTAACGCGGGGGCTGAAATAAAGTCAACGGCTGGAAAAAGAATGACTGTCTTTTCCTGTCCCCTGGCAAGACGGACAAGTCTCTGAACCGCCGAGAATCAATTGAAAATATCCTTTCCCTGAACAAAATGGGCATGCATGTGAAGCGGTTGTCGTTGCAGTTTTCATCTAATCATCACCCTTTTTCTTAATTTTCTGATAATATACCATATCAAGCTGTCAACAATAAAGTCAGATCATGTGACAAATCTTTTGATGTAAGCGGAAACATACTTGTTTTCCTCTCGTTCTCTTTTTATTTTGGCGTTTTTTAATAAAGAAAACCCGCTTCCGCGGGTTTTTAGAAAAACTTGAACTTGCCTTTTTTCAGTGTCAGTCCGAGTCCGCCAATCATAAACAGCGAGCGGTTATCAATGACTTTTTTCATAAACGAAGCCGGCGTGCCTTTCAGCTTTCTGCCATAAACAACCCCAACCGCGTTATGCTCGCCAAGAGAAGCCACTGTTCCCTTAATGTCCGGCTTGAATTCCTCAAGCTCTCCGCCTTTAATAAGCCTGCCAAGGTTTTTAGCGACCGTTATGCCCTGCTGCATTGCAATTTGCGCAGTCGGCGGATACGGGCGCTCTGTATCTTCATTCATAAACAGCGAGCTGTCGCCGAGAATAAAGACATTGTCATGTCCCGGGGCGCGGAGATCAGGGTTGACTTTGACTCGGCCGCGCATATTCTCAAAACCGGCTTCCTCCACAATCGGATGGCCGCGGACACCTGCCGCCCAAACAACGGTTTGCGATTTGATCTGCTCTGGTTCCTCATCTTTTTTGCCGACTCTGACTCCTTCCGGGGTACATTCTTGTACAGCCGTGCCGATCTTGAACTCAACTCCGTTTTCCTCAAGATAATGTACGGCGTAATCAACAAGTTCCGGATCAAAGCCCGGCAAAACGGTCGGCGCTGCTTCCACACAAATGATGCGGACAAGGCTTCTGTCAACGTCATATTCCTTACAGAGCTCCGGCACGCGAGCAGCCAGTTCGCCAAGAAATTCAATTCCCGTAAATCCGGCACCGCCAACAACGATCGTTAACCTGTCCGGCCGTTTTTCCGCTTCCGTATTGTAAGTCGCAAACTGCAGCTCAATATGTTCCCGCAGCAGGCGCGACGTGTTGATGTTGGCAATCGGAAACGCATATTCTTTTAAGCCTTTAATGCCGAACGTTTCAGGCACGGCGCCGAGCCCGATGACTAAATAATCGTACTGCAGTTCTCCATTCGCAAGCACAACTTTTTTATCATCAATTTTGATTGCCTTTACGGTATCCTGTACAAAATTCACCCGTGACTGGTTGATTACATCTTTTATCTGATAACGGCAGCGGTCATGATGGAGCGTACCCGCGCTCGCTTCATGCATCCATGTCGTTTCATAATGATAATTGTGTTTATTTACAAGCGTAATGTCAGCATCATTCGGCCCGACATACTTCGTCAGCCTTGTCACCGTCATCAATCCGCCATATCCTGCACCTAAAATCACGATTTTGGGCTTATTCAATGCCATCACATCCACCTTCTCTTTTTTTGCTTTTGTTAGACCCATAATAAAATCATCATTTGTGTTAGCTTCAGCTTATTGGCGGGATTTTATGAAATATATTGAAAAGTTTTTTGTGAAGTCCTTACCCGTAGCACTATTATCATGTTTATCCGGCTGGCCCAAGAAACATTCAGAAAAAGATCATTTCATTTGGTTATTATCGTAGCGGCCTGCGGAAATATTTTCAAGAACGGATGGGCACGTTAGATCCTTACGATTTTTTCTGCTGACTCGTCAATTTGAACGGCAATATGGTATAATTAATAACAATTTTCATTTAGGAGGCAATTTTCGTATGCGAGAGGATACAAAGGTTTATGATATTACAATTATAGGCGGGGGACCGGTCGGCTTATTCACCGCTTTTTACGGCGGGATGAGACAGGCAAGCGTCAAAATTATCGAAAGCCTGCCTCAGCTCGGCGGACAGCTTAGCGCCCTATACCCTGAGAAGTATATATATGATGTAGCGGGATTCCCGAAAATCCGTGCGCAAGAGCTTATCAATAACCTAAAAGAGCAAATGGCGAAATTCGACCAAACCATTTGTCTGGAGCAAGCGGTTGAATCTGTTGAGAAACAAGCGGACGGCGTGTTTAAGCTTGTAACAAATGAAGAAACCCACTACTCTAAAACGGTCATCATCACTGCAGGAAACGGCGCATTCAAACCGAGAAAGCTGGAACTTGAAAATGCCGAGCAGTATGAAGGCAAAAACCTCCATTACTTCGTTGATGATCTGCAAAAATTCGCCGGCAGACGCGTTGCGATCCTTGGCGGTGGAGATTCCGCGGTTGACTGGGCGCTTATGCTTGAGCCAATCGCAAAAGAAGTATCGATCATTCACCGCCGCGACAAGTTCCGTGCGCACGAGCACAGTGTGGAAAACCTTCATGCGTCGAAGGTTAATGTCCTGACACCATTCGTCCCTGCGGAGCTGATCGGCGAAGGCAAAATCGAACAGCTAGTGCTTGAAGAAGTGAAAGGCGACCGCAAAGAGATTTTAGAAATTGATGACTTAATCGTCAACTACGGTTTCGTTTCATCTCTTGGACCGATCAAAAACTGGGGCCTGGACATCGAGAAAAATTCCATTGTCGTGAAATCAACAATGGAAACAAATATCGAAGGCTTCTTTGCAGCAGGTGACATTTGTACATACGAAGGAAAAGTCAACCTGATTGCCAGCGGCTTCGGTGAGGCACCGACAGCAGTGAACAACGCCAAGGCTTACATGGACCCGAAAGCCCGCGTACAGCCTCTTCACTCAACAAGTCTTTTTGAAAATAAATAATAAAAAAAGAGAGCTTGTGTCTGCGACACAGCTCCTTTTTTATTTGAAGATATTTATATAATTCAATGCAGTTCCTACAACCAGCGCAATCACAAGGGCTGCGACTACCCAGATCATTGCCATAATAATGCGGTCCTGAATCTTTTGGGACTTCGGTGTTTTTTCTTCGTTTTGGGCCATCTTATTCGCTCCTTTCCCATGTCCATGCCATAAAGAAAGCCTGGTGCTGAACGACCAAGCTTTGCTGAACGTATATCATTCGCGTTTTGATCCGCTCTCTAAGACCATTCGTTAAAACTATGATACCTAAACTCACCCTGCATGACAAGCTTCGGCACTTGCACCACACCTGCCAGCAAATCATAATGTTTGACATCCTAAATAAAACAGAGTACATTATAGAAGGCGAACATTTCATATATTATACTTTTAAATATTCGTTTTTAGGAGTGAAAACCATGGAAAATGTATTTGATTACGAAGATATTCAGCTAATTCCTGCAAAATGCATTGTGAATAGCCGTTCAGAATGTGATACATCCGTACGTTTAGGCGGACGTACATTTAAATTGCCCGTCGTCCCTGCTAATATGCAGACGATTATAGATGAGAAGCTAGCGATTCAATTAGCCGAAAATGGCTACTTTTATGTCATGCACCGATTTGAACCTGAGACACGAATTGATTTTATTAAAGATATGAACGCACGCGGGTTATTCTCTTCTATCAGCGTGGGCGTCAAAGATGAGGAGTATGAATTTGTCCGCCAGCTGGCAGAAGAAAATCTGACGCCTGAATACGTGACAATTGACATTGCTCACGGGCACTCAAATGCTGTCATTGAAATGATCCAGCACCTTAAAAAACATTTGCCGGACAGCTTTGTTATTGCTGGCAATGTCGGAACGCCAGAAGCGGTCAGAGAGCTTGAAAATGCGGGAGCGGATGCCACTAAAGTCGGCATCGGACCGGGAAAAGTATGTATTACGAAAATCAAAACCGGCTTCGGCACAGGCGGCTGGCAATTAGCAGCGCTGCGCTGGTGTGCCAAGGCTGCCAGCAAACCGATTATCGCGGATGGCGGCATCCGCACCCATGGCGACATCGCAAAATCAATCCGATTCGGCGCAACGATGGTCATGATCGGTTCACTATTTGCCGGACACGAAGAGTCGCCAGGCCAAACGATCGAAAAAGACGGAAAGCTTTACAAGGAGTACTTCGGCTCAGCCTCTGAATTCCAAAAAGGCGAAAAGAAAAATGTCGAAGGCAAAAAAATGCACGTGGCGCATAAAGGCTCAATCAAGGATACACTGATTGAAATGGAGCAGGATCTTCAATCTTCTATTTCTTATGCAGGCGGAACAAAACTTGACGCCATCCGCAATGTGGATTATGTGATTGTGAAGAATTCCATTTTTAATGGGGATAAATATTAATCATAAAAAAACGCCAAGTCAGCGGTTCTCCGCTTGAGTTGGCGTTTTCTGCTACTTCTTCAGCAAAGTAAGCTTATATTTGCTTTTTGAATTTACTTTCCATTAGTTCTGCCATTTGTTTTGCATTTGGATTTTCTTCATTTTGCAACTGTTCAATGATGTTCATATAATCCGTTTCATTTCGGTTCTGGCTTAATTTATATGCCGCTTGAATGTCTTCCACCTTAATCTTAAATCCAACGATACCTTTCAATTCACGTTCTAAGAGTTTTGGAGAAAGCTTATCCCATAAAACAGGATTGTCACGATGTTTTTCGTATTTCTCCAGCATGATTGTTAATTCTTCTGCTAATTCATCTTTCTCTAACATACTTGCTTTTCCATACATGTGGACAGCCTGATAATTCCACGTCGGAACATTTTCGCGCGAATACCAGGAAGAAGAAATATAAGCGTGCGGTCCCTGAAACATCACAAGCACATCTTCACAGGCTTCAAACGTTCTCCACTGAGGATTTCCATAAGCGAAATGCCCCGTAATATAGTAATGATCATCTTTTTTATTGAATCCTAACGGCAAATGTGTGGCAATTGGTTTTCCTTGTTCTGTTGTGACAACCGTACCAAAGGAGTTTTCTTGTACAAAATTCCAAATTTCTTCAGCATTTGTGACTTTAAAATATTTTGGAATATACATCATCATCCACCCTTCGAAAAATATTATATGAGTGTTTTAGCCATGATTAAATCCGTTTGTTCTTCATCACCCATATAAAAAGAGTGGGCGCCGGTCTGAACAAACCCCATTTTCTTATAAAAGGCAATGGCATTTTCATTTTTTTCCCACACACCTAGCCAAATGTTCGTTTTATTACGTTCCAGCGCAATTTCTATCGCTTTATTCAACAGATGTTTGCCAAGCCCATGTTTTTGAAAGCTGTTCTTTATATAAATTCTCTCGATTTCAAGTGATTCAGCACCCATTTCTTCAGACTGAGCATCATCGATATTGACCTTTACATATCCAGCGATTTCATGATCAAAGTAAATAAAAAAGAATTGCGAAGACATATTGGATAACTCTTTTTCCAGCTGCTCAGTGTTAAATGCGCTTTCTAAATAGGCTTTCATTTTTTCAGGTGAGTTCTGTTCTTTAAAAGTGTCATTGAATGTTTCAATACTCAATTGTTGAAGTGTTTGTAAATCTTCCCGGCTACATTTTTTCATTTTTACACTCATTGTTCGGATTCAGCCCCTTTATTTAAAATTCAATTGTCTTGTGTCCCTTTTATATATTTAAACACGGAACACATACTGACCTTGTTACCATTCCAAAAATCTTCTTCTTCATCACCAACTCCCTATCGTGATTTTGTTGTAAATGCAATAAAATATACTCTGCATTAAATATAGCGTAACTTTGCTGTATTTACAACAAAAATCAAACAACAAAGCAGCGTTTCTCTTGCCGAAGTTCCCGGAACTCTCTGCATCATTTCCCCATAATAAAAACGCCTCCCTTAACGATGATTTATCGCTAAGAAAAGCGTCAGTAATAGTTGCTATCCGTTTTTAGTGCTTAGCACTCTTCAGGCTTGCCTGCATTCGTTGCTGTTCTGAACGAAGAACCGCAGCCGCATGAAGCGATGGCGTTTGGATTGTCGATGGTGAAGCCGCCGCCGAGCATGGATTGTTTATAATCAATCACGGTGCCGTTCATGATGTCAAGGCTTTCTTTGTCAACTAGAACAGTGATGCCGTGCTGATCAAACACACTGTCTGATTCACTCTTTTCATGCTCAAAGCCCATGCCGTAAGAAAGTCCGCTGCAGCCGCCGCCTTTGACGCCTACACGCAGAAACGCGTTTTCTTCTTCATGCTCTTTCATCATATCTTTTATATGCAAAGCTGCTGCTTCTGTAATTGTTACCGGGTTGCTCATCATTGTGAACCTCCTTTTAAAAACCGGTTGCTGTCTTTTATTATAAACATGATCGTTCCAATTCTCAAACAAGGTGTTTTACAAGAAATAGACACCCTCACAAACGGTTTCAGCCGGCCCTGTCATCATTACATGGCCGTTATCTTTCCAGTTTATCACCAAATCCCCGCCTGCTAAATGCACCGTGATGTCTTGATTTCGCTTTGATACGCCGTTTAATACAGATGCGACCGCCGCTGCACATGCTCCTGTCCCGCATGCCTGAGTAATCCCTGATCCCCGTTCCCAGACGCGGAAATGCAATTCTTGTTCATTCACGGTTTCAACGAATTCCACATTGATGCCTTCCGGAAATCTCGGATCTTTCTCAATCACCGGCCCCAGTGTCGTTAAGGGTGCCTGTTCAATGTCTGCGATCGGAAAAACGATATGCGGATTTCCCATTGAAACGGCAGTGCCTGTTAGTTCTACTTCACCAAATGCCATCGTTTCATTGATTGTGTGCTCTTCCCCGCCGTCAAGCATCGGGAGCTCGGATTTTGTCAAGCGCGGTTCGCCCATATCGACAGTGACCACATTCACTTTTCCGTTTTCGACTTGAACCTCCGCTTTCACAAGCCCGGAGAGAGTTTCAATCAGAAAAGATGTTTCCTCAACCAGCTTATGCTCATATGCGTATTTTGCGACGCAGCGCAGGCCGTTGCCGCAGTTTTTCCCTTCAGATCCGTCATTATTAAAAATCCGCATTTTAACAGGCGCTTGGTCTGATGGGCATATCAGGATCATTCCGTCGGATCCGATCCCTGTATAAACAGAAGAAACCTGAATTGCAATCTCTGACAGTTTTTCTTCTGGAAGCTGTTCTTCAAATTGATTCACATAAATATAACTGTTTCCCAGGCCGTGCATTTTGGTAAATCGAAATGAGTTCATAGGTGCCTCCAACTTTTTTTCTTTTTCTTAGTATAAAAGCTATTATAAGCGGACACAATACAATTATCCCCCGTTTTTCATACATAAAAGCTCCTTGCACTGACGCAAGGAGCTTTTATCGTTTATATAAACATGCCGGCAATGGCTGCGCTGAGCAGATTGGCTAATGTTCCTGCAAGAACAGCCTTCAGGCCGAGACGCGCGATATCTGAACGGCGGCTGGGTGCTAATCCGCCCAGCGTACCAAGCATAATCGCAATTGATGAAAAATTGGCGAATCCGCATAACGCGAAACTGATAATGGTAGCAGTTTTCTTAGAAAACTCGCCGATGTGCGGACCGAAGTTAGAATAAGCGACAAACTCATTCAGCACCAATTTCTGGCCGATATAGCTTCCCGCCTGCAATGCTTCATGCCAAGGCACGCCAATCAAAAAGGCGATAGGAGAAAACACATAACCGAGAATGGATTCTAATGTTACGCCTTTTAAACCGAACAAGCCGAAAGCCCCGCCGAGAATACCGTTTACTACAGCGATTAACGCAACAAACGCAAGCAGCATCGCCCCAACGTTTAACGCAATTTGCAGTCCTGTTGACGCTCCCTTTGCAGCTGCGTCAATGACATTGGCTGCGCCTTCGCCTTCATCCATTTTGAAATCGCTTTTTACGGTTTGCGTTTTTTCCGTTTCGGGTATAATCAATTTACCAAAGACTAGTCCAGCTGGAGCAGCCATAAAGCTGGCCGCCAGCAAATATTCAATCGGAATACCAAGAAGCGCGTACCCAAACAAGGTAGATCCCGCAACTGCCGATAGACCGCTCGTCATAATCGTAAACAACTCAGAGCGCGTCAGCCCGGCAATCAGGGGTTTGATCACTAACGGAGATTCTGATTGTCCTACAAAAATATTGGCAGCAGCCGCCAGAGATTCCGTTTTGCTTGTTCCAAGGAGCTTCGACAATCCGCCGCCAATGACACGGAAAACGAGCTGCATGATTTTCAAATGATATAAAACTGCAATCAGTGCTGAGAAGAAAATGATAACGGGCAGTACACTTAATGCAAAGGCCGGACTGTCTCCGACCTTTAGAAGCGGTCCAAAAATAAAACTGATGCCTTCATTCGCATAGTCAATCAGAAGCTGTACACGGCTTGAAAACCATAAAAAAACAGCGCGTCCCGCTTCCCATTTCAACACGATGTATCCAAACGCCACCTGTGTGCATAAACCAACGATGACGGTTCTTATCTTAATATTGCTTTTCTTTTCTGAAAATAAAAACGCGATAGCAATGATCGCAACTGCGCCCAGCAGCCCCCACAGAACATTCATGAATACTCGTACACCTCTTAAATTTTATTTAAAAAAATATCTTTTATACGATAACAATAATATTTTTTGATGTCTACACATTTTTTTAGTTCTTTTGTACGGCAAAATAAAAAAGGGCCCGTCCAGGCCCTTTTCTTTAAAACATTGGATTTTCTTCAATAAAGGTATATATATTCTCAACAAGCTCAGCAGGCGTTTCACCCATGACGACTTCTCCGTTTACCAGAGCGAAAAGCGATTCCATGCATGTCCCGCAGTAGCTTAAGCAGCCATATTCAAGGACATCAAGGTTGGGATCCTTCTCCAAAATCGCCCGGGCTTCCTGAGAGCCGTGAGCCAGATTGCTGACACAAAATTCAATCATTGGATTCATGCGGTTTCACCTCACATATGTCCATTATCGCGAATTTTTCACTATTCGTCAAAGACAACGGATGATTCAAAATTTATTATCGTAACATATTATTTCTCAAATAACGTTTTACTAATTTGTGTTTTCAGGCTAAATTGTAGGTTATTTTGAAACTATTATTGTGATTTTAGATCAAATTCGATATAATTCTAGATGTTATTTTACATAGTTCGTATTTTCTTTAATGTATCTATCATACTCTTCGGATTAAAGGGGAATTCAAATGAAAAAATTGGTCTTGATCGGCGGAGGTTACGGGAACATGCGTGTTCTTCATCGCTTATTGCCAAACCAGCTGCCTGATGATGTTTCAATCACGTTAATTGACAGAAATCCTTATCACTGCTTGAAAACAGAATATTATGCCCTTGCCGCAGGCACAATTTCTGACCATCATATCAGAGTGTCATTCCCAGAGCACCCTCGCCTGGATGTCCAATACGGTGATATCACATCAATTGATATTGTACAAAAACAAGTGCTGTTCCAAGATCGTGAACCGATTTCTTACGATGACGCCGTAATCGGGCTCGGCTGTGAGGATAAATATCACAACGTGCCGGGAGCGCCTGAATTCACCTACAGTATTCAAACCATCGATCAGTCCCGCGAAACCTACCAAAAGCTGAATAATCTGAGCGCTAATGCCACCGTCGCCATTGTCGGAGCGGGCTTAAGCGGCGTTGAGCTTGCAAGTGAATTGAGAGAAAGCCGTGATGACCTGAACATTATTTTGTTCGACCGCGGTAATCTCATTTTATCAAGCTTTCCCGAGCGTTTAAGCAAATATGTGCAAAAATGGTTCGAAGAGCACGGTGTCCGCATTATTAACAGGGCAAATATCACAAAAGTAGAAGAAGGCGTTGTGTATAACCACGATGATCCGATTTCTGCAGACGCCATCGTGTGGACAGCCGGCATCCAGCCAAACAAAGTCGTCAGAGACTTAGATGTGGAGAAGGACGCACAAGGGCGTATTGTATTAACGCCTCATCACAATCTTCCAGGTGATGAACATCTGTACGTTGTCGGCGATTGCGCCAGCCTTCCTCATGCACCGAGCGCCCAGCTGGCAGAGGCTCAAGCAGAGCAGATTGTCCAAATCTTGCAAAAACGCTGGAATGGAGAAGCCCTGCCTGAATCAATGCCGCAGTTTAAGCTGAAAGGCGTCCTCGGTTCACTCGGAAAAAAAGCCGGCTTCGGGCTTGTTGCTGACCGTCCGCTGATCGGCCGTGTTCCGCGTATGCTGAAATCCGGCTTGCTGTGGATGTATAAACACCATAACGGTTAATGATAGAGAAGAACCGCTGATCAAGTCAGCGGTTTTCTGTATACCCATGCTTCTCCATTTCCTCATAAACGTCTTTTAATTTTGGATTGCCTTCACCGACAATTTTGTCTTCTACGAGCACAAGCGGATAAAAATACTCGTCATTTCTGATTTTTTCCGCAAGCTCTTTCGCATGTTCATTGTCAGGCGGCTCATGAATATCGATGTACTGCATCTCAAAAGGCTGATTTGGATATTTTCTTTTCAGCGCAGCCTCAAGCCACTCGTATGTATCCTTGGCTGTCGGCATATTGACACAGCTCGCACAAACGGTTTCTGCCCCGTACACGCTTAGAATGACTGGTTTCATCACTTGTAGACGCCCCCTTCTCCTATGTAAGTCCTTTCTTTTAAGTATACAGAGCCAAAGGGCGTTTTTATAGAAAAAAACCGTTTTTGTGTTGAAGTCTGAATGTGCTATAATAGGGAAAGCAACTTTGCAAACCAAACAATAGATTTTTATTGTTACACTGAATATAATGGTTTTATGACGACGAAAGGAGCGAATGTCATGACTGAAGTTGAAATGAAAGAACAGGTGCAGGAAGTACTGGACAAACTTCGTCCGTTTTTACTTCGTGACGGCGGTGACTGTGAGCTTGTAGACGTAGATGAAGGTATCGTTAAGCTTCGTCTTCTAGGCGCATGCGGCAGCTGCCCAAGTTCAACAATTACGCTGAAAGCCGGAATTGAGCGCGCTCTTCTAGAAGAAGTGCCGGGTGTCGTTGAAGTAGAACAAGTCTTTTAATAAAGCAGCCAGGCTGATATTTGATCAGCCTGGCTTTTTTTATTAGAGATATTGGTCAAACCATGAGCTGATATAATTCAGGCGCTTGATCCGCTGTCTTGGGTGTCCGGTGCGTGACAAATTGTGCGATGCATTCGGAAAACGGACAAGCTTGGTTTCCTTGCCCATTTTTTTCAGAGCGATAAACAGCTGCTCCGCCTGCTCGATCGGACATCGGTCATCCCGCTCGCCATGCAGAATCAAAAGCGGTGTCTCCACGTTTGCTGCGTATTTTAAAGGAGATCGGTCCCAGAGCTTTTCTGTGTCCTCAAACATGTCATGCTCAAGCTGCCAGTCTGTAAAGAAAAAGCCGATATCACTGACGCCGTGAAAGCTGATCCAGTTTGAAATCGAGCGCTGGGTGACGGCAGCTTTAAAGCGGTTTGTCTGCCCGACGATCCAGTTGGTCATAAAACCTCCGTAGCTTCCGCCCGTGACACCGAGCCGCTTAGGATCAATATGCGGATCTCGCTTGATAGCCTCATCCACAGCTTGCATCACATCGTCATAATCCTTTCCTCCATAATCCCCTCTGACCGCATTCACAAATTCCTGCCCGTAGCCGTGGCTTCCTCTCGGATTGATATAAACGACCGCGTATCCTTTCGCCGCCAGCACCTGAAACTCATGAAAATATGTATGTCCGTACATCATATGCGGACCGCCGTGTATGTTGAGAATAAGTGGATATGTTGTCTCATCTTCCATTTGTGCAGGCTTCATCAGCCAGCCGTTCACCGTCACGCCGTCTTCTGTAGCATATTGAATCTCTTCAGGTATTGATATCGTATGCTCCCTGACAAACTTGTCATTCGCGCCAGTCAGCTGTTTCTCTTCCTGTCCAAGCGGGATACTGTAAAGCTCACTCGGTCTGTCCGGCTTTGTCACACTGGCAATAAAGTGCTGTTCATCAGGTGAAAGAGAAAAGCTATTGATGTACTCTTTTTCCAGACGAATCGGATACACAAGGCCTTCAATCGAAATATAATAGATGCCCGTACTGCCTTGATCTGTGCCGATGACATAAAACCCTTGGCTGTCCTTTGTCCAAATCGGGCGCTGTTCAGCACCACCGATCAACGAATCTCCAATCAGCGCATCCGCTAAATGAACGTCCAGCATCTCAGTAAGACATGTGAGGCGGCCTTGTTCGATATCATAGAGCCACGCCTTTGAGAGCGTAGCATTCTTATATTCCTTTTCATTTCCAAGCAAAGCAAGATACCTTCCGTCTGGTGAAAATGAGCTTGATCCGAATGAGCCGCGATGAGGTGTAACCTGCTTAAGATCTCCAGACTCCAGTGACATTATGTAAACATCATGCGGCTTGCTGGCATCATCTGTTTCAGTTAAATTAGCTGAGAAAACAAGCCATTTGCCGTCAGGAGAAAAAGCAGGATCACCATGATCAGCTTTGTGACTTGTCAGCTCTTCCATCTCACCCGACTTTACGCTGACAAGCACAAGCTGGGCATACGCACCTCTCGTCAGCCCTTTGCCGTCCCGTTTGTAGGAGAGGCCTTGCACTTCAACAGGTTCATAGCTATCCTGCTCTGTTTTTTCTCGGTCATCAATGTTTTCTCCCTCTCCCAAACTGACAGTGACCAGAATCGATTCGCCATCCGGGGACCATATTGGCTTTGACACGCCATACGGGATATCAGTCAGTTTTCTCGCTTCTCCGCCTTCAGCGCTCATCATATACAGCTGTGCCGCATCGCCTTCTCGATCAGAAATAAAGGCAAGCGTGCACCCGTCCGGAGACCATCTTGGGTCGGTGCTTCGCTTTTCTCCATGTGTCCAAGGAACAGACCCGCCCGTTTTCGTTTCATAGATCCATATATTTGATGTATACGAATCTTTCTCTTGATTCACTTGTGATTTTACATATGCGGCACGGGTGCCGTCTGGGGCGTATTGAGGATCGGTCACAGAGACAATCGCTGTGATGTCGTCTGCGGTTATCAGCTTTTTCATATTCATCTCCTCCTTTTTACATGTATTTCGTTTTTCTAAATAAAAACTCCTTTATCTCCAGCAAAAAAAGCGCCCTCTGCTGACGCTGAGGAACGCTTGGCATGATCTATACACTTTTTACTTGATATAAAGGATTTCGCTCTATTATACTTCCCTCTTTCGGGACGGTCAAAGCGTCTACTTCACAATGAGGGAAATGAAGCGCGAGCTGTTCTTTTAGCTCTTCTCCCTTTCCTTTTTCGGTCATGACGAGAATCGTCGGGCCTGCTCCGCTGAGAGCCGTTCCATATGCGCCCTTCATCTCGGCGACGTGCTCTACTTTTGACAGCTCAGGCACAAGCATCGCCCGGTACGGCTGATGGAACATATCCTTCTTCATGATTTTCCCGACAAGCGGCCAATCCTTGGACATGATCGCAGCAATGAGTATATTGCTGACAGCACTTGCTTTTACGGCGTCGGCATATGGAAACTCCTTCGGAAGCACGTCTCTCGCGTCTCTTGTCAGCACTTCGTAAAAAGGAATGACAACGACTACGTCAATGTCAGCATTCGGGACGCGGATCATTTGGGTCTCGTCATCCTCATGCAGGCCGATCACAAGTCCGCCGACGAGAGAAGCGCCAGCATTGTCCGGGTGTCCTTCTTCTAGACTGGCTAAATGCAGCTTGTCCGCTTCAGACAGCTTTAAGCCGCATAATTCATCAGCCAGTTCAATGGCCGCTACAATCGCCGCGGCGCTGCTGCCAAGGCCGCGTGCAAGCGGGATGTCGCTCCACACCTTCACATGGACAGGAGGTATTTCTTTTCCGTACAAATCTGCGGTCCGTTTAGCCACTTGATAGATCAGGTTATCTGTACCCGCCGGAATTCCGGCGACTGTTTCTGTTTCAGCCTCAAAAGACCATTTGTCGCTTTCAAAGACGGTCAGCTTCAAATATCTGCTGAGCGCCATTCCGACTGAATCAAAGCCGGGGCCTAGGTTAGCTGTGCTTCCGGGAACAGTGACAGAGAACAGCATGTCGGCTTCGTTCATACACGGGCCGCTCCTTTTACATATTCAAGGATGCTGTCTTCATCAGTCGGCAATGTGACAGGCTTGATTTCTGAAATGTCGACCGCTGTGTTCGGATCTTTCAGTCCGTTTCCTGTTAACACAGCTACGACCTTGCTGCCTTTCGGAATTTCTCCGGATTTCACCTGTTTCAGCACTCCTGCGATAGACGCGCAAGAACCCGGTTCTGCAAACACGCCTTCTACACGGGCGATCAGCTGATATGCGTGAAGGATTTCATCATCAGTGACTTCGTCAATTTTCCCATTGGATTCCTCGGCTGCCTTTACAGCTTTGTCCCAGCTTGCCGGGTTTCCGATACGAATGGCTGTCGCTATTGTTTCAGGATTTTCAATCACTTCATTGCGCACGATTGCCGCCGCACCCTCAGCTTCAAAGCCACGCATTTTCGGAAGGCCTGTGCCGTTTTTCTCATGATATTCCTTGAAGCCCTTCCAGTACGCAGTGATGTTTCCCGCGTTTCCGACCGGGATCGCTAAAACATCAGGCGCTTCCCCCAGCTGTTCGCACACTTCGAAGGCAGCAGTTTTTTGGCCTTCAATGCGGTAAGGGTTGACTGAGTTGACAAGGGCAATCGGTGATTTCTCACAGATGGAACGGACAATTTTAAGCGCATCGTCAAAGTTTCCGTCAATTGCGATAATCTCGGCTCCGTACATGACAGCTTGAGCGAGTTTTCCAAATGCAATTTTTCCGTTCGGGATGATGACAATGCATTTCATGTTAGCACGGGCTGCATATGCTGCCGCAGCAGCGGAAGTGTTACCTGTTGACGCGCACATAATCGTGTCATTGCCTTCTTCTTTTGCCTTTGCCACAGCCATAACCATTCCGCGATCTTTAAATGATCCCGTAGGATTGACGCCTTCCGTTTTGACATGAAGCTCAATTCCGAGCTGCTCAGACAGCTTCGGCAGGTGAATAAGAGGTGTGTTTCCTTCATGTAAAGTTAGCGCCGGTGTTTGATCTGTTACAGGTAAAAATTCTTTATATTGATGGATAAGTCCTTTCCACATTAGCTCCAACCGTTCCCTTCTACACGATATGTGCTTTTGACTTCTTGAACGACTTCCAAATCATTTAGGTTTTGCAGGATATCACTGAAATCAGCTTCTGATGTATGATGTGTGACAATTACGATTTCAGCTAACTCATCATGGCCTTTAATTGGCAGCTGAAGGATTTTTTCAAAGCTCACGCCCCGCTCTGAGAACACAGATGTAATTTTCGAGAATGAACCAACCTCATCTTTTACATGAATTCTTAAAAACTGCTGTGCATAAATGTCAGACGGCGATTTCATGTTTTTCTCATATTGCGGTCCGACAAAGCTGTTGCCGGTTACACCTAGGCGCATATTTTTCATGACAGCGACGAGGTCAGAAACAACGGATGTCGCTGTCGGCATGCTTCCGGCTCCCGGCCCGTAGAACATCGTCTCACCGACAGCCTCGCCGTATACATAAACAGCGTTAAACTCATTATGAACAGCAGAAAGCGGATGATGGTCAGGAAGCAGTGTCGGCTGTACGCTGACCTCGATTTTGCTGCCGTCACGCTGAGCAATCCCGATCAGCTTCATTGTATAGCCGAGGCGTTTGCTGAAGCTGATGTCCTCGTCTGTAATTTGGGAGATCCCCTTTACTTTGACGTCTTCCAGATCCACGTTCATCGAGAAGCCGAGGCGCGCCAATATCGCCATTTTCCGTGCGGCGTCAAGCCCTTCCACGTCAGAAGTCGGATCAGCTTCGGCAAAACCGAGATCCTGCGCTTCCTTGAGCACTTCCTCGTATGGGCTTTTCTCTTTGATCATTTTGGTTAAGATAAAGTTTGTTGTGCCGTTCACAATTCCCATCATTTTTGTAATTCGATCTGATGAGAGGCCTTCCTCTAACGTGCGCAGAATCGGAATCCCGCCGGCAACACTGGCTTCAAAGTAGATATCGCATCCATTTTCCTTCGCTTCGGCAAGCAGCTCAGAGCCGTACACAGCCATTAAGTCCTTGTTTGCTGTGACAACATGCTTTTTCGATCTCAGCGCGTCGACCAAATATTGTTTTGTCTGTTCAACGCCGCCGATCACCTCGATGACGACATCAACATCTGGATCATCAATGACATCATACACTTCTGTCGTGAGCACTTCCTTCGGCAAATCTACTTCTCTCTTTTTCTCTAAATCTTTTACAAGCACTTTTTTTATCGTAACCGGACAGCCGACCTGATGCATAAGCTTATCCTGATGGTCTTGAATAATTTTAACGACACCGCTTCCGACGGTACCTAAACCTAAAAGCCCTACACGAATCGCTTTCAAAAAAACTCCACCTTTCTTTTAATTGTCCTCTTGAAAAAGACAATTGTTAACTCAACACAGACATATAAGTTACAAACATTATATAAGCCCGCTCCTGTTTTGACAAGACAGCATTAGGCTGAATTTTGCGAATGTAAACGCTTAACGCATTGATATGACAAGATTCTTTATTTTCTAATTATTTTTGTCAGATTTTCTCCTCACCTTGAGCTGCCTTTGCCGAGCCAGCTGACGCGTGGAACAAACAGCTTCTGCGCCCGCATATTCATGAATTCCTGCGCTGTATTGAGAAATTGTTCATAACGCCCACAGTCATTAAGAATGAAGTCAAGCTGTTCTTCAAAATAATGCTTTTCTGATTCTGATGACATGTAATAGCTTTCTACGATTTCAAAATAATGAAGCGGGAAAAGCAGACGGCTGTATAAAAGGCGTTTCGAAAATGAAGACAGCGGTGTGACTTGCTCGTATTCCTGTAAAAAGAGAAAGCCCTGCTGATTAAAATCTTGTCTGTGATGCAAAAACGTATGCCTCATATATTCAGCCAAATCACGGGAAGCGTGGTCAAACACCCAATCCGCCGGAATCCTGATCAATGATTCCGGTGACCATGTATGCCTTTCCATCCGCTGATGGCATATCGTTCCTGAATCAGCGGCTTGGGGCTTGTCATCCAGCTCAGTGTCCACTAAATATTGTATCGCGTTTTCTGACAGTCCTAAATAATATGGAAATGATTCGATCATTTTTTTATCGAATGGCTCATGCGGAGGGGTCTGAACCTTTCTCTGCCAGAATGCTTCCAGCTGATCAATTCGTTTTCCCCACAGATCCTTCCACTGGCCGATTCTTCCGGCTGCCTTCACCTCATATGGATATCCTCGGCCTTTTCGGTGAAATTCCGCAAGCTCCGCTCCAATGGAGAACGCCCTGTTTGAATAAGGGGGGGCCGCCTTCAGCAGAGCGTACGTTTTTCCCTCATGTTCAAATGTCAGTTCACCTTCTTTTGTAAAGATAAAAACCGAAACGTATGGGTCACTTTGTTCTTGTAAATACTGACTCATGTAATAAAGCTCCGCCAGCTCTGTTTCTGAGAATTGGGAAACGGGGACAATCAGAAAGTATGAATTAGGCGTCTGAAAGCATTGATATGTGTGCTGGTACATGGAAAGCTGCCTGATGTGAATGCCGTATTTTTCTTTTATTGTACCTTTCACCATGATCACCTGCCTGTTGAATTAGGGCTCATCACATCGTAGTCATACACAGCCGGAATTATGAATACATATTTTAATCCGAAGAAGGCGCAAGAAAAAGTCGTAAACTTCTCAAGCATTTTGTATAAACTAGTAAAAAAGATTGGGTGAAGCTGATGTCAGAAAACGAACAATTCAGTCAGATGGAAGCTAAAGCAAGAGCACGGATGAAGGAGCGCGGCGTTGAGGTATCAGACATTGCCGAGCTTGTCTTTTTTCTGCAGAAAAAATATCATCCGGATTTAACCATTGATGAA
This sequence comes from Bacillus sp. PS217, assembly GCF_037963535.1. Taxonomy (NCBI): domain Bacteria; kingdom Bacillati; phylum Bacillota; class Bacilli; order Caryophanales; family Bacillaceae; genus Bacillus; species Bacillus sp. PS217. The sequence goes on from NZ_CP150157.1 coordinate 3,274,945, forward strand.
TGCACGCTGAACGTCAATCGTGTTCTCGCAAAACGCGAGGTGCAAAACGCGATTTTAACGGGCATTGAATTGGATGTTCTTGCTGAGCAGAAAAAACTGTCTGAACCGCTGCAAACGATGCTGGAAATAGATGAAAGCCTATATGGAGTAGATGAAGTTCTGGCATTTTCCATTGTGAACATTTACGGATCGATCGGGTTTACGAACTACGGTTACATCGACAAAGAAAAACCCGGAATCCTTAAACGATTGAATGATAAATCAACCGGTGAATGCCATACCTTTTTAGATGACATCGTCGGAGCGATTTCCGCCGCGGCTTCAAGCAGACTTGCTCACCGCGCGCGGCATACAGAATAAGGGCACCCTTTTAGGGCGCCCTTTTTTCAAATGTATGGAATCCATTCAGTCAGAGAGTCAATGGCGTGAGTCGGTTTTTCCATATCGTCTGTCATATGTTCTCTTTTCGTTACGCCTGTGTGAACGAGCAGCGTATCCATACCCGCGTTTATGCCGGCCATAATATCAGTGGCGTAGTTGTCGCCGACCATGAGTGTTTCAGACACATCTGTGCCGAGAACGCGCATCGCCTGCTCCATAATAATTGATTCCGGCTTGCCGATAAATACAGGCTGTACACCTGTAGATACGGTTAACACCGATGTCAGTGAGCCGTTTCCCGGCAGAAGCCCTCTTTCAGTCGGAATCGCAATATCTCCGTTAGTGGAAATAAAGCGGGCGCCATTTCTGATTGCCAGGCAGCCGACAGCAAATTTTTCGTATGTAATGGAACGGTCGATGCCAACAACGACAAAGTCCGCGTTTTCTCCGCCAAATGTCAGGCCGTTTTCTTCAATCGCCTGGCGGATTCCTTCCTCCCCAATCACATACACAGACGCGTCTTTTTTCTGCTGTGCAATGTGCTGGGCAGTTGCCATGCTGGTCGTGAAGACCTGCTCTTCTGTTGCCGGAATATCAAAAGACACGAGCTTGTCCGCTACCTGCTTCGGTGTGCGCGAAGAGTTGTTTGTCACGAAAAGATAAGGAACGCCGCGATCTTTCAGCGTTCTGACAAATTCACACGCTTCCTCGATTTTTTCCGTGCCATTGTACATCGTTCCGTCTAAATCAATTAAATACCCTTTATATGTTTTCATATCCAACACTCCTGTGGCTTTCCAGTTGTTATTTAAACGCGGAAACAGGTCCTAGCTCTGTTTCCAAATAGCTTCTGATCCGTTTCGGGAAGTCCTGAAGAGCTGTTTGATGCGCCTTGATCAGCCTGTAAAGCTCGCCGCTGTCAGCGAGCAGATACTGTTGAACCAACGTTTTGCGGTAGGCGATCAATTTTTTGAGCTCATCACCCTCTTTTTCCGTGACAACTTTCTCATCAACAAGTATATCCATAATGTCGTCATAGCTGCCCGGGTCCCGCATAATAAAGCCGTCAATCATGTCATTGCCTGTATCCAAAATGCATTCGATTAACAGATGGCCTATACGCTGAAGTGCCAATTCCCCGATTTCAGACTGCCAGTCTGTTTGTGAGTCAAATAGCGCCAGCTGGTGCTCGAAGAACCCTAGTGTTTTCTCGATTTTGCTTCTGTCAACAAAATACATGACAGCATCCCCTTTGTGTATATTTATTTTCTGATCCGTTTCAAGACAAAATACGCACAGCCGAAATTGCAGTATTCGTAAATATATTCATCTAATGTGCTGATTTTCGTTTCGAAGGTTGCCTTTTGATTCTGGTCGTCAAAGAAGCCCTTGAGCCTTAACTGACCGTATCCCCAGTCTCCCACAATATAATCGTATTTATTTAATATATCGGAGTAGCGGGCTTTAAAAGCCTCTTCGTTGAAGCCGTCTTTGAAATTGTGCACCAATTCAAATTCGGCATTTTGAATAAGAATCATGATCTCACCTCTTTTTCACTCATTCCTATCATAATTCATTGCCCCGTCCCCATCAATTGCTAAAGAATAAATCATGCGATTTGGCTACCCTACACATGAGGAGGGATTGATAAATGAAACGAACCGCTGTCAGCCTCTGCCTTCTGACCGGACTTTTATCCGGGTGCGGAGGCGCAGGATTGGATAATGCCCAAAATGTCCGGAATCAGACGCAGAATCAAACCAAACCCATTCATGTGTCGGACCGCAACGAGGCTTTTAACAGGCATAATGAGAACGAACAATTTGGCTATGTCCGCTATCAAAGAGAACAATTTGACGGAGACCAGCAGAAAACGCCGGTGATGAACCGGGAAGAAACCGCTCACATGATATCAAGTTTAACGGTTCAGCTCCCCCATATTCAAGATGCTGCGACATTGGTGACTGACCGAGAAGCGCTTGTCGTATACAAAACCGATTCTAAAAACCGGGAGCTGACCGCCGATCAAGTGAAGAAAACAGCGGCTTCTGTGATCCCGCGATACTATCATGTGTATATTTCAGATAACCCAAACCATATGCAGTCGATCGAAAATTACAGCAATCTCGGCTCTGGTTCAAGGGATATCAGAGAGATCATGTCGGGGACGATTCAAGAAATGAAAACCTCCCCGCAAGGAAGCCCTGTCTCAGAGAATGAAAATGCCAATGGAAAAACGCGTCAGGACATGAAAATCGATAGGAATGACAAAAACGCCAGATGATCTGGCGTTTTGGCATTATGCTTGGGCTTGACGCTTTTTAGATGCTTCGTTTACTTGTTCATCCGCATGGTAAGAGGAACGGACAAGCGGACCGGCTTCACAATGGCTGAAGCCTTTTTGCATCGCGATTTCTTTTAATTCTGCAAATTCATCAGGATGGTAGTATTTTTGGACTTTCAAGTGTTTCTTCGTCGGCTGCAGATATTGGCCGATTGCCATAATATCCACGTTGTTCGCCAAGAGGTCGTCCATTACTTCAATAATCTCTTCTTTTGTTTCGCCGAGCCCGATCATGATACTTGATTTTGTCGGAATGTCAGGCTGCATTTCCTTCGCACGGCGCAAAAATTCCAATGAACGGTCGTACGTCGCACGCGCGCGGACTCTTGGCGTCAGGCGGCGAACCGTTTCGATATTGTGATTCAGGATGTCTGGGCGTGTATCCATCAAGGTTTTTAGGTTATCATAGTTTCCGCCCATATCAGACGGCAGCACCTCAATTGTTGTGAACGGGCTTTTTCTGCGGATCGCACGGACAGTTTCCGCGAAAATGCCTGCCCCTCCATCTTTCTGATCGTCACGCGCAACAGCCGTAATGACCGCGTGTTTCAAATTCATAAGCGCGACTGAATCCGCTACGCGTTCCGGCTCTTGCAGATCAAGCTCAGTTGGAAGGCCTGTTTTGACAGCACAGAAACGGCATGCTCTTGTACAAACAGAACCTAAAATCATAAATGTCGCTGTACGTCTGACCGCCCAGCATTCATGAATATTCGGACACTTTGCTTCTTCGCATACGGTATGCAGGTTGTTTTCCCGCATGAGTTTTTTGAGCCCTGTATAGTTTTCATTTGTATTTAATTTAATTTTAAGCCATTCGGGCTTTCTGAGGTGTTCGTCTTTCTTTGCCAATTCCCATCATCTCCAATATCCAATATACTCAATTTCTGACACGAAACATTCTGAAAACGAGAAAGGTGCAGGTTTTAGTTCTGCAACAAAAATAATGTTTTTCTAACTAAAGAAAGTCTTTTCTTTAGACACTTTAACATAGGAAAAATTTCTCGACAAGGGAAGATGATTACTGACATTTTTAAGCCGGGTTGCCGCAAACTATGTGTATTCAATATGAAAGGAGATTATTTTGTGAAAGTTTTGTTATCCGCTCTTCTTCTCCTTTTGTTTGCATTTGAGCCTTCTGCGTCTGGAAAAAAACTTTCAGATCCAGTGCTGTCGAAACGGATGGAATTATATCATAAAATCGAAGCTGTGACGCAGATCCCTTGGTATGCGCTCGCGGCTGTTGATCAATACGAAGAAAACGTGCGGAGCAACCGGAAAGATCTGCCTGAAAAGGCGGGAATCATCAGCATCTATATACCCGATGACATCTGGAGCGGGCCTGAAAACCCGAATCCGAAAGACGATGCGCCGTTAAGCATTAAAGTGTTTGACGGAATCGGAATGGATGGCGATGGAGACGGGAAAGCCGAGGTCAGCAACGATGAAGATATCTTGTATACGTTCAGCCAATACTTACTGTCGTATGGCACAGATGAAGACAACATCCGGATCGGGCTTTGGAATTATTACCGGCGTGATCAGACAGTGGGGATTATATCTGAATTCATGAAGCTGTTTAAAGCCTACGGCCATATTGATCTGGGCGAGCATGCATTCCCGCTTCCGATCAGAACCGATTACAGCTACCGAAGCACGTGGGGAGATGCCCGCGGCTTCGGTGGAAGGCGGATTCATGAAGGTACGGATATCTTTGCCCATTACGGCCTTCCTGTCAAATCCACATGTTACGGCGTAGTTGAAATGAAGGGCTGGAACCGCTTCGGAGGATGGAGAATCGGCATCAGGGACATTAACAATACGTATCATTATTTTGCCCATCTCAATGGGTTTGCCAAAGGGATTAAAACAGGACAAATCGTTGAGCCTGGCCAAGTGATCGGATCAGTCGGCAGCTCCGGATACGGCCCGCCGGGAACCGCCGGGAAGTTCCCGCCGCATCTGCACTATGGCATGTACAAAGATAACGGAAGAACCGAATGGTCATTTGATCCATACCCTCATTTGAGGGCGTGGGAGCGATATGAATACCAAAAAAAGAAGTAACAAAAAGCCGCCTCTTCAACAGGCGGCTTATTTGCTGCTTTTTTCTTTTTTTGAATCGGCACCGTTTTCTTTGCTGCTCGGAAGCTGGACAGAAGGCGTGACACCCGAGCCGCCGCTTCCATTATAAAACTGCGGCACTTCGCCCTGCACTGCTTTAATCGATACAGGAACATTATTTGTGACGACAGCGGTTTTGCTGGCAAATGGAATGATGACCTTCACTTTAATTTCGACAAAGATGCTGATATCAATAAGTGCGTTATTTATGCCATACGGCTTGATTTTGGTTTTGACATCTGTAAAAGCGTCACCGATTAAATTGAACCGGACCGGGATTTTCGGCCCGAGGTTTCCAAGAAGGCTGTTGCCGGTTACCTGTCCCAGCGGAATGTTGATCATAATGTTTTCACTGGCGCCGCTGTGTCCGGTATGGGTTTCCATCTCTTTCAAATGAGCCTGAAGCTGCTTTGTCACTTTTGTTTTCACACTGTTTACAACCTGTGTATTAAAATCGATTGTCGTTAAGTTTCCGTTTTCATCAGAATTCATTTGAAACATATCTTTCATATTTTCACTGTCAGACATATAGTCCTCAATCGAATCCTGGATCACCTCTGTCGCTATACGCTTCGTTTCCATCTCGCCGATGTCCATTAAAACAGGTTTGATCGAGCCATTGATCATCCAAAGGCTGACCGTTGTTGACAGGATAAAAAAGACAACGGACAGGAGCATCACGTAACGGAAAGGCAAAGGTCCTCTCTTGCGAAAAGGGCCGCGATATCTTGGCAAGAAAATCCCCCCTTACATATCACAATGTATGCTTGTAAGAGGGGACATAGTAATAGCCGGGGCCAATTTATTTTATTTCACCATTTTTAAAAGCGCTTCTCTGCCGCTCATGCCGACTTTGATGCCAAGATCTTCCGCAGCGTACGTGACGGATTCTAAAGGTGCGTCTAACAGCTGGTCAATGGTGCGGACACCAACTGCGCGTCCCGCCACAATGCCGCGCTCCTTTAATTTTTCATTCAGCAGCGCCACATCCAGCGCACCGCACATAATATATCCGTGATCATTGGCGACGGCCATAAAATTCGTTTTGGGAAGCTTTACTGTCACAGCTGTAAAAGGCTGTCCTTCTATCATGATCGGTGTCAGGTTTACCACGTCAACCACTCCCTTCATTCATCACTTTATGATGAAGGGCACAGCTTGTTGTGGGCTGACTGCCTTATTGCGCAAGCTTCCAAGCAAGCAGATCCCGCAAAAATTCCGGCATAAAATATTCTTTTTCTGCAGCGTCGCGAATCAACGGAAACAGTTTGCCGAGCGTAAACATATCAAGCACCGCAACGGAGTATTGTTTATGTTTTTCAATATCTTCCCCGTTCAGTGTGATCCGAGTGACGTGGGTGATCCCGTCATCGAGCCGTTTCGTTTCTACCTCAACGCCGGCATACACCATTTTCCCCATCACTTCTCCGCGGAAGCCGAGTCCTTTGATCCGGAGCTGCTCCATTTGTTCGGAAGCGGCATGGACAATGGTTTCCTTCAGTTCTTCTCCCGTCAGGCGGACAGCCACCGGGTTGATCGGATGCGGACAGATGCGGTGCAGATCCAGCTTTGTCACAGGACCTGCTTTTAGCGGACCGAGAATGACACCTGAATTGACCATACTGATGTCCGTCTCGCACCATTCCTTTAAGGCGTATGCCAAAAGCAAAGGCAGCTCTGATTCTTCAAACCACTTCACCTCAGCATCTTGTGCAAGCTCTGCAACGGCATCGGACAGTTTCTCCTCGGCTTCACGTTCTTTTTCATTGAGAAACGCTTTTGTTTCTGCGGATTCTCCTGTCCATTCCGCCATGTTCTGCACAGAAGCCGTTTTGCTGATGATGCTTCGCTGTACGCTGTCCACCGTGATTTCTACACAGCCGACATAATGGCCGTATTTCTCGGCGCTGGCCAGCAGTACCCCATTAACCACTTGTCCATCTTCAAGCAAATGATGGGTATGTGATTCGAGGATTACATCAATCTCAGGCACCGCTTCAGCCACTGCTTGATCATCAAGAATGCCTAAATGTGACAGCAGAACGATAATATCAGCCTGCCCTTTCACTTCCAGAATGGTTTCCTTTATGCTTTCAAGGGCATCCGTAACTGTCCATCCCAGCTTGTCATATACAGGATAATACGGCACAGTTACACCTAAGAAAGCAATGGACATACCGTTTTTCAATGATTTGATAAGGTAAGGCACCGCCCAGGACGGACGGTTTCCATTTTTATCAAACAGATTAGAGACGATGACAGGAAATTCAGCATGATCATATAAGGCAGCAAGCTCTTCATGCGGAAGCGTAATCCCTTCGTTATTGCCGATCGCCGCTCCATCAATGTGAAGGCGGTTTAAGAGATCGACATTCGCTTTTCCGAATGTCGCCTCTGTCACGAATTGAAAACGATCAAGATGATCGCCAATATCAAAAACGAGCGTCTCTTCGCCGTATGACTGATGCTCTTTTCTTTTCTGCTCGATATAATCTACAATTTTCGGCCAGTTTTCAAAATGGCTGTGCAAATCATTTGTATGATATAAGCGGAGCTTCTCCTTCATAATATCTCTCCCTAATCGTTCAGCTGAAAATGCCTTCATAAATGAGCTGGCAGCCGATCAAAATCAATACGATCCGCATGATCATAACGATCGTTTTCGTCTGCATTTTTCTGTTGATGGCGGCGCCAAGCTTTCCGCCGAACCAAGCGCCGGGCACAAGCGCGAGGGCGTACAGCCAATTGACGTGCCCGGAAATCATATGTGAAACAGACCCTGTCATAGAAGACAGGAAAATAATAAACATGGACGTTGCCACCGCAACCTTCGGCGGAAACAGAAATAACAGCATCATCGCCGGAACCATCAGTGATCCGCCGCCTATACCGAAAAGTCCGCCTAAAAAACCGACAACAAAGGCAATGGCAATACCCACAGAGGCCTGATATGAGTACGTATAAGGCTCACCGGCATCATCCTGAAATGTCCGGATAATTCCTTTGTGCGCTTTGTTGATTGGCCGGGCTTTCGCTTTCAGCATTAAGGATAATGAAATCAGAATCATAAAAATGCCAAACCAAACGGAAAACGAGTTTGAATTGAACAGCTTTGACACGTAAGCCCCGATCATGCTGCCGGGACCTGAACCGATAAAGAAAATGAGCCCGCTCTTATAATCAACTGTTTTATATTTAATATAAGCCAAAGTTGAAGAAAGGCCCGTAAAAATAATGACCAAAAGCGAAGTTCCAATCGCAACCTGCGGCGTCACATCCTGAAACAGCTGCGTCACTGTGCTTAAAAACATCAGAGACGGCACAATGACAATTCCGCCGCCAAGCCCGATCAGACTTCCTACCGTACCTGCGATTAATCCCAGGACGACCAAAATCACAAACGACATCAATAAAAACCTCTTTTCTAAAATAAATCGAGCTGTCTCGGAGCAAGTCCGCTGTACTCGATATCAAGCAGTTCAAGCATCTGCTTGCCATTATCCGCAGCGTCACCGCCGGAATTATTGTTGAACAGGACAAAAACATCCTTACATTGCTGCTGCAATTCATTCAGGTGCTTTTTCCAATCCTCCAGCTCCTGTTGGTTGTAGCGGTATAAGTACCTGACCTCCCGCCAGTTTTTCCCGCCATCAGGCTTCATCCAGCCCTGCTTGTTGCGTCCGTGAAACCTGACGAGCGTTTTGTTTTCATCGGTCGCGCGCAACACGGTCGGAACGCTGCCTTCTCCGATTTGCGGTTCATCACAGACACTGTGAATCCAGCCTTCCGCTTTCATAAATGAAAGCGTCTGCTCATAAAATGGCGGCGAGAACCAGGAACGGTTTCTGAATTCAAGCGCGCAAGGAATATCTCCCATTTGGTGCTTACACCATCTCAAATAGGCGACATTCTCCTTCTTGCAGTCAAACCACGGCGGAAATTGAAACAGCACCATGGCGAGCTTATTGCTATGTAAATATGGCGTTAAAGACACCTTAAACGCATCAAACATCTCCTCTTTTGAGTCAAAGGGAATTTCGCCGCGCTGATGCCCTGTCATGCCCTGATATGCTTTCACGATAAATTGGAAGGTTTCGGGCGTTTCCTTCACCCACTTTTCATTATTGCGCGCCGGCTGAATCGCGTAAAAGCTCGCGTCTAATTCCACGATCGGAAAATGGGAGGAATAGGCCTGCAATTTTTTCTGGCTGGCCGTTTTCGGCGGATAGATGCTGTCATGATCCCCCCATCCCGTCAGTCCGATATAAATCACACTCATTCACCTCTCTTCCAGTTTATCACACGTGTTTTCAGGTTTCCTCGGAAATGCTGTTCATATGGCGGGAAAATGCCTCACGCAAATGCTGATATTGTTCCTCATTCGTATCTAAAAACGCCTCTTCTCTTGAGGAAGGAATGTGCTGATATTCAATAGGCGCCTGAAACTGCTCACTCGTAAAATCGTACACCACACCATTGATGCTGTTATAAAAATGCCAGCTCTCATCGACTCTTGTTTTGAAAATCGTGCCGCCGAAATGGTCTTGAATCACCAATGCCGTCACGCCGCATTGGCCGCATGACGGGCATTCTTCCGTCCATTTAGAGCTCGAATGGCGCGACCAGGATTGCTTAAGTATGTATTTGACATGCTCCATTGCCTCCGCCTCCTTTAAAAAAAGATACCACGTTGATGAGATTTTAAAAACTAGAACGGAGGAAATCAAAAAACCCGGCGGTAAAATCCGCCGGGCTTACGAAGGAACGACCAGAGCTCCGTCAATTTCAGTGATTTTTTCCCCATCATTGTACACGCACCGGCCTTTGCTGTAAGTGGCCGAAATGCTGCAGGGAAATGTATGTCCTTCGTAAATGCTTTTTTTATGCTTTGCAAACATCGATTCTCTTGTAACAGTGTACGGCTCCATGCTGACGAGCACGAAATCTGCATCATACCCCGCCTCAAACCGCCCTTTTTTCTGAAGGCCGAATCGTTTTGCAGGGGCCGCCGCTGTCCATTCTGCGATGGTTTCAAACGGAATCTGATGCTCAAGCGCCAGTTCCAGCATTCCTAATAAAGTGAACTGCCCGCCGCTGATTCCGCCCCATGATAAAAACATGTTATCCTCCCGCTTCAAGGATGGACGGCAGGGGGAATGGTCTGAGGAAACCATGTCAATGTCCCCGGCAATGAGCGTCTCGATCAGCGTCTCTTTTGATTGCCGTAACCGGAGCGGAGGCGCGCATTTTGCGACAGAGCCCCTTTGCCGTAAATCGTCATGGCTGAACAAGACATAATGCGGGCATGTTTCAACCGAAACATCAAGACCTTCCTGTTTCGCCTCTCTGATCAGCCGGACCGCTTTCGCCGTGCTGATATGGACAAAATGAACCGGACAGCCTGTCACCTTCGCATACTGAATCGTGCGATACACCGCTTCAACTTCTGCTTCCTCCGGGCGGGAGGCGGCGTACGCATCCGCATCCACCTTTCCTTTATTGGCCAAAACCATCTGCAAGTAGCTTGTGATCGCGTCGCTTTCCGCGTGGAGAGCGAGGATTTTTCCTGCAGCCGCGATTTCTGCCATGCCTTTGAGCAATGTCCGTTCATCAACAGAGCGGAACTCATCAGTGCCTGACTTTGATAAAAACGCTTTAAACCCGATCGCTCCCGCTTCAGCCATCGGACGGATGTCCTCGATATGGCCTGGCACAAGGCCGCCCCATAGCGCAAAATCCACGGCAGATTTTTGCCTGCCTAGCTCAGCTTTTGCGAGAAGATGCTCTGCCGTCACGGTTGATGGAATACAGTTGAGCGGCATATCAAAATAGGTGGTGCAACCGCCTGCGGCCATCATTTGAGAACCTGTTTCAAACCCCTCCCAATCCTCCCTGCCCGGTTCATTAAAATGAACATGGCAGTCTATCACACCAGGAAACACGTATTTCCCGTCTGCCTGTATGATTTCCGTCCCGCTTGCTTCAATGTCAGAACCTATCTCGGCAATGACACCGTTTTGAACTGCAATCTCAGCTTCTATAACGCCATCTGGCGTAACTGCCTTCGCACCTTTTATCACCATATCGTAAGCCATATTGATCCCCCCATGTCAGGATGACGATTTTTCATGTCAGTTTATGTAACACAACCAGTTCTATTTTCAACAGTTTACTGCTACTATGATCGTATTACATCAGCAAAACCGCTAGAATTCCTATTGAAAATTATTCACCTTAACCAATGTTTTTATAGAAAAGGAGAATGCGCTATGAATATTTTTGATGTGATGAAAATACCGGCTTTTGAAAACGCCAATTTAATCGCTGGAAAAGCAGGAGGGGAAAGAGAGGTTCAGCATGTCAATATGATGGACGCTCCGGATATCGCAGACTTTTTGCATAAGAATGAATTGCTCGTCACCACCGCCTATCACCTGAAGGATCACCCGCATCAATTATCTGAACTGATTCGGCAAATGGCAAAACGCGGCTGCGCGGGCCTCGGCATTAAAACAAAGCGCTATCTGGAAGATATCCCGAAGGAAATCATCGAACTGGCCGATTCATATGCGTTTCCGATCATTGAGCTTCCGGAACACATCCGACTCGGCGATATTGTGAATGCCACACTCAGCCATATTCTCGATATGCGTTCTAACGAGCTGCAGCAAGCCATTTACGCGCACAAAAAATTCACAAACCACATTATGAGCGGCAAGGGGCTGCAATCCCTCCTCAAAAAGGTGTCAGACCTCCTTCAGCTTCCCGTGCTGCTGCTTGACCAGCATGCCAAAATGCTGTCTGCGTCTCATCAGATTTCAGTTGAGACCGAAAAGCTGAAAGGCACCCTGAATACCGTATCCGGGCCATTTTTCACTTGTTTCTCTACAATCTCAGATCAGAAAACATATTCTGTCCTGCCTATTTATAATCACGAAAAAAACTGCGGCTACCTGCTGATACCGGACATGGTGCAGGCCGGCGATAAAGGATTGATCCTCACGATTGAACAAGCGGCCAACGTCATTTCCTTTGAACTGCTGAAGGAAAATGCGCTGAAGCAGTTCAGCCGGCGGGCTCGCAATGAGTTTTTCAACAATTTTATTGAGCGGTCCTTTTCTTCAGATGACGAAATCAAAAACCAGGCGAAAGAATTCAAGCTGCGCTGGGATCAAAAATACATGTGCATTGCCGGCAAACTCGATCGCAATGACGAATCAATCAGCTTTACAGAAAATCAGCTCGCTTCCGACAGCGTATTCGAATTTCTTGAAGGTGAATTATCAGCCTTCCCGTTTCCGCCTCACTTCTTTATGAAAGGAAATGTCGGCATTATTCTAATCGAGGCGACAGACAGCTGGAGTGAAATGCACGCCTCGGTGATCAGCTTTTTAGAACAGTTTCAAACACAGGTCAGCGCTCAATTTAAACGAACCGTGTCCTTTGGCATCAGCAATATCTGCCAAAAGCTCATTGATGTTCCCGACGCTTTCACAGAAGCTTCTGATGCTCTGCAATCGGGGCATTTGTCGAGAAGCACCGCATTTATCCAGGTGTATCACGCCAAAGATGTGCCTGAGCTTCTGCGCTTGCTCCCGGTTGAGGATTTGAAGAAATTTTACAACTCCACGCTTCAGAGCCTCGCTGAAAAACAGCAGGAGGATCAAAGCCTGCTTCATACGCTTTCCGTCTATTTAGAGACACACTGCCAAATTTCAGAGACGGCAAAGCGTCTGTACGTTCATCGCAATACGGTCATATACCGCCTTGAAAAATGCGAAGAGCTTCTGGGTAAAAGCTTAAAAGATCCTGAAACAACGATGCGTTTGCGGCTTGCCTTACGTATGCAGCGGCTGATCAGCTAACGTTTGTCACATTTTCTTACAAAATGAATCATTTTTCGTCACTTTCAGCAATCACACCTGCCTTTTTCAGCTACTGTATCCAATGACACCCCTCGGCCGGCACGATATCATGTTACTAAAGTTCACATACAGGGAGGGACTATGGTGAAAAAAAGATCGTTTAAGGTGTTTACGCTTGGCCTGCAGCATGTGCTCGCCATGTATGCAGGTGCGATTTTGGTGCCCCTGCTTGTCGGCAGGGCGCTGAATGTAACAACTGTACAGCTGTCCTACCTATTGGCGATTGACCTGTTAACGTGCGGCGTCGCGACGCTTTTGCAAACCTTGCGCGGAGCATACATCGGCATCGGGCTTCCCGTCATGCTTGGCAGTTCATTTGTGGCCGTCACCCCGATGATTGCAATCGGCAGCAATTACGGCATTCACGCAATTTACGGTTCCATCATCGCGGCCGGTGTGTTCATCTTTTTGTTTGCGCGTTTTTTCGGCAAGCTGACTGTGTTATTTCCTCCTGTCGTAACAGGTACCGTTGTGACCTTGATCGGCCTTTCACTTGTTCCGACAGGTGTGAAAAATATGGCTGGCGGCGAAAAAATAAAAGGCAGCGCCAACCCCGAATACGGTTCGCTCGAAAACCTTCTTCTCTCTGTCAGTGTCCTTGTTCTGATCTTAGTCCTCAACCGCTTTCTCAAAGGATTTGCCCGAACACTGTCCGTTCTGATCGGCATCGCCGCCGGAACAGCGGCAGCAGCGATCATGGGCAAAGTCAGCTTTTCTTCTGTTACAGAAGCACCGTTCTTCCAAATCCCGAAGCCTTTTTACTTCGGAGCCCCCACGTTTGAAATCGGTCCGATCTTAACGATGCTGATCGTCGGAATCGTCATTATTGTGGAATCAACCGGCGTTTTTTACGCAATCGGAAAGATATGCGGCAGACCTTTAACTGAAAAAGATCTCGTCAAAGGCTATCGAGCGGAAGGAATCGCCATTCTCATCGGCGGGCTGTTCAATGCCTTTCCTTATAATACCTTTGCGCAAAACGCCGGCTTATTGCAGCTGACCAAAGTGAAAACAAGAAACATCGTCGTTACCGCAGGCTGTATCCTTGTCTGTCTCGGACTGATTCCGAAGATTGCCGCCCTTGCATCTGCCGTTCCTGCTGCTGTACTTGGCGGCGCGACCGTCGTCATGTTCGGCATGGTGATTGCCTCCGGCGTCAAAATGCTCAGCACAGCGGATCTCAAAAATCAATACCACCTCCTGACCATCGCATGCTCAATCGCACTCGGCATCGGCGCCAGCACGGCCCCCGGGATTTTTGCTGAATTCCCCGCTCCGATTAGAATTCTGGTCAGTGACGGCACCATCACTGGCAGCCTGACCGCCATCTTTTTGAATCTATTTTTCAGCTTGCGCGACAAAAAAGAATTAACAGCACAGCAAACAGAACTTCCAGTATTAGAACATACACTCGCATTAGAAAAAGAGGTGTAAAAAAGATGAAGGAACAGCACAATGCCTTACAGCTAATGATGCTGGGGCTTCAGCACATGCTTGCCATGTATGCGGGAGCCATTCTCGTTCCGTTGATCGTCGGAGCAGCGATCGGGCTGAATGCGGGGCAGCTGACGTATTTAATCGCGATTGATTTGTTTATGTGCGGGGCGGCAACTCTTTTGCAGCTCTGGAGAAACCGATATTTCGGCATCGGCCTTCCCGTTGTGCTCGGATGCACGTTTACCGCAGTCGGCCCGATGATTTCCATCGGAAGCACTTACGGTGTCCCAGCGATATATGGTGCCATTATCGCCGCAGGACTGATTGTCGTCTTAGCCGCGGGCTTCTTCGGGAAGCTTGTCCGTTTTTTTCCGCCTGTCGTAACCGGATCAGTCGTCATGATCATCGGCATCAGCCTGATTCCAACGGCAATGAATAACCTGGCCGGAGGTGAAGGAAGCAAAGAATTCGGCTCACTCGACAACGTGCTACTCGGGTTTGGCGTCACAGCTTTTATCTTATTGCTGTTTTATTTCTTTAAAGGCTTTATCCGCTCCATAGCGATTTTACTCGGTCTTATCGCAGGAACAGCGGCTGCATATTTCATGGGAAAGGTCGATTTTTCTGAGGTTTTGGAGGCGTCTTGGCTTCATGTTCCGTCTCTGTTTTATTTCGGACCGCCAACCTTTGAGCTGCCGGCTGTTGTCACGATGCTTCTCGTTGCGATTGTCAGCCTCGTTGAATCGACAGGCGTTTATTTTGCCCTCGCTGATATCACAAACCGCAGGCTGTCGGAGAAGGATCTGGAAAAAGGCTACCGGGCAGAAGGCCTTGCGATTTTGCTGGGCGGCTTATTTAACGCGTTTCCCTATACAGCTTTCTCGCAGAATGTCGGCATCGTTCAGCTCTCAAAGATGAAAAGTGTCAACGTCATCGCCATCACAGGAATCATACTGGTCGCGATCGGGCTGGTTCCAAAAGCAGCGGCCCTGACAACAGTGATCCCCACCCCAGTTCTCGGCGGCGCAATGATCGTCATGTTCGGCATGGTCATTTCTTACGGGATCAAAATGCTATCCAGCGTTGACCTTGATTCGCAAGGCAACTTGCTGATTATCGCCTCTTCCGTCAGCTTGGGGCTTGGCGCTACAACAGTTCCCGCGTTGTTTTCATCTCTTTCGGGCGCGGCCTCTGTCTTGGCAGGAAGCGGAATTGTGATCGGCAGTTTGACGGCCATTGCACTGCACGCTTTTTTTCAAACCAAACAGCCGAATAGCGCAGACATAAAAACGTAAAGGAAGATGCCAATGTTCACAATGGATGACCTGAACCAAATGGACACACAAACACTGACAGACACACTTGGCTCTATTTTTGAACACTCTTCATGGATTGCGGAGAGATCCGCAGCACTACGGCCGTTTTCGTCCCTTTCTGATCTTCACCGCAAAATGACTGGCATTGTAAAAGCTGCGGATCGCGAGACACAGCTTGATTTAATCAAAAAGCATCCCCGGCTCGGAACAAAGAAAACAATGAGCGATGACTCGGTACGAGAGCAGCAGAACGCAGGGCTCGGCAAATTAGAACAGCAGGAATACGAGGAGTTTCTCATGCTGAATGAACACTATTATGATCGCTTCGGCTTTCCTTTTATTTTAGCGGTGAAGGGAAAGACGAAACAGGACATTCACCAAGCCCTGCTGGCAAGGCTTGAGAGCGAACGAGAAACGGAGTTCCAGCAGGCCCTTATAGAAATTTACCGAATCGCCCGCTTTCGTCTGGCTGACATCATCACTGAAAAAGGAGAGACGCAAATGAAAAGAACCATGTCTTATGGCAAAGGAAATGTATTTGCATACCGAACGTATTTAAAACCGCTCACTGGAGTGAAGCAAATCCCGGAATCATCTTTTGCCGGAAGAGATAATACCGTTGTCGGCGTTGATGTGACATGCGAAATTGGCGGAGAAGCCTTCCTGCCATCATTTACAGACGGAGACAACACTCTCGTCGTGGCAACGGATTCAATGAAAAACTTTATCCAGCGCCATCTCGCATCCTATGAAGGAACGACAACCGAGGGGTTCCTACACTATGTAGCTCACCGATTTTTAGATACCTATTCTCATATGGACACGATCACTCTGACTGGCGAAGACATTCCGTTTGAAGCAATGCCTGCATACGAGGAGAAAGATCTCAGCACAAGCCGCCTCGTCTTCAGAAGATCGCGAAATGAACGAAGCCGCTCTGTGCTGAAAGCAGAACGAAGCGGGAATACCATAACGATTACCGAGCAATACAGCGAAATCATGGATCTTCAGCTCGTCAAGGTGAGCGGCAACTCCTTCGTCGGCTTCATCCGGGACGAATATACGACTCTCCCGGAAGACGGCAACCGCCCGCTGTTTGTCTATTTAAACATCAGCTGGCAATATGAAAATACAAATGACTCATACGCTTCTGATCCAGCACGCTACGTTGCGGCTGAACAAGTCCGCGACTTGGCGAGCACCGTTTTTCACGAGCTCGAAACCCCTTCAATCCAAAACCTAATCTATCATATCGGCTGCAGAATATTAGCGAGGTTCCCGCAGCTCACTGATGTCAGCTTCCAATCTCAAAATCACACGTGGGATACGGTTGTCGAAGAAATCCCGGGCTCAAAAGGAAAAGTCTACACCGAACCGCGCCCGCCATACGGTTTCCAACATTTTACCGTGACAAGAGAAGACGCCGAGAAAGAAAAACAGAAAGCCGCTGAAAAATGTCGGAGCCTGAAAGCCTGATGGGAAAACTGACAACCCATATTTTAGATTTAACCTGCGGCAAACCAGCGGCGAACGTAAAAATTGGATTGAAGCGGCTGGGCGAAAGTATTATGAAAGAGGTATACACTAACAATGACGGCAGGGTCGATGTCCCTCTGCTGGCTGGTGAAGAGCTGATGTCAGGAGAGTATGTGATGGAATTTCATGCAGGAGACTATTTTGCGAGTAAAAACATGAACGCAGCCGATCAGCCGTTTTTAACCATCGTCACCGTCCGTTTTCAGCTAGCAGATCCAGATGCACATTATCATATCCCGCTCTTGCTGTCGCCGTTTGGTTATCAGGTGTATAGGGGGAGTTAAGAAGGAAGCCCGCCTCACCGGCGGGCTTCTTTTTGCACTTCAATTAACTTTTGATCCTAGGACAGTACTTGAAGTGATCCCCACACTTAGTGAAACAACAGCTAGAATAAACATTCACCTATATTTTTCAGGATAATTGCCTACGAGAAAAATATCCTGTAGTCCTTTCATTTATAAATCGAGGTTTCAAACTAATAAGTCAGCTCTTAGCAGCCGAGCTCCCTTCTCCAATCCTATAAACAGACCGCGTTTTTTCTCGAAAAAATACTCTGAAGACAATTGCTGCGTTTTTAATAGTTTTGATAACGCGTTCTCTCTTACACCTTTAGACAAAATATTCATTTTTTCTTTTTTAGACTTAAATCTATGTCGAAAATAATCGTTGGCATATCTTATACTATCTCCACTAAAGGAGATGACATTATGGGATTCTACAATTCTGGTGGATACAGTGGAAACTCTGGTTACTCAAACGGTTTCGGGAGCTCCTTCGCTTTGATCGTGGTGCTATTCATTTTGTTGATCATTGTTGGAGCAGCTATCTTTAATTATTAAGTTTAACTTTCCTTGCCTCCGCCGTATCCAACACCTCCCTGTCCGACAGACGCCATAAGAAGTTTTTATGGCGTCTTTGCTATGTGTTCACTAATCTTTTTGTAATCCAGAAGCTGTCAAGTTCTACGAGATTTATCGTGTGTTTTCCCACAACGCTTCTGCGTCTTGATCGCGCTGTCTGACTGAGGCTAAAAAAGTCCGGCTTTTAAAAGCCGGACTCCCGTCTCCCTCCGTTCAACTCTCTACTAATCCTGCAAGCTGACCGCATAATCCCGCCGTACCCGGTACACCGGCACAAATTCCCCGCCAGCCCTTCTTCTATATCTTCGTCAGAAGGTTGAGGGGTTTCCCGAAACAGTGCTTTAAGCGCAATTATCATTCCTGGGGTACAGTAGCCGCATTGGAAGCCTCCTTCTTCCAGAAAAGCGGTTTGGCAGATATCCAGTTCCTCTTGTTGTACGCCCTCGATTGTTGTAATGGAATGGCCGTCCACTTGATAAGCCATGGTCATACACGCATTGGCCAGCTTTCCGTCGATTAAAATAGAGCAGGCTCCGCAGCGGCCGATTCCGCAGGACACCTTTGTCCCGGTCAGCTGAAATTCCTTTCTAAGCAGGTCACTCAGATGTGTCGTAGGAACGGCAGCAACCTCCCACTCCTGCCCATTCACGGTCATCCGGAACTGTTCCTTTTTTACAGGAAATGGCCCGGCCTCTTTTACGTCCATTGCTTCAGCCCCTTTCTGTCTATCGCTTCAAGCAGCTCTTCTCTTGAAATTGGCAGCTTGTTTATCCAGCATCCGACCGCATCATGTACTGCCTTTACAATCGCCGGAGTGATGGCGATTGTTCCGATTTCGCCAACACCGCGCGGTCCATATACGTCTCCCTTCATTAAGTCTTCTATTGCAATCACCTTCATGTCAGGAACATCTTTGATTCCGGGAATCAAATAGTGATCGAGATTTTCCGCAGCATAACGGCCATCCGTCATTTTCGCTTCCTCCATCAGTGTGTAGCCGAGTGCCATGGCAGCGCCGCCTTCAATTTGACCTCGATATCCCTGCGGACTGACAACCGGACCTGCCGCAATAGCGTGCTCACAATCTATCAATTTGACATCGCCTGTTAACAGATCTACCTCCACCTCAACGGCAGCCGCTCCAAATGAGTAGAGGAAATGGCCGCCCACCACAGGATCAGGCGTTGTTGGAAAGTCAAATGCCGTTTCCTCTGCCAAAGGGCCTTTTTCAGCCAGCTCCTTATACGTCACCACGAGCGCCTTTGTGTTTTTGTCACGCAAGCCTGCAGCGCCGGGAATAAGGTTTTCCGCTGAACAGCCGCTCCATTCTGCCGCCCGTTTTTTCAACTGAGCTAGAAACGGCTTCTTCAAAAGCTGGATCGCGTGCCACACCATGCTTGTGCCACGGGATGCTGTGGAGGAGCCTGACTTCGGCACTTTTGCGGTATCCCCAATAACAATGGAAATATCCTCTGCGGCACAACCTAACTCCTCCATGACAATCTGTTCAATCGCTGCTAGAATCCCCTGTCCGCATTCTTCAAATCCAAACGATGCTGTGATTTTGCCTTCACTCGAAAGGGACAAACGGCCTCCTGCCGCATCCATTCGGCCATACCCCAGTCCGCCGCCGTGCATTGTAATTGCCGCTCCCGTGCCTCTTTGCAGATACCCGCAGTTCCGGCTGGTTCTTGTAAGAATGGGAGATTTAGATATGGCATTCAACACCTGTGCCGCTCCGTCAGTTGGTGCAATTCGATGCTCAAGCGGCCCCAAGTCATGCGGTTTTCTGATATTTTTTCTTCTCAGCTCGAGCGGGTCGATGCCGAGCATGCCGCTGAGACGATCGAGATGGGTTTCGAGTGCAAATGTGATTTGGTTGCCGCCAAAACCCCGAAATTCCCCCGCCACCCCGTTGTTCGTAAATACTGATATTCCTTCAGTCCGGATATTCGGAATACGGTACGGCCCCGCGGCATGCTCGACAGAAAAATCAAGAACAGCCGGTCCGAGCGTAGCATATGCGCCTGTGTCCGCCACAATTTTCACGTCATGCGCCAATAGATTTCCTGAATGATCCGCACCCGTTTTTATCGTAATCTTCATCGGATGGCGCTTAATGCCAGAACGTACAGACTCCTTTCGTGTCTGATGGATTTTGACAGGACGTCCACTTTTCAGTGACAAAAGCGCGGCATACGGCTGAATATTCAGCTCATCCTTCCCTCCGAACGAGCCGCCCATCGGACTTGACACAATCCTGATCTTCTCTTCAGGAATGTCAAAAATACGGGCAAGCTGGAAACGGTCTTTATAGCCGTGCTGGGTTCCTGCATACATCGTAAAACCCCCGTCGTCTTCCGGAACGGCTACACCTCCCTCCGTTTCCATATACGTATGCATCTGCCGCGGCAGCTCATAGGTTTCTTCAAGGACTGTGTCAGATGCTTGAAACCCTTCTTCCACATCGCCGTTTGAAAAAAATGCGCGGTGCAGGATATTCCCGTCCTCATGCAGTCTTTGCGCATTCGGCCGAATCGCTTTTTCTGGTGAATCCATGACTTCCAGCTCTTTATACTCAACTCGAATCAGCTCCAGCGCCGCTTCCGCGATTTCTTCAGTTTCCGCAGCAACTGCGGCGATCGCATCCCCGACATACCGCACCCTGTCCTCACATAAAACCGGCTGATCAGGGATGACAATGCCAAATCGGTTTAAGCCGGGAACGTCTTTATGTGTGACGACGGCCTGCACGCCTTCCATTTTCTCAGCTTTTATGGTGCAAACCGACACAATCTCTGCATGAGGATAAGCACTTCTCAGCACCTTGCCATACAGCATTCCCGGAAAGCTGAGATCGGTCATATATTTCAATTCCCCTGTGACCTTATCCCTTCCATCCGGTCTGACTCTTGACGGTTTGTTGATGATCATTTATTCCCCTCCCTCAGCCATCAGCTCTGCCATGATGACGTTGGCAGCGGCTTTTTTTCTGTATGCCGCTGACATAAAAGCATCTGAGGAAAACGGCAGCTCATGGATAAGTGTTTTGTACAGCTCATGCGAGTCCCACCCTGGTGCCATCCATTTCGCTTCGCTGTCCAATAATCTCCTAGGAGTGATATCGGCATGGCCAGCGGCGAGGCGAATGCCGCCGTCTTTCAAAAAACGTCCAGCTGCAACAGCAACCGCTCCTGTAAAAGCCTGACGCCTTCCAAGCTTGTGATAAAATACACGCTCTCCCTCCGCCCGCGGGATGATGACACGCGTGACGATAGCCGTTCTAAAGTCTTCCTCAATGAGCCAAGCGCCAAGCGGCAGCCTGATTAGCTTCTTTTGATATACGATAAGATCAGCATCAAGCACAAGCAGAAGCGGAATGAAATCACCGATTTTACTCGCTATGTTGCCGCCAATCGTGGCACGGCTGCGGATTCCCGGTGCGGCGACAGCGGAAGCAGCGTCACTGAAACAGCCAAGCGTGCTCTTGATCAAAGGGTTCTTTCTGCATTCACTCAGTGATGTGAGCGCCCCGATCGACACGTGGGTGTCACTGGCGCTGATCCCTCGCATCTCGTCAATCCCTTCAAGGCTGACAAGGTGCTGTTTCGGTAGAGTTCCTTTGTCCCACTGAAGCTGAAGCAGCGTGCTTCCCGATGCGGCACACACATCCGGAGCAAGCTTCTCTAAAAGCGAATAGGCCTCATCAAGCGCTGCCGGCCTCCATAATTGAATATTCATCCTTGCTTTTGTCACTTGGCCGTTCAAGCCATCGCCCTCCTTACCATGTCATATTCCTCGGGTGTATCAATATCGTCCAACTCGCCGCTATCCTTTGCCTCCAAAACCGCTCCTGCTCCAAGCTGTCCGCTTTTCAGGAGCCTGCGAGCCCCTTCATCTCCCGTTAACCCCTTTACATAAGGAAAACAAGCCGACGAGAAGTAGATTGGCGGGGTGAACGCCCCTAAAAACGATGACACGGCAAATGGCTCAGGGGCCAGTGCCACAAGGGCATTGAGATGATCGACGGAAAGCTGAGGCTGGTCGGCTAACAAAATGACAACGCCGTCCGCCCCCATGCTTTCTGCTTTTCTCACCCCGCTGCTGACTGAATGCCCCTGACCCTTTTCTGCGTCTTGGCAAACGTGCAGGCTCCAGCGTTTTTGAAAAGGCGGAGCGTGATACGGCGCTCCTATCCACTCAAGGGAGGCATGTTCTGTCCGCTCGACGACCAGCACGTGATCAAGGCGGGACGACAGAGCAGTTTTCAAGGAAAGTGAGCCGATGTTTTCTCCTTTTAGCGGCAAAGCCAGCTTGTTTTGACCCATTCTTCTGCTTTTGCCGGCAGCGAGAAACACGCCGATCAGATAGGGGTTTCTCATACAACCGCCAGCCGTTTTCTTGTTTGAATAATTTCTGCAACTACACTTACCGCAATTTCCTCGGGACCTTCCGCACCGATTTTCAGCCCGACCGGACTGTAAAAGTGCGACGGAGGATGTTTTCCGTTCAGCAGCCGTTTCGTGCGGTTTGCCGAACCCAACAGTCCAATATAATGGAGGTTTTGAGAAAATAAGAAGTTGATGATCGTTTTATCGTGCTGATAATGATGCGTTGCCACAACAGCTGCATCATGCGGAAAAAATTGAAATTCGCTAAGCATTTGTTCCGGAAAAGCGGTGATCAGCTGATCCGCTTTTGGAAAAAGAGAGGATGTACAATAAGCGGACCGCCAATCCGTCACGATAACAGAAAACCCTGTGTCAGCCGCCAAATTGGCCAGCGGTACAGTATCCGGTCCCGCCCCAAACAGAATGAAACGCGGCTTCGGTTCAATTCGCTGAATAAACATGTTAGTGGTTTGATCGAAATGCGGTAAATGAAGCGTTGAAACAGTACGTTGAATATCTTGCAGAGGCGCGTCCGGCCAGTTGCCAAAATGCCCGTTCTCCGTCAGAAATAAATAATGTGAGGATCCAATCTTTATAACAGAA
Organism: Bacillus sp. PS217; assembly: GCF_037963535.1. Lineage (NCBI taxonomy): Bacteria > Bacillati > Bacillota > Bacilli > Caryophanales > Bacillaceae > Bacillus > Bacillus sp. PS217. The sequence goes on from NZ_CP150157.1 coordinate 3,297,862, forward strand.
GTGACAGCTTTGCCTGAATGAAGGCAATCCCTCACTTTCTCATAGTGCCGCCTTTTTTCCTGAGTGATTCGCTCCACATGAACATGAATAATGCCATTGCACCCGGCTCCCATGCCCCAAGAAAGATCGTCCTCTGACCTCATGTCGTAGGGAATCAGCGTTGGTGTGAGCTGATCGCCCAGCGCACTGATTCTTTGGAATACATCTTCTTCCACACACCCGCCGCTCAGCAAGCCAATCCGTCTGCCATTTTTCTTAAAGAGCATAGAGGCGCCTGCTTTTCGATACGCGGAGCCTTCAACTTGAACAATTGTCGCCAGTACAGCCTCCTCCTGGTCTTCCAGGAGCGCATCTAACATCTTGTGAAAATTCCCCAATGCTGCATCCTCCTCTCGAAAATTGCCGTGAGAAACAACTAGTTCAGCATGATTTTATAGGTAACTTGTATAAAGAATAGACGATGGAAGAAAAAATGACTCATGATTTGTCAGAAAATGAAACACATAGAAAGAGGATTTGTAAAAAGAGTCAAACGAAGAAAATCAGATTGGAGAAAACACGAAATCATATCGTTAAAAAGCTTGCGGAGTTCCGCAAGCTTTTCTTTACACCGCCGCCTGGCGGCCAGCGTTTTCATACACATCCAGCGCTGCTTGGAGCGCTTTTCCTGCTTCGATTCCTGCGTTATGTCTGAGAAGCACAGCCTCTAACCCGGCAAGCACGAATAGCACGTTTTCTTTTCTGCAGCTGTACCCCATCGTGCCGATCCTCCAGATCTTCCCTGCAAGCGGGCCGAATGAGCTGGCGATTTCAATGCCGAATTGTGCCAGCAGCATATCACGGACAGACTCGCCGTCAATGCCGCCGGGAATTTCGACACAGGTGACAACAGGCATTTTGCAGCTGTCATCTCCAAACAATCTTAGCCCCATTGCCTTTATCCCTGCTGCTAATGCGGCTTCATGGTGCCGATGCCGCTCAAAACGCGCCTCAAGGCCTTCTTCAAGCACCAGTCTGACTCCCTCACGTAAGGCGTACAGCATCGTCGTCGCTTCTGTATGATGATTGAGCCGTCTTTCGCTCCAATAATCCTCAAGCTGGCTCAAATCAAAGTAGTTGCTTGTAATTGGCCGATTTCCCGAAAGCGCTGCCCTGTCAGCTTGTGACGCAATCCCCCGCTCCACCTTTTTGCGAGCTGCAATCACGTCCGCCACCCGCTCATTATATGTAATCGGCGCCATTCCTGAGGGCACAGATAAACATTTTTGCGTTCCGCCGATGGCAGCGTCAATCTTCCATTCATCGACTTTAACCTCGCAGCCCCCAATTGTTGCGACTGCATCGACGATAAACAATGCATCCTCGGTGCGGCAGGCTTCGCCGATGGCTTTCAGCGGGTGAATCCGTCCTGTCGATGTTTCTCCATGCACCATGGCCACAATTTTCGGCTTCACTTTTTTTATCTCCCGTATGATGTCCTCCGGGTCAAAAACCGTTCCCCATTCGCACTCAAGCATATGAACATTTGCCCCATATCGCTCGGCGATTTCAGTCAGCAAATAACCGAAACGGCCGTAAATGGGAATGAGCACATCATCTTCCGGCTCTATCACACTAGCCAGCACTGCTTCAATTCCCGCCCGTGAAGTGCCGTCAATCGGGTATGCCCAGCGGTTTTTTGTTTGGAACAGCTCCCGAAGCATCTCCATCGTTTCATTCATAATGCCTGTAAACGCCGGATCAAATTGGCCGACAACCGGGGTGCTCATTACTCTTAATACACGCGGATCAACCTCAACAGGCCCCGGCGTCATAATCGTTCTTAACGGGGTGCATAATTCTCTTCTGCCTGACACAGCCATTCCTCCTTTATCAGTAAGCCAGTTTGTATAATAAATCAGTCAGTGCGCGGATGCCGATCTCAAGCTGTCTGGCTGACGTATATTCCTTCGGTGAGTGGCTGACGCCGCCTCGGCTTGGCACAAACAGCATACAAGCAGGATAGCGCCTTCCGATCATTTGCGCGTCATGCCCTGCTCCGCTCACCATTTTCTCACAGCTGAAGCCGTTTTCTAATGCTGTTTCAAAAGCCGCAGCCTTCAGCCTTTCGTCCATCGGCACAGGCTCTATTCGCATATATTCATCAATCACGGCGCGAATTCCTTTTTGATGGCAAATGCCGTTGATCAAAGCAACCATGTCTTGATGAAACTGTTCCAGCACATGCTGATGCTGATGGCGAATATCGATTGAAAACTGGACGCGGCCCGGTATGACATTGGCTACATTGGGCTCTGCCGTTATTTTTCCGCATGTCAGACGGAGCTCATCCGGCAGCTCCTCCGACCGCAGCAACAGCTCATGAATGATACGGCTGCTGGCTGCGAGCGGGTCCTTGCGCCATTTCATGGAGGTGGTTCCCGCATGATTGCATTCCCCCTCCAGCGTGACGAGATAGCGCCTCTGTCCCGCAATGCTTGTCACAATCCCGAGATCCCGTCCTGACATTTCCAATGTCTGTCCCTGTTCAATATGGAGCTCAACAAAAGCGCTGATATCTGTCCGATATGCTGCCTGAAACACACCTTTGCCAAAACCGTTCTCATGCATCGCATGTTGCAGCGAGACTCCTGATTCGTCTCTTGGCTCTGCTCCATTCTGTAATGAAAAAACACCCGTCATATTCCCTGATCCCCAATAGGTCATTGGAAAACGGCTGCCCTCCTCCTCACATAAGGATACCGCTTCGAGTGTTTTTTTCGGCGCTCCATATGTCTCTTTGAGCCGCTTTATCGCAAGCATTGCCGCCAGAACACCATAGGCGCCGTCGTATTTCCCCCCATTGATGACAGTATCGATATGTGACCCGGTTACAATGACTTCATCCGGAGACTGGGTGCCCGAAAGCCTTCCAAACACATTGCCGACATCGTCGAATCTTGTGTCAAGCCCGAAAGAAGACATTTCCGTTTTCACAGCAAGCTGTGCGTCCATCCACTCTTTTGTGTATAAAAGCCTCGTTACGCCGCCATCCGCAGACGCACCGTATTGGGCGAGCCATTCAATATAATCTGTGATGCTGTTTTTTACTGAAAGCTTCTGCTTTTCCATGTACTCCCCCCTCTGGCCGCTATGGTGACTTCATTATAGAAGGAGCAACATGATAGTTCATTGACAGATTAACCAAAAAAACGTTTATTTTTTAGCCACAGTATCCATCCAGCAACCAGATACACCCTACATGTCACAACTATTTTGATGTAAAGGTCAAAAGAAAACACGGTAAGGAAGAGAGCCAGCAAGAGCGAAAGAGAGGGTCAAAATGCCTTTCATATGAACAAGCTAAGCTGGAGAGGCGATGTTCGCGGAACGGATGAAAACAGAAATGCCGGCAGCCCGCAAAAACAGGACCTAAAGATATGGAAACAGGAGATTTCCGCCTCCTCCAAAGGGACTAATTTACAATTTTAATGAAAAATATACAAAATGACACTTCTATCCTTTATTTCAATTTTAGATAATAGACATGATCTGATAAAAGGAGGGCAAGTGATGACAAAAAAAGCATGGTTTCTGCCGCTCGTCTGTGTATTACTGATTTCCGGATGGCTTGCGCCAGCAGCTTCAGCAAGCGCGCAAACCACATTAAGCCTTAATGACCGATTGGCGTCTTCCCCTTCAGGAACGGGAAGCCTTCTCTCATTAGCCGCCCCCGCTGCACCCTATGCTGACACAGATACCTATTATGAAGGGGCTGAAGGTAAAACAGGAGACTCGCTAAAAAGCACCCTGCACCGTATTATCAGCGGACACACGATGCTGTCCTACAGCGAAGTGTGGAACGCGCTGAAAGAAACGGATGAAGACCCAAGAAATCCGAATAACGTCATCCTGCTCTATACGAATGAATCGCGTTCCAAAAACCTGAACGGCGGCAATGTCGGCGATTGGAACCGCGAGCATGTCTGGGCGAAATCCCATGGCGATTTTGGTACGAGCAAGGGACCTGGTACTGATATTCATCATTTGCGCCCGGCTGATGTTCAAGTTAACAGCGCCAGAGGAAATATGGATTTTGACAATGGCGGCACTGAATATGCGAAGGCACCCGGAAATTATTATGACGGCGATTCATGGGAGCCCCGCGATGATGTGAAAGGCGATGTTGCCCGCATGCTGTTTTACATGGCTGTCCGTTACGAGGGTGATGACGGCTATCCTGATCTTGAGCTTAATGATAAGACAGGCAACGGCTCAGCTCCTTATCATGGCAAACAATCTGTCCTGCTCGAATGGAATAAGCAGGATCCGGTTGACGACCGCGAGCGGAAAAGAAATGAAATCATTTATGAAAAATATCAGCACAACCGCAATCCATTTATCGACCACCCTGAATGGGCGGATGAGATTTGGCCGTAAGAAAAAGGTGCTCCTTTTTAGGAGCACCTTTTTCTAATACACAGCCTCTTCCGTTTCCGCATCGAAAAAGACGACGTGGTCCATTTTCACTGAGAGCTGGATTGAATCGCCTGCATCGATTCGCGTGTTTCCGTCCAGGCGGACCTTGAGCCGCTCGTCCCCAGCCATGACATGCACTATGAGCTCCGAGCCCAGATTTTCATTCACTTCCACCTTCGCTTGAAACACTGAATCAAACAACTGGTCATTTCCTGTCATTTGTGTGATGTGCTCCGGCCGTACACCGGCAATCATCTGTTCTCCGGCATATCCCTTTTCCTTCAGCCGCTTTGCTTTTTCTTCAGGAATATGAAGCCGGATCGAAGAATTTGTGAAAAACAGCTCGCCATGCTGCTGTTCTATGATGCCTTTCAAAAAGTTCATCCCAGGAGAGCCAATGAAGCCTGCGACAAACAAATTGGCCGGGTAATGATAAATGTCATGAGGTTTCGCCACTTGCTGGATTTCCCCTTCATTCATGACGACAATCCGATCTCCCATAGTCATTGCTTCGGTCTGGTCATGCGTGACATAAATGATCGTTGCCTCTAATCGCTGGTGCAGCTTGCTGATTTCTGTCCGCATCGTCACTCTTAGTTTTGCATCCAGATTAGAAAGCGGCTCGTCCATTAAAAAGACCTTCGGCTCCCTCACAATCGACCTGCCAAGCGCCACCCTTTGCCGCTGCCCGCCGGAGAGCGCCTTCGGTTTTCTCTTCAGCAAATGTTCAATTTCTAAAATTCTGGCTGCCGCATGAACCCGCTCGGCAATTTCCTGTTTCGCCATCTTTCTGAGCTTTAATCCAAACGCCATATTATCAAAAACCGTCATATGCGGATAAAGCGCATAGTTCTGGAATACCATCGCAATATCACGTTCTTTCGGCGGAAGATCATTGACCCGCTCCCCATCAATAAGAAGATTTCCTTCAGAAATGCTTTCTAATCCAGCCACCATCCGCAGCGTTGTTGATTTTCCGCATCCTGACGGCCCCACCAGCACCAAAAGCTCCTTATCCTTTACATCTAAATCAAAGTCCTTCACGGTTAATTGTGAGTGATATGATTTTTTGACGTGTTCAAATGTTAATGAAGCCATCAGAAAAGTCCCCCTATCTTTTGACCCGTTATTTCGTCACTGGAAACAACTTGGTCTTTCTGTTATTTTTAGAGTAATCGATTCCCATTTTTGCTATATTTCTAAAATAAAAAATGTAAATTTGTATTATAACGTCATAATACATTATAATATAAATAATAGGTTAAAAGGAGGCTACCCTTTGTTAAACAACGGAAGTTCTACACCTTTATACATTCAGCTAAAACAAATCATCACTGATGACATCAAAAAGGGCGTGTATTCCCCAACCGCCAAGCTGCCTACCGAAAACGAGCTTTGCACCAAGTATAACGTCAGCCGCATCACCGTCAGGAAAGCCATTCTCGATTTAGTCGAAGAAGGCTATCTGATCAGGCAGCAGGGAAAGGGAACGTTCGTTAAAAGCCCTAAATTAAAACGAGAGCTGATCGCTGTAAACGGCTACTCGGAATTTATGGAATCAACCGGCAAAAAACCGAAGCATCATGTGCTGTCCCATGACATCATTCCAGCGTCAAAACCCATCGCAGAAAAGCTTCAAATCCAACCCGAGAGCCCTGTCGTTGAATTAAAACGGATTTTATATAATGATGATCAGCCTCTCACCTTTGAAGTGACGCATTATCCGCTTGATTTGTTTCCCGGCATTGATACCTTTATTGCTGACGGCGTCTCCATGCATGATATTTTGAAACAGCAATACAAAGTTGTACCCACGCACAATACGAAGCTATTAAACGTTGTATATGCCCAGCAGGAGGAAAGCAAATACCTGGATTGTGATATCGGGGATGCGCTGTTTGAAATTGATAAAACGGCTTTTACATCAAACGACCAGCCAATCTATTGCTCATTGTTTTTGATGCACACAAACCGTGTCACTTTTACCATCAACAGCCCCTACACATAACAGGCATAAAAAACGAGACACTGCTTATAGTATTCTCGTTTTTTCACTGCTTCCCCCGTCCTCCAAGCGATAAGGATAGCCATAGCCGAAAGCTCCGTACACACCGCATGTTTTCGCAGCCGTTTCAGCAGCCTGGCGCAAAGCGTACGTTATATCCTGCTTCACGCAAAAGGCAGTCAAAAAGCCTGCTATAAAAGAATCTCCCGCCCCAAGTGTATCTATTATATCAGCTTCCACAATCGGCTGATGATAGACTCGATCACCCGCAGACAGGATTGCTCCTTGGCCCCCTCGGGTCATACAAACCATTTTGGCTCCGTATCCATGAGCTGTTTTGGCAAGCTCACCGCATTCCGACTCACTCAAATCGCTTCCTGAAAAAAACGCATACGTCACATAAGGACAGACCCTCCTCAAATAATCATCCTCCCGATTGGTTGAAAAATCAAATGAGACCGGGACAAGCCCGCACAGCTGCGGAAGATCGTTCTCAAGCCTGCTGTACACGCTCGTATGCAGCAGATCATGTCCGCTGATAAAGGCTATATCTTTCTCCTGGAACACGAGCCGAAGCCGGGACTGAATGCCGCCTTTATTTGACCTGACAAAAATACGGTCCCCCTGTTCATCAAGGGTGACAATCGCCATCCCGTTTTCCCCGTGCGCCTGGCGGATATAATCTGCATTGACCTGCTCCAGCTTGAGAACGTTCAACAGATGCGCCGCGGCTTCGTCATTGCCGACGATTCCGATATAGGAAGACTCATGCCCGAGCCGCTTGGCAAGCACAGCAACGTTTAAGGCATTTCCTCCCGGGTAAAATGTTTCTTGATCCTGGTAGTAATCTACAACATTATCTCCAACCGCAATCAATTTCATAGCGCTTCCTCCTTTATCCTTTTACACTGCCGCTTGCAATCCCGCGGACAAAATATTTCTGCATCAATAAAAATAGAATAATAATCGGCGCGGCTGAAATCGTTAACCCCGCCAGCAGGACGCCCCAGTTTGTCTGCAGCGCGTCTCTGAACTGCATCAGCCCGGCTGGAATGGTCCGCAAATTCTCATCATCTATGAAAATAATCGCAAACATAAACTCATTCCATGTATGGTAAGCCGTCAAAATGCCGGATGTCACCAAAATCGGCACGCTCATCGGTAAGAAAATTCTGAAAAATACTCCAAAACTTGTACACCCATCCAAATAGGCCGCCTCCTCCAATTCTTTTGAAATAGAAAAAAAATAAGAGCGGATCAAAATGATGGTGAATGGGATCCGATAAGCCGCATACGGCAGGATTAACGCCCAATACGTATTGTACAGGCCAAGCGACTGAATAATAGAATAAAGCGGCACAAGACTGACCTGCGGCGTCAGCATCAATCCGCCAAGACATAGCACCAAAAAGAATCCTTTTCCTTTAAACTCAAACCGGGAAAGGCCATACGCTGCCCATGCACTGATAAAGACAGTGATCACACACGTCAGCGCCGTAACGATGACACTGTTCATAAAATAAGAAGAAATCCCCTGGTTCCAGGCGGAAACAAAATTTTCCGGATGCCACGAAGACGGCAGCGACCAGCTGTGCTCAAAAATATCGTCAGAGTTTTTAAAGGCGCTCATCACCATCCAGAGAAGCGGATAGGCAATCGCAATCAGATAAAGAAACAGAAAAACCCACACAGACGTTTCTCCGATATACCATTTTCGTCTAGGCTTATCTTTAACCTCAATGTGCTGGTCAGGCACAGGCTCCAATCTGAACGAATCTGTCTTCTTCTGAGGCAGCATCAGTTACTCCTCCTTTCCGGTTTTAAAGAACTTCATTTGCATGAGCGATAATGCAAGCGTAATGATTAACACGACAGTGGCAATCGCTGAGGCGTAGCCCATCATATCCTTTGTAAAGGCGCTTTTATATAAAAACGTGCTCAAGACTTCTGACGCGTTTCCCGGCCCGCCGCCTGTCAAAATGTACGGCTCATTAAAGACCGTAAAGGCCCCGGTCAGCGTCATGACCACCGCAACAAAAGACATCTCTTTCGTCTGGGGAACAGTAATATGAAAAAACTGCTGAATTTTACCCGCGCCGTCAAGCCGGGCCGCTTCATACAGTTCATCCGGTATTTTTTGAATCGACACGATGTACAGCATCGCAATATAACCGACAGATTGCCACTGGGACACAAAAATGACAGAAAGCATAGCTGTGCTGTCATCCCCGAGCCAGGCCCTCGTCAGCTGATCAAGACCGATGGCCTGAAGCAGCTGATTCAAAAGCCCTGTCTCCGGATTGTAAATAAAATCAAACAAAAGCGCGATCACAGTCATTGAGATGACAACCGGCAAAAAGAAAACGGTACGAAAAAACGGCGACCATTTTCTGACCAGCTTATCCTCAAGCACCGCCGCCAAAATCAAACCGCCAAATACCTGGCATACAATTGAGATCACTGCATAAAGCACATTATTGGTCAGTGCCTGATAGAAGACAGGATCATGAAATAATTCAACATAGTTTTTTAAGCCGATAAACGTTTTTTCCGGAGAAAATGAGCTCCACTGAAACAGGCTGAGGAATACATTCTCAAAAATCGGGATATAAACGAAAAGTAAAAAAACGAGAGCGGGCACCAAAAACAAATAGGGGATTATTTTATTCTGATTGACCAAGGGTATCTCATCTCCTTTATAAAAAGAAAAGGTGCGAAGCTTCACCTTTTCTTTGATTTATTCAGCTGACGCCCTCACCTGCTTTGCTGCCTTTTGAACGGCTTTCATCACCTGCTGCGGTGTCATGTCGCCGCCAAGCATTTGCTGGACGCCTGTTAGGTACGCATCTGCGACTTCAACATCGACATCCATATCAAACCATGGAACCATTGATTTGGCATCAACAATATGCTGAACGGCTTCACGCTGAATAGCTGTTGCATTTTCTTCAGTAGCCGTACCTTGCACTGCACTGTATTTCCCGACATCTTTCACGAGCTTTTCGCCCATTCTTTTCGACGTCAAGAACTGCAAAAATTCCATCGCTTCCTTCGGATGTTTTGTTCTTGAGGAAATCATGAATCCTTCCGGCGCTCCCGTTAACGCTTCTGAAGATCCTTTCTGCCCGCTGATTTCAGGAAATGGGAACATCCCGAGATTAACCGGTTCAACCAGCTTGATTTCCGCTGTTTCCGCATATATCATCGCCGACTTTCCGCTCTTAAATTGCTGTCTCACATATTCGTGGTCGACGGAGTTTACATGTTTATTAAAGTAAGGCATCAGCTCTTGAAGCTTTTCAAGTGCTTTTACGTAGCCTTCATCAGTAAATTCACCCGTTTTGGCGTTATAGTCCTTGTCTCGCGTTTTTTCATCGACCATCCGCTGATTAAGCGTGCCGATATAGTGCGAGATTGTCCAAGTCGCCTTTGTTCCAAAGCTGATCGGTGTGTAGCCATGTTCTTTCAGCTTTTTTGACACATCGATTAATTCATCCCACGTCTTCGGGGGATCAAGATTCAGCTTTTGGAAAATGTCTTTATTATAGAAGAATGATTTAGCGTCCATTTGCCACGGTACGCCATATTGCTTGTTTTCATAAGTAAATGGTGTAATTTGCGATTGAACGAGCTGTGATGACCAATCGGTGTCATTTTTGTAGTAGGACGAGAGATCAAGTGCTTTATTGCCTCTGATAAATTTAAAAGCAAACTCATCGCTCCAAGAGAAGTAAATGTCAGGAGGGCTGGTGGTTCCCAGCATGACCTTAATTTTATCTTTATAGGAGTCATTTAAAACGGCTTCAATTTGAATATCGATATCTGGGTGTTCTTTTTCAAATTCCTTAACAACCTCTTCAAAATAACTTTTTTCCGGCTCCTTCGGCCATCTGTGGAAAAATTTCAATGTCACCTTTCCGTCCGATGAACTGCTTTGGCTCGAACAGCCTGCAATGGTGAACATACTGACAGCTGCAATGATCAAGAACAACAACATTTTCTTCAAAGGGTTGGCCTCCTCTGGACATTAGACTATAATGTTATATAACATTATAGTCTAATGCATAATGGTTCTTCATTTTCAGATCAATACTCAACTTTCCACATGTATCTTCTATGAGATAAAGGATGATTTCTCGCCTCTGCCAGCTCGTCTGCATAGCTTCTCAGCACACGATTGAGAACGAGCGGAGCAAGATAGCCTTTAACTGAATCGTCAATTGCAGTGAAGTCGTAAGATGCAGCATCAAGCACAGTGAGCTTTTTGCCATACTTTTTCGAGAAGGTAAGCGCCCGCTCTTCAAGAGGTCTTGTTTCATCTAAACCGAGCAGGATGATAAACGGCACGGATTCATCAATAATTTCAAACGGTCCGTGAAAATATTCTCCGGCATGAATGGCGTGGGAATGAATCCATTGCATTTCCATGAGAATGCAGATGCTGTAGGAGTAAGCGACACCGTAGTTTGCACCGCTTGCCATGGTATAAATAATGCTTTCTTTTTCATGGGCTTTTGCAAATTGCTTGGCGTTGTCAGCTTCCTGCTTAAGGGCTTTTTCATATACAGCCTGCAATTGATCTAAGCCTTCAATTGCTTGTTGGAATTTCGTATTGTTTTCTAATACTTGCAGGGTGCCAAAAACGATTTGATACAAAACGCCATAGTTTGTATTGATCGCAAGCGCCTCATCACCCCAATCGTACTGGGCAACATATTGCGCTTCCTGCGCTAAAGGAGACTCCGGTTTAAACGTCATCGCAATCGTAAGTGCGCCCTTGCCCCTTGCAAACGCAGCAGCTTTGACTGTCTCCGGGGTATTTCCCGAATGCGAGCACAAAATAACAAGAGACTTTTCACCAAGCTGAACAGGGTTGCGCTGAATAAATTCGTTGGCGCTGTAGAGGTCGGAGTTTATTGATTTTGACTCTCTGTCAAACACATACTTACTCGGATACATAATGGCAGAAGACCCTCCGCATGCGACAAAGAATACATGATCAATGGTTTTCCCTTTCAAATCCTGCAAGAAAGCTTGAACCTCACGATTTACTTTTGCTGTGGCCTGACTCAAATCCTTCACTCCCCGTTTTTATTATATAACGTTATATAACATTATATAATGTTATATTAAAGTCCGCGGGTAGGATTGTCAATATTATTTTCTGAAATTTCTCAATAATTTATTCGAATGATAGACAAAGGGTCTATATGCGAAAAAATGCCCAAATCAAAAGCCAGAACTTGACTTAAGCTCTGGCTTCGCTGTTCAATCCGCAGACTGACGTCTTATTTAAAAAATACCTTGTCTATATTGTACTTCGAGTGCTGTGTATTGATGATATATGTTTCGTAAATCTCTCTTTCCATTGGATCATCAACTACACATACCTCAATTTTATAAACTTCATCTCTGTGATGTTTGATTGGTGAAACAGTGTCTTCGAAATGCTTCTTAATTCTCTGTCTTAACTTTCTGGCTTTACCGACAAACAGCAGCTCGTCATGAATGTTGTAAAACATAAAAATGCCGCCTTTGTCCCTTGGGATCTGGTGAAAGTCGATGAATCCGTGAATCGGTTTTATCTTCGGTTCGTTATCATTAGCTGACTGCTGTCGTTCAGTGATGGTGACATTCGGTGCGGGTATATCAATTTTTATCAAAATCAGTTCACGTCCTCTTTTTCATTAAAGATAAATGCTAACACATACAGAAAAGAAAAGCTAGAACAGCTTTATTATATTTGTTTGTTATGCTCTTGCTTATTATGCAAGTGCTCCGGCTGGATGATAAGGACTAAGGTCTAATTCTGTCTGCTTTCCGAGAACTAGCTTTGCGAGCTCTGCACCCAAGAACGGCCCCATCGTCAGTCCAGAAGCACCCAAACCGTTTGCAGCGTACAGGCCTTGAACATTCGGCACGGCCCCTACGACCGGCAGAAATCCGGGTGTAAACGGCCTGAAGCCCACTCTTGTTTCAACAGCAGCCGCATCAGCAAGACCCGGTGCAACGGCTAACGCTTTGCTCAATACTTCGTGCTGGCCTCCGGCTGTCACACGAAGATCATCAAGGCCGGCATCGTTTTCGTGTGTGGCGCCGGCTACAATTCTGCCGTTATCAAACGAAAGAATGTACTGATCACTCGGCGGCATTACAACCGGCCACGATCCTGTATCTGCATCTGGCATTTCAAAATGCATAATCTGCGCTTTTTGAAATGACACTTGAAAATGAATGCCAAGAGGCTTCAATATCTCATTGGCCCATGCTCCCGCCGTCACAATGACCGCGTCAGCCGCAAACTGCTTTGTATCTGTTTGCACGCCGGTGACTGTTCCGTTTTCAAAAAGCAAGGACGCATTTCCTTTGATGACCGTTGCGCCGCGTTTCTCTGCAGCGCTTAAAAGCGACCGGCACAGCGCTCTTCCGTTCACACGGGCGGCACCGCTGATATGAACCGATTCATAGCCGTCAGCTAAAATCGGAAACAGCTTTTTCGTTTCACTTGCAGACAAGCGGGTAATGTCGCCGATTTCCGGCGCATCCTCCCGTCTCTTATACGCTCTTTCCTCCATTTTATCGAGTTTAGACGCGTCAGTATGAATGCTGATGGCACCGACACGTTTGTATCCTGTATCCGTTTCACCGTCTTTTTCCAATTGATGGATTAAATCCTTATAGTACCTGGCTCCCCCCTTAGCAAGCTGGTACCAATCCTGATTACGGCGTTGCGAGAGCCATGGACAGACGATCCCCGCCGCCGCATCAGTCGCTTGTCCCGGCTCTTTCCGATCAATGACAGTAACGCGAGCGCCTGATTTTGCGAGATGATAAGCCGTCGACGCGCCCAGAATCCCTGCGCCGACGATGATGTACGATTTCATATGCAAACACCTTTTCTATTATAATGTCTATTCATTTTACCAAATAGAATGCTTTCCTTCGACCTTTTGCCCTAATGTGGAAAAACCGCGAAGTTCGTCCAATCTCTTTACTCTCCTATCGAATATCCTGTCACTATCAATAGAGAAAGGATGATACCATGAGCGAAAATCGTCATGAAAATGAAGAAAACAGACGCGATGCGGCAGTCGCAAAAGTCCAAAACAGCGGTAATGCAAAAGTTGTGGTCAGCGTGAATACAGATCAGGATCAGGCACAGGCGCAGTCACAAGACGGAGAAGACTAATGAACGAAAACATCATTCCTCTCAACAGACATACTCAAGAGATACCCACTACTGAATCTGTTATCAAAAACAGCGGCAACTCAGAGGTCCATATCGACATTCACATTGATACAATGCCAATTGCTTTTGCTATATTATGCTCTGCATTAGCCGCAAAGCAGATGACAAAAGAGGAATTCGATATGGCTTATACTCAATTGCGAGAGATGAACAGAGAAAATAACAGCAGATCATCTGTAAAGCAAATTATCAATCAGGAGACAGAAGAAGAGTAAAAAACCGCGGGCCCTGTGGCCAGCGGTTTTTCTTAAGGACGCGACTGAATCGGTTACTTCTGTACAATTTGAATAAGGTTACCGCATGTATCATCGAAGACAGCAATTGTGACTTCGCCCATTTTTGTCGGTTCCATCGTAAACGTCACGCCTTTTTCCTTTAATCGGTTGTACTCTTTTTGAATATCTGCAACGCCAAACATTGTGGCCGGGAAGCCTTCGGAGAATATCTTCTTTTGATACTCCTTGGCGGCAGGATGTTCATTCGGTTCGAGTAAAAGCTCGGTTCCGTCTTGATCATCTGGAGAAACAAGCGTTATCCACCTGAATTTCCCCATGGGAACATCCTCCTTTTTTACAAACCCCAGTTTTTCTGTATAGAACTTCAGTGCCTTGTCTTGATCTTGCACGAATATACTAGTCACAATGATTTTCATATTGTTGTTTCCTCCTTTGATATTTATGGTGTATGGTACTGTGCAAACAATCCGGCTTCAAGCAAAACAAACCAACATTTTACAGAAAGTCAGTGCTGGTTTTATAAAATTACTCTATCCATCCTTTCAGCAAATTTTTAAGCGGTTCGTTGTTGAATATAAGTACTCGATATTTTCCCTTTCGTTTTGATGTTACGAGTCCTGCATCCTCCAGTACAGAAAGGTGTTTAGCTATCGCCTGTCGCGTAATAGAAAGGTCGTACTTTGTAATAAGACGTATTGTAAGTTCATACAACGTCAGCTCGTTGCGTTCAGATAATTCGTCTAATATAAGCCGCCGAGTCGAATCACCGAGTGCTTTGAATATAGCGTCTTTGTTCCCATTCATATATTGAGTATAAGCAACTCATTAGTTGCATGTCAAGTATAAGCAACTGTATGGTTGCGTGATATAGAAACTGAACCTATCCGGCGCAGGTCTGAAATATTCTAATCAATAAGGACTTAAAACCATCAAAATAACAGTGGATATGTCTCTGAAAAATAAAAGAAGACGAACTTCAAAAGTTCGTCTTCTACAATCAAATTCGGCACGCCGGCCATTTTAAAAACTATCTCTAAACCCCTTGATAAACAAAGGAGTTTTCATCATTAACCAATAGAACCTTCCATTTCGAACTTAATCAAACGGTTCATTTCAACTGCGTATTCCATTGGAAGCTCTTTTGTGAATGGCTCGATAAAGCCCATTACGATCATTTCAGTTGCTTCTTCTTCAGAAATACCGCGGCTCATCAAGTAGAAGAGCTGCTCTTCAGATACTTTAGACACTTTCGCTTCGTGCTCCAATGAAATGTTATCATTTAAGATTTCATTGTAAGGAATTGTGTCTGAAGTTGATTTGTTATCCATAATGAGCGTATCGCACTCGATGTTAGAGCGGGCGCCTTCCGCTTTGCGTCCGAAGTGGACGATTCCGCGGTACGTTACTTTTCCGCCCTGTTTTGAAATCGATTTTGATACGATTGTAGATGATGTGTTTGGTGCAAGGTGAATCATTTTCGCACCTGCATCCTGATGCTGGCCTTTACCTGCAAGAGCGATAGAAAGCGTCATACCGCGCGCGCCTTCGCCTTTTAGGATACAAGCCGGATATTTCATTGTCAGCTTAGAACCGATGTTGCCGTCGATCCATTCCATTGTTGCGTTTTCTTCACAGACTGTACGCTTTGTTACAAGGTTGTAAACGTTGTTCGCCCAGTTTTGGATCGTTGTATAACGGCAGTAGCCGCCTTTTTTCACGATGATCTCAACGACCGCACTGTGAAGTGAGTTTGTTGTGTAAACAGGCGCAGTACAGCCTTCAACATAATGGACGCTTGCTTCTTCGTCAACAATGATCAGCGTACGTTCGAACTGACCCATGTTCTCAGAGTTGATACGGAAGTAAGCTTGAAGCGGTGTTTCAACCTTTACGCCTTTAGGCACGTAGATGAAAGATCCGCCGGACCAAACAGCTGAGTTAAGCGCCGCAAACTTGTTATCAGTCGGCGGGATTACTTTTGCCCAGTGCTCACGGAAAATATCTTCATTCTCTTTCAGCGCGCTGTCAGTGTCTTTAAAGACGATACCTTGCGCTTCAAGATCTTCTTTCATATTGTGGTATACAACCTCAGATTCGTACTGAGCAGAAACACCCGCAAGGTATTTTTGTTCAGCTTCAGGAATACCGAGCTTGTCGAATGTTTGTTTAATTTCTTCAGGAACTTCATCCCAAGAACGCTCTGAACGCTCAGACGGTTTTACGTAGTACGTAATTTCGTCAAAGTTCAGTGAGTTTAAATCTCCGCCCCATTGAGGCATCGGCATGTTGTAGAAATGCTCAAGTGATTTCAAGCGGAAGTCAAGCATCCATTGAGGCTCTTCTTTCATGCGAGAAATATCTTCTACTATTTCTTTTGTCAATCCGCGCTCTGAACGGAAAATGGAAACGTCCTTGTCGTGAAAACCATACTTGTATTCACCAATATCAGGCATTTTTTTAGCCATCCATTTTCACTCCAATCCTTTTAATTGCCGCCTTCTTCTTTCGCGACTCCTTTTTCAAGTGCTTTCCATGACAGGGTTGCACATTTGATACGGGCCGGGAATTTTGAAACGCCTTGAAGGGCTTCAATATCCCCGAGATCTATAGAATCATCATACTCTTTCCCTTGCATCATATCCGAGAAAATCTTAGACATGGAAAGGGCAGTTTCAATATCTTTCCCTTTAATCGCCTGAGTCATCATCGAAGCGGATGCCATTGAAATGGAACAGCCTTCCCCTTCAAACTTCGCATCTTCCACGATGTCTCCGTCAAGCTTCATTGTCAGTCTGATGCGGTCGCCGCATGTCGGATTGTTCATATCCACGACGATGCTGTCATTCAAAACCCCTTTATTTCGCGGGTTTTTGTAATGATCCATAATCACCTGTCTGTACAATGTATCTAAGTTTGCATTAAAAGACATTTGTAAAATACTCCTTTGTCTTTTGAAGAGCTTCCACAAGCTTATCAATCTCTTCCTCTGTATTATACAGATAAAAGCTTGCTCTTGCAGTAGCAGTTACATCCAGCCATTTCATCAGCGGCTGCGCGCAATGGTGGCCGGCTCTGACTGCGATTCCCTCCGCATCAAGCACAGTCGCCACATCGTGCGGATGAACATCATCAAGGTTAAATGTAACAAGCCCGGCACGCTCTTCCGGCCCGTAAACCGTTACGCCGTCAAGCTGGCGGAAGCGTTCAAGCGCATAAGCTGCAAGCTTGTGCTCATGGCGGGAAATCTCATCAAGACCGATTTCTTCGAGAAAATCAATGGCGGCACCAAGGCCGATTGCTCCTGCAATAATCGGAGTACCCGCTTCGAATTTCCACGGAAGCTCTTTCCAAGTTGATTCATAAAGCCCGACAAAGTCGATCATTTCACCGCCGAATTCGGCAGGCTCCATGTTTTCCAGCAGGGCTTTCTTTCCGTACAGCACACCAACACCGGTAGGTCCGCACATTTTATGGGAAGAAAGCGCAAAGAAGTCGCAATCGAGATCCTGCACGTCAATTTTCATGTGAGGCGTGCTTTGTGCACCGTCCACCACAATGATAGCCCCATTGTCATGAGCGATTTTAGCCATTTCTTTAATCGGGTTGACCGTGCCGAGGACATTAGATACATGAGACACCGCAACAATTTTTGTGTTGCTTGTGACCGTTTCTCTGACGTCTTCTAAAGAAATCGTTCCGTCTTCCTGCAGCGGAATATATTTTAATGTGGCGCCAGTTGCTTTTACAGCCTGCTGCCACGGAATGATATTCGCATGATGCTCCATGTAGGTGATGACCACTTCATCACCAGGTTCCAGGTTGGCGCGTGCATAGCTTAACGCCACCATATTCAGTGATGTGGTCGTGCCTTTTGTGAAAATAATCTCAGCCATTGACTTCGCGTTAATAAACTTGCGGACTTTTTCACGCGCTCCTTCATAACCATCTGTCGCTCTGGTTCCAAGTGTATGGACGCCCCGGTGAACATTGGAATTGTATTGGTTATAATACTTATCCAGTGTTTCAATGACAGCACGCGGCTTCTGGGAAGTCGCCGCGCTGTCGAGATAAACGAGATCATGTCCGTTCACTTGCTGATGAAGGATCGGGAACTGTTCACGAATATCTGTGATATTCATTACTTCACTTTCCTTTCGATAACAGAAACTAATTGTTTCTTAACGCCTTCAATCGGAAGTTCATTTACTACCGGTGCAAGGAATCCGTAAATGACTAAGCGTTCTGCTTCTTCTTTCGGAATTCCGCGGCTCATCAGGTAGTAAAGCTGAATAGGGTCCACACGGCCGACAGATGCCGCATGTCCTGCAGTTACATCGTCTTCGTCAATTAAAAGAATAGGATTTGCGTCTCCGCGTGCTTTTTCGCTAAGCATCAGCACGCGTGATTCTTGCTCCGCATTCGCTTTAGAAGCGCCATGTTCGATTTTGCCGATTCCGTTAAAGATAGAAGAAGCGGAATCCTTCATCACACCGTGCTTCAAGATATAGCCTTCAGAAGCTTTACCGAAATGGATGATTTGTGTTGTGAAGTTTTCTGTTTGCTCTCCTCTTCCGACAACAACTGTTTTCGTATCGCCGTATGTGCCGTCACCGTAAAGGTTTGTTGTATTTTCGGAAATCGTGTCGCCGTCGTTCATCAGGCCAAGAGCCCACTCGATTTTGCTGTCGCGTCCGCGCGCAGCACCGCGGCGGTTCACATAAGTTGTCACACCGCTTGACAGATTATCCACCGCACCGTATGTTACGCTGGCATTATCACCTGTGATGACCTCACTGATAATATTGAAGACAGCGTCTTTCGGGTTTACAGTGCTGATGTAGTTTTCTACATATGTTACAGAACTGTGGTCTTCAGCCACAATCAGCACGTGGTTGAATAGAGCTGTATCATTGCTTTCGTGGACATAAACAGCCTGAACCGGCGTCTCCACCTGAACATTTTTCGGAACATAAAGGAATGCTCCTCCGTTAACAAGAGCCGCGTGAAGTGCAGTTAACTTATGTTCGTCAACTTTCACGCCGTCCTTCATAAAGTATTTCTCCACCAAGTCGCTGTGCTCACGTGCAGCAGTCAGAATATCAGTGAAGATGACGCCTTTGTCTTTCAATTCTTGAGAAAGAGAAAGATGTGCCGGCGTCTGGTCACGCTGTACGTATAATGTTTTATCTTCGTTTTCAATGTCGATCAGCGCTTTTACTTCATCAGTCAAATCTTCTAATGAAGAAAGCGGTTCGTTATCCACTGTATGCTTCGCGAAATTCGTGAAGTTCCAGTTTGTGATTTTTGTTTTGTCAGGTTTCGGCATCGGCAGATCCTCAGCTTGTTCAAGAGCCTGTAAGCGCAGGTTCTTCAGCCAGGCAGGTTCTTGTTGCTTTTCGGAAAAGCTTTTGAGATACTCCTGATCTACGGATAGTTTTGTACCTAGTGTCATATTAATCCCCCTAACGCTTACGCTTCTTGGCCAACAGTTTCGTCTTCAATGCCAAGTTCTTGTTTGATCCAGTCATAACCTTCTGCTTCAAGACGCTGTGCAAGCTCTGCACCGCCGGATTTTACAACGCGACCTTGCATCATAACGTGAACAACATCCGGAGTGATGTAGTTTAACAGGCGCTGATAGTGAGTGATCATCAGGCAGCCGAAGTTTTCGCTGCGCATTTTGTTGATCCCTTTTGATACAACTTTCAAAGCGTCAATATCAAGGCCTGAGTCAATTTCATCAAGGATGGCGATTTTCGGTTCAATCATCATTAATTGAAGGATTTCGTTGCGTTTTTTCTCCCCGCCTGAGAAGCCTTCGTTAAGATAGCGCTGAGCCATTTCAGGGTCCATTTCAAGGAACTCCATGTTTTCGTCCATTTTGCGGATGAATTTCATGAGAGAAATTTCATCGCCTTCTTCTCTGCGCGCGTTGATTGCTGAGCGAAGGAAGTCGGCATTTGTCACACCGCTGATTTCACTTGGGTACTGCATTGCAAGGAATAAGCCTGCCTGCGCACGCTCGTCCACTTCCATCTCCAGTACATCTTTGCCGTCAAGCGTGATGCTGCCTTTTGTTACTTCATATTTAGGATGCCCCATAATAGCAGCTGATAAAGTGGATTTACCAGTTCCGTTCGGGCCCATTACTGCGTGGAATTCTCCACCTTTTATTTCAAGGTTTACACCCTTTAAGATCTCTTTCCCTTCGATTTCAACGTGAAGATCTTTGATCGTTAATGTTGAAGCAGCCATATCTATACCTCCAAAAATATATAATCATTATTCTCATTTTATTCTCATTCTAATTTTATAACAAATGAAAAGTAAATACAACTTTTTATCGTGCCTTGCACATTCCTCAAGTTTAACAAAGATCAGCACTTTATTAAAGCGATTGAAAAAGAAAAAGAGTGGATTCCCACCCTTTTTTAAAAGATTGATTTTCTCAATAAGCTCCCGCAGAAATCCGCTTGCTTTTTTCATAATCAAGCTCTCTCTGCCGCTCTACTTTCATTCTTGTTTCCAGCCGGCGTCCATATTCCTCGTATCCAATTCCGTGTGACAGCTGCATCGCTTTTTCCATTTCTGACGTATAATCGAGGTTCAGTCTGTCCTGGCTGCTGCAAATAATGAATCAATCCCTTCATATATTTGCTTTTTATTGTACCAGTGCTGCGTTGGATGCCGCAAAAACGATTTGGCGTGAAATAGCGGCAGATGAGACGAAAGCATCCTTTCAGAACAAATGAGAATGGTTTTTCGGAATATTCCTTCTCTTAATGCGTGGTGTTTCCGAATTCCTCAATGCACTGTTGAACGACTGTCACGCCTTGGCTGAAAGCTGCGCCGCCTCCAAATGCCGCTGCCACACTGACGGCTTCGAGAATGTTTTCTTCTGACGCTCCCTGATCAAGACAGCCTTTTGTATGATAGATCATGCAATATTCGTCCTGAGCATTGATGGCAATTCCGAGGGCGATCAGCTGTTTTTCTCTTTCAGTCAGAGAATTCCCGGCAAAGCACTGTTCAGTAAATTCGTTAAATTTTCTTCCCATCAGCGGCATCTTTTGTTCAAATGTGCCTAAACCATGTTTATATTGTTTTAATGCGTTCTGCATGCTTCCTCTGTCTTGATTCAAAGAAAATCCCTCCATCTGTTTAACATTCCTTTTTATTATGAACAGCTTTTAGGAAAATACGCGAAAAAAACCCCGGAATTCTCATCCGAGGTTTCACCGTGTCAGCAAACCCTCGCATTCGTTGTCAGACCTGCGCGTTGGTGCTCACGAATTGCAACATTCGCTCCGCTCCAATGCTCGGCCTTCCTAGACTTCAAGGGTTTTCAATCACGCTGAAAAGATGACAAAGCCCTAAAACGAATATCGTTTTAGGGCTTTGTCAATAATTGAACCCCGGAATTCTCATCCGGGGTTTCAGTCTTATTCAGATACAGGAAGCACAGCTCCGTCGTATTTTTTCTCGATGAAGTCTTTGATCTTTTTAGAGTGAAGAACTTCCATCAGCGCTTTGATTTTTGCAGAATCTTCTTCGCCTTTTCTTACTGCGATGATGTTAGCGTATGGGTTGTTTTTCGTTGATTCTACTTCAATTGCGTCTTTTTTAGGATTTAATTTATTTTGGATCGCATAGTTTACATTGATGAAGACCGCGTCTCCTTCTTTGTTTTCATATGCTTTTGCCGTTAATTCAGGCGCTACTTTTTTGAATTCAAGGTTTTTCGGGTTTTTCTTAATGTCTTTCAATGTTGCGTCAACTGTTTCCACTTTAGAATCAAGAGTGATTAATCCAGCGTTTTCAAGCATTGCAAGCATACGGCCTTGTTCAGCAACGTTGTTTGTCAGAATGATTGTCGCACCGTCTGGAAGGTCTTTCAGTGATTTGTATGTTTTAGAGTAAATACCGAATGGCTCTAAGTGAACAGCGCCGGCATTCACAAGTTTGTAATCTGTGTTTTCTTTCATTTCTTGCTCAAGGTAAGGAATGTGCTGGAAGTAGTTCGCGTCCACTTCTTTATCAGCTAAAGCTTTATTGTACATTTTATAATCACTAAGAACTTTCACTTTCAGCGTATAGCCTTTTTCTTTCAGCAATGGTTCAGCTTCTTTTAAAATTTCCGCATGCGGTGTTTTCGTTGCCGCAACGACAATTTCTTTCTTGCCGGATTCAGCGCCGTTATTCGAACCGCAGGCAGCCATAACTCCTGCAAATACAAGCAGTAATGCACCCAAAAATAGCTTTTTCAATGTAAATCCTCCCTTATCGTTTGTCTATAATATTTGTTATTAGATCACCGATGATTTGAATAATAAACACGATGATTAAAATAAACACAGTAGCAACGAAGGTAACATCAGCGTTATTAGACTGATATCCTTCTACGTACGCAAGGTTTCCAAGGCCTCCTGAACCAATGGCTCCGGCAATTGCCGTTGAGCCGATCAAAGCGATGGCAGTAACCGTAATGCCAGAAATAAGAGCAGGCATTGATTCCGGAATCAGCACTTTGAAAATAATCGTAGACGTTTTCGCGCCCATTGATTTAGCGGCTTCAATCACACCTTTATCCACCTCACGCAGCGCGATTTCAACAAGGCGCGCGTAAAATGGTGCCGAGCCGATTACCAGCGCCGGCAATGCGGCGTTTGGCCCTAAGATCGTGCCGACTAAAAATTTCGTAAAACCTAATAGTAAAATAATTAAAATAAGGAACGGAATCGATCTGAATATGTTAACAACGGCCGCAATCACAGAGTTGACCGCTTTATTCTGCCAGAGGCTTCCTTTGCTCGTCAGAAAGAGCAGCAAGCCGAGGATGACCCCGATGACAAAAGCAAACAGTAAAGAAATCAGCGTCATATAAAGTGTTTCATATGTCGCGTTCCATAATTCAGTTAAATCAACGTTCGGGAAGTATTTTTCAAACATTCGTGATCACCTCTGCTTTCACCTGTTTGTCATTAATGAATCGGATCACGTTTTGCACTTCTTCCTCGTCCCCGTCAATGTGGATGAACAGTGAACCGTAAGCCCCATCCTTCGTCTGCGAAATTTTCCCTTGCAGAATATTGACGCTGACATTGAAGTTTCTGATCATCTCTGTAATCAGAGGCTGTTCAGCTGACTCACCGACAAATGTGAGCTGAACCATTTTTCCTGATGCTGTATCATCAAGAAGGTGCTGAAGCGTCTCTTTCGTTTCTTCCGGCTCTGTCACCTGCTGAACAAATCGTTTTGTCATTTGTTCCTTTGGATTTTTAAAGACATCGAGAACCTCGCCTTCTTCGACCACCTTGCCGTTTTCCATGACGGCGACTCTGTTGCAGATTTTGCGGATGACATGCATTTCGTGCGTAATCAGCACAATCGTCAAACCGAGTCTTTCATTAATATCGGACAATAGATCCAGAATTGAATCTGTCGTTTGCGGATCTAATGCTGATGTCGCTTCGTCACAAAGAAGAACCTTCGGATTGTTTGCAAGCGCTCTGGCAATTCCGACACGCTGCTTCTGCCCGCCGCTCAGCTGAGACGGATATGATTTTTCTTTTCCTTCTAAACCTACCAGTTTAATCAGTTCATTGGCGCGCTTGATCCGCTCGCTCTTTTTCACCCCGGCAATTTCTAAAGGAAACATGATATTATCTCTGACAGTCCGCGACCAAAGCAAATTGAAATGCTGGAAAATCATACTGATCTCATGGCGTGCTTTTCTTAAACCGCGTCCATTTACTTCATTAATCTTGGTTCCCGCCACTTCCACGGTTCCTGAGGTTGGTTTCTCAAGGCCGTTCAGCAGACGGATTAAGGAACTCTTACCAGCTCCGCTATATCCTATAATTCCAAAAATCTCACCTTTTTTAATGGAAAGCGAGACGTTTTGGACAGCATTGACATCTCCATGTTTCGACTTGTAAACTTTTGAAACATCCTGAAGATTGATCAAAGCAATCACCTGCCTTAACACTATTCTAAGAAATCTTCCGGTTTTTTCTGCAAAAGAAAAGCCTTTCTGCACACTTGAGCAGAAAGGCTTATATAAAATGCCTTTCTCTCATCTTTCAAAGCTGAACGCTTCGTGTGAATTGGCACCATTTCAACAGTGTTGATGGTTGCCGGGCTTCATAGGGCACTTCCCTCCACCTCTCTTGATAAGAGAAATATATAGTCTTTTTCGTCCGGAAATTCTTAATGTAGAATAGCACGGCGAATGATTAAATGTCAATAAAATAAATGATGTCAACTTTTACTATTATAATAATTTATTATTTTTTAATTTTTTAAAATCCTCTGAAAAAATCCATTTGTCAGCCAGAGAATGGCTTCCAGCTTTAACAGGGCCCTGAATGACCCCTTTACTTTGAGGCTTCCGCTCTGAATCAGGTGCTGAAGGGAAATGTCTCCGTGCAATAAATCAATAATTTCCGTTTGGTTTCCGTAAAAGGTCAGGTTGGACGTTTGGGGCGGAGAAACTTTTTTCATTTCTCCCTGTTCGTTTATTGAGACGGTTAAGGCTTCTGCTTCTCCTTGGAAGGTAATGAGCAATGTTGAGGCATTCAAAAGGGGTTTTAAAAACAGATGCTGATACTCATCCTCTAAAACTTCCGCTTTCTCCATATGTACAACCTCCTATTTGTTGGTCATACATACACATTTCTCTCTTTGTCGCAAGAACCCCTTTATAAAACGAACGACAATTTCATTGGATATGCTGAGAAATATGTCATAAATGGGATGCGGAAGATGATTTTTGTTTGATCAGCTCATATAAATAAGAAACGGAATGAAATGCATATCCTCTTTCGACCATCTTTCCGCCTTTAAACAGCAGAAAACAAGGGACGCTTTCAATTTGATACGCTTTTGCGAATGTCGGAGAGTAATTGACATTGTTTTGATAGAAGGCGACATCCGGCAGCATTTCTTTCACCACTGTCAGCATTTTGCTTGCAAGCTGGCAGGTGCCGCAAAACGGAGTATATAAATATAGAAGGTACACATCATCTTCAATGTGATCAAGTTCGTGTTCTTGGAGTTCTTTCATGCTATACACCTCGGGACTTTCTTTCAAGAAAAATAGTATGGACATTCAGATTCGCACGCAGCAATACAGAGGCGACATGGTGCCTGGGCGCAGCCGCTACTTCCTTATAGGCTCTGTCGATATGGAGATGGCAGGCTTCATTAAATTCACGCTTCAGCTGTTTTCTCAATTTCTCACCTGATTCATCAGCATCAACTAATATATAGACGTCTTTATCATAAAGCTCGTCAGCCAATTCCTCGAGCCTCAGCTGGCTGATTGTTCCGTTTGTGCAGATAATGCGCACCGGTTCATTCAGGACGCTTTCGATTTTCTCTTTATCTGATTTCCCCTCGACAATCATAACCTTTTCCAGCTCATCCATCTTCATCTTGTTCACCTGCCGCGTCAAATTTGAAACGTTCAGATTGTAAAAGAAGGCAGTGAAATTCACCGCCAACATTAACACCAGCCGTTTTCGTAGTCACAATCTACATATTTTGCGTCGTCTCCAGAGACCACATCGGCTGTCTTATAAAATTTCTCATTTTCAAAGGAATAACCGGACTTAAGCTCATATTCATTCATGCTTGTCATTTGGCCGATCATCTCATTATCATGATATAACGAGAGCCGGCCATTTTGAAAGCGGCCTGTCACGTCATTGGTGACATCGAGCTTTTGTTTGTCGAAAGCCATATTGGACACCTCCCATAACGTTAGCGTGTCCAATTGCTTTTACGGCTATCCTGTTTTAGTCTTCTTGTGTCATCTCTTCGTATTGCTCTGCTGTCATCAGTTTTTCAATTTCAGAAGCGTCAGATGGCTCAACGACGATCATCCATGCTTTTTCGTACGGAGATTCGTTGACGAATTCCGGACTGTCATCAAGATCTTCGTTTACTTCCACAACCGTTCCGTTAATCGGTGCATAAAGCTCAGATACCGTTTTAACGGATTCAACACTGCCGAATGGCTCGTCCGCTTTGATTTCAGCGCCCACTTCAGGAAGTTCGACAAACACGATGTCGCCTAGTTCGGACTGGGCAAAATGCGTAATTCCGATTCTGGCTTTTTCTCCTTCAACTTTTACCCACTCGTGTTCTCCTGAGTAACGCAAATCTTTTGGTATGCTCAATTGAATCCCTCCATTTTTTACAGCACTACAATAAGAAGATACCACACTTTTCAAAAAAAATTTACATTAAGCCCAGTTTTCTTCAAATTGGTCTTCTTTAAATCCGACAGTCACTTTTTCGCCATCTGTTGTAAGCGGGCGTTTGATCAGCATACCATCTGAAGCCAGCAGCTCGAGCTGTTCGTCCTCTGACATGTGATACAGCTTTTCCTTGAGATTGAGCTCGCGGTATTTCATGCCGCTCGTGTTGAAAAATTTCTTGAGATCCAGCCCGCTTTTTTCATAAAGCGCTTTTAATTCTTCTTTGCTTGGCGGCTGCTCAGCAATATGTATTTCGTTTATTTCTTTTCCATGCTCTTCAAGCCACTTCTTTGCTTTGCGGCACGTTCCGCATTTAGGGTACCAGTAAAAAGTTAACGACATCTTCTTCCCCCTCAATAAAATAATCGAGGTTATTTTAACACAGTTTGTTTTAAAAACCTAAAACAGTGCTTCTTAAAAAAGAGCTCCGCGCATTCGGAGCTCTAGGCCAATCAGACAGTATATTTCTCAGCCTCAAAAATGCCTGCCGCCGCCTCGCGTTTTTTCTGAATCACGTTTTTAGGCGTTACGCGCGTCAGCTTGCGCAGAGCGGAAAGCATCATGCGGAGTGAATCTCCTTCTTCCATTGCGATAAGGGATTCCTTCGCATGCGCTTCAATTTCGTTAAAGGCCTCTTGAACGAAAATTTCTGTGTACAGCACCTTTTGCGCTGCTTTTTCAGCGCCTTGTGCGGCAATGGCCTTTTCCGTTCTGAGCACGGCTGATTCCATTGCGTATACATTGCTGACGATATCCGCTACGTTCACGAGAATTTCTTGCTCACGATCGATCGCTTTTCCGTATTTTTGCGCGGCTAGGCCGGCAGCAAACAACGCAATTTTTTTGGCTTGCTTGACGATATATTTCTCCTGCTCTAAGACGCCGCTTCCAGGCTCTTCAGGCATAAGCATCATGAGTTCTTCCTGCAGCGACTGCGCTTTTTCGAATAAAGGCAGCTCGCCTTTAAGCGCTTTTTTCAGGAAGGTGCTTGGCACGATTAACCTGTTGATTTCGTTTGTGCCTTCAAAAATCCGATTGATCCTTGAATCCCTATAGGCCCTTTCTACTTCGTACTCCTGCATAAAGCCGTAGCCTCCATGAATCTGCACGCCTTCATCAACGATATAATCAAGCGTTTCAGAGCCGAATACCTTATTCAGAGAGCATTCGATGGCGTATTCCGCAATCGATTTGGCGATTTGCCGGCCGTCCTTGAGATCTTCGGCCGTGAACTGGCTCATATTGTCTTCAAACAGCCCGACGGTTCTGTATACAGAGCTTTCCATCGCATACAGCCTTGAGGCCATTGTCCCGATTTTTTCCTGTGTTAATGAAAAACCAGCAATCGGCGTTTTAAATTGGCGGCGCTGATTTGCGTATGCCGCAGACAGCTCGATGACGCGTTTAGATGCGCCGATTGTGCCAACCGCCAGTTTGTAACGGCCGATGTTTAAAATATTAAAGGCGATGACATGCCCTTTGCCGATTTCTCCGAGCAGGTTTTCCTTTGGCACTTCAGCTTGATCCAGAATGAGGGTTCTTGTCGATGATCCCTTGATTCCCATTTTCTTTTCTTCCGGTCCCGTGGAGACACCCGGGAACTCTTTTTCTACAATAAAGGCTGAAAACTTGTCGCCGTCTACCTTAGCGTAAACCACAAATACATCGGCAAAAGCAGAGTTGGTAATCCACTGTTTTTCCCCTGTTAATACATAATGGGTTCCTGCTTCATTCAGCACAGCTGTTGTTTTTGCTCCAAGTGCATCAGACCCAGAGCCAGGCTCAGTCAGAGCATAAGCGGCGATCTTTTCGCCTGAAGCGAGTCCAGGCAAATATTTTTTCTTTTGTTCTTCTGACCCGAAAAAGACGATCGGCAAGGAACCGATACCGACATGCGCGCCATAAGAAAGAGAAAAGCTTCCCGCACGCGAAAATTTCTCAGTGATGAGTGCCGAGCTGATTTTATCTAGGCCGAGCCCTCCGTATTCTTCCGGCACATCGGCGCCAAGCAGTCCTAGTTCGCCCGCTTTCTTCAACAGTCTGACAGAATGCTCGAATTGGTGGTTTTCGATATCATCTATATGAGGGAGAACATCTTGCTCGATGTAATCCTCTGTTGTTTTCGCAATCATTTTATGCTCGTCAGTGAAATCCTCCGGTGTATACATTTGATCGTATGTGACATCCTCGATTAAAAATCCGCCGCCTTTTTGTACTTCAGCCGCTTTTTTTGCCATTTGTTTTTCCCCCTTTAGCATAATTCAAATACACCGGCCGCTCCCATCCCGCCGCCGATACACATGGTCACGACTCCAAATTGCTCGTTTCTCCGTTTCATTTCATGGATGAGTGAGAGTGTAAGCTTTGTGCCCGTACAGCCAAGCGGGTGTCCAAGCGCGATTGCGCCCCCGTTGACATTCACTTTTTCTTCATCAATTCCCAATTCCCTGATTACTTGAATGGCCTGTGAGGCAAAAGCTTCATTCAGTTCAAACAAGCCGATGTCCTGCAGCTGAAGTCCGGCAAGCTTCAAAGCGCGCGGAATTGCTTCCACCGGTCCGATTCCCATCACTTCCGGCGGCACGCCGCCTACGGCAAAGGAGCGGAATTTCACAAGCGGCGCCAGGCCAAGAGCATCGGCTTTTTCCCGGTCCATCAGCATGACAGCCGCCGCTCCGTCACTCGTTTGCGAGGAATTGCCCGCAGTCACCGTCCCGTCAACGGAAAAGGCCGGGCGCAATGTCGATAAGATGTCTGCAGTCGTTTGCGGGCGAACACCTTCATCCTGAGAAAATACAAATTGTTTTTCCTGAGGTTTATGGTTTTCTCCAATTTCTGTCACCGTCACTTCTACGGGTACAATTTCATCTTTAAATTTTCCTTCTGCAAGGGCTTTAGCGGCGTTTTGGTGGCTGCGAACGGCAAACGCGTCTTGATCCTCACGGGAGACGCCGTATTTTTTCGCGACCTGCTCGGCTGTGTGTCCCATGCTCATATAATATTCCGGTGCCTTTTCTGCCAAAGCAAGGTTCGGACGGGTAACATGCCCCATCATCGGAACTTGCGACATGGATTCTGCTCCGCCGGCGATCGCTGTATCGTAGGCGCCCAGCATAATTTTTTCTGCTGCATACGCAATAGACTGAAGGCCTGAAGAGCAATAGCGGTTAACTGTAATCGCCGGAACCGTGTACGGCAGGCCCGCGAGCGCACCGATATTTCTCGCCATATTAAGCCCCTGCTCCGCTTCAGGTGTTGCACAGCCGATAATCAAGTCATCAATATTGCCTTCGTAGCCGCCTGCCCGTTTCAGCGTTTCTTTTACACAAATCGCTCCCAAATCATCCGGGCGAACGGTGGCCAACGATCCTTTTTTTGCTTTCCCAACCGGTGTTCTTGCACCTGATACAATGACTGCCTCTTTCATAAACTCCCTCCTAATTCCGTAAAGGTTTACCTTTCACAAGCATATGCTGCATTCTCGCTTGAGATTTTGCCTCTCCCGCCAAACTTAAAAACGCTTCTCTTTCGATCTCCAATAAATACTCTTCATCAACCTCAGTACCGAACGGCACTTTTCCGCCCGCAATGACATAAGCGAGTTTTTTCGCAATCTTGAAATCATGCTCAGATATATAGCCGGACAGTTTCATCTGCTCAGCGCCAAGCAATAGTGCCGCATAACCGGTTTCTCCCGGCACCTTGACCTTTTCTTTTACAGGCGGTCGCCAGCCGGTATCGTATAAAGATGCGGCCAGCTGCTTCGCATCGTATAACAGGTGGTCTTGATTCACGCTGATCTGATCCGTTTCTTTTAAGATGTTCATCTCACGAGCCTCTTGAGCGGAAGCGGACACTTTCGCCATTGCAATCGTTTCAAATGTTTTCATTGCCGCATTCATCGGATCAAGGCCGCGGCGTAGATGGTTGATGTACAGCTCTTTGTTACCTCCTCCGCCAGGGATGAGGCCGACACCGGATTCCACAAGTCCCATATAGGCTTCGCTTGCCGCTTGAGTACGCGCCGCAGGCAGGCATACTTCCGTTCCTCCGCCGAGCGTCATGCCAAATGGCGCGGCGACGACCGGTTTCGCACTGTATTTGATCTTCATCATCGTCTCCTGAAAACGGCGGATCACAAAATCAACTTCCAAAAAGTTGTCATCTTGGACTTCCATTAAGATCATGGCGAGATTCGCGCCGACGCAGAAATTTTTCCCTTGATTGCCGATGACAAGCCCCTTGTAATTCCGTTCTGTTTCCTCTAATCCTTTGTGGATCATTTGAATGATATCGAGGCCGATCGCATTGCTTTTCGAATGAAATTCAAGAAGGGCCACATCATCTCCAAGGTCAATTAAGCTTGCTCCGCTGTTTTTCGCAATCACGCCTTTTGTTTCTTTAAGTGCTTGTAAATGAATTCGTTTTTTGTTTTCTTTCACAGCTCTGTATTCGCCGCGGTCATAATAAAATACCGTTCCGTTCTCTTTGATGTAGAAGGTTTCATTTCCTTTGTCCAGCATCTCTTTTATCCAGCCAGGCATATCTGCTCCAAGCTGCTCAAGCTTTTCCGCTGACTGCTTGAGGCCGATGGCGTCCCACATCTCAAAAGGTCCCAGTTCCCAGCCGAATCCCCACTTCATGGCTTGGTCAATCGCATGAATATCATCGGCAATCTCGCCAAGCAGCTCGGCTGAGTAAAGCAGGGTTTGAGATGTGATATTCCACAGCAATCGGCCGGCTCTGTCATCCGAATAAATAAGCGCTTTCATTTTGGCTTTTGTCCCTTTTGCCTGTTTTGCCGCTTCAAGTGCCGGTGTTTTCATTTTTGTCCGCTCGCCGTAAGTAAGCGTCACTGGGTCAAGCTCATAAATCGTTTTTCCTTCTTTTTTATAAAAGCCTTGGCCGGCCTTGCTTCCGATCCACCCTTTTTCCAGCATATCGTTCATGAAGCTTGGAAGGCGAAACACTTCTTTTTCATCGCCATCAGCTTTGTCATACACATTTCGGGCAACGTGGGCGAATGTATCGAGACCGACCACATCAAGCGTTCTAAAGGTAGCGCTTTTCGGCCTGCCGATCAGCGGTCCTGTGATCGAATCAACCTCCCCGACCTGATAGCCGCCTTTCAGCATTTCTTGGACTGTCACGAGAAGCCCGTACGTCCCGATGCGGTTTGCGATAAAGTTCGGTGTGTCCTTTGCTGTAACAACACCTTTCCCGAGGACATTTTCTCCGAAAGCTGTCATAAACTTTAAAATATCAGGATCCGTTTCCTTAATCGGAATGATCTCCAGCAGCTTTAAATAGCGTGCGGGATTAAAAAAATGCGTTCCGAGAAAATGGGCTTTAAAATCATCCGACCGGCCTTCAGCCATTTCCTGCACTGATATGCCGGATGTGTTGCTTGAGACGATGCTTCCAGTCTTTCGATGTTCATCCACAAGAGCGAAAATTTTCTTTTTGACTTCAAGGTTTTCGACAACGACCTCAATAATCCAATCTGCTTCTTTCAGTTTTTCTGCATCATCCTCCAGATTGCCCGGTGTAATATAGGAGGTATTTTTCGCTGATGTGAGGGGAGCGGGCTTTTGTTTCAGCAGTTTTTTCACCGCCTGCCGGCTCAGCCTGCTGCGCACCTCCGGACTGTCCTTCGTCAGCCCCCTTTTTTCCTCTTCCTTTGTCAAATCGTTCGGCACAATATCTAGCAGCAGGACAGGTATTCCGATGTTAGCCAAATGCGCCGCAATCCCGGAGCCCATTACCCCCGATCCTAAAACGGCTGCCTTTCGAATGTGTTTGTGCATGAGATATCCCCCTTGAACATTGAATGAATAGTCATTCATTTTTTGACCAAAAAAAATGAAACCCGTTTCTTCTTTCATCTTAAAAGATTTCCGGTTCGACTTCAATAGCTAATTTGTTATTTTTTTGTATGAAGCCTATAAAAGTCGGGCAACTTAAGCCCGGAGGTGAAGGGAATGGTACGAGAGAAAAAAAATCCGTCTTCAGCGGCAGTCAGCGCGGCGAGCGTAAAGGGAGATGCCGGTCCGAGTCAGCATTACGGCGGCGGAAAACGGACAAGTCAAAATCAGCAGTATAAAAAACATAACATGGAACAATCATAATGCAGCTGCTTCCCGCGGCTGCTTTCACTTTTTCAAAATTCCTTTTAACACAAACGCTGCATTGGCAGGCCGCTCGGCAATTCTTCTCATAAAGTAGCTGAACCAGTCCGTTCCATATGGGACATACACACGCATTCTGTAGCCTTCCTTGGCGAGTTCCTTCTGACGCTCCGGCCTGATGCCGTATAGCATTTGAAACTCAAATTGCGACGCGGGGATTTGATGTTCGGTGACAAGCTGTTTCGTAAATGCAATGATGTCATCGTCATGTGTGGCGACAGCCGTGTAGTTCCCGCTTAACAACTGCAGCTTTATTAAGCTCTGAAAATGAAGGTCCGTTCCTCTTTTGTCGGGAAACGCTACAGCCGCAGATTCTTTATAAGCGCCTTTTACAAGTCTGAGATTCGGCTTTAAGTCCCGCATCTTTCTGATATCTTCTGCCGCCCGGTACAGATACGCCTGAATGACCGTGCCGAGCTTCTCAAATTCCTGTTTGCATTGCCTGTAAATAGAAAGTGTCTGTTCATAATGAGAATAGTCTTCCATATCAATGGTCACAGCAACATCATATTGCTTCGCAACGGAAAGAATGGCGCGCAAATGAGTAAGAGCAAGTTCTTCTGAAAGATCGAGCCCGATTGAGGTCAGCTTAAGCGAAAGCTCTGAATCCAATTGATGTTCGGCAATGGCTTGAATGGCTTTCTTGCATTCCTCTGCGACTTGGTTTGCTTCTTTTTCCGAAGCTGCATACTCGCCTAAATAATCAATTGTTGCACACAAACCGGATCTGTTTAGCCTTTTGACGGTCTTAACCGCCGATTCAATCGTATCCCCTGCGACAAACCTTCGTGCTCCAAGCCGCGTTCCGTATGCTTTTGCGAACTTGGTAAGTGTTTTATTTTGAGATAAGAATAAAAACACATGTCTCAACATCCGACTCCCTCCCGCCGTCATCTTCAAAACACCTGTATATAACTCCCAGTCTGAAGGAAACTATAAAATGAACAGAAACCAAAGGAGGATCACAATGGATAATCAGCAGCAATCTCAAATGCCGCCTTCCGTTATTTCGACAAAGGATCATTTGTATCTCAATGACATGCTGAACTGGAATTTGCTCGCGATGAAGAAAGCGCATTTCATGGCGCAGCAGTGCCAGGATCAAACGTTAAAGCAAGAACTCGACCGCGTCGGACACATGCATCATGATCACTATCAAAGAATATTAAAGCACCTGCAGCCAGGCCAGCAGCAGTCCGGCTACATCCAATAAGGAGGCGCCAGAATGAATCAGCAAAATCAAAAAATCAGCAACCCGCAGACACCTGTACCGACAACATCGGAAATGAATGACAGAGATTTCGTCAACGAATTGCTGACAACCGAAAAATACATGACAACAGCTTATTGTACTGCCTTGCACGAATTCAGCCACGAGTCTCTTTATCAGGATATTCAATCCATTTTTGATGAGTCACAAAAAGCGCAAAGAAAACTATATGATCTCATGTTCCAATATGGATGGTATTCTGTTGAAGCGGAGGATGCACAAAAGCTGCAGCAGTCCTATCAAAAATTCCAGCAGACCATTCAGCAGCAGTCTCCTTATCAGCAATAACAATATCAGTAAAAAGGATACGATGTTCTTTCGGGCATCTATCCTTTTTTTGTGTAAAATCAGTTGACTTTTCATTTACGCTTATTTATATTTAATAAGCATTAACTATTTTGTCATCAAAATATATATACAGTGTATGTAACAGAGGGGAAATGAATATGAAGAGTGCGGAT
Source organism: Bacillus sp. PS217 (assembly GCF_037963535.1). Lineage (NCBI taxonomy): Bacteria > Bacillati > Bacillota > Bacilli > Caryophanales > Bacillaceae > Bacillus > Bacillus sp. PS217. The sequence continues at coordinate 3,331,992 of NZ_CP150157.1, forward strand.
CAGTTAATGTCCGATATTCAATTATCGCTTCAGGCGCTCTTTCAAAAGATACAGCCTGAAATGCTGGAAAGCATGGAAAAACAAGGTGTCACCCCAGCGCAGCTGTTTGTGCTGGCCAGCCTAAAGAAACACGGCAGCCTCAAAATTTCTGAAATTGCCGAGCGTATGGAGGTAAAGCCAAGCGCGGTGACGCTGATGGCAGATCGCCTTGAACAAAAAAATCTTATCGCCAGAACACACAACACAAAAGACAGGCGAGTGATTGATCTCAGTCTTACTGACGAAGGAGACAGAAAGTTCGAGGAGGTTTTGGCAGGCAGAAAGGCCATTATGGCGCGCTATCTTTCCTTTTTGACGGAGGAGGAGATGCTGCAGGCGGCGCATATTACAGCAAAGCTCGCACAAGCAGCAGAAACGGATGAAAAGCAAAACATGAAAAGAGGAAACGGATGAAAATGAGTAAAGAAGGCAAACAATCAAAACGAACGTTATTAATAACAGGCTTAATTATTGCCATGTTTTTTTCAGCCCTTGACGGTACCATTGTCGGAACGGCCATGCCGAAAATTGTCGGTGATCTGGGCGGTTTGAGCATGATGACCTGGCTGACAACTGCATATTTGTTAACATCAACAACCATTGTTCCAATTGCCGGTAAACTGGCTGATTTATTGGGACGCCGCATTGTCTATGTATCAGGTTTGATTATTTTTATGGCCGCTTCTGCTTTGTGCGGAATGGCCAACAACATGACGGAATTGATTATCTTCCGTGGACTGCAGGGCATCGGCGGAGGCATCATGATGCCGATGGCGATGATTGTCATCGGTGACTTGTTCACAGGAAAACAGCGTGCTAAATTCCAAGGTGTCTTTGGCGCAATTTACGGGCTGGCTTCAGTGATTGGGCCGCAAATCGGCGGCTGGATTGTAGACTCGTTAAACTGGAAATGGGTTTTCTATATTAACCTGCCAGTCGGAATTATTGCGGTTATTTTTATTGCCAGGGGATTACAGGGACGCCAGCAGACTGGTCCGATCAACTTCGATATCGCTGGTATTTTCACAATGATTGTCGGTGTGGTCAGCCTCCTGCTCGCCTTAAGCTTTGGCGGAAAAGATTATGCATGGGATTCATGGCAGATTCTTGGGTTGTTCGCTCTCGCACTGATCGGCATTGTCAGCTTTATCATCGTAGAATCAAAAGCAAAAGAGCCAATCCTGCCAATGTATTTATTTAAAAACAGAACATTTACATTTCTAAACTTGATCGGCTTCTTTATGAGTATCGGTATGTTTGGCGCCATTACGTTTGTTCCTTTCTTTATGCAGGGAATTGTCGGTGTAAGTGCGTCTGAATCGGGTACAATTATGACACCGATGATGATTTCTATGATTATTACAAGTATCATCGGCGGACAGCTTGTTTATAAAATCGGGATTAAACCGCAAATCATTGCAGGCATGCTGGTTATGGCCGGCGGATTCCTGCTGTTAACGACCTTGGATCTCGACACGAGCAAGCTTGTCGCTACATCTTTTATGGCGATTATTGGTCTGGGAATGGGTCTTGTTATGCCGATTCTGACATTGGCTTTACAGGAAAGCTTTTCGAAGGAGGAGCTTGGAGTTGTCACTTCATCCAGCCAATTCTTCCGTTCTATCGGCGGAACATTCGGCATTACCATGCTGGGAGCCGTAATGAATGCGAGATCAGGAAATCTATTAACAGATAAATTGGTTCCATATTTAGACTCTCTTCCGGCACAGGCAAGCTCGTTTGCCGCCCAGCTAAAGGGTATGATTGATACAAATCCGCAAGGGCTGCTGCAATCACTGTTCAGTCCGGACGCGGTCAAACAAATCCCTGCGGCTTTCTCATCCCATATTGTGCCGATTTTAAAAACATCGTTGATGGATTCGCTCCACAGCGTGTTTTATACGGGCCTGATCTTTATCGCAGTCGGAGCCGTATTCACCTTGTTCTTAAAACCTATCAAGCTATCAAATAAGAAAGCGGAAGACCAACAAGAAAAAGAGAAGGCGGCAAAAGCCGTTGAATCACCTTCCCATTAATAGAGCACCCCGCGGGTATCAATCCGCGGGGTTTTTTATTCAATCATCTGGGCTCTTCCATTTCCGAAAGACCAATCCTCAGCCTGATTTCCGGCCAGCATGATAAACACATCTTCTTTTCTGACGCCAAGCTCGGAATGAATCCGGCTCGCGATTGAGCGGTAAAGTGCTTTTTTCTGTTCAGTTGTTCTTGACTGTTTCAGTGTAAAATGAATGTATATCAGTTCATCAGTTCGCTCGACTTGGAGATAAAATGGATCATAAAAAAATTCGCTTTTTTCATATTGTCTGATGACTTGGAAATAGTCATCTTCCGGCACATTGATTTCTTCAATCATCGATTGGTGGACAGTCCTGCTCAGTTTTTGAAGCCACGCTTCGCTTCTTCCCGACCGTAAATGAATCTGTACAAATGGCATCTCCCTGCATCCCTTTCTTTACAGCGTCTGTCCGCTGTCAATTGTGATAATTTGGCCTGTGAGTGATTCCTGTTCAATTAGTGAACAAATCAATTTGGCAACATCATCTGGTTCAGCAATACACTGCAGCGGCAAAGAGCCGATCATGCTTTTCATTTTTTCTTCCCGGCCGGCCCACCATCTCGTTGCCACAGCTCCTGGTGCTACACCGCTCACTCTGATTTCAGGCGCTAAGGCGTGGGCCAATGATTTCGTTAAACCGTGCACCGCTGATTTTGATACTGCGTAAGGCATAGATGAGCCGGCACCAGTTACCCCTGCGATGCTGCCGACGTTTACGATCGCCCCGGCCTTGCTTTTCTTCATGAACGGAACCACTGCCCGCGCGCAGAAAAACATCCCTTTCACATTGACGGCATACAGCTCATCCCATATGTCTTCTGTCGCAGCCTCAAGATCATCCATTGGAATATGCCGTGTAATGCTGGCATTGTTGACTAAAATATCAACCGTGCCGTGTGTGTTCACGATTGCTTGAATCATATCCTGCACGTCACTGTTTTTGGATACATCTGCTTGGATGGCGAAGGCTTGCCCGCCAGCTTTTTTAATCATTTCCACTGTTTCCTCCGCTTCTGATTGCGAGCGTGAATAATTCACCGCCACAATCGCCCCGCGCTTTGCCAATTCCATACTGGCTGCTTTTCCGATTCCTGTGCCGCCCCCCGTTACGAGAGCTATTTTGTTCAAGACATTCATTGCCGCCACTCCTTGCTGTTGACTAAAGTATATTTCTGATTCCATTGTAATCCAGCTTTGATGTTACGTATAATGATTGTTAAAGATACTAGATATCACTCAGATTGATAGCAAACGAACGGAGGAATTCAAAAATGGAAAGCGGAGATTTACGTGTGTTTCAAATGGTAGCCCGTGAAGGGACCATTACGAAAGCAGCACTGCAGCTTGGCTATGTACAATCGAATGTCACAGCCAGAATTCAACAATTGGAAGCTGAGCTGGGTACCACGCTGTTTTTGCGCCATAATCGGGGCATGACACTTTCTGCAAGCGGAAAATTGCTGCTGGACTACGCAAATAAAATTATAGGCCTGCTTGATGAAGCGTCTAAAGCGCTCTCATCCTCCGCAGAACCAAGCGGGCCGCTTATGATCGGCTCCACTCAGACAACCGCCGCGGTAAGGCTTCCAAAGCTCCTGGCATCTTATTATGAAGAACATCCAAACGTCCAGCTATCTTTAACAACAGGACATACGCAATTTCTCCTTGATAAAGTTCTTCGTTATGAATTGGATGGCGCGTTTATCGGATGCGAATGCCATCATCCTGAGCTCGAATCCTATCCTGCGTTTGAGGAAGAACCAGTAGTTGTTTCGGCTGCCTCCGTGCCCGATGTTGAGGAAGCCATCACAAAGCCGATTCTCGTTTACAGCACAGGCTGTTCGTATCGAGAAACACTTGAAAAATGGCTGCGCTCCGTCGGTGTCACACAGCCGGTCATTATGGAATTTGGGACGCTTGAAGCAATTATCGGCGGGGTTACAGCAGGTCTTGGCATCTCGTTGCTGCCAAGAACGGTTGTGCAGAAACATGAAGCAGAAGGATCAATTCGATTGTACCCGCTGCCTGAAGCGCTCAGCCAGATGAAAACAGAGTTTATTGTTCGAAAAGATTCGTTTATCAGCAGCGCGCTGAGAACCTTTATGGATTCCTTTACGCCAGATAAAACGGCTGAATCACAAAAAAGCAGTCTGCTATAATGTACAGACTGCTTTTTGGCTATTGTTTGTTTCGATGCGCTTCATTTAATTCCTTAATATGCTGAATGATCTCTTTAATGCCCTGCTTTGCGTCGGGGTATGTCGCATTCCAATGCTTAGCGAGCGGTGGCATGCTCTTGGCTATATGCGTGTACAAAATCCATTGCTTCACTTCTTCTTTTAGCTCATCGTTTGTCTCACCAAGCAGAAGCTCAGTATACTTCTCCAGCAATCCATCCAGCTGCTCCTGAAGTTTTTGTTCCATTTGCCATCTTCCTTTCGAAAAAACAGCAAGGAGCTTTCTCAATTGAAAGCTCCTTCGCTGCGTTATTTATCCATGTGATGTGAAAGCCGCTTCCTGGACAATGCATCTGCCCCTGCCATGAGGAATGCAAAGAGGCGTTCCGAAGAGCGGGTCCTGTGTAACCTGACAGTTCATAGAAAACACATTTTGCACAAGATCACAAGTGATGACCTCTTCCGGACGGCCTTCTGCATAAATCCGTTTGTCTTTTATGGCCACAAGATGATGTGCATAGCGGCACGCCAAGTTTAAGTCATGGAGAACCATAACAATCGTCCGGTCTTCCTTTTCATTCAGCTCAAACAGCAAATCAAGAATTTCAATTTGATGCGTCATGTCTAAATACGTCGTCGGCTCGTCAAGAAGGATGATATCCGTTTCCTGGGCAAGCGTCATCGCAATCCAAGCCCGCTGGCGCTGTCCGCCTGACAAAGAATCAACGGCACGGTCAGCCATGTCCTCAAGCTTTGTTGCTTTAAGCGCTCTTTCAACTGCTTCCTCATCCTCTTTTGACCACTGCTTCAGCCAGTTTTGGTAAGGATATCTTCCTTGCTTCACCAGCTGATGCACCGTCAGCCCCTCTGGAGCCGAAGGACCTTGGGGCAGGATTGCGAGCTCTTTTGCGACTTCCTTCGTCGGAAGCTTGGCAATCGCTCTTCCTTCCAGCAGCACTGAACCGCCTCTCGGCTTCATCAGGCGCGCTAATGAACGTAAAAGTGTCGATTTTCCGCAGCCATTGCTGCCAATAAATACGGTAATTTCACCTTTGGGAATTGTTAAATTCAACTCATCAATAATAACGGCATCCCCGTATCCTAAGCTCAGCGTTTCTGTAGAAATTGCACTCATACCCATAACCGCTCCTTTTTGCTGGCTTTTTAGCAGCACTATGTATTGCACGTTTTCTATATACATGCTTTTAAGTCAATTGTCATCAATGCAAGTGATTCCGATATTCAGCCATTTGATATGGTCATATATCCCTCATTGTAGCAGAAAACACTGACTTTGAAAATCATTTTCAATTAGTTTTATGGACATAATTGACGTTTATGGGTTTTTTATCACAAGATTACTTCTTGATTTCTCTGATGGAGCCGTCCTTCAGCTTCAATTTTAAATCGATATGATCATAATGACTGTCCAGATTAAATGCTGCCAGCACACTGTGTATCACTTCTGTTTCAGCCATTTGGTCTGTTACGGAAAGCTCGCTCAAAATCATTTTCATCTCATCCAATGCTTCTTCTCCCTCCTGATTGACACCGGAGAGCTTATCCTGTATTTCCGCTTTTTCCTGAGTTCCGTTCTTTGTATAGATTCCTTCATAACGGTTATGCTCACCATCCCCGTAGCTCACACGAAGCGAAAAATTACTGTAGGGAACGGACTTCAGCTGGGTGACGGCTGTATTTTCTCCTTCTGCCTGCTGCTGGTCTTCATTGAAACGGCAGCCCGCAATCAGAACCACTGCGAGACATACAGCCCCGGCTGCTCTGATCAAATGCATATGTTTCCCCCCTGTAGGATTCCATTTATTTTAGGTATATCCAGAGAATGAAATCCTCATTCAGAGAAGAATTGAAAAAGCCGGAGCATTTAACGCCACGGCTTTTTCTTTAAGATTCGGTCATTTGTAAAAAGGTTTCGGCGTCACGCACAGTCAGCTTGATGGCATTCTCCCAGAAATCGCGCTTTGTGATGTCAGCGCCCAAATGCTTCATCGCCAAATCCTCCACTGTCATAGAAGCCGTATCGCGCAATAGCGCCATATACTTCTCTTCGAATGCATTTTTTTCTTCAAGCGCCAGCGCGTAAATGCCAAGAGAAAACAGGTAGCCGAATGTATAAGGGAAATTGTAAAACGGCACCCTCGTGATGTGAAAATGAAGCTTTGATGCCCAAAAAAGCGGATGATATTCTTCTAACGCATTGCAGTATGCCTCTCTTTGCGCCTCTTCCATCAGCTCATTCAAGCGGCTGGCCGGTACCACTCCCCGCTTTCGTTCCTCGTAGAATCTCGTTTCAAATAGAAATCTTGCGTGAATGTTCATGAAGAACGCAACACTTCTTTGCACTTTATCCTCCAGAAGAACAAGCTTTTCTTCCCTCGTCTCGGCCTGCTGGACAGTCGCGTCCGCGACTATCATCTCTGCAAACGTTGAAGCTGTTTCTGCAACATTCATGGCATAGGAGCGGTTTAACGGCCTGACGTCGAGCATTGCTTCCTGATGGAACGCGTGCCCGAGTTCATGCGCAAGAGTAGAGACATTTGAGGCGCTGCCCGAAAATGTCATGAAAATCCGGGATTCCCCGCTGTCAGGAAAACTGGTGCAAAAGCCGCCGACTCTTTTTCCACTCCTGTCTTCCGCCTCAATCCAGCCGTCCCGAAACGCTTTTTCAGTGAATGAGGACAGCTTTTTGCCAAACGTTGAAAACTGGCTGGTAATGATATTTGCGGCTTCATCATACGAATAGGCCTTTCCGTTAGAACCGATCGGCGCCTCAACATCGTACCAGCTAAGCTTTTCAAGGCCGAGCATGGATGCTTTCCGGTTCAAAAACTGAACGAACGGCTGCTTGTTTTCAGTGATGACCTGCCACATCGTATCAAGTGTTTCTTTTTTCATCCTGTTAATTTGCAGCGGTTCCTTCAGGACATTCTCCCAGCCGCGCGCTTTATAGGTTTCAAGCCGGAATCCCGCCAAATGATTCAGCGTGCTGCTGAAAATATCTTGCTTGCTCTCCCAAGCTTGGCGGAAACGTTCATATACTGTTTTTCTGACAGTACGGTCTTGATGGTCCATCATATTCTCCACCTGACCGACAGACAATTGCTTGTTTTCACCGTTTTCCTCATACGGGATCGTCATTTTCCCGACAACCATATTGTATAAGTCACTCCAAGCGTGATATCCGTCCACGGCAAGATTCCCGATCAGTTTTTCTTTACCGGGGCTAAGCTTTTCGGCAACCCTCTGTCTTCTTTCATTTAATATGTAAGAAACATCGCGCAATCCCGGTTTTGTTAACAATTCATTCCACACGTCTTGATCAATGTCCATTAGTTTATGATCTAATGTAACGAGCGACGATTGAAAATCTGCGGAAAGCCGGTTCATGAGTGCCTGATGCTCTATAGCCTTTTGATCATTGATATTCTGGGCCTGGAGGCAAGCAACAAAAGCGCCGGCCTGCTGAAGTTTGACGGATGTCTGTTCGAATAAATCAAGCAACGCGGTCAGCCCTTCAGCCTCTTCAGGCGATTCAGGCACCTGAAACGCATCAGTCCTGTCTTGAAATGCACGCAGACTTAGTGACAGCTTCTCAATATATCCTTTGAATTCTTCCGATTGGCTCCCGCCCTTAAAAAATGAATCAAGATCCCATCTTTGGCCTACCCCTTGCAGCGCCATATCACAAAACCCCTTTCCTTCTTTCGTTCTATTATAGAACAATTCTGAATTGTTGTATAAAAATTTCTTTTTTCAGACGTCATTTCCTGTTCAGGATAGTACAATAGCTATAGCAGTTTAATAGGAGGGTTAGGATGAATAAAAAAATAGCCATCGTAACAGGAGCGTCCAGCGGCTTCGGTCTGCTGGCAGCTGTAAAGCTTGCCCGATCATTTTTCGTGATAGCCACATCAAGACAGCCTGAAAAAGCGGAACAGCTTCGGGAATTGGCTGCAGCACACAATGTGTCTGATTCCATTCTCATTACAGCTCTCGATGTCACCGATGAACAATCTATAGTCTCATTCGGAAAAGCCGTTAGTGCTTACGCCCCGATCGACTTACTCGTTAACAACGCCGGAACGGCTTATGGAGGTTTTGTCGAGGATGTGCCGATGGAACATTTCAGACAACAATTTGAAACGAACGTCTTCGGTGTGATCCATGTGACAAAAACCGTTCTGCCTTACATAAGAAAGCATGGCGGCGCAAAGATTATAAACGTGAGCAGCATCAGCGGACTGACCGGATTCCCAGCGCTGTCGCCATATGTTTCTTCTAAGCATGCATTGGAAGGTTTTTCTGAAAGCCTGCGTATCGAGCTGCTTCCGTTCGGTATCGAAACCGCTTTGATCGAGCCGGGCTCATACAAGACATCGATCTGGTCAACGTCATTATCAAATTTTATGTCGGTGCCTGCTGACGATTCAGCCTATCATCAATACTATAAAAAGATCCTTTCCTACGTTGAAAAAAACGGAGAAGAAAGCGGAGATCCCCAAGAGGTTGCCGACCTCATTTATCAATTGGCAACAAAACAGCACATAAAGAAATTGCGATACCCGATCGGAAAGGGCATCAAGCTCACCCTGCTATTCCGATCGCTTTTTCCTTGGTCTGCGTGGGAGTCTATCCTGAAGAAAAAGCTATTCAAATAACCTAAATTATAATTATTATAATTTAGTATTGATTTTTATTTAGTATATGATATAATTAAAACAACAGATCACAAGGAGGACGTTATCTTATGAAAACTGAAAACGCAAAAACAAATCAAACATTAGTTGAGAATTCACTGAACACACAATTATCAAACTGGTTTCTTTTATACTCTAAGCTCCACCGTTTCCATTGGTATGTGAAAGGGCCTCATTTCTTTACATTGCACGAGAAATTTGAAGAACTTTATGACCATGCGGCTGAAACAGTGGATACCATCGCTGAGCGCCTGCTGGCGATTGGCGGACAGCCTGTTGCCACAGTGAAAGAATACACTGAGCATGCATCTATCACAGACGGCGGAAACGAAACATCAGCATCAGAAATGGTACAAGCATTGGTAAACGACTACAAACAAATCAGCAGCGAATCTAAATTCGTGATCGGCCTGGCTGAAGAAAATCAAGACAATGCGACAGCGGACTTGTTTGTCGGATTAATTGAAGAAGTTGAAAAACAAGTGTGGATGCTTTCCTCTTATTTAGGGTAACAAAAAAGCTGAACCTTAATCGGGTTCAGCTTTTTGTTTTTTCTTAGCTTGAACTGCTTTCTGTCTGCTTGGTCAGTGTTGCGTTCAACGTTTTCGTTTTTCCCTTTCGCAGCACTTGGATTGTTGTTTTATCTCCGACTTTTAAGTCTTTGTAAAGGATCTGACGGATATCCGCACTGCTTTCCACGTCTTTACCGTTTAGTTTGACAATGACATCCTCAGATTTAATACCTGCTTTTTCTGCCGGCGAATTTGCTTGAACTTCTTTTACATAAACACCTTTGCCCAATTGATCTCCAAACAGGCCGAGCGTATTTTCCTGATAGGTTTCAGGAACTTGTGACATGTCAATCATCTGCACGCCTAAAAACGGACGGTCCACCTTCCCGTTTTGCAGCAGCTGGTCAACAATCGGCTCGACATCATTACTTGGGATCGCAAAGCCAAGTGATTCCACGCCGCTTTCGCTCACCTTCAAGCTGTTGATGCCGATGACCTGGCCGCTTGCATTGATTAATGGGCCTCCGCTGTTCCCCGGATTGATCGCTGCATCGGTTTGCAGCACGTTCATTTCCACCGTCCCCTGTGTTGTATCCACATCAATTGTCCGGTTCAGTCCGCTAATGATACCTTGTGTCACTGTACCGGAAAACTGCTGTCCGAGCGGGTTACCGATAGCGATTACCTTTTCGCCAGTGCGCAGCTGTGAAGAGTCACCAAAGCTCGCCACTTTTTTTACATTCTTGCCGCTGATTTCCAAAACTGCCAAATCAGTAATGGTATCGCTGCCGACAAGCTTGGCAGTTTCCGTTTCTCCGTTGTATAGCGTAACAGTCAGCTTGTTCGCGCCTTCAACGACATGGTTGTTTGTAATGATATACGCTTTATCGCTGTCTTTTTTGAAAATAACACCTGACCCGGTTCCGCTTTCACTTTCTGAGCTGGAGCCTCCTCCCGTGCCGAATGTGTTATTTTGAGAGGTTTGGATATTTGAGATTCCGACAATCGTAGGCTCTAAATCCTCTACCATATCAGCGATGTTTGATGCGTTCGTTATCGGCGCCGTTGTAAAATTATCAGACTGCACCTGTTTATTTGCGGAAGCGGTCTCGGTCGCCTGATTTTGGTCTGACGGCAGATAAGGCGCGATGCCAAGCATGAGGCCCCCGCCGATAATACCGCCTAAAATCGGGCTCAGCCATGCGGCTCTCCGTTTCTTTTCTTTTTTCACAGCCGTTTCTTGCTTTTCCATTTCTAAAGCAGAAGCCGTTTCCTGCCGTCCCGCTTCATACGACACAGGCGCGTCAAGCAATTCTTGTTCAGAATGTCCAATCAGCTTCTGGTTTTCTGTATTCTGCTGTTCTGTATGTGAAGGTTCAGTTTGATGTTGATCGTTTTGGCCATCACGTCGATAATCCATGTTCTTACACTCCTTTAACGGTTATTCATTTATCGTTACATATTCATCGCATGTACAAGTTCAATTGTCCCAATAATGAGGAGAAAAGCAAAGCACCAAAATAGAATATGTTTGATCATCCTACATCTTCCTCGCTCTTTTTCTCTTCCTTTCTTCCCTTAACCATATCATAAACAAACATTGTGGGATAAAAATGAAAAGAATATGTGAAATTATGAAAATTGCCTGCCGTATGTTAAAACTAGTTTATAATGACGTTGAAAGGATGTGAAGAGCCTTGTCATACACCATTTATCTAGTTGAAGATGAGGATAACCTGAATGAACTGCTAACGAAGTATTTAGAGAATGAGGGCTGGAACATTACATCTTTTACGAAAGGTGAAGACGCCAGAAAGAAAATGACACCGTCTCCCCACCTATGGATTCTCGATATCATGCTGCCGGATACCGACGGCTATACATTAATAAAAGAAATCAAGGCGAAAGATCCTGACGTGCCGGTCATTTTTATTTCCGCCCGAGATGCGGATATTGACAGAGTGCTTGGCTTAGAGCTTGGCAGCAATGACTACATTTCAAAGCCGTTTCTGCCGCGGGAGCTGATTATCCGTGTGCAAAAGCTGCTGCAGCTCGTATATAAGGAAGCTCCTCCTGTCCAAAAAAATGAAATTGCCGTCTCCTCGTATCGGGTCGCTGAAGACGCCCGCGAGGTCTATGACGAAAACGGAAATATCATCAATTTGACGTCAAAGGAATTTGATCTGCTGCTATTATTTATCCATCATAAAGGGCATCCATACTCTCGTGAGGATATCCTCCTAAAAGTGTGGGGACATGACTACTTCGGAACAGATCGGGTCGTTGATGATCTCGTCCGGAGACTGCGCAGAAAGATGCCTGAATTGAAGGTGGAGACGATTTACGGTTTCGGCTACAGGATGATGTCATCATGAAAAACAAGCCGCTCGCGTTTCAGATATGGGTTGTCATATCCGGCATCCTGTTAGCGATATCGATTTTACTGCTTGTGTTATTTTCAAACACGCTGCGAGATTTTTTCACTAATGAAACGTATACGACGATTGAAAATGAGCAGCATGTGCTGACAGAGTACCGCCTGCCAGGTTCGATTGAAAGGCGCTATTACAGCGAGGAGGCGACGGCGCCGACAACTGTCCGCTCCGTACAGCACGTGCTCCTTCCTGAAAATGAAGAGGCTTCTTCAGACAAGGATTTAAGCATTCTGTCATCTTCATTTATCCACAAGGTGTACAAGCTGGCTGATAAGCAGGAAGCTAAAAAGAAACGTTACAGCGCCGACGTCAATGGAGAGAAAGTGTTTTTTGTCATTAAAAAGGGACTTTCCGTCAATGGACAATCAGCGATGATGCTCTCTTACGCGCTTGATTCTTATCGGGACGATTTGGCCTATACCTTGTTCAAACAGCTTCTGTTTATTATAGCTGTCGTCATTTTATTAAGCTGGATTCCGGCTATTTGGCTTGCAAAGTATTTATCAAGGCCTCTTGTATCATTTGAAAAACACGTCAAACGGATTTCTGAACAGGATTGGGATGACCCAGTAAAAGTGGATCGGAAAGATGAAATCGGCAAATTGGGCCATACCATCGAAGAGATGCGCCAAAAGCTTGTGCAAAAGGATGAAACAGAAAGAACTCTATTGCAAAATATCTCTCATGATTTAAAAACGCCGGTCATGGTCATCAGAGGCTATACACAATCAATTAAAGACGGGATTTTTCCTAAAGGAGACCTTGAAAACACTGTAGATGTTATTGAATGCGAAGCCCTTAAGCTGGAGAAAAAAATAAAGGATTTATTATATTTAACGAAGCTGGATTATTTAGCGAAGCAAAAAGTGCAGCACGACATGTTCAGTATTGTGGAAGTGACAGAAGAAGTCATCGAACGATTGAAGTGGGCGCGGAAAGAACTATCGTGGGAAATTGATGTAGAAGAGGATATTTTGATGCCGGGCGATCCGGAGCAATGGAACAAACTCCTCGAAAACATTCTGGAAAATCAAATCCGCTATGCTGAGACAAAAATAGAAATCAGCATGAAACAAGATGATCGAAATATCGTGATCACCATTAAAAATGACGGTCCGCATATTGAAGATGAGATGCTCTCCAGCCTCTATGAGCCTTTTAATAAAGGGAAGAAAGGCGAATTCGGCATTGGTCTAAGCATCGTAAAACGAATTTTAACTCTTCATAAGGCATCTATCTCAATTGAAAATGACAAAACGGGTGTAACATACCGCATAGCAGTGCCAAAATAGACTGTAGATGTTTTGCAGTCTATTTTTTTATGTGAAAGAATAGCCGTTAAAATCTCTGTAATTTGTTTTGAGCGGCTGTTTGCATTGATGAACCCATTTTTTCTCTGACAAGGTCTGCTTCGGATATTTGACTTTCTCCACTTTGATTCCTCTGTTTCGCAAGCGGCTGATCATTTCGTCCAATTCTCTCATTCTAGATTCACCCTTTCACTTGAGCTTTGACCATTCGGTCATCTCAATTTATAATATAAATAATACATGATAAAAAAACAAGTTACAATAAGGTTAATTTTATAACAGACGGTGTGACTATATGGTCATATCCTAGCAGGCCTCCGGGCTCCGAAAGGGTGGAACCATTGAAGGAAAAAGAAAAACTGATTATTGAAACAGCCTTAAAACTATTTGCCCAAAAAGGATACAACTCAACATCAGTCCAGGAAATCGCAAAAGAATGCAAAATATCTAAAGGCGCTTTTTATATTTATTTTCCTTCGAAAGAAGCGCTTCTTCTCTCTATGCTGAACTACTATTATGATAAAACGTTTACCCGAATTTTAAATATTAAAACGAAGGGCGACAGCCCCAGAACGGCTTACCGTAAACAGCTGACCGTCCTCTATGAAAACATTCTTGAACACAAAGATTTTATCAGCATGCAGTTGAAGGAGGGTTCTCTGCCTTACACAGAAGAAGTGGAGCAATGCGCAAAAAAAATCCGCCAGTCCTCACTTCAATTTCATATCGACAGCCTGCTGAACATCTATGGAAAAAAAGCGGAACCCTACACTGCTGAGCTTTGTTTTTTAATAGAGGGCATCAGCCAGATTTACCTGGAATGCATGATTTTGCTCGGGTACACTGTGAAGCCGTCTCAATTAGCTAATATCATTATGAATCGAATTGATGATATGGTAAAAGGCATGTCTGAACGAAACGATAAGCCTTTCATCACATTGGAAGACGCTAGCTCTTTATTCGGGCCTCTTACGCACGGACGGCCTGACCCGCTGACTGAATCAATTGTGAAAAGCCTACGTGACAAAATTAACAGCTTAAACACAAACTCCTCTCTTGAATTATCGGAGAGCTTAGACATACTTGAAGCAGAAATGAAGAAAAAAACACCGAAGCTGGCGATCATAAAAGGAATGATTCATAATCTGACGGAGTCTGAAGCTCTCGCCAAAGATGCGGAACAGCTTAAATATTTATTAAAACAGCAACATATTTAGAAGAACGGCTGCTTAAAAAGCAGCCGTTCTTTCTTCCTATTACGCCTTTGGTTTTACCATGTCTTCCGGCTTAACCATTTCGTTAAATTGCTCCTCTGTCAGCAATTCAAGCTTCAAAGCTGCTTCTTTGAGCGTCAATCCCTCTTTATGGGCAAGCTTGGCGATTTTCGCCGCGTTTTCATAACCGATATGCGGGTTCAGCGCCGTAACAAGCATTAATGAATTTGACAGGTTTTCCTGAATGGTTTCTTTATTAGGCTCAATACCGACAGCACATTTATCATGGAATGAATTCATGCCGTCACTGAGCAGCTGCACAGATTGCAGGAAGTTGTAAATAATAACAGGCTTAAACACGTTCAGTTCAAAGTTCCCCTGACTCGCCGCAAAGCCGATTGTCGCATCGTTCCCCATGATTTGCGCTGCGATCATTGTTAACGCTTCGCTTTGTGTCGGGTTGACTTTACCAGGCATAATAGAGCTTCCCGGCTCATTTTCAGGAATGACGATCTCCCCGATGCCGCAGCGGGGTCCGCTTGCGAGCCATCTGACATCGTTCGCGATTTTCATTAAGTCAGCCGCAAGCGCTTTTAATGCGCCATGCGCATAAGTGATTTCGTCATGGCTTGTCAGCGCGTGGAATTTATTCGGCGAGCTGCTGAACGTTTGGCCGGTCAGCTTAGTGATCTCTTCTGAGACAAGCTCTCCAAACTCTGGGTGAGCGTTGATACCCGTTCCGACAGCCGTTCCACCAATTGCAAGCGCACGCATTTTATCTGTCGCTTCCAAAATCATTTCCTTCGAACGGTCCAGCATGTGAACCCATCCGCTGATTTCCTGTCCGAGGGTCAGTGGCGTAGCATCCTGAAGATGCGTGCGTCCGATTTTGACAATATCATTGTATGCTTTTGCTTTTTCATCCAGTGTATTGCGAAGCTGATCAAGCGCCGGCACAAGCTGCTCGTAAACAGCCAAAACAGCGGCAACATGCATCGCAGTCGGGAATGTGTCGTTTGAGCTTTGGCTTCGGTTCACGTCATCATTTGGATGAATCGTTTGATCAGAGTTCTTCTCTTTTAATAAAGCAGTCGCACGGTTGGCTACCACTTCGTTCATGTTCATATTGCTTTGTGTGCCGCTTCCGGTCTGCCATACGACAAGCGGGAAGTTGTCATCGTACTTGCCTTTGAGCACATCATCACAAACCGCTGCAATCGCTTCTGCTTTTTCAGCGTCCAGATTGCCGAGGCGTTTATTAGCTAGAGCAGTGCTTCGTTTTAAAATTGCAAACGCCTTCACAACACGCATCGGCATTTTTTCAGAACCGATCTTAAAGTTCTCCTTGCTTCGCTGTGTTTGGGCGCCCCAAAATTTATCAGCAGGAACTTTTACTTCTCCCATGGTGTCTCGTTCAATTCTGTATTCCATTTATGTATCCCTCCATAACGGTTGCTTCAATAGATCATAATTCGCCAATGACACAAAAAATCCTTTTTATTTTTCGATCTTGGCAGATTTTAATTTTAATTCAAGATATACGCGGGAATCCTTTGAATATTTGTATTTTGGATTTGTCCTGCCGTACTCCTTTGATGTATAAGAGACATCATAATGCTGTTCAAATGATCTAATGAGCTGTTCAATTTCTTCTTGTTTTCCAGCTAGCCTTACCTGTGCCACTTCGTATCCTCCGCTTTCATAAAAAAACTTACTCCATGAAATACTCTAACACAGTATATCATTTTTTTAACAGGAAAAGATAACCTCTACTAAGGTTTTGGATAAGAGGTGACCTCATTGGAACAAACAGAGTTTAAGGAATATATACACGATAATTTAGCATTGGTGCTGCCAAAATTAAAAGAAAACGATGATCTGGTGAAAAACAAAAAAATGCTTGCGAACGGACTGGTTTTTTACTATCTCTATTTCAGTGAAATGACTGATGAGAATAAGGTGTCAGAAGCCATTAAAACTTTGATTAAAGATGAGGAGACCTTAACGCTTGACCAGGTCAAAAAACGCCTTGACCAGCTTGACGCAAGACCTGTTGAAACTGCAAAAAAAACGATTGAATCGATTCTCAACGGCAATTGTGCTGTGTTTATCAACGGATTGGATAAAGCCTATATTCTGACCACAGGAAAGAAAAAAACAAGAAGCCTGACAGAGCCGACAACTGAAAAAGTGGTTCGCGGCCCAAAAGTAGCGTTTGTAGAGGATATTGATACAAATCTCGCTCTGATCAGACAAAGAACCTCTCATCCGAAATTGATCACCAAAAAAATCATGATCGGCGAAAACAAGCTGAAGCCTGCAGCCATTATGTACATTGAAGGCAAAGCAAAAAAGTCCGTCATAAAAGAAGTGAAGGCGCGGCTTAAAAATATCCAGCTGGAAGATATCCAGGACAGCGGAACGCTCGAGGAGCTCATTGAAGATAATAAATATTCACCATTTCCGCAGATACAAAATACGGAAAGACCTGACAAAGTATCTTCAGCCCTGTTTAACGGCCGTGTGGCAATTTTGGTCGACAGTTCACCATTTGTGCTGCTGGTGCCGGTTTCTCTCGGCATCCTGATGCAATCCCCGGATGACTACTATGAACGCTGGATTTCAGCATCTCTTATCCGGTCGCTGCGCTTTGCTTCTATCTTTATCACCTTGTTTTTGTCATCGATTTATATAGCACTTGTTTCCTTCCATCAGGGGCTGCTGCCGACCGCACTCGCCGTCACGATTTCGGCGAACAGGGAAAACGTGCCGTTCCCTCCGATATTTGAAGCCCTGCTGATGGAAGTAACCATCGAGCTGCTAAGGGAAGCCGGACTGCGACTCCCCAATCCGCTCGGACAGACGATCGGCCTCGTTGGGGGCGTAGTCATCGGACAGGCTGCTGTAGAAGCGAATCTCGTCAGTTCGATTATGGTCATTGTCGTCAGTGTCATTGCCCTGGCATCCTTTACCGTTCCTCAATACGGAATGGGTCTGTCTTTCCGGGTGCTGCGTTTTATTTCGATGTTTTCCGCCGCTATTTTAGGGCTATACGGCATTATTTTATTTATGCTTGTCGTTTATACGCACTTAACGAGACAAACGAGCTTTGGGTCTCCGTATTTTTCGCCAAACGGATTCTTTAGCCTGAAAAATACGGATGACTCCATTATCCGTCTCCCAATTAAAAACAAACCAAAAGAGGTGAATAATCCAAATGAGCCAAAAACAGACTCCACTGAAACTTAATACCTTTCAAGGTATTTCTATTGTTGCAAATACAATGCTTGGGGCCGGACTTTTAACATTGCCGCGAGCGCTGACCACTAAGGCTAATACGCCTGACGGCTGGATCACGCTGATATTAGAAGGTTTCATTTTTATTTTCTTCATTTATTTAAACACGCTCATTCAGAAAAAACATCAATACCCTTCACTCTTTGAATATTTGAAGGAAGGGCTTGGGAAATGGATCGGCAGCATCATCGGCCTTTTGATCTGCGGCTATTTCCTCGGCGTAGCCAGCTTCGAGACACGGGCAATGGCTGAAATGGTGAAGTTTTTCCTGCTGGAGAGAACCCCAATTCAAGTCATTATTTTAACGTTTATTTGCTGCGGCATTTATTTAATGGTTGGGGGCTTAAGCGATGTGTCGCGGCTGTTTCCCTTTTATTTAACGGTAACCATTATTATTTTGCTGATTGTGTTCGGGATCAGTTTTAAAATTTTTGATATCAATAATTTGCGTCCTGTTTTAGGCGAAGGCCTTGGACCCATTGCAAACTCCCTTACCGTCGTTTCCATCTCTTTTTTAGGAATGGAAGTGATGCTGTTTCTTCCTGAACATATGAAGAAAAAGAAATACACGTTCAGATATGCGTCTCTAGGATTTCTGATTCCGATTATCTTATATATCCTTACGTATATTATCGTTGTCGGAGCTTTGACCGCTCCCGAGGTGAAAACGCTGATTTGGCCGACTATTTCTCTCTTTCAGTCCTTTGAGCTTAAAGGCATATTTATTGAACGGTTTGAATCCTTTTTACTGGTGGTCTGGATTATCCAGTTTTTCACCACATTTGTCATTTACGGATACTTTGCCGCTAACGGGCTAAAGAAGACATTTGGATTATCGACTAAAACAAGCATGGTGATTATCGGCATAACGGTCTTTTATTTTTCTCTCTGGCCGGATGACGCCAATCAAGTCATGATGTATAGCGATTATCTTGGCTATATTTTTGTCTCCCTGTTTCTGCTTCCGTTCATTCTCTTTTTCATTGTAGCTCTCAAGAGGAGGATTACAACAAAATGAAAATCCGGATTTTATGTATGTTTATATGCACCCTATTGCTGTCCGGATGCTGGGACAGTGAGAATATCGAGGAATTAAGCTTAGTGATCGGAGTAGGGCTAGACAAGCCTGACGATGAAAATTTAGAGCTGACACAGCAAATTCTCGTGCCGAAAATAATCAGCGCCAAGGAGGGCTCTTCATCTGATCCGACACAGCTTTCTATCACAAAGGGTAAAACTGTCCATCAAATGATGAGAACCTCTGCATTAAAGCATAATCCTACGTTTTCACAGCATTTGCGTCTCATTCTGCTTTCCAAAAGCGTGATTGCGGATCAAATTGGAATGGACGCGATCATTAACCAGTTTGTCAGAGACAACGGAACAAGGAGGAGTTCCTATGTCTTTATCACCAACGGCCGAACTAAGGATATATTTAACATGAATGATGAAGGCGAACCCGCATCCAACGTGATATATGATCTGACAGAGAAAAATAAGGTGACGATCAGAATGATGGAGCCAGTTACATTGGGGGAGATCTCAGAACACTTAACCTCTGACGATTCATTCCTCATCCCTCATGTCGGTAAGGAAAACGGCAAGCTCGCGATAAACGGAGCCTCTATCATCAAAAATAAATTATGGCACCGGGATCTCACCCCGATTGAGGTTCAAAATATTAACTTATTTTCAGGCACTGTCGAGGGAGGCGTCATTGACTTGAAGCGCGATGGCCATCTCTTTTCTTATGAAGTATATTCGAGCAATCGGAAGATCAAGACGGCCTATAAGGACGGAAAGTTCAAATTCACCGTCACCCGCACTATTGAAGGTCGTCTATCTGAGGACTGGAATCCCAGTGAAGATTCGTTTAAGGATTCATATATTAAAAGCATTGAAAAGGCAGTCGAAAAACGAATACACAAAACAGTAACGACATTTATTACAGAGAAGCTGCAGAAAGAGATCAAAGCGGATGTGACCGGATTGGGAAACCAAGTCAGAATTCATTATCCTCAAAAGTGGAAAAAGATCGCAAGAAAATGGGATGATGATTATTTCAGCAATGCGGAAATAGACTACCGGGTCAATGTGATTGTCAGAGACTTCGGAACGAAAGGCGCAAACAAATAGGAGCCGCCTATTTGACGAGATGATTTCGATGCGCGTACACCGCCGCCTGCGTCCGGTCACTGACATCCAGCTTTGATAAAATATTCGTAATATGCGTTTTGACTGTTTTAATTGTAATAAACAGTTCCTCGCCTATTTCTTTGTTTGTTTTTCCTTCTGCGATTAGGCAGAGTATTTCGAGCTCCCGTTTCGTCAGCGATTCATGCGGGGGCGCATTTTCACCTGAATGGCGCAGCCTGGACAATACTTTTCCCGCCACTTTTGATTCCAGCTTTGGCTCTCCCTTGCTTGCGGCGCGGATGGCATCAGCGATTTCTGCCGCTTTTGAGGTTTTCAACAAGTAGCTGAGCGCGCCAGCTTCAATAACCGGGTACACTTTGTCATCATCAATGAAGCTAGTGAGCACAATAATTTTCGGATCGGAAAGCTCCCGGCAAATTTGCTTTGTAGCTTCAATGCCATCCATGCCCTCCATGACAAGGTCCATTAAAATGACATCAGGCGACAGTTCCACAGCAAGCCGAACACCTTCGCTGCCGTCCGATGCTTCGCCGATGACTTCAATATCGGGCTGCGCCTCCAAAAAAGCCGCGAGCCCCATTCTGACCATTTCATGATCATCAATCAATAATACTCGAATCACTTTCGTTCTCTCCTTTTTCTTCCGGGAAAATCGGGACCTTTACTTCAATTTGGGTGCCTTTTCCTTCTACTGAAATCACTTCGGCGACCCCGCCGATTTCACTTGCACGTTCCTTCATAGAATTCAAGCCGTATGAGGATGCTTTCACCTGGTCCATTTTAAAGCCTTTTCCATTATCAATCACCTTCAGACGGAGCTGACTGTTCTTTATGCCCAGAATCACGGTTACTTTTGACGCTTTTGAATGTCTAAATACGTTTGAAAGGGCCTCCTGCACGATTCTGAACAAGTGGTCTTCAACACCCTTGGATATCGCTGTGTCCTGTATATCCCACTCAATATCAATCGGCTGCTTTTTTCGGAACTCGTCCAAAAGCTCCGTAAGGCCCTCCTTCAGCCCTTTTCCTTCAAGGGTAACAGGCCGTAAATGGAGCAGGAGCGCCCTCATCTCATTTTGGGCTTCGCCTGCCATATGCTCGACCATCCTGATCCGCTTGACTGTTTTATCATCAGCATCCTTGACATGTTCCAGCACGGCTGATGTCATCATCGATATGGCAAAGAGCTGCTGGCTGACCGCATCATGAAGATCTCTAGCCAATCGCTGGCGTTCTTCTGAGATAACCGACTTCTTCATTTGCGCCTGCCATTCCGCACGTTCATTGGAAAGTTTCTGCAGGGATGCGACTTGAAGCTCCACGCGCTTCGCCATTTCGTTCAGCTGATCGGCGGCCAGGCCGATTTCATCATCACCGAGCGGCGGTATCCGATAAGCGAAATTGCCGTTTTCAAAGGTTAAAATGGATTCAATTAATGTATCAATCCTTGTCTTCAACCGGTTGCCGTACATATACCCTGAGGCGAAACCGACGGTCACGCTGATTAGAAGCAAAATCAGGATAAACGGAATTCCGAACCAGCTTGATGACAGCAAAACAAGCGGATCGAGCCGATAGTAAAACATCATAAAGGAAATCAGGCAGGCAAAAAGGAGCAGGCTGATTCCCGTTGTCATGCGGATGGCGCGCCACTGGAGGCTCACAAGCAGTTTTTTTCTCATACGTACTTCACATCCACATCACCGATAAATAAGGAAACGGACACTTTGACACGGCGCTTTGACTCGCTGAAATCGGTTGACGCGGCATATACCTTCGTGCTTAATCCGCTTTTCTTCGAGCCGATCAGATTGATGTCACCTATAAAAACAGCTGAGCTGACAGCCACTTCAAGGTCCGATGGTACATAAATATCAACGTTACCAATGACTCCGCTAATGACGATTGTGCTTTCTCCCTCGGGAATCATCGCTTTAGATAAATCGATTTTGATATCACCGATAAAACCAGAGACATTTAAATCATTCAGGTCAAACGGCTGCTTCATCATTTGCAGCTCACCGATAAAAAAGCTGCGCATGTCGGGATGTTTTACATCTTTTGGCGGATCATGATGTTCTTTTTTATTGAGGTTGACCTGTTTCTCATTCGGTTCGAATATCGGCTTCCCTTTGACAAGCCTGTAGCCGGCGTAAATCAGAAATGCGGCAAACGCATAGCCGAATAAATTAAAGGTGATGCTGAAGAGGTTTTTCAAAAATAGAAACGCGGCAAAGATATACATGACGGAGCCAAGCCAATCACGGGAATATTTTTTAAGGAAATAGCCGGCAATCAGAAAAAAGAGCGGCCAAAACAGCAGATCGCCTATTCCGATAATTTGCAAAAACATACTGATGCCGAATAAAGCAATGATCAATCCGAGAAGCTGTTTTTTTGTCATTCCTGGTGTCCGCCTCCTTTCTTCTGCCTGGTGCTACCGTATCGCTAGATCCCCGCTGTCCGTTTTGATGTCGATTGGATGCCGGCCGCTTCCTTGCGTGCCTGTGATGTGATGCTGCTCTTTATGTGCTTTATCAGCAAATGAATACGGCGAACTGACGTCACCGCTCGCTGATTTCGCTTTGACTGTAAAGCTGCCGTTTTTGGGAAGGCTTAGATTGGCATCACCGCTTGTCAGCGTGACAGATACGGGGCCGGTTATCTTTGTCAATACAGCATTAAAATCTCCTGAAGTCATTTTCACATCAAGAGAGCCTGATACATGAACCAGATTTGCGTCCCCTGAAGCTAAATCAATGCCGGATGTTTTGGAGACGGTATTTGAAATGGTTACATCCCCCGATGACGCCTTCACTTTCAGGTCTTGAAGGCGGACGTCCGTCACGCTCGCATTTCCGCTCGCAGATACTGTATTCAGCCTGGAAAGCGCAAAATGGTCATTTCCGGCCACAGACACGTCCCCGCTTGAGGTTCGTACTGCCAGATCACCTTTATAATCATACGGAAGCCTGACGATAAGAGTTGAACGGTTAAACCCATTCAAAAATTGAAATTCTTTTTCCTTTACGGTCAGCTCCAGTTTTCTATTGTTTTCAGTAACAAATAACTTTCCTGAGTCTCCTGAAATGCCTGCCGATATGTCACTTCGTTCTTCCGCTATAATCCGGACATCCTTGCTATCCGACTCAATGACCATGCTGTCAATGTCCCGCGGCGATGCGCTGGCTAAATCGGCTTCTGTGCCATTTATGAAACCCAGGCCTGCAGCAAACACATCTTTTACGACGACGGCGAAAAAAACCAGAATACCCGCAGTGATCAACAGTTTGCCAAGCATTTTTTTCATTCGGTTTCATCCTTCTCATT
Source organism: Bacillus sp. PS217 (assembly GCF_037963535.1). Classification (NCBI taxonomy): domain Bacteria; kingdom Bacillati; phylum Bacillota; class Bacilli; order Caryophanales; family Bacillaceae; genus Bacillus; species Bacillus sp. PS217. Next base: position 3,355,258 of record NZ_CP150157.1, read on the forward strand.
CATTCTATTATAAAGGAAAAGCTTGCGAATTGATACGTGCGGAAGGGAAGGACTTGACCGCAAATCCTTCCCCGTTCCGCTTATTCATTTGCCGCTTGTGTCTGGTCTGATTTTTGCAGTGAAAGTGTCCGCATTTTTTCAATCTCCGCTTCTACATCGTCTGCGAATTCTTTACGTGTAAGTTCTGTGCCGGCTTCCGCTGACTTTGAATAATTCGCGCGGATTTCCATTTCTTCAATACGATTTTCAATACGCAAAAATTCACGATACGCGCTTTCACTGTCAATTTTGTCAAATGTCGTATTCATATGCTCTTTAGCTTTCGCCGCATTTGCCCGCGCAATCAGCGCCTGTTTTTTATCCTTTACGTCCTGAAGCTTTGTTTCAAGTGCAGCCAGCTGCTCTTTCAGATCAGCCAGCTGACTGTTTGCCTGTTCATAGGAAGCTTTATGCTCAGCCGCCTTCCCTTCTAAATACTTCATTTCAGTCAGCGCCTTTTTCGCCAGTTCTTCTTCACCTGCGTCAAATGCGAGCTGTGCCTGATTTTTCCGTTTGCCAGCCACTTCAGCGGCTTCTTCATATTTTTTCTTAAATTGATAGGCAATCGTGTGCTGTTTCACAATTGTTTGCTTTGCTTTTGCGATGTCGCTTTCCATATCGCGTACATATTGATTCAGCATCACCTTTGGATTCTCCATTTTATCAAGTCCTTCATGAACTGACGCAACAAACATATCTCTGATTCTTTTTAATACCATACCTAATTCCTCCTAATATATTGATATTATTTTTTCTTCAAAAATTCTTCCCATTCGTCATCAAAGTGAGATTGGTAGGCAGCAGAAGCCGGTTCAGGATCAAAAGATGATACACCGCTATCAGCTGATCCGTTTTTCATCAGCTTCCAGCCGTAATACACCATAGCGGCCGCCAATGCGATTCCGACGACAAACGGAAGTGAGCAGATGAGCATAATGGCCCCGATACCGCCCACGATGATTCCCGTGATGGTTTTTCCCGCGGCAAACCTTTTGATTCCTGCGTATGTCATCAAGCTCCCGATGGCGAGCGGGATGATAAAGCCGAAGCTTCCTCCTCCAAAAAAGACAGAGATCCCAAATACAATTAATAAGAATCCGCCTATTGTTTTCTTGTTTATCTTCATGCAGATCCTCCTTTCGTTTTCCTTGTCTTCATCTTATACAAGTTGGAAGATATGCAAAACGAATCAGAGATTGATTTTTATATAAGACCGGAGTCGTATCTCGCACCGGACCCATTGGCACAAAAAAACGCCATGCACGAGGCATGGCGTTTTAAAACCCTTTACAGATGAACACTTGCTTCCCTTTCTTTAATCAGGTCGGACCTTTCTGCTTTGGCCAGTTTTGTAAACAGCAAAATTCCGATACCCGCAATAATTTCGACAATCCCGCCGGCAGCAATCACTGTTCCTGAGCCGAAAGCATTAGCGGCATACCCGCAAATGACAGCTCCAGCAGGGATCGAAATATTTGAGATCATATGTATAACGGCGTAAACCTGCGGCTGATCCTCACTGTCCACAGACGTCTGGATAATCGTGTACTCAGGAACATTAACAGCACTGACTGCGGCACCAAAGGTAAAAGCAGCGAAAAAGACGAGCGGCAAAAAGGTATTCATCCCTGTAATAAAGAAAGCAAATCCTTCAATAATGCCGGCAGTGACGAATAACAAGCCGTACCTGTTTACCTTGACTTTCGCCAGCACAAACCCTAATAAAAACGCGCCCGCGGCGGTGGTGGCCTTTAAAAGCGAGTATACGATCGGCTGGCCGTTTAAATCTTCCGCTACGTATACGGCAGAGAGCGCTTCCCATGGGGCAGCCGCGAAATTCATAAAGATACAGTAAATGGCGAGCGGGTATAAAATCTGGTGTTTTCTGACGAGCCTAAAGCCGCGTTTCAGTCTTCCGATATATGTGCCTCTCTGTGTAACAACCGCAGACTCTGATTGAGATTCAACCGCAGTGTACTTAATAAAAAGAACGAGAAAACCTGACACCAAATAGAGCACAAGTGCGATAAGCATGGTATAAGAAGGACTGATAAATGTAAGAAAAGCGCCGCATAATGTGACAGCCCCGAGCCTGACAATTTGAGCGGAGGACTGCAGCACAGCGTTTGCTTTTTGAATGCCCTGTTCATTGACGATTTGAGGAATCAAAGCGATAGAGGCGGGATTGTAGGCAGCTCCAGTAGCTGAATGCACAATCATAAGCGTCATGACAAACCACAGCGGAGAGAAGCCCGCAAAATGACATAGAGGGATAATCAAAACAATCGCCGCCCTTGTCAGATCTGAAAAGTACATCCAAAATTTCAGCGTGGTCTGTTTCATAAAAGGCCCCGTCACAGGCGCCAGAACGGCTTCCGGCAAAAACGTGACAGCAATCAATAAAGCAGTGCCGATCGCACCTTTGCCGTCATAAATTAAAAACCATAATATTGAATTAAATGCGAACATATCGCCGGATATCTTGACTATTCTTGAGAAAAACAGATAATTGAAATTTCTCTTCCAGATGCTATCACTTTCAATCAATTTCACCATCCATCAGAGCCCCCCGTTGCCTATTTTTTACATCTATTTATTACAATATCTCATTTTTCCATTTTTCAGTCAATAATTCATAAGGTTCATTTTTTGTCGTAAAATGGGAAATTGACAGAGTGAAAAACAAAAAAAGCCGGCATATATTTGAACACGCCGGCTTTCCTTTTCACTTTTTATGATTCGCTGCTGTTTCGGTCCCGAAACACAATGGCACTTCTTTCATATTCTACATCGCTAATACCGCTTCTTGCATTCACAACCCGGGCGGCGGCAAAGAAATAATCGGACAGACGATTGAGATAACGCAGCACTGTTTCATGAATCTCCTCCGATTTCATCAGCGCCACCACTCTTCGTTCTGCCCGCCTTGTAATGGTGCGTGCGATATGGAGAAGCGAAGCACCCTTTGATCCGCCTGGAAGAATAAATTTCTTCAGTTCCGGCGCTTCTGCTGTATAGGCATCAATGCGCGTTTCTAAAAAGGAAACAGATTCTTCCGTTAGTTTATAGTCTTTTCTTTCTGTGACGATTGCCAGATCGCCTCCGCAGTCAAACAGCTCATGCTGGATGGTCAGCAGCTCGGCTGTCAGATCTTCAAAGCCGGGCTGCCCGGAAAGCTCTGCCAAAGCAAGCCCGATAAAGCTGTTAAGCTCGTCAATCGTGCCGTAGCTTTCGACGCGTAGGCTGTCCTTGTCCGTTCTGCCCCCGACTAAGCCCGTTTGTCCCTTATCGCCTGTTTTTGTATATAGTTTCATACCCTGAATCTCCTTTACAGACTTATTCAAACAACTCAGCAGCCTCTTTTACACATTCAGCTGTCCCTTTCTTTATCAATTGGTTCAGCCGCTGTTCTATGTTTTCGGATTGCTGAGTTTGAGTCGCGGCGATGAGAATATCACCTGTGCCTCCTCCGTCTCCCAGCACTTTCGTCCGTTCTGCTTCGGCAGCCATAAGAGCTTTGATGAAGAATTGATCTGCCGCATAGCCGTTAATCAAAATCCAAATCGAAAAGCCGGTCTGAACGCATATGAAAACGGATAACTCTCCGTCTTCATAAGTTCGATATACGAAACGGTCAAGTCTTTCTGAAGAAGCCATCGCACACGTCTCCTGCAGTTGAAAACCGCTTTCTGAAAGACAGGCCGTAAGTCCTTCTATCGGATCTGGCTGATCTGGCAGCCGTTTATGGATCAGCGTCCTGCTCCACGAAAACCCTGCACCGATAGGCGTCGAGGACAATGTTCGAAGCGGGATTTCCGTTTGCAGAAGAATGTCATCACGCCCCGCTTGGAGCAATGCTTCAAATGGGATAGACTGCCGCTTCACGCTATCTTTTTCAGGCTGAATCACAATCATCGGTTTAGGTGAGCTTTGATGAACCAAGGCGGTGACATCTGTATCGTACACCGCCTTTATGCTTTGTTCTGTAACAGCATATTCCGGTTTTTGCTTAGGCCCGGCGGTACCGTTTTTCATAAACATGAGCTCATCACAGTACAGGCTTGCGGTGTTCAGATCATGAAAAACGCTGACAGCTGCCAATCCGCTTTCTCTCGTCAGGCGTTTGATCAGATCAAGCAGGTCTTTTTGATAAGCCAGATCGAGAAAATTAGTCGGCTCGTCCAAAAATAAAATACGCGGCTGCTGCGCCAAAGCTTGTGCCAAATACACCCGCTGCTGTTCCCCTCCGCTTAGTTCGCGAATCGGCTTTTGCGCAAAATCGGCCACTCCTGTTTGCTCCATTGCTTCCTGTACAATGGCTTCATCCTTTTCAGTCTGCTGTCTGAACAGCCCCGTTTGGAATGGATATCTGCCAAAGGCTACAGTTTCTTCGACGGTAAAGGTGAAGGCTTGATCCATTTTTTGCGGCAGGACAGCCATGATTTGCGCCAGTTCCTTCGGTTTATAGTCCGCCAGCAGTTTTCCGGCCAGATAAACCCTGCCTTCCTTGGCCGGCAGCGTACCTGTCAGCAAGTGCAAAAGCGTGGTTTTTCCGCTTCCATTAGGGCCAAGAATTCCGAGAAATTCTCCCTTCTCCACTGTTAAGCTGACATTGTTGATTAGGCGGCTGTCACCGTATCCTCCCGACAGCCCTTCTGCCTTCATCATAAGCTTCTCCTCCCGCGGTGCTGCCGAATTAAAATAAGAGCGAACACAGGCGCTCCCGCCAAGGACGTAATGATCCCGATCGGCAGTTCAATCGGCTCAATGATGGTTCTGGAAAGCAGATCGGCTAAAACGAGAAATCCTGCCCCGAGCAAGGCGGACAGCGGCAGTAAATGCCGATGGTCCGTTCCCCACAAAAACCTTGTGATATGCGGAATCACAAGGCCGACAAAGCCAATCGTACCCGATACTGCCACAGCGCTTCCCGTCAAAAGAGATCCGGCTATTAGAATCATCATCTTCCTCTGCTGAACGCTGACTCCAAGAAGCTTTGCTTTATCTTCTCCATATGTCATCACGTTTAGTTCCCTTCCGTTTATAATCAATAAAATGGTTCCCAAAAGAAAAAACGGGAGAAACAAAATAACATAGCTCCAGCCCCTCATTGAGACGCTGCCAAGCAGCCAATGCACAATCGGAAGCAGGTTGTCTCCTGTCAAGGCGATGATAAGAGAAATAAATGCGCCCAAAAAAGAGTTAGTGATGACACCGGTCAAAATGAGGGTGGAAACAGACATCGAAGCATGAACGAGGCGGCTGAAGAAAAGGACCGCCGCCATCGTGGCAAGTGCCGCGGCTACACTCACAACCGGGAGTGTAAACTCTCCGATGACAGGAAGGTGCAGACCTAAGAACAGAGTCACAACAGCTCCAACTGAAGCACCGGATGACACACCTAGCGTATAGGGATCAGCAAGCGGATTTTTCAACAATCCTTGAAAAGCGGCCCCTGCAATAGAAAGAGCCGCCCCCACAAGGGCGGCCAGCACAACTCTCGGCAGTCTGATATTCATCATAATATTAGTGTACATCGGATCATCAGAACCGATAGAGCCGCCGAAACCTTGATGCCAAAAGACACGAAAAACAGCGGGAATAGGAATATGCAGGCTGCCGCAAGAAATTCCTAAGATGATGCTCACGGCTAAAAATGAGAAACCAATGATATATGCGGCATAACGATTATTCCTTAAACGTATCCGGGTAAATGCTTTCCGCAAGTTCTTCGACCCCTTCGATCAGACGGGGACCGGAACGTGTCACAAGATCAGGGTCCACATCATATACACGATGATGTTTCACAGCATTGATTTCGCTCCAGCCATCGCGTTTTTCCACAGCTTTCGCTTTCACACCGTCCGTTGTAACAATTGCATCAGGATTGAGTTTTACGATCGCCTCGTCTGTCATTTGCACCCATCCTGTCTGATCCGCAGCTGCGTTTTTAGCATGGATGACATTCAGCATTTCATTCATAAACGTATCTTTTCCGGTTGTATAAATGTCAGGATCAGGAGAAACCTCGATAAATACGCTTTTCTCCTCGTCTTTTGAAATGGTTTTCGCTTTTTCTTGAATATCCTTTAGATCTGATTTCATGCGTTTCACGAGCTGATCAGCTTTTTTCTCCGCCCCGCCAGCTTCTCCGATCATTTCGATTGATTTGTACACCTCGGAGAATGATTGTGCATTATTGACAGTCAGCACTGTAATGCCCGCGTCCTTCAGCTGTTTGATGGCATCCGCTGATGCTGACATGGAAGACTCATGGGCCAGAACGAGATCTGGTTTTAGAGAAATGACTTTTTCAACGTTTACATTCATATCTCCGACTTTCTCAACCTTTTTGACTTCCTTTGGATAGGTATCGTTTGTGGTGACACCGACCACTTTGTCACCAAGGCCGAGTGCGTATGTAATTTCTGTGTTGCTCGGCATTAATGAAACAATCTTTTTTGGCTCTTTTTTGATGGTTACATCTTGGTTCGACGCATCATCAATGGTGACAGGGAACGCTTCTGCTTTTTGTTTTGCCTTTGAATCCTTCTGATCCGCAGGATTGCCGCAGCCTGCCAGCATAACAGCAGCCAGCAGGAGCGCAGTCCATATCCCGGCTCGTTTTTTCATAATCTTTTCCTCCTAAACGAACTAAAAAAAGCATCTCTACGACGGTAAAGATGCTGTAAACAACACAAAAAAGCCTATTGTTTACACATCATCTGTCCTCGCAGAATTCGTGCTGATCAAACAGGCAGGTATCCTGGCTCTTGGCGCTTTGCCAATTACAGTGGCGGGACCGCACCGGCTTTTACCGGTTTCCCTTTTAAGCCGGCTGTTGTTCACGGACCGGCACCTATTTGACATTCGTATCCTTTTTTCGGAGTAATTATACTATATGACTGACAGGCTTGTATATGCGTCCTGAATGACTTTTCCCCGTATTGTGTATGGGAGCAAAATCCTCGTAAACACTAAATTTGATCTTGTATACTTAATACCATCATCAATCAAAAGGAATGATTCTTATGGATTTACAGCTAAAAGACAAACTCGTCTTAATCACCGGCTCGACGTCCGGCATCGGGAAAGCCGCCGCAAAAAGCTTTCTGCAAGAGGGTGCGGCAGTCATTGTCAACGGACGCAAACAGGAGACTGTCGATCGCACGATTGAAGAGCTTTCTGGCTATGGAACAGTGCACGGTGCTGCTGCCGATTTGTCAAAAACAGATGAAGCAGCGGCTTTTATCGAAAAAGTAAATGAAATCGGTGATATCGATATCCTTGTCAACAACCTTGGTTTCTTCGAGGTAAAAGACTTTGCCGATGTGACAGATGAAGAGTGGAATCAATATTTCGAAGTGAACGTGATGAGCGCCGTTCGGACAAGCCGTCACTTCCTTCCAAAAATGCTTGCCAAAAACAGCGGCCGCATTTTAAATATTGCAAGTGAAGCAGGCGTCAAACCGCTGCCAACGATGATTCCATACTCAATGACAAAAACGGCGCTGATCAGCCTTTCAAGAGGAATGGCTGAAATGACAAAAGGCACAAATGTGACGGTCAACTCAGTGCTCCCGGGACCTACTTGGACAGAGGGTGTGGCATCCTATATGGAAGGCGCCGCACAAGCAGCCGGCCAGGATACAGATACATTTATCAAAGACTATTTCAAGGTCAATGAGCCAACCTCACTTATTCAGCGTTACGCGACAGCAGAAGAAGTCGCTAACACAATCGTATTCCTCGCGTCTGACGCCGCATCCGCCATTAACGGCACGGCACAGCGTGTGGAAGGCGGCATTATCCGTTCTCTGTAGTATAAAAAAACGCATCCGTATTTCGGATGCGTTTTTTTTATACGTCTCCAGCAAATGGTACCGGCTGATATCCGCCTGTTTCCAGTTGTGCTGAAAACAATCCTCCAGCGTGAGGCTGCTCGTATCTCTCTTTTTCTGTCATTTGTTCTGTTGCCGTTGTAATGTAAAGGGTTTTTAAGTCTCTGCCGCCGAACGCGCAGCACGTGACATATTTAGCCGGCACGCTGATTGAATTGATTTCTTTTTTCTGAAACGGGTCAATGTGAACAACGCGGCTGCCGCCAAACAGCGCCACCCACAGCATGCCATTTTGGTCAATTGTCATGCCGTCCGGCAATCCGTCTGACTGATCAAAACGATAGACAGGTTCTGGATTCGAAACATCTCCGCTTTGAGGATCATAGCTGTAACGCACAATCTCCTGCGTCGGCGTGTCGATGTAATACATCAAATTCCGCTCGCGGTCCCAATCCAAACCGTTTGAGGTGGAGACTTGATCCTTGATTTTGACAAGACTGCCGTCTAGATTCAAACGGTACAGCGACGCCTGTTTTTGCTCGCCTTCCATGCTCGTCGTCCCCGCCCAAAGCCTTCCGTAAGGGTCACATTTAGCATCATTAAATCTCAGGCTCTCATGCATGTCCTTCGGCTGTTTAATTTTTTCCAAGCTGTCATCCCGAAGATGATACAGGTAAAACCCGTCCTTCATCGTCATAATCAGTTCATCCTTTGAATATTTCGCAAGCGCCGTCACAAAGGATTTGAATTTGATTGATCGGTTGATTTTTTCTTCAGGGTCAAAGATGTGGAGCTCGCTCCCCAGGATATCAACCCAATATAAGCGGCCGTTTTCTTCATCCCATAACGGGCCTTCTCCAATCACTGCCCGAGTGTCTGCTTCCAATACTGCATCCATGTGTTACACCTCTTTAGCTTCAGTCTATATATTGTTATTCCCGGCAAAGAGGTGTCCAAACCACATGATGTTTATTGTTTTTTAAAAAGGATGGTAATGACCGTTCCAATGTCCATTCTGCTGTTCACATGGATCGTTCCGTTATGCAGATGGACAAGCTCCTTGGCAATCGCGAGCCCGAGACCTGTTCCGGCAGTTGAATCTTTTGTGTTCGTCCCTCTGTAGTAACGGTTAAACAAATGGGTAATGGTTTCTTCATCCATTCCTTTCCCATTGTCCTTCACCTTTAAAGAAATATGATTTTTTGTTTGCTCCAGAATGACTTGAATCTCTGTTCCTTTGCCGTTGTGCTTCACGGCATTCCCAAGGAGGTTTTCTAATATGCGCCTGAACCACGCTTCATCAAGGGCAAATTCAATATGCTCTTCTTTGGATACAAACGAGATATCATGCCCTTCAGAAAACGGATTTTTCTTAAAATCCTCAATGACATTTTTAAAAAACGGGATAAGGCTAGTGAGCTTTCTCTCAATAGGAAGAGCATCATTTTTCAGCCGATACGTTAAATTTAAGTCTTCAATCAGCTTGGACATGTATTCAGATTTTTCTCTGACAACCTGCCCCATTTCTTTCACTTCTTCCGGCGACCAGTCATACTGCTTCGACTCGAGCATCATGCTGTAGCCGTAAATACTGCTGAGCGGTGTTTTTAAGTCATGTGACAAACCGGCAATCCATTCTTCCCTTGTCGCCTGGATTTTTTCTCTGTTTCTTTTATCCCTTCTCAGCGTTTCAGTCAGCTGATCCATTGATTCAAATATCTCACCGAAGAAACGGTACGGCTGTTTGATTTTTCCCTTTTTATTTTTGCTGACAGGACGGCCTTCCCGGTTTCTGGGCTCCTCAAGCTTCCCTTTTGACAGATTGACCAGCCATCTAATCGTGTGAAAAATCGGCAGCCCGAATCGGAACATATACCAAACGGTCATCCAAATGATATACATGAACAAAACGGCCATCACGAGAAACATCGCTTTTAATACAACCTTCAGGAATGATTTGTTAAACTCCTGATCGGTTACATAGACTGGGTTCGGCACCGTAGCGACCATCCATCTGTCTTTATTGAGGATCTTAACGGAAATTTCCCGCTTATAGTTCCAAGGCTTAGAGCTGTATTTAAGCAGCTCCAGCTGGTTCATCGTTTTTCTTTCGCTTTTTGTGCTGTTGATGCTGTCGAGAATCTTTCCATTGCTGTCTAACAGGTAAATGGCGCCTTTTTTCCGTTTAATATAGTCGATGGTACTAGACTTATAGTGCGCTAGTGAGTCTATCTTTTGTTCGCGCTTTTCAACCGACGTCAGGAGCTGTTCACTTTTTGATTTCCAGCCGGACAATAGAAGATACGACTTATCTTCAATATTGATGGCCCAATAATTCAGTTTATAGTTATGAAGCTTTTTGGTTTTATAAATAGACAAAAGCTCTTTCTTGGTATAGGTGCCAGGCACGTCTTTTGGCACGCCGTAGGAATAATCAGTGTTTCCTTCCGAATCAATGATTTGCATCCAGCCGTGCTGTTTATCAACAGATTTCTTCAGGAAATTATCCACTTCCCATGTCCCGTCTTCGTTTACATCGAGATATGCCTCAAGTGTGTCGGTCGTTGCCTTCGTCAGCCCTGAATTGGATTCCGCATCGCTAAAACGGGCGTCTAAATAGAAAAACGACGCAACAAGCATAACCGTAAGCAGCAGGATCACAATCAGCATCTGGCCGAAAAAGTGAAACAAAAACTTCCATCTTAACCTCATGACCGCTTGCCTTCAGGATTTGGGATAAAACGATAGCCGAGACCTCGAACGGTTACAATATACTCCGGATTGCTCGGATCGCGCTCAATCTTCTCCCTAAGCTTGCGAATATGAACCATGACGGTGTTGTTGTCACCGTAGGAAGGATAGCCCCATACTTTTTCATATATTTGATCTTTGGAAAGCACCACGTTAGGGTGTTCACAAAAATACTGCAAAAGCTGCAGAAGCTGGGCTGAACAGGCAACGGCTTCCCCGCCTACGATCAACTCGGCATTTTGCGGAGAAAAAGTAAAGTAATCATATGTGTAGGTTTGATTTGAACTCGTTTCTTTCGATTGATATGTACGCTTGAGATGCGCTCTGATCCGCGCCGCTAATTCCAGCGGATTAAATGGTTTTGTGATATAGTCATCAGCTCCAACCGCAAAGCCCGATAATTTGTCCGCGTCGGATGATCTTGCCGTCAGGAAAAAAATCGGAGCGTCTGAATACTCTCTGATCAATGTGCAGGCTTCAAAACCGGACATTCCGCCCATCATGACATCCAGCACAATCAAGTCAACCTTATTGGCCTTCACAACGGGAATCGCTTCTTCTGCGCTTGCCGCATCCAGTATATTTCGATAACCTTCTTTTTCGAGAACGCGTTTGATCATGTCCACAATCGCTTTCTCATCGTCTACGATTAAAATTGACGCATTTTCCACTTTTATGTTCCTTTCTGTCACTGTTTTTTTCATCTTATCATTATATCGTTTATTTATGGTACATTTTTGAATACATTGGAGCCTTGGCAAATCAAAACAGCAAAAAAGGAGCAAACAAGCGCTCCCTTTTGATGTTTTTTCATATGAAAATATTATGAGTTCTCATCTACCATGTACAAAATAAACTCCCAAAACCCCGGTACATCCTGACATAAAAGCATATCAGCCTTTTCAAACATTTTGATCTTCAGCTCTTGCTCTAAATCTTCTCTTTCTTGATAGGACGTATTGCTGAGTTTTTTTCTGATCATCGGTGAAAAGCATGCAATCAGGTGCTCAATGTCATAAGTCTCGTCTTTTTGTTTCTTTTTTTGTTCAAACTGGCCGTCCACAGCTTACTTTTCCCCCTTTTTTTGCGCCGCTAACTGCTTTCTGATATTCTCCAGCCCCTTTTTATGAATGTTGGAGATGTTTTGTCGGGACTCCCCTAATGAATCTGCAATCTCCTGCATCGTGGCACCGTGAAGATAGACTTTCGTCAGCACACTTTTTTGTTTGTCAGTCAGCTTCTGGATCGCTTGGTAGAGCTGGTAATCCTGTACATGCTGGCTCAAATCATCCTGCCTGTCTAAAAATTCTTCAAATGCATCGCTACCTGTTTCGGAAGGAAGCCGATCTCCCGCCTCCGGATGATCAACCGTCAGTGGATACCGTTTTTGGTTTTTGCGAACCCGCTTATCAAAATCAATAGAAAAGATGCGAATCATTGAATTCATATACTTGACGATGCGGATTTCTTTATAAAATTGCTTAAATAGCTCGTCCAATGATCTTGCATCTTTTTCGTTAGGGCTTTCCATTACGTTTTTGAACAAACGGTAATGCTGAGGATTGCTCAAAAAATGCTTCACGATGGGATGCTTCATTATCTCCTTACATTTTGACCGTAAAAGACTTTGATAGTCCATCAAACCGCCTCCCTACTAAATTAAATGAAGGAAAGCAAAAAAAAGTAAACTACTACTTTCCGCCTAGTGTCTTCCAAAATACTTTGCAGCAGTTTACGTTTTATCGGTTTTCCTCACTTACATACATGACTGCAGAAAAAGAAGGGAGGTATTTTCCTATGGATCAGGTTTTTATAGAGGAAGTCGTAAAACAGATCGGCAATTTGGGGTTTCCCGCGCTGATTGCAATGTATCTGCTGACCCGATTCGAAAAGAAGTTTGATCAACTAATAGAACTAATGACAGAACTGAAAGATCATGCAAAAAAATAATTTTTCAATCGAAGTTGACTTTTCACTGGTTTTTTTCACTTAACAAAACAGAAGGGAAAACGAAAGGCCTTTCACCTTCTCTTTCTGCTATCACATTTAAATGTAAGGAGGAAACATTTCATGAAAAAACAAAATGACATTCCGCAGCCAATTAGAGGAGACAAAGGAGCAACGGTAAAAATCCCGCGCAATATTGAAAGAGACCGGCAAAACCCTGATATGCTCGTTCCGCCTGAAACCGATCATGGCACCGTCAGCAATATGAAGTTTTCATTCTCTGATACTCATAACCGATTAGAAAAAGGCGGATATGCCCGGGAAGTGACAGTACGTGAATTGCCGATTTCAGAAAACCTTGCATCCGTAAATATGCGGCTGAAGCCAGGCGCGATTCGCGAGCTTCACTGGCATAAAGAAGCTGAATGGGCTTATATGATTTACGGAAGTGCAAGAGTCACAATTGTAGATGAAAAAGGGCGCAGCTTTATTGACGATGTAGGTGAAGGAGACCTTTGGTACTTCCCGTCAGGCCTGCCGCACTCCATCCAAGCGCTGGAGGAGGGAGCTGAGTTCCTGCTCGTGTTTGACGATGGATCATTCTCTGAAAACAGCACGTTCCAGCTGACAGATTGGCTGGCCCACACTCCAAAAGAAGTCATTGCTGCGAACTTTGGCGTGACAAAAGAAGAGATTGCCAATTTACCTGGCAAAGAAAAATATATATTTGAAAACCAACTTCCTGGCAGTTTAAAAGATGATATTGTGGAAGGGCCGAATGGCGAAGTGCCTTATCCATTTACTTACCGCCTTCTTGAACAAGAGCCGATCGAATCTGAGGGAGGAAAAGTATACATTGCAGATTCGACAAACTTCAAAGTGTCTAAAACCATCGCATCAGCGCTCGTAACAGTAGAACCCGGCGCCATGAGAGAACTGCACTGGCATCCGAATACCCACGAATGGCAATACTACATCTCCGGTAAAGCTAGAATGACCGTTTTTGCATCTGACGGCCATGCCAGAACATTTAATTACCAAGCCGGTGATGTCGGATATGTACCATTTGCAATGGGTCATTACGTTGAAAACATCGGGGATGAACCGCTTGTCTTTTTAGAAATCTTCAAAGACGACCATTATGCTGATGTATCTTTAAACCAATGGCTTGCCATGCTTCCTGAAAAATTTGTTCAAGCGCACCTTGACTTGGGCAAAGACTTTACTGATGTGCTTTCAAAAGAAAAGCACCCAGTAGTGAAAAAGAAATGCAGTAAATAAAAGACTTGCGGCTTGCAGAGAGCACTCGTTCTCTGCAAGCCTTCATAAGGAGCTGAACCAGTGAAACATCAAAACCCTTCAAAACGCTTATTGCGGCTCTCCATAAAGTACTTGCTGGCCGCAGCAGCAGTGGTGTTGACCTATTTTGCTGTCATCTATATATTGTTTTCTTTAGCGGGAACGAGCTACCGCTCAGCAGCTCATGTCCTGCTTTTTGCCGTGGTATTTCTTGTTCTCGGATTATGCTTTGAACCATTTGAAAGGCTGATGATACATAGCTTTACATTTTTCAAGACAGGAAAACGTCTATTCATTCTCCTTGCCGGCATCGTACAGCTGCTATTTTTGTGGATGACTGCTCATACAACAGACCAATTGATCAGCGACATCTGGCTGTCCACCACAGAAGAAATGATTGTCGCAGCCGTTTTTTTGATTTTAGACAAATGCAACTCGGCTCTTCCCAGCTAAAAAAAGAACGCATTCCAATTGGATGCGTTCTTTTTATTCATAGCGAAGCGCGTCTACAGGCTGAAGCTTCGAAGCCTTGATAGACGGAAGCAAGCCGAAGATAATGCCGACTGCCATTGAAAAGATGAGTGCTCCGACAACAGCTGGAATGGAGACGATAAAAGGCATCGGAAAAATGACCGTCAGCAGCTTGGCGATGCCGAAGCCCGCCAGCACACCGAGTATTCCGCCAATGCTTGTCAGCACGACAGCCTCGGTTAAAAATTGAAATAAAATCACACGCCGCTTAGCACCGAGCGCTTTCTTAATTCCGATTTCCCTCGTGCGCTCCGTTACGGAAACGAGCATAATATTCATGACGCCGATACCGCCCACCAAAAGTGAAATACTGGCGATTCCGCCAAGCAGCAATGCAAATGACTGATTAAAGGACTCCACTTTCTGCGCGATCTCCTGAAGATCCATTACACTGTACTCTGCTTTTTCCAGCTCAGCTTCTGACAGTCCCTGATTTAAAAGATCTGCAGCCATTCCACCCGCTTCTTGGATATGCTCAGAAGAATCAGCCTGCACGGCAATCTGCGTTGGCGCGTCAAACCCTTCAATAAGCGGCCACACTTTTTTCGGCACGTACAAAACCGGGTTCGCATAGTCGCCTTCAAACATGCTTTCCTGTTGATTTTTTTCTTTAAAAACACCGACGACCTTAAACGGCACACCATTCATCTCAATGTTTTTATGCAGAGCTTCTCCGTCTGGAAACAGTTCATCTCTGACAGCTTCATTGATCATCACTACTTGGTGTGTGCTGTTTAAATCGTTTTCCGTCAGCTTTCTCCCTTCGGTTATTCGGATTGGAAACATGTCGAAGTAATCATCGTCCACTCCATACACTTGGGGATACGAAACGTTTGTTAAATGAAAAACGCTCGCGCCTTCTGACAAGTAATATAAGGATAATCCTTTGACCATCGGATCTGATTTGATCGCCTTTACTGTTTCTTCCGCTACAGGCGGCGCGGACGCATACGACACCTGAGGGCCGCCGCTCTCCTCTTCTCCGCCAGACGGCTGGTAGACAACGTTGATCGCGTTGTTTCCCATGCCGATCATACTTTGCTTTAATTGCTCACTTTGGCCCTTCAGCATTGAAACAATCGCGATGATTGCCGCTATGCCGATAATCACGCCGAGCATTGTCAGAATCGATCTTAATTTATGAGAAAAAATGGATTGAAAGGAGATTCGAATATGTTCAAGCATGGCTGATATCCCCTCTCTCATCTAATACCAGCTCTCCGTCTCTGATAAAAACGGTTCTGTCAGCTTTTTTGGCGACGTCCGGGTCGTGGGTTATCATAATAATGGTCTTGCCTTCCCGATGCAGTTCAGAAAACAGTGACAAAATTTGTTCACTTGATTTGGTATCAAGCGCCCCGGTCGGTTCATCAGCTAAAATAAACCTCGGCTGATTGACAAGGGCCCTCGCTATCGCCACCCGCTGCTTTTGGCCGCCGGACAGCTTAGGCGGTTTGTAGGAGACCCTGTCTTTTAATCCGACCTTTTCCAGCGCTTCATATGCCCGTTGCCTTCTCTCTTTTTTCTTCACTTTATTGTAGATCATCGGCAGCTCGACATTTTGCAGCGCGGTGAGACGCGGCAGCAAATGGAAAGTTTGAAACACAAACCCGATTGATTCATTGCGAATTTCGGCTAAAGCCCCGTCTTTCCCTTTCAATATATCGATCTGGTCAAGCGTATAGGTTCCTGAGGTTGGCCTGTCCAAACAGCCGATAATATTCATTAGCGTTGACTTTCCAGAACCGGAAGGCCCCATAATAGCTAAAAACTCCCCCGCCTGAACAGTCAGATTGATATGTTTCAAGATTGGAACTTCTTCTTTTCCCAGCTTGTACGACTTCGAAATATTATTCAGTGTCAGCATTGACTGTAACCTGCTTTCCTTCCTTGACCGCGGGATCAGGATAGATCACATAATCTTCCGGCGTCAGGCCGCTCTTAATTTCCACCATGTCATTTTCATCAGTCTCTCCGATTTCAACAGGCTGCTTAACCGCTTTGTGATTCTCATCAGCTTTCCATACGTACGGTTCGCCGTCATCCTGAATGACCATGTCGGACGGCAGCTTGATCGTGTCCGCATCAGCATTATCACTCATCACTTCGATGTTGACATGATAGCCGACTTCAAGACCTTTATGGCTGTCTAATAAAATGGTGAAAGGATAGTTAGAGGACTGGGGATTCATTTCTTCATCAGCAAAGCTTTCTGATTCTTCACCCTCGCCTGCTCCCGCTGGAAGCTTGCCGATCGAGGTGACCTTTCCTTTCCACTCGCCCTCACCGCCTGTTTTCAGCGTGACCCTGACTTTGCTGCCTTTTTTGATCGTGTCCATTAACAGCTCATTGATTTGGCTTTTGACCAGATATTTGCCTGTCGAAACAATCTGGATATACGGGCCTGCTGCCTGGTCGCCTGTTGCACCGTCAGCGATATCCTGATTGACGCTTTGAACGATTCCGTCATGCTTGCTTGTAATGACATTGGAACCTTTGTTTTTCGTCAGGCCAGCCAGTTCTTTTTGATGCTGCTTCAGTTCAAGCTGGCTTGTTTTCAAATCGAAATTGGCTTGGTCAAGTTCATCTTGAAGCTGGGTTTTCTCTTCTTTCCCTGCAACTTTCAGCTTCTTTTCCGTTTCCGTTATTGATTTTTGCAAACGGTTGATTTGCAGATTTGTCATTTCAATTTGCAAATTGGCTTGCTCCACTTCATCAGAATGATCCTCGCCCTCATACTCAAAAAGCTTATCGCCCTTTTTAACCTGATCGCCTTCTTTGACGTATGTTTTTTTAATGCTGCCTTTTTCTGAATCTATGTATACTTTCTGCTGTTTCTCAGGTTCAACCTTTCCAGAAAACGTTTGGCCTGATTCTGAATCTCCTCCCATGTATACCGCGACCGATTCAGCATAGGGCTCCGATGATACGGCAACTTGGTTCATGTGAGTAAAAAAGTAAAAACCGCCAGCGCCGATCCCAGCCAATACAAGCACACCGGCACATATCGCACCGCCAATAAGCCATTTTTTCTTCTTGGACACAACGATCTCCTCTTTCTGTAAACTATGTAATATTTTCGAAACATTCTAACCAATATTATCTATTAATTCAAAAAGACTTGCAATCCTTTTATTGAAATGACGGAATCAAATAGAAAAATTGTATTTTCAAAGCCGAATAAAAAAAATCCCGGCTTCAAACCGGGATTTTTTCATACAGTAACTAGCTCTTTTTCATTTTTAATCAAGTCATATGTCAAGCATACAGGTTTATTTGTACGGGGATCAGTCACGATTTCGGCATCAATCTGAAATACCTGCTTCAAAATGTCTGGTGTCATGACCTCCAGAGCAGTTCCTTCCTTGATGACCGTGCCTTTTTTGAGCGCGATCATATAATGAGAAAAACGAGCTGCATGGTTAAGATCATGAATGACCATTAAAATCGTCCGCCCTTGCTCTTTGTTGAGTCTGTCAAGCAGCTGCAGAATTTCAAGCTGATGTGCAAGATCAAGATACGTTGTAGGTTCATCCAGCAGAAGCAGTTCCGTCCCTTGCGCAAGCGCCATGGCAATCCACACACGTTGACGCTGTCCGCCTGACAATGCCTCAATCGGCCGTTCAGCATATTCAGCCATGCCTGTTTCTTCAAGCGCCCATTTGATAATCCGGCGGTCTTCGTCATTTAATCTGCCGAATCCTGATTGATGCGGAAACCTGCCGTACGACACCAATTCGTGCACTGTTAGGCCGCTCGGCGCTTCAGGTGTCTGTGGAAGAATCGCCATATCTTTTGCAATGTCCTTTGTAGACATTTTATGAATCGCTTTGCCGTTTAAATAGACGGCACCTGCATGTGAACGCATAATTCTGGACATTGTTTTTAAAATCGTTGATTTCCCGCAGCCGTTCGGGCCAATTAAGGTGGTAATTTTCCCTTTAGGAATCGATATATTTAAATCCTCTACAATCACCCTGTCGCCATAACCGATTCCAAGCTGTTCCGTTGATAATGAATTCATATTCGGCCCCCTCCTCTAATTCGCTTTCATCAATAAATAAATAAAGTAAGGCGCACCTAGCACGGAAATGACAAGTCCGACCGGAATTTCTGATGGTGCCAATACATTTCTCGCCAGCGTATCAGCAAGCAAAAACAGGAATGAGCCGATGAAGGCGGAGACCGGTATCAGCGTCTGGTGACGTGGACCGGTCAGCCTTCTAGCCACATGCGGCGCGATCAATCCGAGAAACGCAATGCCCCCCGCAGCTGCCACGCATGAAGCGGCAAGAGTGACCGCTGCCAGAAGAAGAATCCGTCTTTCCTTTTCAACAGCGGTGCCCAGCCCGGTCGCCAATTGGTCTCCGAGCTGCATAATGTTCAAATAGCGTGCCTTATATAAAGTAAACAGAAGCAAGATCACAATCCAAGGGAGAATCGCCCAGATCATATTCCAGTTCGCCCCCCATATTGAGCCGGATATCCAAACCGCGGCTTGCATAAAATCATGAGGGTCCATCTTGAGCTGAAAAATCAGCAACAGGGCGTTGAATCCGGCATTCACCCCTATGCCGACTAAAATCAGCCGAATCGGTGTCACGCCTTTTTTCCATGCCAGAATATAAATGAGAAACGCAGCGAGGATTGCTCCTGCCAAAGCACTGAACGGCAGCATAAATGTTCCGAAAAAGCTAAGATCTGAAGCTGACCCTTGAAAAAAGTATATAAAAAGCACTACAGCAAGTGAACCACCGGCGTTAATTCCGAGAATACCAGGCTCGGCAAGTTCATTTTGAGACACGCTTTGCAAAATGGCTCCAGCTACGGAGATCCCTGCTCCAACAAGCAAAGAAAGGATGATCCGGGGCAGCCTGAACTCAAATAAGACAAGTTCATCACGCGCCGTTCCTTGGCCGAAAAAGACCTGAAGCGTTTTAAGCGGTGCAATTTTGATAACGCCCAAATTGAGACTGATAAAAAAGACCACCACGATAAGCAAAAAGGTCACAGCCATTACAATGAGCGGTTTGTTTGTTTTTGTTTTCATTACAGCCCTCTCCTTTCACGACGTGCCAAATAAAAGAAAAAGGGAACGCCGATAAGAGAAGTCAGCGCGCCGACAGGCGTTTCAAAGGGCGCATTTACGAGTCTGGCCGCTATGTCAGCAAAAACAAGCAAAACAGCACCGAGCACCGCCGAGCAAGGAATGATCCACCGATAATCCACACCGACCAAAAAACGGGTAATATGCGGAATGATCAGCCCGATAAATGCAATGGTGCCGGCAATGGAAACCGCAGCTCCGGTCAGAATTACTACAATAAGCATGCCAACCAGTTTCACCGCTGATGTATATTGTCCAAGCCCTTTTGCCAGATCGTCACCGAGACTTAACACTGTAACAGACCGGGCGATGAAAAACGCGAGCGTTAAACCGACAGCCCCTGCAATAAGCAAAAGCTGGACCCCCGACCATTTCACACCCGCTACCCCGCCTGCGTACCAAAAGCTGATATCCTGAGCGACATCAAAGCGGATTGCAATGGCAGTTGAAATGCCGGTAAAGAAATAAGTAACTGCCGTACCCGCCAGAGCAAGCTTTACAGGCGTAAGTCCGCCCCTTGAAAACATGCCTATGCCCATTACCGTCGATGCCCCCAGCCCCGCTCCCGCAAAGGACCATAGCACAAGCCCCATTGCAGAAAGCCCGGGAAAAAAGGCAAACGCAATCGAAACCGCAAACGCAGAGCCTGATGTCACACCCATAATCGAAGGCTCTGCCAAAGGGTTTCTCGTCATCCCCTGCATGATTGCTCCCGACACTGCCAACAATGCGCCTACAAGCGCGGCAGCCGCCGTTCTCGGAAGCCGAAGATCATGTATAATTTGGTGAGATGTCTTTGTCGGCTGATAATGAAAAATGGCGTCCCATACAGTGCGCAAATGAATATCCGCTGCACCGAGGGATATGGATAAAAATGCGCCAAGGCAAAGCAGACATAGACCTGCAATAAGGACGATGACCGCGCCATATGTCCTTGGCGTCCATTGGATTTTTTCTGATGCAGTCTGTATATTTTTATGTTGACTCAACTGCCGTACTTCCTTTCTGTTACTGATAATGATTATCAATTGCTGTTTCAGTATATCACTTTTTTCAGCTGATTTAATAGAGTGTTTTGAACAAAAATGAAAATGCATTTGCAAAAATATCGTGTCAACCGGCACTTGCAGTGGTATAATCACAGATGATAATGATTCTCTTTTTCATCTATTTTTTAGAAAGAAGGTATGAGATATGACCCATATATACAAGAAACTCGGAGCCGCGTTTTTTGCCCTGTTATTGATTGCAGCGCTGACAGCCTGCGGGAATAACTCAGAAAGCAAAGGTTCTGCCTCTGATTCAAAAGGCGCAGAAACCTATACATACAAGGCTGAAAACGGAAATGTAAAAATCCCGAAGCATCCTAAACGGGTGGTTGTCATGGCAGACGGCTATTACGGCTACTTCAAAACACTCGGCATCAACGTTGTCGGTGCGCCTGAGAATGTATTTAAAAACCCTTACTACAAAGGAAAAACCGACGGCGTTGAAAACATCGGAGACGGCACTTCGGTTGAAAAGGTCATTGATTTGAACCCTGACCTGATTATCGTTTGGACAACACAGGGCGCTGATATTAAAAAGCTTGAAAAAATTGCGCCGACTGTCGCAGTAAAATACGATAAGCTCGACAACATCGAACAACTGAAAGAATTTGCAAAAATGACGGGAACTGAAGATAAAGCTGAAAAATGGCTGGCCAAGTGGGATAAAAAAGTTGCGGCCGCTAAAACAAAAATCAAAAAAGCGGTCGGTGACAAAACCATTTCCATTATGCAAACGAACGGAAAAGACATTTACGTATTTGGTAAAGACTTTGGAAGAGGCGGAAGCATCATTTACAAAGACCTCGGCCTGCAGGCTACAAAGCTGACAAAAGAAAAAGCCATTGACCAGGGGCCAGGTTATACAAGTATTTCATTAGAGAAGCTCCCTGACTTCGCCGGAGATTACATTTTCGCGGGCCCATGGCAATCAGGCGGTGATGATGGCGGCGTTTTTGAAAGCTCCATTTGGAAGAACCTGAATGCCGTTAAAAATGGCCATGTCTACAAGATGGATCCGATCGGATTCTATTTCACAGACCCGATTTCATTAGAAGGACAACTGGAGTTTATTACGGAAAGCTTGACTAAATAAACAAAAGAGCCGCCTGCCCGCGGCTCTTTTGCTTATTTATAAGGAACGGCTCAATTTGAATCATATCGGATATTTTCTTTGAGCCATTCATATTAAGCTGCATCCTCATCACGATCAGTTTTTTTATGCTGGAGAGACTGAAAAACGTTTTTTGCATATTTAACGAACGGATTCCTAACAGGAGAAATTGTGATTTTATAAAAAAGACACCTGAGCAAATCAGGTGTCTTTTCATTATGCTTGTTTTTCTTTCTGGAACTTTTTACTCACAAATGGATAAACGATTAAGCCGACAAAGAATAAACCGATGCCGAGTATAAATGTCGTTAAATCTGCTGTGCCTGTTACGATAACAAACACGGAGTATGCACACGCCAGTATCGCGATCAATCCGTCTCTTACACGGGAGCCTTTCAGCTGGTCATACGTTTCACCTTTGATGACTACCTTCAAGCTGTAGATTGCAGATACCAGATACGGAATTAAATATGCGAGTGTAGCCGCTGTCGTTAAAAATGTAAATGCGTCACTTATTGTCCGGGAAATAACCGAGAAAATGAAGACCTGTGACATGACGTTTGTAATAATGAGTGCAATGACCGGACTTCCCTTTTTATTCGTTTTTGCAAAAAATGCCGGGAAATCTCCTGCTTTAGCGGCTTGGTATGGCACCTCAGAGCCAAGCAAAATCCAGCCGAGCATCGTTCCGAATAAACAAAGGATAGCCAAAAGCGCCATAATCACGCTTCCCGCGTTTCCAACAATCGCATAGAGTACATCAACAAATGGTTTTTCAGAGCCGACAAGCTTATCATGCGGCAGAACACCCATCGTAATTAAAGTCACAATAATATATATGCTCAAGGCAATCAGCAAGCCGGTAATTGTCGCACGTTTCACATCACGCTGAGAGCGCGCACGGCCGGACAGGATCACCGCGGATTCAATTCCGACAAACGCCCACAGTGTAGAAATCGCGGCGTTATGAACCTGGCCGCCAATTCCAATGCTTGTGCCGTTTTCTCCTTGAACCGGGAAATAAAAATGACCGAATAATGTCGTTTGAAACACAAACAAACCGGCAACGATAAAGAAGACAAAACCTAATACTTTAGAAAGCGTTGTGACAAAGTTTAATTTACTTGCGCCGTTAATGCTGGCAACAAGAATCGCGTGCGTTCCCCATAACAAGATCGTACATACGGCAAACGTCAGTAATTGGCCGAGTGTCACCTCTTGCCCGCCGATCGAAAACATCTCACGTTTATCAACCAAGATCGGGAAGAACGAAGTCAAGTAACCGGCGAGACTTGTGATGATCGCCACGTTACTGATCCAGCTCGCCACCCAGTAGCCCCACACCATTGTGAAACCGGCAGCGTTGCCTTTTTTCGGGTCAGAAAACAGCGCTCTTGCATAACTTTGCGGTCCCGCTGTCAGTTCAGGCTTGCGAATGGACAAGTGTCCGAACACAAGTGCAATCATCAGCACGCCGGCACCTGTCAAAAGCCAGGCGGACGTAGCTCCAAACGGACTCGCAATTGAAGCAAGCGAGCTCGGCAAGGAGAAAATTCCTGATCCAACCATATTTCCAACGACAAACGCCGTTAATAACCAAAAACCCCATTTTTTTGTCTGTTCCATTCCAGTACCTCCATGATTCTTTGTACGGACCAGACCCCGAGATCATATAAACTCAAAAAAAGCCTGAACAAAAGTCCATGCTTAAAGAAACACACACCCTTGATCTCCGGATAGCCCTCCGCGAAAAAGCACGCGGCAGTCCTGCACTTATTCAGATACAGTCCCAGCATAGAGAAGGATCGGCTTTCTCCACACTTCGGCGCTGATGCCTTTTACACATGTTTAACAGCCCCTGTCAGCCTAGCATGTGTGACTCATCATCCGCGCAACCTCTACCTCACTGAGAAAGAGTGAGGATTTAATTATTCAGTTACTCCCAGAAGGTTATCAAAGAAAGGATGATCTGTCAAAGGGAACAGATGGAAAATACGGATAGAGCCAAGCCCTATCCGCATGTGGTTATCGATTATTTTTCTTTTTTTGCACAGCTTCTTGAAGCGGATCATCTTTTAGAGCTGAACCAGCATCTTCAAGAGCTCCTTGGATTACGTTTTTTTCTTTTTCGGAACGTTTTCCTTTATCTTTATTAAAGAAACCCATTCGTAATCACCTCTTTTAAAAAATAGGTACATGTTTAAGATGCCTTTTTCCTGAAAAATTATGCGGGATATTTTTTATCGTCCAAAGTCCTGTTGATCAAACATACATTCTCTTGATATATTTGTAATTCAGAGATTTTTTGCAAAAGATAAAAGGAGAAGCGGCAAATGACAGGAAAAACACACATCATGGGAGGCATCGCTTCTTGTACGGCAGCGGCTTATTATTATGGATTTGATCCAGTGCTTATGGCTGCGTCAGGCGCGGTTGGAGCATTAATACCCGATATCTGCCACACACAAAGCAAAATCGGGAGAAAATTTCCTATTTTATCGAAAGTGGTCAGCTCCGTTTTTGGCCATCGCACCTTTACACACAGCCTGCTGTTTATGCTCATCATGTTTTTTATCACTTCTACATACATTCCAGATAAAAACATATCAGCCGGCCTGATGATCGGAATGGCGAGCCACTTGATTCTTGACGCTTGGACGGTGAACGGAATCAAATTATTATTCCCTTCCACGATCCGCGTTCGGCTTCCATTATATATGAAGACAGGCAGTTTTTCTGAGCAGCTCGTGCTAGCCGGCCTGACCCTTGCTTCATGTTACTACTTTTATATGCTGTTTCATGGCCGCATGTTTTAAACATGAGTGCTGAGACTTGTCTGAACCGGCTGTTTTTAGTAGGTTTTACTTAAGAAGCATTTCATGCAGATGATCAAGAAAACGTGAGGAGTCATATTGATGAAAGGAACCTTTTTTCACAATCAGCGGTTTTTATGTTTTTCGATCTTATTTATGTGGATCAAAACGTATGTGATATATAAACTCGGCTTTGATTTGCAAATCGATACTCTGTTGGAGGAGCTAATGCTGCTGGTCAACCCGCTCAGCTTTATTCTTCCTTTATTCGGGATCGGCCTGTTTCTAAAAGAAAACAAGCAGCGGGCCTTTTTGCTGATTGCCAATTTGGTTCTGACTGTTATCTTGATCTCTAATACGATTTTTTACGGCTTTTATATCGATTTTATTACCATCCCGGTTTTATTTCAGGCGAGCAACATGAGCGATATGGGCAGCAGTGTAAAAGAACTGTTCCATCCTCTGTTTATCGCCCTGTTTGCGGATTTGGTTTTTCTGCTGCTGTTCGCCAGAAAAACCAAACACCCACAGACAAAAGCCGCTCCCCGCACGATCAAACGGTACTATGCAGCTTCCTGCGGCATGCTTTTATGCACACTGGCACTTGCAGAAGTACAGCAGCCGAAGCTTTTGGCACATTCTTTTGACCGGGAAATGCTAGTCAAAAGCATCGGTCTGTTTCAGTTCCATATTTACGATACAATTTCTCAGACTGTTAATATCAGCGCGAAAGCTTTTGCCGATGAAGACAGTATAACTGCCATTAAAAACTACACAGAGGCTGATTACAGCAAGCCTGATCAAAGCAAATTCGGTCTTGCAAAGGGGCGCAATGTCATCTTTGTAACACTTGAATCGACCCAAAGCTTTGTTCTGAATGAAAAAGTAAATGGAAAAGAAATTACCCCATTTATGAATGATCTCATAAAAAAAAGCTATTCCTTTGATCATTTCTATCAGCAAACAGAACAAGGAAAAACATCAGATTCAGAATTTATCGTCGCTAACTCACTGTATCCTTCCCTTAGCGGCGCCGTCTTTTTCACGAAAAGCGACCATCAATTTCATACGATGTATAAATCGCTGAAACAGCACGATTATTATTCAGCCGTCTTTCATGCTAACCATAAAACATTTTGGAACAGAGATGTCATGTACGATACGTTTGGCATTGACCGCTTTTTTGATGTTGATGATTTTCATGTCACTCCCGGGACATCGACAAGCTGGGGCTTAAAAGACAAAGAATTTTTAGAGCAGTCCGCCGAAAAGCTGAAAAGCCTGCCACAGCCGTTCTACAGCAGTTTTATCACGTTAACGAATCATTTTCCGTTTGAGATTGATGAAAAGGATCAGCTGATAGATGAATTCGATTCAAGCAGTGATCTGTTAAACCGCTATGTGACCACGGTTCGCTATGAGGATGAAGCATTGAAGCATTTTATCAAAAAACTGAAAGACGAAGGCTTATACGAAAATTCGATGATCGTATTTATGGGAGATCATTACGGCATTTCTGAAGCCCATAACGAGGCAATGGCTGAGTTTTTAGGGAAAGACGAAATCACACCGTATGACAACGTTCAGCTCCAGCGGGTGCCGTTTATCATACATATCCCGGGAATCACCGATCAAAAGCCGGAAACCATCCCTGATGCCGGGGGACAGGTCGACGTCAGGCCGACGCTGATGCATTTGCTCGGCGTTGAGACAAAAGGCGATATCCAATTCGGCAATGATTTGCTGTCGGGCGACCGCACCCCATTCGCCGTTCTGCGAAACGGCAGCTTTATTACGAACGATTATATATACACAAAGAACACGTGCTATAGCCAAAAAACAGGTGAAGTGCTGGAAGATCAGGATGCGTGCCTCCCTTATAAGGAGAAAGCAAACGAAGAACTGTCTTTCTCTGATAAAATTTTAAATGGTGACCTGCTCAGGTTTTCCGAATGAAAAAAATCCCTCTATCAAGAGGGATTTTTTACGTTTCCAATATCACCTTGCCAGTCAGCTTCGTTTCATAGCCGTTTAATTGAGACAAATTCGCCTTGTATTCCTCAGAATTCAAAATCTCCTTCACGGCCTTAAGCAGCTGCTCATGTTTTTTCAAAACGACAATATCATATTGTTCGTCGATGAGCGGGATAAAATCAACACTGCCCATATGTGCCGCGTGCTGCGCCCCGATTCCCGCGTCAGCCTGTCCGCTTGAAACTTGTGAAGCGACAGCGTAATGATCAGTCACGATATCGCCATATCCCACTACATCAGCCGGATTCACACCAAGCAAGCCAAGCTGTTCATCAAGGAGCACCCTTGCGCCAGAACCCTTTTCCCTGTTGATGATCCGGATATCGGCTCTTTTCAAGTCTTTCCAGCCTTGAATGTTTTTCGGATTCCCTTTTTGCACATACAGTCCTGCTTTGCGGAGAACGACATTGATGAGACAAAACGGTTCACCTGTCAAAATCCGTTTTACATAAGGCGCGTTATACTGGCCCGTTTCTGCATCGTACAAATGGAGGCTGACAATGTCACACTTGCCTTGATACATATCAATCAGGCTGTTTAAGCTTCCTTTGTATTTACGGAGCGGCGTCTCCTGAATGGCATTCTCCAAATGCTTGCTGAGGATATCCATCGAAATGTCCTGTCCGCTGATCATGACATTTGGTCTGCCGTCCGGCTCAGCCTCCTGCACCTGTTTCGGCGCTTCTTTTGCAGCGATGGGCTGAGACATTCTCATATTCGTTTTATATTGCTTTAAATCTTCTTCATCCACACGCATCTGCCTTCCGACACGGTAAGCAGGCAGCACGCCTTTTTTAATCAAGTCATAAACGGTCAGCTTTGATACCTTCAGCAGACCTGCAACTTCTTCTATCGTATAGGAAGAGGTTTCATTCATCATCATCACTCTCCTATTTTATTATACCTTTTCGTCGAATGTAAAAAAACCCACATAAACCAAACATAATCAGTTATAATTAGTTATATCTAATGATAAGGGGTGCAATCATGTTTAAGAAGTATTCTATTTTCATCGCAGCCTTAACTGCTTTTCTGCTTGTAGCAGGCTGTTCTTCAAACCAGTCTTCAACGGACAGCGAGAAAAAAGTAACGTTAACCATCTCAGCTGCCGCCAGCGCGCAGGATGCACTTGAGGAAATCCAAAAAAATTATGAAAAAGAGCATCAAAGTATTACCATCCAAGATAACTATGGCTCATCCGGCGCCTTGCAAAAACAGATTTCTCAAGGAGCAGGAGCCGATCTGTTCTTCTCAGCTGCTGAGGATAAATTTAAAAAGCTGGTGGATGATGGAGATATCGCAAAAAAAGACAGCACTGATTTAGTCGGTAATGAAATTGTGCTGGTCGTACCGAAAAACGGTGATTCACCTGTGACAAGCTTCAGCAATCTGGCTGAATCAGAAAAAATCGCTCTCGGCACGCCGGAATCCGTACCGGCAGGAGCTTATGGGAAAGAATCACTGACAAAGCTGTCTTTATGGGACAAAGTGAAGGATAAAATTGTGTATGGAAAAGACGTTCGCCAAGTTCTTTCTTATGTTGAAACCGGCAATGTGGACGCTGGTATTGTTTATAAAACAGATGCCCTGGTCTCGAAAAAGGTCAACATTATCGACGAGGCAAAAGCAGATACACACAGCCCAATTGTCTATCCGTTAGGAATCGTAAAAGATACAAAACACCGTAAGGAAGCGAAGGAATTTTACGAATACCTGCAATCTGATGAAGCAATGAAAGTATTTGAGAAATATGGCTTTACTGCCGAGTAGCATAAGCGCTTCAGAATTTTTCACACCCGTTGTGCTTTCCTTTCAGGTGGCGGCAGTTGCCGGAATTGCTGTCATTATTCTCGGAACACTTGCTGGAGCATGGATGTCACGGGCATCATTTTTCGGAAAAACGGCACTCGAAACATGTTTTATGCTTCCGCTCGTTCTTCCGCCTACTGTTGTCGGTTTTATTTTGATCGTCATTTTCGGAAAGCACAGCTTCATCGGACAAGCCATCGAGTGGATCTTCCGGCAGCCTGTCATTTTCACCTGGTGGGCCGCTGTGATCGCCTCGGCTGTTGTAGCCTTTCCGCTTATGTACCAATCAGCCAAAACCGGATTTGCTGACATTGACCCCGATATACAAGGTGCGGCCATGGTAGACGGCGCTAGCAGATGGAAAGTGTTTATCCATATCTCCGTCCCGCTTGCCTATCCTTCATTGCTGACCGGAAGCATCCTCAGCCTTGCACGGGCGCTCGGAGAATTTGGCGCAACACTCATGTTTGCAGGGAACATCCCCGGTGTTACGCAAACACTGCCGACGGCGATATATGTCTCATTGGATTCCGGCAACAATACCCTTGCCTGGGCGTGGGTCGTCTGTATTGTTGTCATTTCCTTTTTGATGCTGTTTTTCATTCAACAGAAAAAAACGCACTAAAAAACTCCCCGTAACGGGGAGTTTTTTGATTAAAACAGAAGCTCATCAGGATTTGGGCCGACACGCTCATCTTTATTTAATGCGTCAATTTTGTCCATGTCTTCTTGAGACAATTCGAAATCAAAAATATCAGCGTTTTCGATGATACGGTGTTCTTTAATGGATTTTGGAATGGTTACAACTTCATGCTGCAGATCCCAGCGCAAAATCACTTGAGCCACAGATTTATTGTGTTTTTCAGCAATCTGTGTCAGCACTTCGTTATCCAAAAGCTGTCCCTGCATGAGCGGAGACCACGCTTCCAGCTGAATTCCTTGCCCTTTGCAGTAATCTCTTAATTCTTTTTGCGTCAAGCGAGGGTGAAATTCAACTTGGTTCACCATCGGTTTGATTTCAGCATCTTTCAACAGCTCTTCTAAATGATGAACTTGGAAATTGCTGACGCCGATCGCGCGAATTTTGCCGTCTTTGTACAGCTTTTCAAGCGCGCGCCATGTATCTTTATATTTATCTTTGCCAGGCCAATGGATCAAATATAAATCTAAGTAATCAAGCTGCAGTCTTTCTAGGCTTTTTTCAAAGGCAGCAAGCGTTGTTTCATAGCCTTGATCTTCATTCCACACTTTTGATGTGATGAAGAGCTCTTCTCTTGCCACACCGGATTCTTTAATCCCGATGCCAACGCCTTCTTCATTTTTGTAGATCGCTGCTGTATCAATACTGCGATAGCCATTTTTAATTGCCGCTTTCACTGATTCAGTCGCTTCATTACCATTTTCTACTTTAAAAACGCCCAGACCGAACCAAGGCATTTCAACTCCGTTATGTAACTTTACAGTATCTTTTAAACTTGTTGGCACTTGAACCTCCACCCTTTCACTGAAATGTAAGCGTCTATATTATCTCACATTCCTCTCAGCCGATACCAATAATACGCTTAAGACCCTCTTTTTGCTTCTTTTTTCACAGCACAGGCAAATCCAAACACTATTTTTTTCCTATTTTAACAATATTGAGATTACAAATACATTGAGCAGGGTATGCGTGTAGTGTAACCAAATGAAAACAAAGGAGGAAACAACTTGAAACGTATTCGTATCCCAATGACACTTGCTCTTGGTGCCGCTTTGACAATTGCCCCTTTGTCCTTTGCGTCCTTTGCTTCCGCTGAAGAAAATCCTGCTCCGAAGATGTCGCAGACAACTACTGCTGGAACAACTGCCGCTGATGTAGGTTTAAACGTCAACCTGGATGTACTTGGAATTGCCAACCAGATCGCTGATGCCATCAAATCCGCACAGAATAGGGATGGCTTTGTGAAAAACCTCATGGAGTCTTCCTTCTACGCGTCCGGCCAAAAATATAACGTCATGGTCTTTAATTTAAGCCAGGAATATGAAGATCATTTGAACGGTGTGCAATTTTACGGCTCAGCCGTTTACGACGGCATTACGTATGGCATTTGGGTATTTGAAGATGGAACCTTTACAAACAAAGGCGATGGCGGCTGGATCAACTGGGCCTTCAGAGGCTGGTTCGACCGGGATGGCAGCACTGTCGCATTTCATCGCCCTTAATATAAAAAAAGCTGGCGCTCTAACGCCAGCTTTTTTTCTGCATTTATTCGCCGCCTTCAAGCATGGCGGCTTCGACATCATTAATGTATTGGCGAAGCTCATGGGAGATGTCCCGGGAAATTTCTCTTTCCTCGAAAAGTGTTTGAATTTCATTTCTGATCGCCTGTACAGCCTTCAGCTTCACTTCCAGCTTCTGATTTTCAAAATGGGCGCTTGATTTCAGCTCATGATGGCTGTGCTCCAGCCTGAAAATTAACTGTTTATAGAATGTAATGACAGATAAAAACACTTCTTTATGCTCTTCCGTCTTGTGTTTTTCCAGATATTCTATCGCTGCTTTTGCCGTTTTCACTCTTGTTGCCCGTATCAATCCCGCTTCATTTAAAATCGACATCTCCGGCTTTTTATGTTCACCGAAGAAAATCCAATACATCAGCCTCTTGAGCCTTGTTTTTGATAATCCGACTTTAAACGGGTTCGCATACAAAATTTCCAACTCGTTAAATCGTTCTTGCAGCACATTTGCTGTTTCTTCCGGGATGTCTCCCCGCTCCAGCATTTTCATCAGCGCCTCTTGCTCTGCCTTAACCCCTTGGGCACGGACTTTACGCTCGTGCTTTTTGATGCGATTAGACGATGTATACTGCTGAAAACGAAGATTTTTCATTTTCTCATTGTATTCAGCTATCACCGCAAGAGAGGCCGTTTTGTTTGTCTCATTCATGTCCTCTTTAATCGTTTGAAGGGCTGTTTTGATCAATTTGCGTCTCGCCGTCAGCAGCTTCTTGTTTCGTTCCTCGTCCTCTTCTTCTTTTTCAGTCAGAATCGGCAGCACAACGGTAGCAATGACAAGCGTGCATAAAATGACGCCGGCTGCTAAAAAGAGAATCAGATTTCTTTCCGGAAACGGCGTGCCGTCCTCCAGGAAATACGGAATGGAAAAAGAACCTGCAAGCGTTACTGCTCCACGCACACCGGAAATCGAAATTAACAGCGTCGAACGAAGACCCGGTTTATAGATGTTCTGATCTTTATTAAAGAACCATTTGCCGTTCCAGAAGAACAGCACCCACAGGAATCTCAGGAGCATTAACGTAAATGTGATGACTAGGATATAGCCGATCACCTTCATGTTGCTGATGGCAGTGTCGTTAAAGATAACAGAAATAACATCAGGGATTTGCGTGCCGAGAATAACGAAGACCAGGCCGTTCAAAATAAATAAAATAATGTTCCACGTACTTGAGGAGACAATTTGCAGCTTGATCATCGTTGATTCCAGACGATCCTGTTCAACCGCATGGGTAATACCGCCAGCCACAACAGCTAAAATGCCGGAAACGCCGATTTCTTCAGCTGCCAAATAAATCACAAACGGCGTCAGAATTTGAATCAGCATATGCATCGTGACATCCTGCATGCCAAGGCGGCGCAGAAATAGGCGAAAACGAATAATCAAAAATGAAATGACAACCCCGCACAGCAAGCCTCCGAGAGAAATAAAGACAAAGCTGACAGCCGCTTGTGCTAATGAAAATGCACCAGTCACTGCCGCTGCAATCGCAAACTTAAAGGCCACCAGACCTGATGCGTCATTCATCAGCCCCTCACCTTCCAGCAGGCGAAGAATTCCTTTTGGCATTTTCACTCTTCCTGATAATGCGCTGACAGCGACGACATCAGTCGGTGAAAGAATGGCCGCAAGTCCAAAGGCCGCTGCCAGCGGAATAGCAGGAATCATCCAGTGAATCGTGTAGCCGCCTACAATCACAGTCGCAAATACAAGGCCGAGTGCAAGCAATAAAATCGGAGCCCTTAAATTCCAAAGCTCTGCCCGCGGTGTCCTCTTTCCATCATTAAATAGCAGAGGCGCGATAAACAGAACAAAAAACAATTCGGTGTTTAATTCAAAATGAAGTCCCTGTGGAAATGAGGCGGCAAGAATCCCAAGAGCCACTTGAATCAGCGGCACCGGAATAAACGGAATAAACCGGTTCACGATATTAGAAATCGCAATAATCGTTAATAATACGAGCACAACTAAAAATATGTCCAAATGCATGACCTCCTTCGTCTGTTGTGTGTCGGCATGATGAGCCAAAAAATCTGTTTGTCTAAAAGCCCTTGAGCTAGGGTGGCCTTGCATACGCTATGTGGTTTCGCAGGAGTTCTCTCCACACTTGTCTTCTTTTATAGTACCCTTTTTAGGGTATTTTTTCTCATGATATGCTCACAGTGAACTTTTTTGCAGCAGAGCAAATTATAGAAAAAAGAGACAGGAAGCTACTCCCTGTCTCTCGTCTTTCTTTCTCAATCATGAAAATTCGTACCGTCAGTTGTTGCTTTGATAATGCCCGCGCGGATGACAAAGTCACCGAAATGCTCGCCTTCCTCACGTTCTTTCGCATAGCGGGAAAGAAGGATGCGCAGCTCGCTTAAAATGTCTGCTTCACCGATGTTTTCACGGTACATTTTGCTTAAACGGCTTCCGTCAAACGCAGCGCCAAGATACATATTATATTTGCCCGGCGCCTTTCCGATAAATCCGATCTCACCGAGTGCATGACGTGCACAGCCGTTCGGACACCCTGTCATGCGAATGGTGATTTCCTGATCACGAAGGCCGTTTTCGTCAATAATCTCTTCAATCTTATCTAACAGGGTCGGCAAATAACGTTCTGCTTCGGCCATTGCCAATCCGCAGGTCGGAAGAGCGACGCATGCCATCGAGCTGCGGCGAAGTGCTGAATAGTGCTTGCCGTCAGTTAGTCCGTACTGTTCAATTAAAGCACTGATTTCTTCTTTTTTATCGCTTGAAACGTTCGCAATCATTAAGTTCTGATTGGCTGTCAGCCGGAACTCACCTGTATGAACTTTGGCGATTTCCCGCAAGCCAGTCATCAGCTTATAATCATCGTAATCCGTTATACGGCCGCCTTCGACAAACAGCGTGAAATGCCATTTATCCTCGATGCCTTCCACCCAGCCATAGCGGTCGCCGTTATGATCGAAATGATACGGCTTCGCTTCTTCCAGGCTCCAGCCGAGACGGTTTTCCAATTCTTCTTTTACGTTTTCTAAACCGAGGCGGTCAACTGTGTATTTGAACCGCGCATTTTTACGGACAGAACGGTTGCCGTAATCACGCTGAATCGTAATCGTTTTTTCAGCAACGTCATACATTTGCTCAGGCCGGCAGAAACCGATCACCTTGGCTAATTGCGGATATGTCGCAGTATCGCCATGCGTCATTCCCATACCGCCGCCGATTGCCACGTTAAAACCGATCAGCTTGCCATCCTCGACAATCGCAATGAATCCCAGATCTTGTGAAAAGACGTCAATATCATTAGACGGCGGAACGGCAATACCGATTTTAAACTTCCGCGGCAGATAGAGCGGTCCGTACATTGGCTCGACTTCTTCCTCCGGCGTGCCGGCAACTCTTTCCTCATCAAGCCAAATTTCATGATATGCTCTCGTCCGCGGCAGCAGATCATCACTTAATTTTTTAGACCACTCGTATACCTCTGAGTGGATTTCAGATTGATAAGGGTTTGATGCACACATGACGTTACGGTTTACGTCTCCGCAGGCTGCGATCGTATCCAAAAGTGCTGAGTGGATCGTCTGAATGGTTTTCTTCATGTTCCATTTCAGAATCCCGTGCATTTGGAACGTTTCACGTGTCGTCAATTTTAATGTGCCGTTCCCGTATTTCTGGGACAGCTCATCCATGACAAGCCATTGTTCAGGCGTCGAGACGCCCCCTGGCATACGCACGCGCAGCATGAACTGATATGCGGGCTCAAGCTTCTGCTTTTGGCGTTCATTTCGGAGGTCGCGGTCATCCTGCAAATAACTGCCGTGGTGTTTCATCAGGCGGTTGTCATCATCCGGAATTCCGGCACTGATTCGATCGAGCATCACTTCTTTCAGCGTGCCGCGCAAATAATCACTTTCTTTTTTAATGCGTTCAACATCACTTGGAGAGCCGTCCGGTGCTTTTAGAATTTTGGTCACCATGTTGAAAAACTCCTTTCAAGTCAAATCAGTATACATCACGCTGATAGCGTTTTTGCTGCTGCATATCGGCAAGATAAGCCTCCGCTTCTTCGCGGCTCATATTGCCTTCTTTTTCGATAATTTCAAGCAATGTGTTATGGACGTCATGCGCCATGTGCTTTTCATCTCCACAAATGTAAACAGCCGCTCCTTCTTGAAGCCATTCAAACAATTCTGCGCTATGTTCAAGCATGCGGTGCTGCACATATACTTTTTCTTCCGTATCACGTGAGAACGCCACATCCATTTTTGTCAGCACACCGTCTTTGAGCCAATTCTGCCACTCTGTCTGGTAAAGGAAATCCGTGACAAAGTGCTGATCGCCAAAGAACATCCATGCCTTTCCTTCCGCTCCCGTCTCCTCACGCTCCTGCATAAAGGAACGGAAAGGTGCGACGCCTGTCCCAGGGCCCACCATGATAATCGGTGTTTCAGGGTCTTTCGGAAGCTTAAAGTTTTGATTGTGCTGTACATAAACCGGCAGTGTGTCACCCGGCTGCAGACGTTCCGCGCACAAAATCGAGCAGACGCCTTTTCGTTCACGGCCGTGCGCATCGTAGCGGACTGCGCCGATTGTTAAATGCACTTCATCCGGATTTGCGGATAAACTGCTTGCAATCGAATAAAGGCGGGCAGGCATTTTTCGCAAAATCGAGACAAACTCCTGCGAAGATACACTAAATGGGCCATAGTCACGGACGAGATCAAGCAAATCGCGACCTTCAATATAGGCTTTTACATTCTCCTCATTTCCCGGGGCTAAAAGCTCTCTAAGCTCATCGTTCCCTGTCAGCTGGGCTGCCTGTTCAAGAAGCGGTTTTGTGAGAACGGTAATCTCATAGTGAGAAATCAGCGCTTCTTTCAGCGGACGGACATCACCTTGCTTATTAAGCGTCACAATTTCTTCCGGGTCCCAATTCATTTCCTTAAGGAGCAGCTCGACAAGTTCCGGATCGTTTTCCGGATAGACGCCGAGGCTGTCACCAGGCTCGTAAGTTAGGCCAGATCCTTCAAGAGACAGCTCCACATGGCGTGTTTCTTTATTTGATCCTCTGCCGTTTAAATTTAAATTTTCTAACACTTCAGCCCGAAACGGGTTTGTTCTGGAATACGAAGACTCACCGGTTTGTGACGCAGCCGCCGGCGCAGGCGCGGCGCTTCCGCCCCCAGCTTCATTTAATCCTTTCAATACACCCTCAAGCCATTCGGCTGCCGGTTCATCATAGTCAAGATCGCAATCAACGCGCGGAGAAATCCGTTTTCCGCCGAGTTCTTCTAAGCGCTGATCAAATTCTTTCCCTGTCTGGCAGAAAAATTCGTACGAACTGTCACCAAGCGCCAAAACGGAAAAGCGCAGGTCTTCAAGCTTAGGCGCCCGTCTTCCGTGCAGAAATTCATGAAACGACAGCGCGTTATCAGGCGGCTCGCCTTCTCCATGCGTACTGACGACGATTAAAAGATTGGTTACCTTCTTCAGCTGATTCGGCTTAAAATCGCTCATGGATGAGACGGTCACTTGAAAACCGCTCTGTTCAAGCTGCTTGCCGGCATTTTCTGCAAGCCCCTGTGCGTTTCCCGTCTGTGAACCATAAAGAACGGTCACTTCTTTTGAAACAGCTGGTGCCGCCGCTTCCGCAGACACAGCTGCCGCCGGCGCACCCGCAGTTTCTTGGGCGGAAAATTGCGCGGATAAGTATCCGCTCAGCCAGATTTTCTGGGATTCGGTCAAGGTCGGCAGAAGGCGGTTAAGGAGCTCTGCCTGCTCCTGATTAAACGGACTGTTCATTACCTGAAGTTGCAACATATCCACCTCACAAAGTTATAAACTGATCGAAAATTGCATCTAATTGAACTTTACCGGAATACTAGGCTTAAGTAAAATATATTTACATGATGATAACTATTAAGAATCCTAATGATAAAACGGCTATGCTTCATGTAAATAGAAAAAAGAGAAGGACTCCCTTCTCTTCATTCAGCCATCTGATATAAGTGAGGCGGCACAGCGGTTACAAACGGACTGGCTTCACCTGTATAAAATACCGCCAGCATGTGCATCGCACGGGTGCACGCAGTATATAAAAGCCTGCGGTCGTGCTCTGTATGATAGTGTTCTTCAGATGCATCATAGACAAGCACTGCGTCAAATTCAATTCCCTTTGCTAAATACACCGGAATCACGCAAACACCCTTTTGGAATGGTTGATTTTCTTTATGAATCAGGCGAACATCTGTATATTCACTCATGTGGGCGTGCGCCTGTATGCATTGCTGCGCAGTCTTGCAGATGACGGCTATTGTTTCGCGCCCTTTTTTCTTGAGCCGGCCAATTTCTTGCGCGAGCTTTTGGCAAAGGCTCTCATGTCCTTCAGTTTTGACAACGAGCGGCATTTCCCCGCTTCTATTAAACGGCTCAATATCCGCTCCATCTTGAAGCATCGCTTTGGTAAACTCGACAATCTGCCTTGTTGATCTGTATGTTCTCTTTAAACGAACATACTCAGCAGGATCATCCTCAAAGCACGCATCCATACGCTGATCCCCGTGTATGGTATGCGCGTAGATGGACTGATTGATATCACCGAGCACTGTCATGCTGGCAGCCGGAAAAATACTTCTCATGTAAGCCATCTGAAACGGTGAATAGTCCTGGGCTTCGTCAATAAATAGATGTTTGATCTTCGTATTTTTCTTTCTGCCCTCAATCAGATCCTGCATATAAAGAAACGGTGCCGCGTCCTCATAGAGCAATTTATTATCCGTAAATGCCGAACGGGTCAGCTCACCTATCACGGCCATCTTCTCATGCTGAAATTTTCCTCCCCAGCCAGAAAACAATTGCAAATAAAGTTGTGTAACATCAAGAAATGCAAGGAGTCTGACCGCCTGTTTGAGCGGTTTGAAAGCTTTTTTCACAATGATGGCGGCAAGCTGCTGCTGCTCTCTTTGATAATCGTTAAACGTACTCTCGCTGAACCGTTTCCTTTCTTGCAGTTTTTTGTACACGTCCAAGTAGTCCTCTTTGTCAAGCAGCTCAGCTTCATGAACGACCCAATCCTTTCGCCGTTCCTTTTTCTCAAGCTTGTTAAGCTCACTCAGCAGCCACTTCGCGGTTTGCTCCATCCGATTCGGGATGGAGTGATTTTGATCCAATGAGTAAAAATAGGATTGAATTTGCTCCTTTGTGATCAGCTTTTGTCCGCGGAATATAATATTTTTAAAAATCATCCCTTCAGAGGAAAGCCGTGTGACGTATTCATTAATGAATTGCTGAAAGGATAAACCCGCCTTCCATGTGATTCCCGCAAGCCTTGTTGGAAAATCGCCTCCCTTTGTTTCGGTCAGGCAATATTCGAGCTGATCAAAGGGGCTTTCACATTTGAACTTGCGGCCAAGACGATGCTCGATATATTCCTGAAACGTCGCCTGCTCCATATTCTCTTCTCCTAACTCCGGCAAAACAGAGGAGACATAGCTGTTAAATAAGAAGTTGGGAGAAAACAAAACGATTTGTCCGGCATCAATGACGCCACGGTGCCTGTATAACAAATAAGCGACACGCTGAAGCGCAGCCGATGTTTTCCCGCTGCCAGCCGCTCCCTGCACGATCAGGATCTTGCTTTTTTCATTACGGATAATCTGATTTTGTTCTTTCTGAATCGTAGACACGATGTTTTTCATTTGGGTATCGGAGTGATGGCTTAATACCTCTTGCAGCATTTCATCACCAATCGTCATATCGGTATTAAACATTGCCTTGAGAGTGCCGTTTTTGATCATAAACTGGCGTTTCAGCACCATTTCCCCTTCTATCGTTTCACCGGGCACCTCGTACTCCGCTTTTCCTGGAGAATAATTGTAGTACAAACTTGATATCGGCGCCCTCCAGTCATAGATCAGAAAGTGTTCCTCTTTCTCATCCAAACAGGAAGCTAAACCGATATAAATTCGCTCTGCCTCCGCCTCGCCGTTTTCAATAAAATCAATCCGGCCGAAATAAGGCGATTTTTTCAATTGATGAATTCGTTTGAGCTGCTGATCCATGCGCCGATGATTCTGTTCCCGATCAGACAGCAGCTCTGCCTGCTGCTTAATGCTTGCCATCGTTTCAATCGCTTCATGGGCATCATCAAAATTAACCTTAACATCCTCCCAAAAGCTTTTTCTTAATCCGATGATATCATGCTTCAACCCGCCCGCAGACGTTTCCAGAAACCGCTCTTTTTTTTCGAGCTCCTTCAGCACCTCATCTATTCTCGACTGCTCTTCCTTCCATTCCTTATCCTGCTGATTCATGAACGGCACCTCCAGAAAATAGTTGACAAACATAGATGAAATACTGTAAAATATAATTGGATACATATATTAAATATATGATGCAAACTGGCAAATACAATTTATAATAGCACATTCACCCAACATCGTTCAAGGTTTGGGTTATTTATATGCACTAAAAAAAACGATCTCAACTCGAGATCGTTTTTTTATTTTAAGATTTCACATTGATCACTGTTGGACGTGCTTTTCTTAGGTTGCGACTCTTCTCTTTCATCAGTATCGATTCCTTATTCCATTCAATCTTCGATATAATATATCTTTTTCATTTTAAAAACACCGCAGAGCTTTACCGTGTTTGTCTGTTCATCTAACGTGAAGAATGACTAAACTGGCTGTTATTGTCATCTTCCATAAAGCAACTACATCCTTGCTATCGTATCTATAGTCGCAGTAAAATAGTCATTTTCATCCAATTTCGACATATTTCAACAAATTGAAGTTTTTCATTTGGGAGAATAGGACGATGTTACATTATTTCTCTCGGTTTATGATATGAACATGAAGAAAGAACCAGAATTAGTTAGGAGGAAATACTCAGTGAAGAAAAAGCTATCTATGATGTTGCTGGCATTCGTCGTAGCCGTAACAAGTTTTACGTCAATTGACATAGTAAACAACAAAGCGGAAGCTAAAGATTGGGTTAAAAAAGGTCAAATATGGAGTACTCATTACCATTCGGGCTCATTTAAAAACTATACTTACTCGCCAACATTTCAGATTTATTATCCAGGACGAGGAACTTGGGCCAACATGACAGCAAACGGATCAGGCAGCGGGAAAATTACAGCAACTCTGCAACAAAAGACAAATAAAGGCTGGAAAAATGTTAAAACTTTTTATGCAACGAAAAAAGGCTCTACAAATTTAAGTTACAAACAAGCTTCTAAAAGCTACAAAACAAAATACAGATTCAAATTCACTAACACAGGAACTAAAAAAACCATCAGCTATACCTTTTGGGCTACCTATTAATTTTCAATAGCTTTGCTCTGCGCGGTCAGCATTCGAAAAGGACTTTTTATTTGATCCCGGCAGGCTACCATAAAAGAAACCTCTCCGTCATGGAGAGGTTTCTTTTATTTTACTGACTATCTAAGCGAAAAGAACGGTTTGGCAGCTTCCAATTAAACATATAGGAACAAACCCGGCAAACAACGAGCACGAAAAACAGAACGTATAAGCCGAACGAGTTCCCCAGCCAGCCCAAGCCGACGATTAAACCGCCGAGAGCCGCCCAGACTGCATAAATTTCTGCCTTCAGCACAAGCGGTTTGCGCCCGGCAAGAAGGTCGCGGATGATCCCGCCCCCGCTTCCCGTCAGCACCGCAGCCACGATCACGGCACTAAGCGGATGGCCCATTTTGACGGCATACAGTGCGCCTTGGATAGCAAAGGCAGCGAGGCCGATCGCATCTGATAAATTGCCCCACTTATTCCAATGCTTCAGCAGCAGCTTCGGAAACAGAAACACAATTGTAATAGATAAAAGCGCGATTTGAAAGTACGCTCCCTGCTCCCATAGCGCTGACACCGGAACACCGATCAGCAAATTGCGGATCGCTCCTCCTCCAAAAGCTGTGACAATCCCTAATATATAAACTCCTAAAATATCATATTCCTCTTCCATCGCAACAATTGCGCCGCTGACTGCAAACGCAATGATGCCAATCACACTGAGCAGCTCCCAAGCCATTCTGATGACTCCCTTTTATGTTTGTTAAATTTTCTGACGACCTCTAGATTTTATAATCGCTCAAGCGTAAAATCAATAACATTTTTATGAGAAAAAAAGATAAATTTAGAGGGAATACGGCTATTGCTGATGGACATGAGTTTGCGAAATTAAAAAAGCGCCCGGCATACGCGGGCGCTTTTTTTGTTATTCAGATTTTTCGCCTTTCAGCAGGCACATAAAAATGATAATCAGGATAAAAGCAATCAGGGCCAGGAA
This sequence comes from Bacillus sp. PS217, assembly GCF_037963535.1. Taxonomy (NCBI): domain Bacteria; kingdom Bacillati; phylum Bacillota; class Bacilli; order Caryophanales; family Bacillaceae; genus Bacillus; species Bacillus sp. PS217. The sequence continues at coordinate 3,396,145 of NZ_CP150157.1, forward strand.
TGGAATCGTAATAAAACCAAACCAGTTAATATATTGGCCCGAGCACGGCACGCCGCTGACACATGGCTTAATGCCGCTAAAGCCGGGCACTTTTTGCTCTAAGTAATGCATGATCGAAATGAATGCCCCAATAATCGCCATCGGGAGCACATATTTTTTCACTCGTGTGTCCCCTTGAAAGGTGGCGATGCCTAAAATCAGGACGAGCGGATACATGAGGATACGCTGGTACCAGCACAGTTCACATGGAATAAACTTTCTGATTTCACTGAAATACAGGCTGCCCAGCATAGCGATAAGAGCCACAACCCAGGAAGCATATAAAAATACGATTCTATTTTTCATATTGTTACTTCCCTTTCAGCTCTTTTTCTATTGTCTCTTTGATTTCATCATAATCCGCAAAATTTTTGATCACTTTATCATTGACATAAATCGTCGGTGTTGCCTGTATGTTCATTTTTTGATTAAGGTCAGAATCCTTTTCCACTTGAGAAGCGAATGTTTCCTTATCAAGATTTTCCTTGAGCGTCTCAGGTTTTATCTTTGTGGTGCTTTTTGCAAGATCACCAAGGAGGCCTGGGGTTACCCATTCCTGTTCCGTATCCGGCTGTTTTTCGAACAGATTTTCATGGAAATCCCAGAAAGAGTCAGGGTCTTCCTTCCATACTTCTTCAGATGCAAGAGCCGCTAACCTTGAACCTTTTCCATGGAACATGACGTTCACGAAAGAAAATTTCACATCGCCCTTATCAATAAAGTCTTTTTGTATTTTTGGAAAGATGTCACTGTTAAACACCTTGCAAGACGGACATTTGTAATCTCCGAATTCTACTACAGTTACCGGTGCATCGTCCTTGCCAAGCACAGGCTGCCCTTTGATAGACGGCTGTCCGGAAACCGCATCATTGCCTTGTTCCGTTTTGTTATTAATGATGACAATGGCTGCTAGCAATACAACAACCACAACCGTAAGGATGACCGCGAATTTCGCAGAAGACTGCTGTTTCTTTTTCACTCCGACACCTCATCGTTTTAAAATTAAAAAAGAAGCGGATCGCAATTGATCCACTTCTTTATTTTAACAAGACAAGCGCCGATAAGAAAACCCCGAAAAAATGAATTCTCTCCGACAATTTATTTGTTTTTGAGACGCATGACGCGCATAGCGTTTGCCACAGCGAGCAGTGTAACACCGACATCTGAGAAAACCGCTTCCCACATGGTTGCAATTCCAAATGCTCCAAGAATGAGAAAGATCGCTTTCACACCTAAAGCAAAGCCGATGTTTTGCCACACGATTCGCCGTGTCCGTTTCGCAATCCGAATCGCTTCTGCTATTTTTGACGGCTGATCTGTCATCAGCACGATGTCTGCGGCTTCTACCGCGGCGTCTGACCCAAGGCCTCCCATCGCGATCCCTATATCTGCGCGTGCAAGCACCGGCGTATCATTGATGCCGTCACCGACAAAAATGAGTTTTTCACTAGGCAAAAGCTTAGCTTCTAATGCTTCGACCTGCGCGACTTTATCTTGCGGCAGCAGCTCTGCATATACCTCACCAATCCCAAGCTGTTTTCCGACGGCTTCTCCCGTTTGTTTCGAATCACCCGTCAGCATAGCTGTCTGTTTGATCCCAAGCGACTTCAGATCAGCAACCGCCTGTGCTGCGTCTTCCTTTACTTCATCCGCTATGATGATTGCTCCGGCATAGTGTTGATCAACAGCAACGTGTACGATTGTTCCAGCATTTTCATCCGGGACATCCTCAATTTGTTCTCTTTCCATGAGCTTTTTATTCCCGGCAAGGATCTCAGTTCCATTTACCTTTGCAAAAATGCCGTGGCCGGGGATTTCTTCGTATGACTCTATCTCATCGGAGGAAAGCATTTTCCCGTAAGCTTTACGCACAGATTCAGCAATCGGATGCTGTGAATGAAGCTCAGCGTATGCCGCCGCTTCAAGTAATCTATCCTTTGTAAAACCTTCCGCAGGTTTGATTTCTGTCACTTCAAAGCTGCCTTTTGTTAGTGTTCCCGTTTTATCAAACACCGCGTATTTGACTTGATTCAAGGCTTCTAAATAATTGCTTCCCTTTACAAGCACTCCGGCCTTTGAGGCCGCTCCGATTCCGCCGAAGAAACCGAGCGGAATAGAGACAACAAGCGCACAAGGACAAGAAATCACTAAAAAGATAAGCGCGCGGTACACCCAATCGGAAAGCGCGGCGCCAGAAAGAACAAGCGGCGGAACAAAGGCCAGCAATACCGCAATGATCACAACAGCAGGTGTATAATACTTGGCAAACTTCGTGATAAAGTTTTCTGTCCGGGCTTTACGGCTGCTCGCATTCTGAACCAAGTCTAATATTTTTGATACTGCTGATTCCTGATAGCCCTTTGTGACTTCAATATGCAGAACGCCGTTTTGATTGATAAAGCCTGACATTACATCTTGTCCTTCCGCAGCTTTTCTCGGAACGGACTCACCTGTCAACGCAGATGTATCAACCATCGCTGACCCTTGCACGACCTTACCGTCCAAGGGTATGCTTTCTCCCGGATTAACCACAATGATGTCTCCTGTCTGAACGTCCTCCGGGGAAACCTGTTCGATGCCGTTCTTTGTTTTGAGATTGGCGTAATCAGGCCGTATGTCCATTAACGCACTAATTGATTTTCTGGAACGGCTGACCGCGGCTCCTTGAAAAAGCTCACCGATTTGATAAAACAGCATTACGGCGACCCCCTCAGGGTATTGCTGAATCAGAAAAGCGCCGATTGTGGCAAGAGCCATTAAGAAATGCTCATCAAACACCTGACCGCGGATGATGTTTTTGACTGCGCGGATGACAATGTCACCGCCGATGATCAAATAAGCACCGAGGAAAAGGAAAAATTCAATGGTTCCCGAATGAACCAAATATGCCGCTGCGCCGAGAATGACAGCCGCCGCCATTCTGATCAGCATATTGACCATTCGATTACGATAGCCATCATCAGCTGATTTCTTTTTATGCTTTTGGCGAACCGTTACATGCGGATCAATTGATTTCACTTTTTTCTCTACTTTATTCGTGACCCATTGCTCTTCTTTCCCATCGGCTGAGACAGTTAAGGTGCTTGCCGCAAAATTTACCGCGCATCCGTCAATGCCTTTTATGCCTTTGACTCCATTTTCGATTTTTCGGGCACAATTGCTGCAATCCAAACCGTCCAGAACGTATTCCTGTTTCACTAGTCTCACCTTACCTTCCGATTTAGGGTTCCCTTTTCAAAGCGTATCAATGAGTATTCTATTTACTTTACATATATGAGCATATACTCATATATAAGTTACACCTATTATATGTTGTTTTCCAAGAAAGTGTCAATGAAAAACAAAAACCGGCATATAGCCGGTTTTTCATTTTACTTTTTGCAGGCGAAGAGCATTCAGAACAACGGAAACGGAGCTGAATGCCATTGCTGCTCCTGCTATCCACGGTGCTAAAAATCCAAGTGCTGCGATTGGGATGCCGAGGCTGTTATAGCCAAGCGCCCAGAATAAGTTTTGTTTAATGTTTTTCATTGTCAATCTGCTCATGCGGATTGCGTCTGCAATGCTGTTTAGATCGCCGCGAATCAGTGTAATGTCTGCTGTTTCCATGGCAATGTCCGTGCCAGTTCCAATCGCCATGCCGATGTCAGCTGTGGCAAGCGCCGGCGCATCGTTAATTCCGTCGCCTACCATTGCTGTCTGGCGGCCTTCTTTTTGCAAGCGGGCGATTTCCGCCGCTTTTTGTTCAGGAAGGACTTCCGCAATGATATTCGCAATTCCCGCTTCCTTCGCAATGGCTTCTGCGGTTCTGCGATTGTCTCCTGTCATCATGATGACATCAAGGCCCAACTCTTTCAGACGGGCAACAGCCTTCCGCGACGTATCCTTAATCGTATCTGCAACTGCTACTAGCCCCGCTGCTTCTCCATCAATGGATACAAGCATAACTGTTTTCCCTTCGGCCTCTAGCTCTTCCATTTGGGCGAGAAGAGCCCCATGCTCAACCTGTTCGCTCTCCATTAATTTTCTTGTGCCGACGAGAATGCTTTTTCCTCCCGCTTCAGCCAAAATGCCTGCGCCGACTTTTGCTTCAAAGCGGGTAAGTTTCGGTATCTCAAGCCCTTTATCTTTCACGCCAGCAATAATCGCTTCGCCAAGCGGATGCTCTGATCCCGTTTCCGCTGCCGCTGCAAATTGAAGCAAATCTTTTTCTTCAAAACGGCCGAATGGAATGGCATCTGTCAGACGCGGCTTCCCGTTTGTCACGGTTCCGGTTTTATCAAGAACAATTGTATCGAGACGATGTGTTTTTTCTAAATGCTCGCCGCCTTTAAATAAAATCCCGAATTCAGCAGCGCGTCCGGATCCAGCCATTATGCTTGTCGGAGTGGCAAGACCGAGGGCGCAAGGACAGGCAATGACAAGAACCGCAATGAACTTGCTGATCGCTTCAGCAAAATCGCCAGGAGCCGCCCAAAGGTACCAAATGAGAAAAGTGAGAACGGCAATCCCCAATACAATGGGCACAAAAATGCCTGAAATCTGGTCAGCGAGACGCTGGATCGGCGCTTTTGACCCTTGTGCTTCCTCAACAATTTTGATGATATGAGAAAGCGCAGTATCCTTTCCGACGTTGACAGCTTTAATTTTCAGAAAGCCGTTTGCGTTAACGGTTGAACCTGTCACGCTGTCACCAGGATTTTTGTCAACAGGAAGACTTTCTCCTGTAATCATCGATTCGTCAACCGCTGAGCGGCCTTCAATCACTTCTCCGTCGACAGGAATTCGTTCGCCAGGTTTGACGTAAACAATGTCATTAACAAGCACTTCATCGATCGGGATGATTTGCTCCTGTCCGTCTCTTACAACAGTCGCTGTTTTCGCTTGAAGCTTCATCAGCTTTTTAATCGCATCCGAGGAACGGCCTTTTGCTTTTGTTTCAAACAACTTGCCTAATAAAATCAGCGTCAGCAAAATCGCGCTTGTTTCATAGTAAAGGCCGTCTGTATGCCCGTGAGAGCCAAGGCTTTGAAAAGTAAGATAAAGACTATAAGCGTAAGCAGCCGTCGTACCGAGGGCGACCAATACATCCATATTGGCGCTTTTATTTCTGAGCGCCTTATAAGCACCCACATAAAACGGCCAGCCGATCAGAAATTGGACTGGTGTCGCCAGCGCAAATTGCATCCACGGATTGAGAAATATATCCGGTACCCAAATGAATGATGTAAATGTAAAATGGCTCACCATCGCCCAAAGCAATGGAAACGACAGGACAGCTGAAAAAATCAGTCTCGCCGTTTGCTTCCGTTCTTCTTTCTTTTTAGCAGCAGCAGCCTCACTGTCCTGTTCACCCTTCAACTTTAGCTTATATCCAAGCTTATCTACCGCTTCTTTCAAATCGCCGACAGACGCTTCTTTTGGATTGTATTCGACCGTAACTGTTTCTAATGCGAAGTTTACTGGTGCATTTGCGACGCCTTCTATTTTGTTAAGCCGTTTTTCAATCCGATTGGCGCAAGCCGCACAGGTCATGCCTTCAATATCGAATTCAGCTTTTTCTGTAACAACGTGATAGCCCAGCTTTTCTATTTTTTCTTGAATCGCTGCAGTCCCTGTTTCAGCAGGATCGTAGATTACATTTGATGTTTCCGTTGCCAGATTAACATTGGCATCCGTGACACCGGGCATCCGCTTCAGGCCTTTTTCAATTCTGGCAGCACATGCCGCACAGGTCATACCAGAGACCTGCATCGCGATTTCCTTTTGTTCACTCAACATACTCACTCCTTTATATACGCCTGGGGGGTATATAAAAATGAAAGAAATATCGCGCCTCCCTAAAGGCGCGATACCTTGAATCACTTGGCTACGTCATAGCCCTGATCTTCTATCGCATCCGCAATATCTTTGACTGATACTTTGTCAGCATCAAACGAAACATCGACTTTACCCGCTTCCAGATTGACATGAACGGCACTGACGCCGTCCAGTTCTCCTACGCTTGTTTCTACTGCTTTGACGCAGTGCTGACAAGACATTCCTTCAACTTGCAATGTTTTTTGTTCCATATTAATTCCTCCTGTTTATTCTTTGTATTTTTATCCTACCATACCCCCGTAGGGTATTACAATAAAAAAACGCTTTATGATTTTGTGAACTTTTTAAATACGTCCAAAAGCTCAGAAATGGCCTGTTCCCCGTCTCCGCTTTTGATGGCATCTGCTACACAATGATGGGCATGATCCTCAAGCAAATGAAGCGCCACATTTTTCATTGCCGCCTGAACAGCTGAAATTTGCACAAGAATATCTACACAATATCTGTCGTTTTCCACCATGTTTTGAATGCCTCTGACCTGGCCCTCAATCCGCTTAAGCCGGTTTGTAATCTGATCCTTTTCTTTCGAGCTTTTATGGTTTAATGTTTTATGTTCGTTATGCTTTTCCATGCGTACACCTCTGTTTAATGATATTAATTCCCATTATACTGATTGTCCAAACGGTTGTCTAAGCATGCCGACGCAAAAAATGAATCAGTTAGGTTTTACCATTTGATCAGGAGGGTATATACTTCTGTTGATAACGCTTTTAAAGGGGAGAAGAAAAGTGGATGCGATCAAGGTTGGAATATTAGGATACGGATTGTCCGGTTCTGTTTTTCACGGGCCGCTGCTGGATGTTCTGGATGAATATCAAATCAGCAAAATCATGACATCTCGGACAGAAGAAGTGAAACGGGATTTTCCAGATGCTGAGGTTGTACATGAGCTTGAGGAAATCACAAATGACCCTGCCATTGAGCTTGTCATTGTCACCACCCCGAGCGGCCTTCATTACGAGCATGCTATGGCATGCATACAGGCCGGAAAACATGTTGTGATGGAAAAACCAATGACAGCAACGGCCGAAGAGGGGGAAACATTAAAAAGGGCTGCCGATGAAAAAGGCGTATTATTAAGCGTATATCATAACCGACGCTGGGATAACGATTTTTTAACAATTAAAAAACTGATCTCTGAAGGATCCCTTGAAGATATCAATACATATCAAGTTTCCTATGACCGCTACAGACCTGAAGTTCAAGCGCGGTGGCGGGAAAAAGAAGGCACTGCCACTGGTACGCTGTATGATCTCGGCTCCCACATCATAGACCAAACCCTGCATTTGTTTGGGATGCCTAAAGCCGTGACTGCAAACGTGATGGCCCAGCGGGAAAATGCCGAAACGGTTGACTATTTTCATTTAACCCTGGATTATGGCAAGCTTCAAGCCATTCTATACGGAGGATCAATCGTTCCGGCAAACGGACCTCGTTATCAAATCCATGGAAAAGATTCCAGCTTTATCAAATATGGAATTGACGGACAGGAAGACGCACTCAGAGCGGGAAGAAAACCAGAGGATGACAGCTGGGGTGCGGATGTTCCGGAGTTTTACGGAAAGCTTACAACCATTCGTGGCTCCGACAAAAAAACAGAAACGATTCCATCAGTAAATGGCTCCTACCTTACTTATTACCGTAAAATAGCGGAAAGCATACGAGAAGGTGCTGCGCTGCCAGTCACTGCTGAGGAAGGTATTAATGTCATCCGCATCATTGAAGCCGCGATGGAAAGCAGTAAAGAGAAACGAACCATTATGCTGGAGCACTAAAACAAAAGCCTCCCCAAATAAGGGGAGGCTTTTTCATTAGAATGTTTTTCCTGCTTCTTTCGCACGCGCAATCGCGTCTTCTTTGATTTGCTGTGCTTTATCAGGCTCCGCATTATGTCCCTCTACGAAAATGCCATCGAATGATGGTACGCCGAAGAAGTTCATCATGATGCCGATGTAGCGGTGCCCCATTTCCATCTCAGCCGCAGGGCCTTCTGAATAGTAGCCGCCGCGCGCTTGGATATGAATTGCTTTTTTATCAGTTAACAAGCCGACAGGACCTTGTTCTGTGTATTTGAATGATTTTCCTGCAACAGCAACAGAATCGAGATACGCTTTCATCACTGGCGGGAATGAGAAGTTCCATAAAGGAGTAACAAATACGTACTTATCAGCTGATGCAAATTGATCGCTAAGCTCTCCCAAACGGCCTACTTTCGCTTTTTCGCTTTCAGAAAGCTCTTCAAAGCCTGTACCTGACTGAAGCTTTCCCCATCCGCTGAATACATCTGCGTCAATATGCGGGATGTTTTCTTTGTACAAATCGATATGTACAACTTCATCATTTGGATTCGCTTCTTTGTAAGATTCGATAAATGCTTTACCTGTTGCCATACTGTACGAAGTTGCTTCGTCATGCGGATGAGCAGTGATATATAATACTTTTGCCATTTTTACCAGCCCTTTCGTTTTTAAAAATCACACATCAATTATTATCATACAGATGCATAATGATTATTCTGTCTCTCTTAGACTTTATTATAAAGACAAAGAAATTTACTTTCAAGTAAAATATCTCGAATTAAAGATTATTTAACTTTCCCAAACAGCTTACTTTTCAAAAGCTGTTCTCAAGCCGGAATACAGCGCGGACAGTTCTTTACTGATTCGAGGATAATGAGGGACATGCGGCACTTGAATATCCGCAGGCATCCTTTTCACTATAAAGGATTGCTCAGCCTTTTCAAAAAACGCCCCCAGCTGGTTGATCTCTTCATCAGAAAACGGAGCAGGCGGACGGCGGTGAGCTTGGGCCGAAAGCAAATAGTACCCTAAGTGCTGAGCACCGGAAATGGCAGGCCAGAGCGCATCCGCATTCGCGTGAGGAAACTCGCCAAGCGCCTTGTCATACGCATCCCGAAGCCTGACAAGACTCACCCTTAACTTGTGTTCGTCGGCAATTTGCCCGGTTAACAGTTTCTCCACAAACTGCCCTTCCAGCCGGATGACATTCCGCACAAGTTCTGGCAGCCGCTTGGTTGAAAACCGCCGCCACAAAAGCATTGTTCCCAACAGCCCGATCACGCTGCCGACAGCTACATCAGTCAGCCTCGCTATCATAAAATAACCGGCACCCGCGCCGCCATGCATACTTTCTGTGATAACAAGCGCATTTGCGGTTAAAAAGGGAACAGCCAGCGCATAATTGCGGACGATCAGCATCTCAAGAAGACATTGCAGCGCTGCAATACATAACGCAAGATAAACACCGCCCGGCTTAAAAAACAAGATTGCGCCTGCCAGCATAACACCGATCACCGTTCCGGCCGAACGCTGAATAGCCCTGTGAAGCGTAAAAACAACAGTAGTGCCAAGCATGACCGCTGCTGCCGAAAGCGGAATCCAATAGGAGCGTGCAAAGCCGAATGCGAGGGCAAACATATCGGCGGCAAACAGAACAATTCCGTACTTTAACGCTCTAATCAAAACTGGAGACTTCCAGTCAAAAGCATTTCTCAAAAAGTAAAAAGAGGATGGCAGGCGGCTTGGTTCCCCGTCAAGCTGCTTATCAAAACGTCCTGAAGCGATATGCAAAACCTCATTGATTTCTTCAAACAGCTTCCGCCTAGGCTCAGATTCGTTCTCATTAATCTGAAACGTACCGGAAACCCTTGCATGCGCAAGCATATCTCCGGTTTGGCGAAGAGCCTTTTCAATCTGCGCGGTCTCTCTGTCCGGCGTTTCAGCTGAAAAATGAATAATGGCAATGAATATGTCGTCAGCTTTTTCAAGCAGGCGGAAAAACCGTTCATCATGCCGCGATTTTTTCCGTTTATTCCCTTTCCCAAGAACCGTTTGTCGGGCTGTTCTAAGCATGAGCACCGTCTGATGCTGTGCGTTATGAAAACCTGGCGTTCCGACGGCTGAAAGACATGCAGCCAGCTGATGATATGTTTTTTGCAGCACCGCTCCCTCCGGTCCATGTTTGTTCCATAACCAGCCGATTAAAGCGATACCCATGGCGAAAATGCCGCCGAGAAACGTCAGTCCCGCTCTGAACAGCGCTTGTGAAGGATCGGCCGGCAGCCCGGAACTGACTAAAAAGGCAAGGACAAAAAACATCGGCGCAGGGCCTTGAATGCCGAGCGCGCTAAAAATAAACATCGCCGCTGCACCGATCAGCCCCAAAACAGCCGCCATCATCCAAAGCGTCCCGGACAAAAGCGTCCCTAAACCAAATGAGAGGGCGATCCCAATAGAAACCAAGAGCAGCTTCAAGGCGCGCTTTTTGTACGATTCACCGCCCGCATATAAATAAACAAAGCCTCCGATACTTGCAATTAATCCGTAATCCGTGTGACCTGCCAATGCACCGACCAGCACAGGAAACCCTGAAGCGAAACCTGATCCGATAGCCTTTTTCCAAGGAAATGGATTTGCATGAATGCGAAAGGCATCCTTCACGATAGGCATGATTCTTTGATTGTTCGCAGCAGTTTTGTTCATTTGACAAAATCCTTTTCAATGAATGTGTAGAACTTTTCCCGTTTCTTCGCTTTAGTATGCCCAAAAACGCGGTTAGCTTCTCAATTGGTGTGCCCGATAAAAAAACAGAGACTTATACCGTCTCTGCTTGCATGACATCAGTTTATTATAAAAGCGGCACCTGTCAGGACTGTTTTGTCCTTCTGCCTTCCTTCAAGAGCAGGTGAATAAAAAATAAAGGATAAATCAATAGATACCCATTAAACAGCCACCACACAAGATCAAAGTCACTGCTGAATGTCCAGAATGATAGCGCCTGCAGACCTGAACAACAGGTCAGCACAAGAGAAATCAGCGCCATCAGCTTCCAGTCAGCTCGATTCACCCGCTGTAGGTACAAGCTGTACAACCCTGTGACAGAAATCAGGATATCCAGCGGAAAAAAAGACCAGTTCCAAGCAATCATAAACGGATGGTCATGATGTTTAAAAGCCCAGCTTTCCGGTATGAGCGAAAACCCGGCTGACAGCCAGTACAAGATAAAACCGATATCAGTCACGAGAAAAAACAGCTTCATATATCTCATTTGTACTGCCCGCTTTTATGTACCGGCTCAGACACCGCAGCATGCTCGATCAGGTTTAAAGACACAACACCGGCAATAATCAAACCAATTGAAATGACTTTCATGACACTCACATGTTCTTGAAAAAACAAAAAACCAATGACTGTAATCAGGACGATTCCCATCCCTGACCATACAGCATAAGCAACAGATACATCTATTGATTTTAGCGTAAGCGTCAGAAAGAAAAGACTCCCTCCATAAAAGAAAATCAACAGCAAACTGGGAATAAGCTTTGTAAAACCAGACGATAGCTTCATGCTGACCGTTCCCGCAACCTCAAACAAAATCGCCAAGCATAGAAACACCCAATTCACGTGGCATCAGCCTCCTCATCAGCTGTTATACCGTTAAACAAAACATCTACAATTGATTCAAGCACCTCTCCTGTCGTGAACTGATGTTTCAGTGGATATTCAGGGTCATACACTTGGTTGATGCTCCCTATATACATGTGAACAAACAGGTCCGGATTGATGTTTCTGATTCTCTTTTGCTGTTTGCACTCGTTTAATAATGCTAGGACAATGGCCCATTCTGCCTTAATAAACGTGTCTAATGTAAGCCACGCATCGTAATGGTATTTCTTTAGTTCATTTAATAATCCCATGTTCAGCAGTTCCATCCCCTGTGGAAGGCTGATCAGCATTTTTTTCACCTTTTCAAGCACATTTAAACTTTCATTTTCATAGATGTCTCTTTCTATTTGCTTCATTTCAGCTATAAATTGTTCGACAACCGCCTCAACAAGCTGATCTTTAGATGAATAATATGCATAGAGCGTCCGCTTGCTCGTTCCCAGCGCTGCCGCCAAATCATTCATCGTAAATGAAAATCCTTTCTGCTTAATCAGCCGGATGGTTTCCGCCATAATTCTTTTTTCCACATTAATCCCCCGCTTTCGGTACCAAGAAAACTATTTAGGTACCAATATTATACGGCAGAAATTTATGGAAATCAACAATATATAAAAAACCTCTCCTGTTGGGAGAGGTTTAAAAGACACTGCGGACCAAACCGCCGTCCGCCCGAAGTGCCGCACCATTGATCGCAGAGGAAAGCGGGCTGCTTAAAAATGTAACGAAGTGGGCGATTTCTTCCGGACGGATCAGTCTTTGAATAATAGATGTCGGCCGGTTTTCTTTCATAAAACGTGCCTCAGCTTCTTGAACAGTCAGGTTTTCACCAGGATACAGCGAGTTCAGCATGGTTTCCACACCCTCTGTTAAGGTAGAGCCCGGCATGACGGTGTTGACTGTGACATTCGTGCCGGTTGCCAGCTCCGCCAAACTGCGGGAAATGGACAGCTGCATCGTTTTTGTCGCACTGTAATGCGCCATTTCCTGTGACGGCATAATCGCCGCTTCACTGGCAATGAAAATCACACGCCCTTCCTTTTTCTCTATCATGTTATGCAAATACCTGCGTGTCAGCCTTACACCGCTCATAATATTCACTTCAAAAAAACGAAACCATTCATCGTCGGGAATATCAAAGTACTCCGCCGGTTCAAAAATCCCTAAATTGTTGACCAAAATATCAACCTCTGGATATGCCTGAAACAGCTCATTGCAGCCTTCTTCTGTTCCCAAATCAAATGCAGCCGGATAAAGAACCGCTTCAGCATGTTGTGTTTTCAGTTCATCTATCGTCTGATTCACTTTCTCTTCCCGGCGTCCGTTAATGATCACTGCCGCACCTTCTTCAGCTAACGAAGAGGCAATAGCTTTTCCGATCCCAGATGTCGAACCGGTCACCAGTGCGGTTTTTCCTTGTAAATTCAGCTTCATTATTCATCCCTCCGTTTTTGATTCCTCTTATTTATTGACAGAAATCTGATTGGTGAAACATCTGCTCTGCAATCAGTATGAAACAGCTGGGATTGAAATGGAAGTACGCACTTTTTGGTGCCTGTGGTTTGGAGAATAAATAAAGCAGAACCTCTTGAGAGGTTCTGCTTTATTGTCAGTATGTATGGAGACGGTGGGAGTCGAACCCACGTCCAGAAACATCGATTACTTAAGCGTCTACGAGCGTAGCCTGCATATTTATGGTTTCACTCATCTTCTTGCCTGCGGGCGGGCCTTCCGAGAGCTAGTCTGTTCATCTCTTCTTACGTTCTCAGACAGGAACGCAAGCGTAGCCTACTTGGATGTGCTCTTCACAGACACATAGGCAATGTCAGGAAGAGCTCGCTGCGCTTATTAGGCAGCTAATGCTACGTTTTGGTTAAAACTGTTAGTTTTGCCAGTTATATTTAAGTGCGTGTTTACGAGATCGCCTCTCGGCTCGCAGCTCAAGCTCGATCCATCCCTGTCGAATCCGTAACGTCCCCTTGGTATAAGGGAAATACGGGAGAAAATATCAAGCTCTCACTCAAACTGGCTATAGTCTTATTATAACATGATCACGGCTCTTTTCAATTGTCAAATCCTTCAAATGAATGGCGTCGTGATCTGATCGTGAACACAGTATAGCACAGGCCTGATTTTCGAATCAAGCACTATGCGCCTTTAGAAGCCTTTTTGACTGTCTCTGAACGCTCTTTCGATTTCCCGCTTCGCGTCCTTGCGCTTCAGATCTTCCCGTTTGTCATAGTTCTTCTTCCCTTTTCCAAGGCCTAGAAGCACTTTGGCAAAGCCGTTTTTTAAATACAGCTTCAGCGGAACGAGAGAATAGCCTTTTTCCTTTGTTAACCCGATCAGCTTATTAATCTCCTTGCGGTGCATTAACAGCTTTCTTGTCCGGAGCGGATCGTGGTTATAGCGGTTTCCCTGCTCATATGGGCTGACGTGCATATTGTGGAGAAACACTTCTCCCCGTTCGATTTTGGCGAAGGAATCTTTAAGGTTTACGCGGCCGGCGCGAATCGATTTGATTTCGGTTCCTTGCAGAACGATGCCTGTTTCATAGGTTTCTTCTATAAAATAATCGTGGTTGGCTTTCTTATTTTGAGATAATACTTTTCCTGACCCTTTTGGCATGCCAGAACCTCCTCTCTCTAAGGAAAAACTGTCCACCTTTTGCGATACGCTCTATTTTACCAAATGTCACGTACCGCTACAATGAAAAGCTGTTTCCGAAAGAAAGCAAATAGAGCGCTGCGGCCCTATTTGCTGGTTGAGCTGCTATTTCTTCTTTTTCCGTTTCTGTTTCGGAGCATTCTGGAAGCCGCGTTTTTTCTTTTTCTTCTTCGGCTTAGTGAACCACTCCCCTTTTTCCTCAGACGGAGCTGGAGAAACAGGTGTATTGGTGCTTTGAACACGTTTTCTGGCAGGCTTTCCGCGTTTTCTGCTCCGGCTGCTGTCCAATTCTCTCGGACGCCGCGGAGTGCCCTTCATGCCGACAATTTCAAAGTCGATATTGCGCTCATCTTTATTGACATCGACAACCTTGACTGTGATTTCATCCCCGATGCGGAAGACGTTGCCTGTCCGCTCGCCAATCATTGCGAAATGCTGTTCGTCAAAGCGGTAGTAGTCATCTGTCATAAAGCTGACATGGACGAGTCCTTCAATTGTATTCGGCAGCTCGACGAACATTCCGAAGTTTGTCACAGAGCTGATCATGCCGTCAAACTCTTCACCGATTTTATCAAGCATGTATTCCGCTTTTTTCAGATCATCCGTCTCACGCTCGGCGTCAACTGCACGGCGCTCCATTGATGATGTATGTTCGGCGATATCCGGCAGGCGTTCAGCCCACTTTTCCTGTGTCGCTTCATCGACTTTGCCGTTGATCAAATACGTTCGGATCAGACGGTGAACGATTAAGTCCGGGTAACGGCGGATCGGCGATGTGAAATGCGTATAGAATTCCGTTGACAGACCGAAGTGCCCCAAGCTTTGCGGGTCGTATTTCGCCTGTTTCATCGAACGGAGCATAACAGTAGATATAACCGTTTCCTCTGGTCTGTCACGCACAGCGTCCAGAATGCTTTGCAGCGCGCGCGGATGAATATTCCCCGCCGTTCCTTTCACCACATAGCCAAATGTCGTCACAAATTCTAAAAACTTTTGCAACTTTTCAGCATTCGGCTCTTCGTGAATCCGGTATATAAACGGGACGTTCATCCAATGGAAATGCTCTGCCACTGTTTCGTTTGCCACAAGCATAAATTCTTCAATCAGCTTCTCGGCGACAGAGCGTTCTCTGATAACAACGTCTTTAACCGCTCCTTCGTCATTAACAAGCACCTTTGCTTCTTTGAAATCAAAGTCAACGGCGCCGCGGTCCATCCGCTTATCGCGAAGAATTTGAGCCAGGCGCTCCATGTCTTTGAACATCGGAACAAGAGGCTCGTATTTTTGCTTCAGCTCTTCATCATCATCAACAAGAATTTTATTCACATCTGAATATGTCATTCTTTCCGTTGTTTTGATGACACTTTGGAAGATCTCGTGCTCTGTCACCTGTCCCTGACTGTTAATTGTCATTTCACAAGAAAGCGTCAGGCGGTCAACCTTTGGATTTAAGGAGCAGATGCCGTTTGACAATCTGTGCGGAATCATCGGGATGACACGGTCAACCAGATACACACTTGTCCCTCTTTCAAGCGCTTCTTTGTCAATCGGCGAGTTTTCGGTTACGTAATGGCTGACATCAGCTATGTGAACGCCAAGCTTGTAGCTTCCATCATCAAGTTTCGTCACGGTAACTGCATCATCCAAATCCTTCGCATCCGCACCATCAATGGTGACAATCACCTGGTCACGGAGATCACGGCGGTCTTTCAGATCTTTTTCATCAATCGTGTCAGGCGTACTTGATGCCTGTTCCATCGCGTCAGCTGGAAATTCTCCCGGCAGGCCGTGCTTATGAATGACCGATAAAATATCAATGCCTGGGTCGTTTTTGTGGCCGAGAATGGTTTCAACCTCACCCTCTGCGTTCATGCGGCCTTCAGGATAGCTCGTCAGCTTGACAACAACCTTATGCCCTTCCGCAGCTCCATTTTTCCCATTTTTCGGAATGAAGATGTCACTCGTGATTTTTTTGTCGTCCGGAATGACAAAGCCGAAGTTTCTCGTTTCTGTATACGTGCCGACAACCCGCTGAATCGCTCTTTCTAAAATCCGTATGACGGTTCCTTCCTGCCTGGAGCCGCTTGACTGTGAATTTAGACGCACCATGACGATATCGCCGTTCATTGCCGTATTTAGCTCATTAGGCGGAATAAACACATCACTTAACGACGTATCCTCAGGCAGCAAAAAGGCGAATCCTTTCGCATGGGCTGAAATCTTTCCTTTTATTAAGTTCATCTTCTCCGGAATGCCGTAGCGGTCGCTTCTCGTCCGTACGATAAGCCCTTTTTCTTCCAAGGCGACTAACGCTTTGACGAGCTCTTTAAACTCCTCGGCTTCCGTAATATTTAACATCTCCTCAAGTTCCTGAACGGTTAGAGGTTTGTACGCCTCTTCCTTCATAAACGAGAGAAGCTTTTCCATAAATGCTTCTTTTTCCATTATCCGACCTCCTGTTGATTACCAATCGAGCTTCTCTAAAAATTCATACACATCCTGATGGACGAGGTCACGTTCTTTGTCGAGTGTAATGACATGCCCTGATTCCTCGTACCATTTCAGCTGTTTATCATCAGTTTCCACTTCGTTGTAAATAATATTGGCGCTTTCGGTATTAATCATGTGGTCATGACGGGCCTGCACCACAAATGTCGGTGAATAAATCATATCGACATTATTCCGCACATCAGCAATTAAGTCTTGCAGCGCCTTGAGGGTATTCATCGGCGTTTTTTCGAATTCTTTCATTTCCTCTTCAATTTGCTCCGGGCTTTTCCCCTCAAACTTTTTGTAATTGCGAGCGTATGAAAGAACGCCTTGATACATGACCTCTTCACTCTTAATATGCATGGGTGCGCACATTGGGACAATTCCCTTTATGGGTACAGTGTAACCCAATTTCAGCGAAAAAACCCCGCCAAGCGACAGTCCGCAGGCAGCAATGCTCTCATAGCCTTCAGATTTTAAGTATTCATAGCCATCCATTACGTTTTTCCACCAGTCTTCGGGCCCCGTATGTACAAGTTCTTCAGGCGGGACGCCATGTCCTTCATATTGAGGCGCGTGGCACGTATAGCCGCGTTCATTCAAATATCGTCCCAGCATCCTTACATCCGCTGTATTGCCTGTAAAGCCGTGCAGCAAAAGCACCGCTTTGTCTCCGCCTTTAAATGTAAATGGTTTTGGTGTCACAACTTTCATGTTCATGTCTCCCTTTCTATCTGCACGATCATTATAGTTTTCCACAGTTTAATCAGAAAAAAACGTTTTGAATATCAGCCAGAAACGTGAAAAAGGCCTGACTTCACATCAGACCTTATACAAACATTGCCCTATAGGATATAAGCAAGCGCAATCGTTAACACGAAAAACAAGACTGCCAGCACTACCGTAATGCGGTGCAAAATTAAATCAAGACCTCTTGCTTTTTGTTTCCCGAAGAGCTGCTCCGCTCCGCCTGAAATCGCACCAGATAATCCGGCGCTTTTACTGGATTGAAGCAAAACGACAATAATAAGTGCAATGCTGACGATAACCAATAAGGTAATCAAAACTGCGTGCATCCCATACACCTCCAGACTCACTGGCTACATTACTTCTATTTTACATGAAAAGGGTTGGCATGTCACGCTGTATCAGACGCCAAAAGGCCGGATAAGACGTTTTATCTTGGTTACCCTATTCATATGAAAAGGCCAAAGGAGAAAAGCGATGCCGCTTATCAGCATAGACAGCAGGAAACATCTTTTTTATGAAGAATATGGACAGGGAATCCCTATCATTTTTATCCACCCGCCGGGCATGGGACGCAAGGTTTTTTATTATCAGCGCCTTCTATCCAAGCATTTCAGGGTGATTTTTCCCGATTTAAGTGGCCACGGTGATAGTGATCATATCGATCAGCCAGCGTCTATTTCCTATTACGCAAACGAGATCGCGCAATTCATGGACGCTTTGCACATTGATAAAGCTGTGTTATTCGGGTATTCTGCCGGAGGCTTAATCGCGCAGCATATCGGCTTCACCCGCCCGGACAAAGTGTCACACCTTATTCTGTCCGGCGCCTACCCCGCTGTTCATAACGTAATCGGCCAGAAGCTGCACAAACTGGGAATGTATCTGCTTGAAAAAAACCCCGGTTTGCTCATGAAAATACTCGCTGGCAGCCACACAAAAGACAGACAGCTTCGCAGCATATTAACAGACCATATGAAAAAAGCAGACCTGGCCCATTGGCATCAGTATTATCTGGATTCGCTTGGCTACAACTGCATTGAACAGCTGCCCCGCCTAGAAATGCCAATGCTGTTTATGTATGGCGGCCTGCGGGACTGGACCTTTACAAACGCAGGCTATTACCGAAGATCGTGCAGACATGCCGAATTTTTCAGATTGGAATATCAGGGACATCAATTGCCGACAAAACAATGGAAAACGTGCAATGAGCTGGTGACAGGGTTTGTGCTGACACATCATTCAATATAGAAAACGCTTGGATCTCCTTGCGTTTTCTATATTTTATTGACTTTTGTCAACAAAATCATAGTAAAAAAGATCCTCAAATTTCAAATTAAAATAGTGAAGCATTTTACCGATCACAAGCTGCCCCGGCCGTCTTTCTCCATTCAGCACGCGGCTCAGTGTGGCGGGTGAGACTCCGATTTCCAGCGCAAGCTGATTAAGGGAATAATCGTTATTAACCATATACTGCAAGACATAATCACGTCTAATCTGTATCTTTTCTACTGGCACTTTCCTCACCTTCCATTCCTGAAAAACTTTTTTCTATACTTTTACATTACGGCTTATGTTAACTTTTGTCAATACATTTCCAGTCTACCTATTCCCTTTAGTCAATAAACATACTAAAATATGAGTAACAGTGAGGGACGGGGTGAGATATATGGAAAGCTTTGGCGAACAATTACGGGCATTGCGTGAAGAGAGAAAGTTAACAGTCAACCAGCTGGCGACTTATTCAGGCGTAAGCGCGGCCGGCATCTCCAGAATCGAAAACGGAAAACGGGGCGTTCCCAAACCTGCCACCATCAAAAAACTGGCAGAGGCCTTAAAAATTCCTTATGAGGGGCTTATGTACAAGGCTGGTTACATCGAAGAAGTGCATGAAGCCAGGGCCCCTTACGAAACGAAGTGCAAGCTGCTTGAAAAAGCGGAGGCCTATGACCTGAAAAACCTTGCGCTTCTTGAGAACGAAAAGTGGCAATATCTCAATAAAGAAGATTTGCTCATGCTGGATCATTATTTTTCGTTTATTTCAGACGAAGCCAAAAAACGGTCTGCTGATGACTGACTCTTGATAGAAATGTGAGGCGATAGACCATGTCACCGTTCGGACAGCAATTACGGGAGCTGCGCCGCGCCCGCAAACTGACAGTGAATCAGCTTGCGGTGTACTCAGGCATCAGCTCGGCCACCATTTCAAAAATTGAAAACGGCAAACGCGGGACGCCAAAACCCGCCACGATTAAAAAACTGGCAGCCGTCCTGAAAGTGCCGTACGAAAACCTAATGGCCGCCGCAGGCCATATTCAGGCCTTTCCTGAAGAAATCCGCGAAGCATCTGAAAGCTATCAATCCGTTTATGAAATTTACCAGACGGCTGTCACTCGCGGAGCGGAGCACCTCCCGATTTTCAATAGTCAAAAATGGGAACATCTCTCAAAGCAGGATATTGAAAATCTCAGCAAATACTTCGATTTTTTGTCTTCAGAAGCAAAAAAACGCGCCTCTTCCTCATAATCCCCTGTTTCTCTTTCTATATTTTATCAATCACGCTTGCATACCCTCCCTCGTTATTTGCGTTATAATAGTGACAGACGAGGTGAAAAGTATGAACCAATCAGAAATGTGTCCTAGATTTGAAAAAGCAGTCGACATCTTAAGTAAACGCTGGGTCGCTTTAATCGTATTTCAGCTCTTGAACGGGTCTCAGCGATTTAGCGAAATTGAAGCAGCACTTCCAAATCTAAGCGGCAGAGTTCTGTCAGAACGGCTGAAAGAACTTGAGCTTGAAGGAGTAGTGAAGCGGGATGTCATCCCTGAAACTCCGGTTCGCATCGAATATTCATTGACTGATAAAGGAAAGGCGCTAGCACCCATTTTAGGTGAGATTTCTAAATGGGCGACTGAATGGATTGACCCTTCCTTTCTTGACTAATTGCTAAAACGGTTCTGATCTCAAAGACGAGAAAAGAGCCGTTTTTTATTTTTTCCCAGGTGAAAAAACGATTTCTCAGCCGATATATAGTACATCCACACATTACGTTTTTAAAGGAGACCACTATATGCGACTGACGATTTCCCGCAAATTCAGCCTGGTATTTTTGACACTGATCCTGATCAATTTACTTGTAGGCGGAATAGGCGTTCTTAATATGCAGCATATCATTCAAAAAACAGATGAAATCAACACAAAATGGATTGACGGCATCAAAGGAATCACTTCAATTAATTATGTAACCGAGCACCTGTCTTCTAAAGAAAAGGACTTTCTGATTTATACAGACAAAAGCAAAATGGATACACTTGATCAAGAAATGAATCAAATCATGGAAGACATTAACCAAAAGCTCGATAACTACGAAAAAACGATCTCTACTGATAAAGAGCAGAAACTGTTCGAGCAGCTTCAAACTGAAGTGAATACCTATATGGATATTCATGCGCAAATTATCGAAAGCGGCCGCACGAATGACATGGACAAAGCAAGAGGTTTATTGGTTCAGACTGAGGCCAGCTTTGAGGATATGAAAAAAACAATCACTCAGCTTGTTGACTTAAATCAAGAAGGCAGCAACACAGCGGTAAAAGAAACGAAGGCCGTCTATCATAAAGGGCTCATTTACACTGCTTTGCTTGTGGCAGCTTCGATCCTCATCAGCATTTTCATCTGGCTTTATATCACGCGAAACATTGTAAAGCCTATCATTCGCATGAAGGAATCTGCCAATCATATTGCCGAAGGCGATTTGTCGAACGATATGGAGCCGCTCAACTCAAAAGACGAGCTGGGTGATCTGAATGAAGCGCTGCAAAAAATGGTAGGGAATCTGAGAGATATTGTCGGATATTCTAAAGACATATCAAGCCGGGTTCTTTCTTCTTCACAGGTGCTTGCAACCGCAACGAATGAAACAAGATCCGGCAGCAAACATATTACCGAGACGATGAACGAAATGGCTGAGGGCTCTGAACAGCAGGCCCAAGACGCCGTGACGATTGCCGAATCGATGAATGAGTTTACCGAAAGCATTGATAAAGCCTATAATCACGGCATCACCATCAGCGATACGTCTCAAAACGTTCTCGAACTCGCGGTAAGCGGAAACGAAAATATGGATACGTCATTACAGCAAATGAAAACCATCCATCATATTGTTGAAGAGGCCGTGCATAAAGTGAGATCACTTGAACAGCATTCTCAGGATATTAACAAGCTCGTTCAAGTCATCAACGGAATTGCCGAGCAAACGAATTTGCTGTCCCTTAACGCCGCAATTGAAGCTGCCCGCGCAGGAGAAAGCGGCAAAGGCTTCGCCGTTGTGGCAGAGGAGGTCAGAAAGCTGGCTGACGGTGTTTCTGATTCCGTGCAGGATATTACCCGGATTGTAGGCGGGACACAGCAGGAGATCCACACTGTCATTACGTACTTGGAAAGCAGCTTTACAGAAGTCGAAAAAGGAACGGAAAACCTGACAGACACCGGACAGGCTATGCGGCATATCAAGCAATCCGTCACCCATGTTGCA
This sequence comes from Bacillus sp. PS217, assembly GCF_037963535.1. NCBI lineage: Bacteria > Bacillati > Bacillota > Bacilli > Caryophanales > Bacillaceae > Bacillus > Bacillus sp. PS217. The sequence goes on from NZ_CP150157.1 coordinate 3,417,965, forward strand.
GACAGCATTAAGGAAGTAACGGATGGCCTGAAACAGTTAACAAACCAATCGATTACTATCAATCAATCGATTGAAAATATCGCTTCTGTATCCGAAGAGTCGGCCGCCGGCATTGAAGAAACATTTTCAATAACCGAGCAATCCGCCCATTCGATGGATCAAGTGCTTCTAAATGCTGAAGAGCTTGAGCAACTGGCCAATGAGCTTAATGAGAAGATGGGTCAGTTTACGATTTAAATAGAAAAAAGAGGCTGGACTCCAGCCTCTTTTTCTATTCTATGCAGCTGATTGAACGTGTTTCGCCCCGGTTCTTTTTTTCTTCACCGGACTTAATGCCCGCTCCAGCCAGGCCATGAGCAAATCCGCCCCTACCGCCATCACCGCAGTTGGTATCGCTCCGGCTAGAATAATCGCAGTTCCGTTTGTTGCGTTTGAGCCGCGGACGATCATATCCCCGAGGCCTCCGGCACCGACAAATGTGCCGATCGCTGTAATTCCGATGGCAATGACGAGAGCCGTGCGAAGGCCCGCCATAATGACAGAAAGTGCGAGCGGGAGCTCAACCATTCTGAGCACTTGGAATTTCGTCATGCCCATTGCTTTACCCGATTCTAAGTAGGCATGTTCAATACTGATAATGCCTGTGTACGTGTTTCGAATAATCGGCAGCAGGGAATACAGGAATAATGATAGAATCACGGTATTTGCGCCGAGCCCCATAACAAGCATTAAGACGGCCAGCATAGCGAGCGCCGGGATTGTTTGAATAACGTTTGTCACGGCAAACACCCAGGCTGACAAACGGCGAAAATGCGCGATGAGGATTCCGACCGGAACCCCGACGACAGCGGCAAACAATACGCCGTAAGCCGACATGAGAAAGTGGCGGCCGAATTCATCCATGACGTAACTGCCATTCTGCGCGTAATACGTCATTAACTGTTCAAGCACGTTCATTGACCTCTTCCCCCCTTTCACGATTCGAAATAGCGATGTTTTTCTAAATATTCCTTGGCAACGACAGACGGTTCTTTGAGATTGCCGTCGACTTCATAGTTAAGCTCCTGCATCGTGGCTGTGTCGATTTTTCCGAGCATTTTCTTGATGATGCCTTCAAGCTCAGGATGTTCTTTGAGCACCTTTTCCGGAACAACCGGAGAGCAGTCGTACGGCGGGAAAAATTGTTTATCATCCTTTAGCATTTTGAGACCATAGGACTTGATTCTTCCATCGGTTGAATACGCAAGCACAATGTCCATTTTTCCGCTTTTCACCGCGTCGTACACAAGGCCGATCTGCATCGGATACGTGCCGCCGAATGTCATGCCGTAGGTTTTCGTAAAATCCTGATAGCCGTTTCCTTTGAGCTTCATCCAATAGTTATCAACGCCCAGCTTTAATTGCGGCGCCCATTTTTTAACGTCTGATACGGTCTCTAAATGGTATTGGTCGGCCAGCTCCTTGCTGACTGTAAAGGCATATGTATTATCAAACCCGTAGGAGTCATACCACTTTAAATCATATCTTTTTTTAAACTCCCGCTGAGTAAGCGCCAGCGCTTTGTCCGGATCTTTTTCAGGTTCCATTCTCAACGTGCCTGTCAGCGCGTCTCCCGTATATCTTGTGGCCGCAATGTCGATTTCCCCGTTCATTAAAGCCTGCTGCTGCACCGCGTTGGAGCCAAGATTTTTAATCGTTGTTGTTTTGAGATCAGTATGGTGTTCGATCAACTGGCCAAGCATGCTGGCGATGATTTCTGATTCGCTCATGCTTTGCGCGCCGATTTTAATGGTCTGGTCTGCAGCAGCGCTGAGACCAGGAAGCGAACAGCCGCTCAGCGTCAGCATTGCCGCAAGTGCTAAACCTATCATTAATTTGAGATATTTTCTTTTCATGAGCCGCCTCCTTATGACAATTCCTTCAATCTCTGCATGCCGGCGGGTGTCAGTTTTCGTTCAGCAACTGCCAGCACATAATCAATCACAATTGCCAATATCGTGACAGGTACCGCGCCCCCGATGATATATTCCGGCTGATATAAATTCAGTCCGATAAAAATGTAATCACCCAATCCGCCGCCTCCGATAAAGGAAGCAAGCGTGGCCCAGCCGATTAAGTAAATCGTCGATGTTCTGATTCCCGCCATGATCACTGGCGCGGCAAGCGGCAGCTCCACCAAGCGGACTTGTTCAGCCGGCGTCATTCCGATGCCTTTACCAGACTCGAGCAGATTTTTGTTGACGCCGCGAATGCCGGTATACGTGTTGCGAAGAATCGGCAATACGGAATAGAAAAACAAAGCCACAATGGCCGGAACCTTCCCTACACCAAGGAGCGGGATAAAAAAAGCGAGGATGGCCAGACTCGGCAGCGTCTGAATAATATTGACAATGCCGATAATGGTGCCGGCTCCTTTTTTCATTCTGGTAAGTACAACTCCGAGGGGGACGGCAACCAGCACGCCTAAGATCACAGCAATGAGCGATATCGTAATATGCTCGTATGTTTTATAAAGAAGCTCGCCCCCATTGGTTTGCAAAAATTGAACAATATGATGCATGACTTATCGCCCCTCCCTATGACAATGCTGCGAGCTGCTTTTCTTCTCCCCAGAGGGAGTCATACACGATGTCGACCAGACTTGCCCTCGTCACAATTCCGATCAGGCGTCGGTCTTCATCCACAACGGGAACATATTTGACACCCCGTTTTAAAATTTTGCGGACCGTGTCGCGCAGCAGTGTGCCGCCCAGTACTGTGTATATATTTTCATGTAAAACCTCACCTACGAGATTGGCCTTTTTCCGGCATTGATCAATGATTTCAACATCGACATAGCCTTGCAGAACCTGCTCGTCATCGACGACCAGCAATGAATCGACCCGTTCCTGCCTCATCAGCTGAATGGCCTCAGAAAGCGTTTTATCCGCGGTGATCGTTACAGGCTGTGTGTTCATAATCTGGTCAACCCGTTCAACATCCGGGCTGGATGACTGAATCAGCCGCTCCTTGCCGATAAATTCCTCAACAAATTCGTCTGCCGGATTTCTTAAAATGTCATCGGGCGTTCCAACTTGAACGATTTCTCCCGCTTTTAAAATCACAATCCGGTCTGCCAGCTTAATCGCTTCATCCATATCGTGGGTAACAAATACGATGGTTTTATGTAAGGTTTTTTGCAGTTTTTTAAATTCTTCCTGGAGGGAATCCCTCGTAATCGGGTCGAGTGCCCCAAACGGTTCATCCATTAAGATAAGCGGCGGCTCCGCGGCAAGTGCCCGTAATACACCAATTCGCTGCTGCTGCCCCCCGCTTAATTCATGAGGGTAACGGTCTAAATATTCTGGCCCCATATCGACCAATTTTAAAAGCTCACGCGCCCGCTCTTTCCGCTGCTGCTCCGGCCATTTCAGCAGTTTTGGGACGAGTGAGATATTCTGCTGAATGGTCATATGGGGAAACAGGCCGATCTGCTGAATCACATAGCCAATTTTGCGCCTGAGCTCTACAGGATCCTGGTCCATGATGTTTTCGCCGTCAATGAAAATCTTTCCGGCGGAAGGCTCAATTAATCGGTTAATCATTTTCATTGTTGTCGTTTTTCCGCAGCCGCTCGGCCCAATAAAGCAGATAAATTCGCCTTTTGCAATCTTAAGATTTACGTTGTTCACAGCTTTTTTGCCGCCCTTGTATGTTTTCGAGACATTTTCTAATGTCAGCAAACATCGCACCTCCAAAATTAAGTTTATTCAATTTGTTCAGTTTAAATTTAATTTTTCAGACAATTGAATGCTTCCCATTATAGAATAAAGTTTATAAAATAAAAAGTTTACAATTTGTTCATATTATTTATAAAGTATGTGTAAACGCTGATTTACCCGCATTGACGTGTGTTGATCTCCTTATTGCTCCAATTTCCTGCCAAATTCTCTTTTGACAGCATTTTCGCCGTATCAAAAATGTGGTATATTGACATCGGAATTGTTAGCTGAAAGGATGAAACCGTTGGAGAAAGATCCGTTAACGATCATTGAACAAGCCGAGGACCATTTTATAGAAAGAATCGCGGAAAACATGCATGCATTTGGAATGCCCTCTACCGTCGGACGAGTGCTGGGCATTATTTATATGAATCGAAAACCGATGACGCTTACGGAATTATCTGAGGCTACCGGCATGAGCAAAACACGCATGAGCCAGGTAGTGCGGGAAATGCTTGATGCCAACATTGCCGAGAAGGTGTTCGAAAAAGGCGTGCGAAAAGATTTATATGAGGTTGAGCAGGACTACTATCAAACATTTATCACGCTGTTTTCAGCCACCTGGAGCAAAGTCGTCAGCAAAAACAAAATGATGCATAAAAAACTCAATCGGGAACTGCTTAGCGTGTTGGATGAAGAGCTTACTCCTGAAGCGGAAGAAAAAGTGAATGAACTGCTGAAAGAATTAAAGGAATGGCTTGATTATTATAATTGGCTCAGCCGTTTGATTGAGTTTTTTGAGAGCGAAGAAATTTTTAAATATGTGCCGAAGCCGTAAAAAACGCCCTGTCATTACAAGGCGTTTTTTCTTATGCGGCACCTGCCAGATTTTTCTTCTTTCTCTTTTTAATCGGGCTTAATGCTCGTTCAAGCCAGCCCATGACCAAATCGGCAATCACCGCCATCAGAGCTGTGGGGATCGCTCCCGCTAATATAATCGCGGTTCCGTTTGTGGCGTTTGATCCTCTGACGATGATGTCCCCGAGACCGCCAGCACCGACAAATGTCCCGATGGCCGTAATGCCGATGGCAATGACAAGCGCGGTGCGCAGGCCGGCCATTATGACAGAAAGCGCAAGCGGAAGCTCGACCATCCGCAGCACTTGAAATTTTGTCATCCCCATTGCTTTTCCGGATTCAAGATAGGCGTGCTCAATACTGATAATCCCAGTATACGTATTTCTGATAATCGGCAGAAGAGAATACAGAAATAATGACAATATCACCGTATTAGCGCCCAGCCCCATGACAAGCATCAGCACGGCGAGCATGGCGAGAGCCGGGATGGTCTGAATGACATTCGTGACCGCAAAAACCCATCCGCTTAATCTTCTGTATCTGGCTATCAGGATGCCGAGCGGAATTCCAACAATGGCGGCAAATAAAACGCCATACACCGACATCAGAAAATGGCGGTAAAACTCCTGCAGCACGTAACCGCCGTTTTGCGAATAGTATGTGCCAAGCTGCTGTAGTACTTCCATATGATCCACCTCTTTTCTTAGTCAAAATAATGATGTTTCTCTAAAAATTCCTTTGCTACGACAGACGGCTCCTTCAGCTTGCCATCCACCTCATAATTAAGTTCCTGCATCGTTTCCGTGTCGATTTGCCCAATCAGCTTATTGATCACACCTTCAAGTTCCGGATGCGCCTTAAGCACCTTTTCCGGAATCACCGGTGAACAGTCATACGGCGGAAAGAAACGCTTATCGTCTTTTAAGATTTTCAGATCATATGCTTTAATCCGTCCATCCGTTGAATAAGCCAAAACCGCATCCATTTTCCCGTTTTTGACTGCGTCATAGACTAGCCCGATCTGCATTGGATAAGTTGTGCCGAACTCAAAGCCATATGTGCTGACAAAGCCTTTATACCCGTCGCCTTTTCGTTTCAGCCAAGCATTGTCGACGCCTAATTTATATTGGGAAGCATTTTTCTTCAGGTCAGACACGGTGTTAATATGCTCCTTTTCCGCAAACTTTTTTGTTACGGTGAAGGCATATGTGTTATCAAAGCCGTAGGAATCAAACCATTTATAAGAAAAGCGCTTTTGAAACTCGTTCTGCACAATGTTCAGCGCTTTTTTCGGATCTTTCTCCGCTTCCTTGCCGAGGGTGCTTGTTAAATCTGTTCCGGAATAGCGCGTGGCTGAAATATCAATGTCACCGCCCAGCATCGCTTGGTGCTGAACATAGTTTGAGCCGAGGTTTTTCACTAAAGCAGTATTCAAATCTGTATCATGTTCAATAAGCTGCGCGATCATATTCGCTACAATTTCTGATTCTGTCATGCTCTGCGCCCCGATTTTGATCGTATCGTCAGAAGCGCCGCCTAGACCCGGCAGAGAGCAGCCGCCTAGCAGCATGACAAAGACGAGAGCAAACGCGCCAAGCCATTTGATTTTTGTCATTTTCAACAGTGCCAACTCCTTACGAAACTTCCTTCATCCCTTGCAAGCCTTTCGGCGTCACCTTTCGTTCTGTCACAGCCAGAACATAATCAATAATAATTGCCAGAATTGTGACAGGCACGGCACCGCCAATGATATATTCAGGCTGGTATAGGTTCAGTCCGATAAAAATATAGTCCCCGAGGCCGCCTCCCCCGATAAACGACGCAAGTGTCGCCCAGCCAATTAGATAGATCGTTGATGTGCGGATCCCCGCCATGATGATGGGAATCGCCAGCGGAATTTCAACGAGCCGAATCTGCTCCCAGCCGGTCATGCCAATTCCTTTCCCCGATTCCAGGAGGTTTTTATTTACACCTTTAATGCCGGTATACGTATTGCGCAAGATCGGCAGTACCGAATAGAAAAATAAAGCGACAATCGCAGGCACTTTTCCTACGCCGAGAAGCGGAATAAAAAAGGCTAAAATCGCCAGACTCGGCAGGGTTTGCACAATGTTTACGAAACCGATAACCGCACCTGCGCCTTTTTTCATTCTGGTAAGAGCAACGCCGAGCGGCACTGCAACGATAATGCCCAATACAACGGCTATGAGTGAAATATATAAATGCTCTCCTGTTTTATACAGCAGCTCTCCGCCGTTTGTTTGCAAAAAAGTCATCATTTGATTCATCTTAAAAGAGCTCCTCCCCTGGTCAGATCGTCATGAGCTGGTTTTCCTCGTCGCCCCAAATGGAGTCGTACACGATATCAACAAGGCTCGCTCTTGTCACAATCCCTGCTAAATGGTTCTGTTCATCGACGACCGGAACATACTTGATCCCCTGCTTCAAAATTTTTCGGACTGTATCGCGAAGAAGCGCCCCTTTTTGAACGGTATATATATCTGAACGGTATACGTCGCCAACGATGCTTGCTTTTTTGCGGTTTTGATCAATCATTTCCACATCAACATAGCCCTTCAGCACGTTTTGCCGGTCCACAACGAGCAGCGAGTCAACACGTTTTTCTCTCATCAGCTGAATCGCCTGAGAAAGCGTTTTGTCCGCAGATACCGTCACCGGCGTTCTGTTCATCATTTGCTCTACCCGCTCGATATCCGGTCTTGATTGAATCAGGCGCTCTTTCCCGATAAATTCTTCAACAAACTCATTTTCCGGGTTTCGAAGAATCTCATCAGGTGTGCCGACTTGAACGATTTCTCCCGCTTTTAATATCACAATCCTGTCGGCAAGCTTAATCGCTTCATCCATATCGTGGGTTACAAACACAATCGTTTTGTTTAAGGTTCTCTGCAGTTTTTTGAATTCTTCCTGAAGGGAATCACGCGTAATCGGATCAAGCGCTCCGAACGGTTCATCCATTAAAATGAGAGGGGGTTCCGCTGCCAGGGCGCGCAGCACGCCGATTCTCTGCTGCTGTCCGCCGCTGAGCTCATGCGGATAACGGTCTAAATACTCCGGGCCCATATCCACAAGCTTTAACAGCTCGCGCGCCCGTTCTTTCCGTTTTTCCTCAGGCCATTTCAGCAGCTTTGGTACGAGTGAGATGTTCTGCTGGATGGTCATATGGGGGAACAAACCAATCTGCTGAATCACATAGCCGATTTTTCTCCTCAGCTCAACCGGGTCCTGTTCCATAATATTTTCTCCGTCGATAAAGATCCTTCCAGACGATGGTTCTATCAGTCTGTTGATCATCTTCATCGTTGTCGTTTTTCCGCAGCCGCTCGGGCCGATAAAACAGATAAATTCACCTTTTGCAATATCTAAATCAATGCTGTTCACAGCTTTTTTGCCGCCTTTATATACTTTTGACACTTGTTCCAATTTCAGCAATCCGTGCACCTCCGCAGGTTTCCTTTAAATTTTCTGAAAAGTATAATCCTTATTATAGTTTGAACTTTGTAAAATAAAAAGTTTACAATGTGTTGAAATTATATGTTATTTATAGATTATTTATTGTTATGACCGAGACGGAAAGGGTGTTCTTACAATTACGCCGGATACCTCCCACTTCCTCTGCATTCAGCTATTTTCAACACCAGGAAGAAATATGATATATTGACACCATCAATTGCCATTTGAAGGGATGATCAGCTGTGAAAAAAACCGCTCTCGACATCATTGAACATGCTGAAGAGCATCTCATTGAAAAGATTGCCGAAAATATGCATACGTTTGGAATGCCTTCAACTGTCGGACGTGTGCTCGGAATTATTTATATGAATCGAAAACCAATGACCTTAAGCGAGCTCTCTGAGGCAACGGGCATGAGCAAAACACGGATGAGCCAGGTTGTCCGGGAAATGATCGATGCCAATATCGCCGAAAAGGTGTTTGAAAAAGGCGTACGAAAAGACCTTTATGACGTCGAGCAGGATTATTATCAAACCTTCATTTCTTTATTTGCGGCGAATTGGACAAAGGTCGTGAGCAAAAACAAAGTGCTGTATAAAAAATTAAACCGGGAGCTGAGTGATCTTTTACAAAGGGACGGGCTTACCCCGGAAGCGGAAGAGAAAGTCAATCAGCTGCTGAATGAATTAAAAGAATGGCTTCATTACTATGATTGGCTGAGCAGGTTGATTGAATTTTTTGAGAGTGAGGAAGTCTTTCGGTACGTGCCAAAAACAAAAGAAAGCAGCTCTCTAAAATAAGGGAGCTGCTTTTTGCATCATGAGGTTAAGATCGGAAACATGCCTTTCAGCCCCGCACCAATCATCCCGACCGCAACCACGGCTAAGATTAATCCCATCAGTCTGGTAATCACATTCATCTCGGTTTTTCCGAGTTTGCTGCTGATAAAAGCAGAATAGTGGAAAAAGAGAAAGGTCAGGGCAATAACGGCGGCTATGCCGATCGTGACAGCCGCATAATGACCAATGCCGCTATGACCGGCGGAAAGGCTCATCACTGTTGCAATCGTTCCGGGCCCAGCAATGATCGGAATGGATAAAGGTGTGACTGATATATCCGCTTTTTCCTTGCTTTCCTTATGTTCATCATGGTGAAGAGATTGCACGTGTGATTCTTTCGCATTCAATAGATTATAGGCAATGCCGAAAATGAATATGCCGCCCGCCACTCGGAGCGCGTAAATGTTGATATCAAACAGTTTAAAGATAAGATGACCGAAAACCAAAAAAGCTGCGAGAATAAAAAAGGATAAAATAGCTGCCTTCCGGGCAATCGCTTTTCTTTCCGCTGCAGTATAGCCTTCTGTCAGCGTCAGAAATATCGGTACGTTTCCGATCGGATTCGATACTGCGAATAAAAAATGAAGACGTGAACGATAAATGAGAACATCATATACCTCCTTGTTGATAGTCTCTGCACAGGAAATAGAATTATTCTCCACCCTTTTACCCGGAGGCGATTTCCCGGTAAACCTTTATAGCATGTCAGAAACGCGCCATGCTACAATGAAGTGACAAATTGAATAGGAAGGACGTATACAGATGTTCAAAAAAATTGCGGCAGATGCCTTGGGCTTATCTGATATCGGAAAAATTATCGAACCTCAGGACTATGACAAAACAGACGCAGATGACTATGTCATGCATGAAGATAATGAGAAAATTTATTTCTTGATTAAAACAAAAGCAGACGAGTATTGCTTTACGAACCTGGCCCTGATCCATGTGGACGGCGAACGCGCCACTTCCTCAAAACGAACGTTGAAACGCTATCCTTATTCGCAATATAAAATCTCTGACGTTTTTCTTGAAACTGCCGGAAAAGTGGATTTGGATGTTGAAATTAAGTTCAAGCTGGGCGGTGAACAATTCGACATTGATGTCCACAAAGACCAGATTGAAAAGTTAAAAGACCTTTATAAAGCACTGCTTCGCATCGCTGAAACAACCTATGAAAATGACATTTTAATCAATCAAGCGGAGCAAAGCTTAGATAAAGCAGTGACGATTCTTCACCATACCCGCCCTGAGCACGTCAATATTGAAACGCAATACAAAGAGCTGACCGAATTCGGATTTACTTGGCTGACATCCGTTCGCTCGCAGTATCATATTAAGGATTTTGGAGATGTATTTGAGAAATATATTAATAACTAGCATAAAAAAAGACACAGCTGCTATCGGGCACGTGTCTTTTTTTGTATGAATATTGATTACTTTACAACTTTTTTCTTTTATAATAAAACTATTAGTCTATTTTCCCTATATTACAGGTAAAGGAGTTATTTTATGTATTGTCCTCAATGCGGCCATCAAACAGATGGCGGAAATTTTTGTGAGAAATGCGGATCACCGCTCTCCGGTCAATCAGGCCACCAGCATGCAGCTCAAACTGGAACCGCTGCAAAGCAAGCAGCAAAACAGTTCGGTTCATTTGTCTTATCCGTCCTGAAACGCCCTTATCAGGAATGTAAAGCAACAGGCGGAGAACAGCTGATCAGCGCAATCATTACGATGGTTCTTTTCAGTTTGCTGACCCCTTTGATGTTTTATATTCTTTTTTCAGACGGTCCCGGAAGCGTAAGCTTTACAGCAATCTTCTTAGAGCCAACCATTTATTTTATTTTATTTCTATTTGGCCTGCATGCATGCATCTTTTTCGCCCTGAAAATCGCGGGAAACCAAGTATCTTTCAAGGATTCATTCTCAAGATTCGGAGCGTTTCTCATACCGTTTACGGCTATTTTGATTCTTGCCCTTTTCTTCTTTTTATTACATACAGACATTTGCTTTACCATATTAGCCGTTGGTTTAATCGGTGCATTCTTCGCCATTCCTCCTGCGATGCTGGGCAGTTACCAGCATTCATATAAAGGGAAAATTGATGTCATTTACTCAACGATTGTGATTTATCTGATCATCTGCGTTACATTTCAGCTTATTATCGAACACTATGTCAAAGAAATTTTCCGTTATATGCTCTTTTAAAAACAACCCCATCACCTGCTGGTGATGGGGTTGTTTTATTGAATAGACGTTAAGTAAATTCTTCCGTTCTTCACTACGCCGGTATAAGTCCAGTTATATGTTCTGAGCTTTGGACTGCCGCCTGATTTTGTGATATAGAATTCTTCATACGTCTTAATCGTGATAGCCGACCCATTTTGGCTCCAGCTTTTCACTTCATAGTTATTAAAGTCTTCTGTTGTCCCCTCTTTATTTAATTTCGACACGAGATGCTGCTGGTCGGAATAAAGGGAACTGCCTTTTTCAAGGCTGTCTTCCATCAGTGAGAAATTATTTTGATTCACGGCATCTGCCTGACTTTGCAGATAACTGCCCATAAATAATGTCACTTGTTCATCTGTAACATCGCCGCTTGCAGAGCTTTCACTGCCTTTGTTTTTCGAGCCAGCCCAGGCGGAAGTGTATGTCTCTGGTTTATCATTTTTGATTTTCTTTATATTTGTGCCTGCAGATTGGAATGTTGATTCTGCATCTTCGAAAATCCACTTTTTCTGTTTTTTATCATATAAAAGAAGATATTCATAACTCGGACTTTCGTCAGTCATTTCAGATTTTGTATAGTCGTTATACGAAGAAGACTGGTGAAGTTCTTTTCCTGTTACCGATACCTGCCACGTTCCGTCGTTTTTCTGAGAGAGGGCAAATGTGTCCAGGTCAAAATCAGTTTCCAAGTATCTATCTTTTAAGTATGAATCCGCGCTTTTCATAGAATCGACGGTGTCCTTCGTCTCCGCCTTCCAATTGGCACTTGCCTCTGTCATCTGGGCTGTATTCCCATCAGATAGAGCTTTGGAGTATTGTTTTGTTGTTTTGACAATTGTGTTCATAATCTGTTCCTGTGTATCTTGATCAGGAATTAACGTTAACTCCATTTCTTTATCATCGATCGGAACGCCGGCAGTTTTTGTTTTTCCCCACGGAAATTCTGCCTCGACTGAAGCTGTCATTGATCCATCTGTCAGCAGCGGACCGTATGTTACGGATTTGAATGGGTCTTTATGAATCGACTTGCCGTTAATCAGCAAATCTCCCTTCCCGCTCTTGATGTCATCCGCTAAGCTGAATGTCACATCGTCTGCTTCCAATGAGAGATCAACACGAAAGCTGTTATCGCCAACCGCCTGAATGTCTTCCTTTTTCACAAGGTCAACGACATCGTTTTTCAGTTTGGCTGAGACTGTATATTCGCCGGGAATGTACGGACCGAGGGTTTGTGCTTGATCTGCTTTCTTTACAGATCCGGCTTCCTCTTTATTGACATATAGATCGGTATTTTTATAATTGCTGCTCACTTCAAAATAAACAGGTGCTACCTTTAAGTCATAATGATCAAATACCAGCAGGCTTTTCCCGTCTTTTTCTGCATATACGATATCCTTCTGGGCTGTTTCATCCCGCAGCGATGCAAAAAGTTCATCTTTTTTGTCTGGATGATTCTTCAAATATGTAAGAAACGGTTTTACATTATTTTTAGTGAGTTTAAGATTGTCATTTACCGGTGTAAGGAGAGTCGCGATTTGGTCCTGATCCCCATCATTTACGGCCTGTTCAAACTTGTCTACTAACCTATCCTTTGAAGTAAAATACGCTCCGGTTTTATATGCGGCGAATAATATAACGCACGCCGCGGCAATGCTGCTCCATAAAATGATGGTTTTCTTAGGGATCGGTTTTCGCGGAGCCTGCCTCGTTTCTGCAGTGCTAGCTGTTTCTTGATTTGCCTGTTTGCTGCCCCCTCCGATCGGGGTGCCGCATTGTTTACAAAACTTGGCTCCTTCATTATTCTGGGAGCCGCAATTCTTACAAAAAAACATGACTTTCCTCCTATTCTACTAATTTGATAACATTTACTGCTTTTCATATTTTATAATAAAACAGAATGAAATTGGGAACGAATGAAAAAATTAAATGTCTATCAGACTAAAAAGGTGGTACGAATATGCAAAAGCTCAGGATTGAATTAGGAGAAGAAACAAATGACGAATTATATGATCTATTGCTGCTCGCCGATCCATCGAAAGACATTGTAGATGAATATCTTGAGAGGGGAGAATGTTACACAGCTTGGGCCGGTGATGAGCTTGCAGGTGTTTATGTATTGCTAAAAACAAGGCCGCAAACAGTTGAAATTGTAAATATTGCGGTAAAAGAATCTCTTCAGAAGAAAGGCTTTGGCAAACAGCTTGTACTTGACGCCATCGAAAAAGCGAAGAAGCTGGGGGCGGACACGATTGAAATCGGAACGGGGAATTCGAGCATTCATCAGCTTTCCCTCTATCAAAAATGCGGATTCCGCATTCAGGCGATCGACCACGATTTCTTTCTCAGACATTATGATGAGGACATTTTTGAAAACGGGATTCAATGCCGCGATATGGTAAGGCTTTATTTGGATCTCTGAAAGCATAAAAAAGCCGCCGAGAGAAAATCCCGGCGGTCTTTTTATTACTTGTTTAAGTTGTAGAAAGAGTTGATACCGTGGTATTGAGCAGTTTCAGCCAACTGATCTTCGATGCGAAGAAGCTGGTTGTATTTCGCAACACGGTCCGTACGAGACGGAGCACCAGTTTTGATTTGTCCTGCGTTTGTTGCCACAGCGATGTCAGCGATTGTGCTGTCTTCAGTTTCACCAGAACGGTGAGAGATAACAGCTGTATAGCCTGCGCGTTTCGCCATTTCGATCGCATCGAATGTTTCAGTCAATGTACCGATTTGGTTTACTTTGATCAGGATAGAGTTGCCTACGCCGTTTTTAATACCTTCAGCAAGTTTTTTCGTGTTTGTAACGAAGAGGTCGTCACCAACAAGCTGAACTTTTTTGCCAAGACGCTCAGTAAGAAGCTTGTGGCCTTCCCAGTCGTTTTCGTCAAGTCCGTCTTCGATCGAGATGATTGGGTATTTAGAAACAAGCTCTTCATACCAGTCAACCATTTCAGCAGATGTTTTCACAACGCCTTCGCCAGACAGATGGTATTTGCCGTCTTCTTTGTTGTAGAACTCAGAAGATGCAGCATCCATAGCAAGTTTAACTTCTTCGCCAGGTTTGAAGCCGGCTTTTTCGATTGCTTCAACGATTGTTTGAAGCGCTTCTTCGTTAGAACCAAGGTTTGGAGCGAATCCGCCTTCGTCACCTACAGCAGTGTTTAAGCCTTTTGCGCTTAATACTGATTTCAGGCTGTGGAAGATTTGAGCGCCCATGCGAAGTGCTTCACGGAAGTTAGGAGCACCTACAGGCATGATCATGAATTCTTGAATATCCACGTTGTTATCAGCATGCTCTCCGCCGTTTACGATGTTCATCATCGGTACAGGAAGAGTTTTTGAGTTGAATCCTCCAAGGTATTGGTAAAGAGGAATCTGTAAGAAATCAGCAGCAGCACGCGCACAAGCCATAGATACGCCAAGGATTGCGTTCGCACCAAGTTTACCTTTGTTTTCAGTACCGTCAAGCTCGATTAAAAGCTGATCGATTGCGTTTTGTTCAGTTACATCAAAGCCAAGAAGCTCTGGAGCAATGATTTCGTTTACGTTGTTAACAGCTGTTAACACGCCTTTTCCAAGGTAACGGTCTTTGTCGCCGTCACGAAGCTCAACCGCTTCGTATTCACCTGTAGAAGCTCCGCTTGGCACTAATGCGCGGCCGAAAGCTCCTGTTTCTGTATATACTTCAACTTCAACTGTTGGGTTGCCGCGGGAGTCTAATACTTCGCGTGCATAAACATCAACAATGTATGGCATGAGTTTTGTCTCTCCTTTTGATTTTCAAATTATTTTTGAATTAAAGATGTTCCTGTCATTTCTTTCGGTTTTTCAACACCAAGAAGGTCTAATAACGTTGGTGCAAGGTCGCCTAGGATTCCGCCTTCACGCAGCGTAATGCCTTCTTTCGTTACAATCACAGGGACTGGGTTTGTTGTATGCGCAGTGTGCGGTTCGCCTGATTCTGTAATCAGAATGTCAGCATTACCGTGATCAGCGGTAATGATAGCGTGTCCGCCTTTAGCAAGGATCGCGTCAACGACTTCGCCCAAGCATTCGTCCACTGCTTCAATTGCTTTAATTGTTGGTTCAACCATTCCGGAGTGGCCGACCATATCAGGGTTTGCGAAGTTAAGAATGATCGCGTCATGCTTGTCAGCTTCAATTTCTTTGACAAGCGCGTCTTTCACTTCATACGCACTCATCTCAGGCTTCAAGTCATACGTTGCAACTTTAGGCGAGTTGATGAGAATACGCTCTTCACCCGGGAATTCAGCTTCACGGCCGCCGCTCATAAAGAACGTGACATGCGGATACTTTTCAGTTTCTGCAATTCGAAGCTGTTTTAACCCGTGCTGAGATAATACTTCTCCGACTGTGTTATCAAGATTTATCGGTTTAAACGCTACATAGCCGTCAACTGTTTCACTGAAGTGAGTCAGGCAGACGAAATACAGGTTCTTTGGATAATTCTCGCCGCGGTCGAAGTCACGGAAGTCTTTGTTTGTGAACGTGTTGGAAATCTGGATGGCGCGGTCCGGTCTGAAATTATAGAAAATCACAGAATCGCCGTCTTGGATTTTCGCAACAGGCTCACCGTTTTCTTTTGTGATGACAGATGGAATCACGAATTCATCGTAGATACCATTTGCATATGAATCATCAACAACATCCAGGGCGCTGCGGTAAGAAGGGCCTTCGCCGTACGCCATTGCGCGGTACGCTTTTTCTACACGGTCCCAGCGTTTGTCGCGGTCCATAGAGTAGTAACGTCCGGAAATGCTGGCGATTTCACCCACACCGATTTCCTTGATTTGATCGTTCAACTGGTTGATGTACGTTTTCGCTGTCTGCGGACCTACATCACGGCCGTCAAGGAAGCCATGGATATAAACCTTTGTCAGCCCTTCTTTTTTCGCAAGCTTTAACAGTGCGAATAAATGATTGATATGGCTGTGCACGCCTCCGTCAGATAAAAGACCGAACAGGTGCAAGGCTTTGTTGTTTTCTTTCGCGTTGCTGATCGCGTCAAGGAATGTTTGATTGCGTTCGAACTCTCCTTCGCGAATGGCAACATTTACGCGTGTTAAGCTTTGGTACACAATACGTCCCGCACCGATATTTAAGTGACCTACTTCGGAGTTCCCCATTTGCCCTTCAGGAAGACCTACAGCCTCGCCTGAAGCAGTCAATGTTTGATGAGGATACTGGTTCCAATAGCGGTCAAAATTCGGTTTTTTCGCTAAAGCGACTGCGTTCCCTACTGTTTCGTTACGTAATCCGAACCCATCAAGAATGATGAGTGCAGCTGGTTTTTTACTCATATTGACCTTCCTCCAATAATTGAACGAATGACTGTGGCTCAAGGCTCGCGCCGCCGACCAAAGCACCGTCAATATCGGACTCTGCCATATATTCTTTAATGTTTGCAGGCTTTACGCTTCCGCCATATTGGATGCGAAGCTTGTCTGCAGCTTCTTGGCTGAAGCTTTCAGCGACGGTTTTACGGATATGCGCACACACGTCATTCGCATCTTTCGCTGTAGAAGATTTGCCTGTTCCGATTGCCCAGATTGGCTCATACGCAATAACAGAAGCAGCAACTTGTTCTTCAGAAAGACCAGCAAGGCCTTTTTTCACTTGGTCAGCAACAAGATCATTTGTTTTGCCGGCTTCACGCTCTTCAAGCGTTTCACCTACACAGATGATCGGCACAATGCCGTGTTTGAAAGCTGCGTGTGCTTTTTTGTTAACTGTTTCATCAGTTTCAGCGAACATTTCACGGCGCTCAGAGTGGCCGATGACGCAGTAGTCAACGCCAAGGTCTTTCAGAGCAACCGGGCTGATTTCGCCTGTGAACGCGCCGCTTTCTTCGAAGTGCATGTTTTGAGCGCCGACTTTAAGGTCAGTGCCTTTCACAGCAGAAGCAAGCTTTTCTAAGAAAAGCGCTGGCGCGCAAACAACAGCTTCAGCTTTGTCTGCTGCTGGAATGGAAGATTTCACTTCTTCAACGAAGCTGACAGCTTCGCCGAGTGTTTTGTTCATTTTCCAGTTACCGGCGATAATTGGTTTTCTCATCTGTTCCACTTCCTTATAGCAGTTTTGAGATTATTTATCGTTCAGTGCAGCTACCCCTGGAAGCTCTTTGCCTTCCATAAACTCAAGGGATGCGCCGCCGCCTGTTGAGATGTGGCTCATTTTGTCAGCAAGGCCGAATTTTTCAACCGCTGCCGCAGAGTCTCCTCCGCCGATGACAGAGTATGTATCTTTCGCCTCTGCCAATGCTTCCGCAACCGCTTTTGTTCCTTGAGCGAACAAGTCGATTTCGAATACGCCCATTGGTCCGTTCCACACGACAAGTTTGCTGTTTTTGATGACGTCAGCATACGTTTCGCGTGTTTTCGTACCAATGTCGATTGCTTCTAAATCACTAGGGATTTCAGAGATCGGCACAATTTTCACGTTTGCATCGTTAGAGAAATCATCTGCAACGAGTACATCTTCAGGCATGTAGAAGTTAACGCCTTTTTCTTTAGCGCGGTCCATAAATGATTTCGCAAGCTCGATTTTATCCTCTTCAAGAAGAGATTTACCGACTTCATAGCCAAGCGCTTTTACGAAAGTATAAGCAAGACCTCCGCCGATGATCAGGTTGTCTACTTTATCAAGAAGACTCTCGATTACACCGATTTTGTCTTTTACTTTCGCTCCGCCGATGATCGCTGTGAACGGGCGGTCAGGATTGGAAACCGCTTTTCCAAGTACATCAAGCTCTTTTTCCATTAAGAAACCTGCAACTGCTGGCAGATGCTCGGCAATTCCAGCTGTAGATGCGTGAGCACGGTGGGCAGCACCGAATGCGTCATTTACATATACATCTGCAAGCTCAGCAAATGCTTTTGCAAGCTCAGGATCATTTTTCTCTTCACCAGGATAGAAACGTACGTTTTCCAATACAAGAACGTCTCCGTCCTTCATCTCGGAAATTTGTGCTTTTACAGCATCGCCGTATGCTTCATCCGCTTTTTTCACTTCTTTGCCAAGCAGTTCGCCGAGACGTGCAGCGACAGGAGTTAAACGAAGCTCCTCAACCACTTCGCCTTTCGGGCGGCCTAAGTGGCTCGCAAGAAGGACTTTTGCGCCTTGGTCTGCAAGGTGTTTGATTGTTGGAAGCGCAGCACGGATACGTGTATCGTCTGTTACTTCCCCGTCTTTCATTGGAACGTTAAAGTCAACGCGGCAGAATACAACTTTGCCTTTTACGTCGATGTCTTTGAGAGTTTTTTTATTCATGCCTAGGAGATCCTCCTTCAAAATGGTTTGCATACAGCACGAAAAACGTGAAACCGTCTGTTCAAGCGATAACTCCGCTAGGGCAGATCGCAGTCTTTTTCGGCACAGGGCAGTTCGTCTAAAAGCCAGGGCAGCGGCCTTAGGCGAAAGCGCCGGCAAAGCTGCTTAAAACGCGGTCGTTTCTCTATCACAGAGCGTTTTCTGAAAGCCGGTCTTCATGGAAAAAGGGAAAGGGAGTCCGTCCCCTTCCCTTGTCCGCTTTCATTATAGCGCTTCTATTCGAAAGAACCAAGTCAGGTCCTTTTTCAGCTATAAATTAAAGACCTTTTTTTGCGATGTAAGCTGCAAGGTCAACAACGCGGTTAGAGTAGCCGCTTTCGTTATCGTACCAAGAGATTACTTTTACCATGCTGCCTTCCATAACCATTGTAGAAAGAGCATCGATTGTAGAAGAGTTTTTGTTTCCGTTGTAGTCGCCAGAAACTAATGGCTCTTCGCTGTAGCCAAGGATTCCTTTAAGGTCGCCTTCAGCCGCTTCTTTAAGAGCTGCGTTTACTTCTTCAGCTGTTACTTCTTGGTTCAGTTCAGCAACCAAGTCAACTAGAGAAACGTTTGGAGTTGGAACACGCATTGCTCCACCGTTCAGTTTGCCTTTTAGTTCAGGAAGAACTAGAGAAACTGCTTTAGCAGCACCAGTTGATGTTGGGATGATGTTTTCAGCTGCTGCACGCGCACGACGGTAGTCTTTGTGCGGAAGATCAAGGATTTGCTGATCGTTTGTGTAAGAGTGAACAGTTGTCATCATACCGCGTTTGATGCCGAATTTATCGTTAAGTACTTTTGCAAACGGCGCAAGGCAGTTTGTTGTGCAAGATGCGTTAGAGATAACATCGTGGTTAGCCGCATCGTATTTATCTTCGTTAACACCCATAACGATTGTGATATCTTCTTCGTTAGCAGGAGCAGAGATGATTACTTTTTTCGCGCCAGCTTCTAAGTGTTTCGCAGCGTCTGCGCGTTTTGTGAAGAAACCAGTAGATTCAACTACGATTTCAACGCCTTGTTTGCCCCAGCTAAGTTTAGCAGGATCGCGTTCTGCAGAAACTTCAATTGTTTTGCCGTTAACAACAAGGTTGTTACCGTCAACTGAAACTTCAGCGTCTAATTTTCCGTGTACAGAATCATATTGTAAAAGGTGAGCCAGCATGTTAGCATCTGTTAAATCGTTAACCGCTACTACCTCAACTTCAGGATTGTTTAATGCTGCGCGGAATACGTTACGTCCAATACGACCAAAACCGTTAATACCGACTTTTACTGCCATGATTGTTTCCTCCTTTAAATAAGTGAGAGATATTTATATTGAGGGATTATTCATCCCTTAATAACTTCTTTGCGGCTCCTTCGTCTGTGACGAGAACCGTGTTGCGTGGCTTTTTAAAGTAAGCCTCGATCGCTTCGGCTTTTGATGATCCGCCCGCTACCGCAATAATATCGGGAATGGCGTCTATGTCATCCAGCTGCATTCCGACAGAATGCACTTTGTGAACCACTTCGCCGTCCGCGTTAAAATAGTAGCCGAACGCTTCCGTCACCGCGTCGTTATCATCTATTTTCTTTAAGTCTTCTAAAGGCGTGTTTCTGCGCTGAGCCATAGTTTTAGCTTCGCCGATTCCGTGAACCAGCATACTCGCTGATTTAATGGTGTTCAGCACCTCTTTGACAGAAGGCTCTTCAATAATAGATGAATAGGCGCCTTGTGACAGCTGTCCCGGAACAAACAAAAGCCGGTAAGTGCCTGAAGCCTTCTCCGCCATATGCGCGCATATGGTGTTCGCCTGGTTTTTCACGTCTTCGCCTAAACCGCCTCTTGCAGGCACAAACAAAAGCTCGCGGTTTTTAGAATCCGGCGTCATCATTTCGGCGACAGCTTCAATTGTCGTACCGCCAGTTACAGCGACGATATTTTTGCCTGAAAATCTTTTTTTCATACATGCGACAGCCGCTCTTCCCATTTCTTTTTTGACCCATGGGGATTGATCGCTGTCTCCGGATACGATAATGGCATCCTTTAGATTTAAACGTTCTTTTAATGTCTTTTCCAAAAGAGTCAAACCTAAAACATCTTTCATCGTATCTTCCAAAACAGAAAGCAGTTCATAGCCCTCTTCTGTCAATGTCATGCCGTTTGTCTTAATATCGACCAGGTTCTGTTCCTTTAAAAACTGAACCTCGCCCCTCAGCACACGCTCGCTGATTTCGAGACTGGCAGACAGGCTTCTTCGCCCGATGGGTTCTGTCAGCCTGATATACTGCAAGATTTCAAACCTCTTTTGCATAACGAGCAGAAGATCAGGCAATAATTTTTTTTGAGCTTGTATTAACTGGTTCATGACTCAAACGTTCCTTCCTTTTTTGCTGGACGTTATATGTCCCACTATGACAAAAAACGTCCCGTCATAGCCAAAAAAAATCATTTCTGCTTTCTTTAATTATTTTAACAGGGTGGAATTGTTTATTCAACTGTTAAGAGCCAATTCATCGACAATATTCGCAGAGTTTTCATGCCGCGTCGTTTTATCCAGCAATATTTTATCCTATATATCTTTATCTTATACAGAAAGCGCCAAATGGTGCATCCCAATATAAACAGCCCTTCCCGTAGAAAGGGCTGTTTCATTAAAGCGTTTTCATTTTATCCAAAGCTTTTCAATTTCCTCGAGCGATTTGTTCTTCGTTTCCGGACAGATCGTAACGACAAACAGGAAACAAAGGATGTTAATCACCGCAAAGATCCAAAATGTATAGGCGAGCCCGAAAGAATCGATCATCATTGGCACAAACTGTCCGATCGCCCAGTTTGCTCCCCATAAAAAGATGGTCGCAATGCCCGCGGCCCGCGCACGCAGATGGTTCGGGAAGATTTCAGAAATCATAATCCATGTGATCGGTCCGACCGAGACACAGAAAGCAGCGACAAAACCTAATATAAGGACGATCATCATGATCCCGCTTGTTAACTCAAAATAAAACGACGTCCCGATTAAAATCATAAAAATAGCCATAAAAGCAGAACCGATGGACATCAGTTTTTTTCGTCCGACTTTATCAATCAGCAACACCGCAATAACGGTAAAGATGACTTCTACAACACCGACGATACAAGTCGTCACAAATCCGGCGTTTTGCCCGAATCCCATCATTTTAAAGATTTCCGGCCCGTAGTAAGTAATGGCGTTCATGCCGATGACTTGGTTAAACAGCGCCAGCAGGATTCCAATGACAAGCGCCTTTCTGAGACCCGGCTTAAACAGCTGGGAGAGCGACCCCATTTGTTCTATTTTTAAAGAGTTCTCAATGTTCTTTAATTCTTCTTTTGCAACAGTTTCTCCATTAATACGTGTCAGGATCTTTAAAGCTTCATTTGTTTTGCCCGCTTTCGCCAGCCATCTCGGACTTTCCGGGACGACGAGCAGGACAAGGAAAAAGATGACGGACGGCACCATTCCGTAAGCAAGCATCCATCTCCAGCCGGTGTGCACGCCCCATTCGTATGTTCCGGACCGCTGCACAGCTAGATTAATAAAGTATGTTGCGGAAATACCCAGTATCGTAAAGAGCTGATATAACGAAGATAAACTTCCGCGTATGGCGGGCGGTGCCGCTTCTGTAATATACGTAACAGAGAGCGATGAGCCCATCCCGATTCCCAGCCCCCCGATAATCCTTGCAATGATTAAGGTGGACACGTCTTGAGAAAGTGCTGAAACGATTGCTGATATCGCAAATAACAAAGCGGCTGTCATTAAAATTTTTCTCCGGCCGAATCTGTCACTTAAAAATCCGGATATCCCGACGCCCACAACTCCTCCAATCATAATGCTTGAAATGACAAGTCCCTCCATAAACGGACTCAGGCTGTATAAATCTTTCAGAAAACCGATAGCGCCAGAAATCACTGCCGTGTCATAGCCATACAATAAGCCGCCAAGCCCCGCCGCACATGAGATCAAAATGACAAATCCCATTGAATGGCTTCTTGTTACAGGAACATTTGGTTCTAATTGAGTTGGAGTATTCTTCATTTCCCTGCCCTCCCGAATGTTGAGTAAAGCGTTTTCATTTAAACCTTCAATTGTACGTACTTATATTAAAATTTAACGAAAATTACATTTAATTAGTACGTACAAATATAGAATAATCTTGTTTGCATTTTCTGTCAATGTTTTCTTACAAAGAACGCTGTGATATACTGAAATTTGTCCGTATACATTTTGGAGGAATGGATATGTTACCAAAATACGCGCAAGTAAAAGAAGAAATCAGTTCTTGGATTAATCAGGGCAAAATACTGCCCGATCAAAAAATCCCTACCGAAAACGAATTAATGCAGCAATTCGGCGTCAGCCGGCATACCATCCGCAAAGCGATCGGAGACCTCGTATCACAAGGTCTGCTGTACAGCGTGCAAGGCGGAGGCACCTTTGTCGCTTCACGCTCTGCTAAGTCAGCGCTGCATTCCAATAAAACGATCGGTGTTTTGACAACTTACATATCAGACTATATTTTCCCGAGCATCATCAGAGGAATCGAGTCCTATTTAAGCGAGCAGGGGTATTCTATGCTTTTGACAAGCACAAACAACAACCCGGACAACGAAAGAAGAGGCTTAGAAAACCTGCTGTCCCAGCATATTGACGGACTCATCGTAGAACCGACAAAAAGCGCCCTTCAAACCCCAAACATCGGCTATTATCTGAACTTGGAGAAAAACGGCATTCCTTTTGCGATGATTAACGCGTCATATGCCGAGCTTGCCGCGCCAAGTTTTACCTTGGATGATGTGAAAGGCGGGATGATGGCGGCGGAGCATTTGCTTTCTCTCGGCCACACGCATATGATGGGTATTTTTAAAGCTGATGACACACAAGGCGTGAAACGGATGAACGGATTTATACAGGCGCACCGGGAGCGTGAGTTGTTTCCTTCTCCGGATATGATCGTGACATTTACAACGGAAGAAAAAGAATCAAAACTTCTGGAGAAAGTAAAAGCCACACTGGAGAAAAACAGCAAGCACATGCCGACAGCCATTCTTTGTTATAACGATGAAATTGCGCTGAAGGTGATTGATATGCTGAGGGAGATGGATCTTAAAGTGCCGGAAGATATGTCTATCGTCGGGTATGATGATTCACATTTCGCCCAAATCTCAGAAGTGAAACTAACCTCTGTCAAACATCCGAAATCAGTGCTTGGAAAAGCAGCCGCCAAATATGTCATTGACTGCTTAGAGCATAAAAAGCCGAAGCAAGAGGATGTCATATTTGAGCCTGAGTTGATCATTCGCCAGTCCGCACGAAAACTGAATGAATAAAAAAAGCAATGTATGGGTCTCCCCGCTACATTGCTTTTTTTTATAGCTGTTATCTGTTTTTCCAAACGTCAGCGATGATTTCAAACGAACGCATTCTGTCTGCGTGTTCAAAGGTTTCTGAGTTAACCATAATTTCGTCAGCCTGTGTCGTTTTGACGAAATCTTCAAGCTTCGCCTTCACTTCTTCCGGACCTCCGACAATCGTGGAGCTCAGCTGCTCATTGACCATCGCTTTTTCATACGGGCTCCAGATTTGGTCCATATCCTCAACAGGCGGTTTAAGCTGGTTCGGCGTACCGCGGACAAGATCAAGAAACCTTTGATAATGCGAAGTCGCAAGGTGCTGCGCTTTCTCGTTTGTATCTGCCGCGATAATGGTGACACCGACCATCGCATACGGTTCGTCGAGCACGTCTGACGGCGTGAAGGAATTGCGGTACAGCTCCAAAGCGGGAACCGTATTCGCCGGTGAGAAATGGGCCGCGAACGCAAACGGAAGACCAAGTTCGCCAGCCAGACGGGCGCTGAAGCCGCTTGAGCCCAGCAGCCAAATCGGCACGTCTATGCCCTCTCCGGGAATGGCGCGAACTTGATTACGCACATTTCCTGACGGTTTAAAATAATTGCGCAGTTCCTCTAATTGTTCTGGAAAATCCTCCCCGCTGTTGATGTTTCTTCGGAGCGCTCTGGCTGTCAATTGGTCTGTTCCCGGCGCACGTCCAAGCCCCAGATCAATCCGCCCGGGATACAGTGTTTCCAGTGTGCCGAATTGTTCAGCAATGACTAATGAAGAGTGGTTCGGGAGCATAATGCCGCCGGAACCGACGCGGATTTTCTTCGTGCCTCCGGCAATATGGCCAATCAAAACTGCGGTGGCAGAGCTTGCAACACCTTCTATATTATGATGTTCAGCAAGCCAGTAACGGTGATAGCCCCATTCCTCTGCCCGGCGCGCCAAGTCCATGCTGTTTCGGAATGATTCTGCAATCGTTCCTCCCTGAACAACCGGAGATAAATTCAAGACAGAAAGCAAGGTATCTTTGCGTTGGTTGTTAGACATATTGTTCTCCTTTGCAAATGTGTTATCAGTAAACAGCCCAAAGCTGTCAGGTCATGATTGAAAGAACTTCTATCACACCATAACACAACTGCATTCAGGAATAAAAGAATTTGATTCGATGAAATTCGAACAATATAAAACGAACGGTTTGGAACATTATTCTGCTCCAAACAGATCCTTAGCCATCTCAATAAAGAGCTTAGCCGCCAGAGAAGCCTCCTTTAGCGACGGAACAGCAAGCTGCACATCACGGTATACCTGCGGGTCCAATTCCCTGGTCACCACATGCTCTGGCAGCGGCATCCCCGACATGGACATTTCTGATAAAATGGCCAGGCCCAGGCCTTCTCTGATCATACTGATCGAGGTGTTGATGTTATAGACCGTGAAAGCTGGGTGCAGCGTAGCACCCGCCTGCCTGAACATATCGATAAATGGTGATTCATAGCCGCCGTCACAGACGATCATCGGTTCATGGTCAAGATCTTTCAGCGTAATGGCTGAATGACTGGCAAGCGGGTGATCGTCCCTGAGCACGACAGCCATTTTGTCTTTTTTCAAATGAATGTACTCCATCTCCTCTGTTGGATACAGAAGAATCCCAACATCTATCATCCGCGTATGAAGCCACTCCTTGACTTCATTTACAGTTCCCTCGTGCAGCACGAGCTCAAGTTTCGGATATTTTTGTTTAAATTCACTGATCAGCTTCGGCATAAAATAAGCCGAGGCAGTTGAGAATGTGCCGATATGGATCGTTCCCAGTTCAAGCCCTTTTTCCGCTGCTGCTACCTGCTCAACTTTTTCAATGCCTTTTAAGACTTCTCTGATGTGTACTAAGATCTGTTTCCCCGTATCCGTCAGCATCAGGCCATTGCGGCGGTCACGAATGATCAGCTTTACATCAAGCTCAGCTTCGATCGCAGAAATCGCATGGCTGACAGCCGGCTGTGTCATGTTCAGCGCCTGACCCGCTTTTGTAAAGCTTCCCGTTTCAGCTATTTTCACAAAAACCTTTAATTGAGTAATGGTCATAACAATTTACTTATGCTCCTTATAAAAAAGATTCATTTTATTTATCTTATGTTCTACCGTATCATATGATGGAAAAGTTCTACAAGGAGTGAATGAACAATGAAGCAGCTCCCAAAAACGCGGACAGCTCTCCTGCTCGCATTTCTCGTCATCATGTGGGGCGTCAATTGGCCGCTGTCCAAAGCCGCGCTCGCCTATTCTCCGCCATTATTGTTCGCGGGCATCCGAACGCTGATCGGCGGGCTTTTATTAGTCATAGTCGCACTGCCGCGTATTCATAAATTACGCTTAAAAGAAACGTGGCCGATTTATCTTGTTTCTGCTCTTTTAAATATTACATTATTCTACGGCCTGCAAACGATCGGGCTGAATTATCTTCCGGCCGGCCTGTTTTCTGCAATCGTCTTCTTCCAGCCTGTTCTGATGGGTGTATTTTCTTGGCTGTGGCTCGGCGAATCCATGTTTGTAATGAAAGTGATTGGCCTCATCCTCGGTTTTGCGGGAGTAGCCGTCATTAGTGCTGCGGGCTTTGGCGGGCATATTTCTGTCATTGGGGTTCTGCTGGCTCTCGGCTCCGCAGTCAGCTGGGCGCTCGGGACAGTATATATGAAAAAAACAGGCAGCCGCGTCGATTCCATCTGGATGGTCGCTCTGCAGCTGACGATCGGAAGCGTGTTTCTGCTTATCTCCGGCTTTTGGACAGAAAGCTTTTCGGCGATCCAATGGACAGCTCCGTTTATTACGAGCCTGCTGTTCATCTCCGTATTCGTTATCGCACTCGGCTGGCTTGTCTTTTTTACGCTTGTCGGTTCAGGAGAAGCAAGCAAGGTCGCATCTTATACTTTTTTGATTCCGCTCATATCAATCGTGGCCAGCTCCATTTTCCTGCATGAACCGCTCACCCTTAGCCTCTTGGCAGGGCTGCTGCTGATTGTCACGAGCATCTGTCTCGTGAATACAAAATCAAAAGCGCAGAAAGCTACGGCGATTGGTATAAACGAGAAAGCTGCACAATAATAAAAACCCTCTTGCCGGATGCGGCAAGAGGGTTTCTTATTTACTGATGCTTGCGTCCTTTGACCAAATATGCAACTGTAATCAAAAGGTAGATCGCCGCAGTAATGCCGGTAATGACAATTGATGTTGTCATGATGACCCCGATCAGAATGGCGAGTAATGCCACAATCGCAAACCATGTCGTGTACGGGAACCATTTTACATAATAGGCCGGTGTTTCCGTTTGCTGTTTTCTCGATTTTAAATGAGCGAATCCGATGATCAGCCAAATGAATAAAACGGTATATCCCAATGATCCCATTAAATAATTAAATGTTTGGCTTCCTGCGAACAGAGAAATCAATACGCCAATATAGAGAGAAGAAGTGCACATCAGAATCGCAAACATCGGTACGTTTTTCGATGAAAGCTTCGAGAAGACCTTTGGAAGCCTTCCGTCACTTGCCTGTGTATACAAAATGCGTGATGATCCGTATAAACCTGAATTCATAGAAGAAATGATCGCCAGCAGGATGACTGCATTCATGATATGATCCGCGCCCGGAATGCCTACCATTTTAAAGACCATCACGAAAGGACTTTCCGGAACGGAATTGACTTGGTTCCATGGAATCAGGCTGACGATGATGAAAAACGGCAGCAGGTAAAATGCGACAATCCGTGTCAGTGTGCTGCGGACAGCTTTCGGGACAACCTTTTCCGGATTTTTTGTCTCTGCAAGCGTTACACCGATAATTTCTGTACCGCCGTAAGAGTAGATGACGACAAGCATCGCCGTGATCAGCCCTGTGCCGCCGTGCGGGAAAAATCCGCCGTGGTCTGTCAGGTTGGAAAATCCGGATGCTGTATGATCACCGAATGATACAAATAAGAGCAGCAATCCCAGAATAATAAAGATAATAATAACGGTAATCTTGATCATTGCCAGCCAATATTCAGTTTCGGCGAAGATTTTAACAGAAAGCAAGTTTACAATCGTGACGATAAGAGAAATTCCTAATGCCAACACCCAGATCGGGCAGCCCGGCAGCCAATATTGAATGAAAATCGCAGCTACAACAGCTTCAGCCGCAATGTTAAGCACCCACATTTTCCAGTAGATCCAGTCCAAAAAGTAAGCGGCGTAATTTCCCAATACCTGCTGGACAAGATCACGGAAGGTTCTGGCGTTACGGTTTCGAACAGCCATTTCCGCCAGCCCCTGCATAATAAACAGCAAAATAATCCCGCCGAGCAGATATGCGATAATGACAGATGGCCCTGCCACATCGATCGCTGAGCTGCTCCCCTTAAATAAACCTGCGCCGATTGCTCCGCCCAGCGCCATCATCATAATATGGCGGGACGTCATCGTGCGTTTTAACGTTTGATTGTCGTTTTTCATCCTCTTCTACCTCTCCTTCTCGTTTTCAAAAACAAAAAAGCCCGCCGTCTCCTACCTATCTAATAGATAAAGAGACGACGAGCCTTCGGCTGACCGCGGTACCACTCTTGTTGATCCTTCATGAAGAATCCTGCTTTTGACCTGTAACGAAGGTTAGCCGTTAAAACATAGGGAATATTCAATCTATTCCGTTCCGTCTTACCACTCCCGGGCGAGTTCAAAGAAGAATCAGGCTGCGTCGCACCACCCCGCAGCTCTCTGTTCTGACCACTTTCTTTTACTGCTCCCAATCTATGTGTTTTAGTTTTCTGAAAAACTCAAATTTTATGATCTGAATATATTAACATAATATACGTGCTTCTCTTTTAACTGTCAATAACTTCAGAGAAAAAAGAAACTGTTATTTTGTCCCTTTTCGAATGGCTTTCCAAAAGGATTCTGACTCGTTTCCTAATGCGTAAACTGAAACACCTGCTATTTTATATTGCTTTGCCAGATTGCTTTTCGTTTGAACGGTTTTTTCGTTTTCATACCACACGACATGTTTATGCTTCTTTTTGTCAACATAAGAAAATGTCATCGAGCCTGATTTTTTGTTGAATGCCGGCTTTGCTTTTTGTTTTTTGATGAGGGATTTGAGCTCATTCCATTCCCTTATTGTGCTGGCACTTCCGTCTTTTACGTCCCAGTCATAGCCGTACGCAGGGATTCCCATGATGACTTTATTGGCTTTGATCTTTTTGACTGAAAACTGCAGAGAGCTTTTGATCCAGTTTGTGCTTGCCACTGACCCTGGCTCACCCCAAATGCCATGTTCGTCGTAGGTCATGACTTGTACGAAGTCGGCATATTTGCCGATTTTCGCATAATCATACGGCCAGCTCCAGTCATCATTTTTATCATCGGCGCTTTTGGCCGGAACGGATACCATTGTTTTAATATGTTTCTTATTCAAAGCCTGCGAGACATATTGAATGAAGTTCGAGTATGCAGCGCGATCTTCTGGATTTAGTGCTTCAAAATCGATATTGATTCCGTAATATGAGTGCTTTTTGGCCAGTGTTATTAACTGATCTGTGAATCGTTTTTTCGCTGTTTTATTACTCATGACTCGACTCGCTAAATCTCCGTCAAAATCATAAATGGCATCATTATAGTTTGAAATGACAGCCCATGTCTTGATTTTTTTCTTTTTGGCATATGTCAGCTGCTTAGTTGGGGCATCGCCAATCACATGTCCGTTTTTTTCAAACGCAAACGTATCGGTTGCGATGGCATTCATGTATGTATGATATTTCGTGAGAGAATTGTATGAAGCCGTATCCCCAGTCGTGTAGCCTAGTGTCATTCCGGCTGCCTTCGCTTCTGTTTTTGTATACATAAACAGAACAATCGCAATCGCCAGTGAAACCGCTATGATCAGCCATTTTTTCATCGCATTTCCTCCTGTATCAAGTCATACTCTTCTCATCGGCCAAAAAATTCGAAGTTGAAGTTTTTTCAAGCAAAAAGCCCGGCATATGCCTGCCGGGCTTCCTGAGTTCAGCGGTCAGAGACGAGAATATATGCTGCCTTTACAGGTCCGTGCACTCCCACAACTAAATCCATTTCAATGTCTGCTGAGTTGCTCGGTCCGGTAATGTAGTTGATACATGAAGGAACAGTGACACCGTCCGCAATGTTTCGGCGGATGATATCACTGGCTTGTGTCATTCTCGGTACAATGCTTGATTTCGGCACGATCGCAATATGAGTCGTCGGCAAAAGGCTGACAGATCGGCCGATGTCTTTTGAGGAGAAGAGGACAACCGTCCCCGACTCAGCCAATGTAATTTCGCTGAATGTAATCCCTACATTGGCTTGCTCCGCTTTTTTGATATTTTCCTCGCCTTTGTCAGCATCCCACTCCCAGACCGGCGTTCCTTCACTCGGCCAGTCCTTGGTGAGCAGGCTTTTCAGTCCGTATTCTTCAAAGCGGGGGTCCTTCGGAATGATGACAGGGCCTCCGGAAAAGCGGCTGACTTGCTCGCGCAGGGCATCATAAAGGCCGGTTGAATCCGTTTCAATCAGCTCTGTATGGATTTTGACACAATGGTTTTTGAGCACTGTGACTAAGTCATCCGCTGAATATCCTTCAAGTGTTTTATATTGCGGCTGATGCGCCCATTCAGGGACTGCCACGCCTCCTGTTCTTCGTTCACGGCCCAGGCTGGATGCGATTCGATTTAAAAAGCTCTCTTGATTCTGAATGGTTCCCTTCGTCATCACTGCTCCTCCTTCGTGCGTTCACTTGTTTCTCTGTCCGCAAACCAGTCTCTGAATCTCGATTTATGCGGTGCCGGAAAGTCGCGGATCTGGGTCCAATTTTTAAGCGGGCCGGGCCCTTTCGAAATTTTTTCGTCCTCTGTAAAAGGCGTCATGGCGGCCGGCGCCCATTTTGAGCCCATTTTGTAAAGCGATAAGGAGGATGCGCCAAGTCCGAATGCTTTCATTGCAAGCTTTTCACTGATCGGCGCTCTGCCTTCTTTTTCGACGATATTCTGACGATGCTTGAGTAGCAGCTCATGAAGCGGGATTTTGACCGGGCAGGCTTCTGAACAAGCAGCGCACAGTGAAGACGCGTACGGCAGCTCCTTATAATCGTCATAACCGCCGAGCAACGGCGATAAAACCGCTCCAATCGGCCCCGAGTAGATTGAGCCGTATGAATGTCCGCCGACATGGCGGTACACAGGACAGACATTGATACAGGCGGCACAGCGGATACATTGCAGCACAGACTGGAATTCCGTTCCAAGGATATTGGATCGTCCATTGTCAACGATGACAAGATGGAATTCTTCCGGACCGTCCACTTCACCTTCCAGCTTCGGACCCGTCAAAGCTGTAATATAGCTTGTCAGCCGCTGTCCGACAGCACTTCTTGTCAGCATGCTGACAAGCACTTCAAATTCAGAAAATGACGGGACAATCCGCTCCATTCCCATGACGGTAATTTGTGTTTTCGGCAAGGTGCTCACAAGCCGTCCATTTCCTTCATTGGTCACAAGGCTGACGGAACCCGTGTCAGCGATGGCGAAGTTACAGCCGGTAATGCCGATATCCGCTTCCAGAAACTTTTTCCGGAGAATGGCGCGCGCATGCATCACCAGCTCTTCCGGTTTTTCTGTATGTTGATAGTCCAGTCTTTCTTTAAACACATCGCGTATCTGCTCTTTATTTTTATGAAGGGCGGGCGCTACGATATGTGACGGCGGATCGTGATCATCAATCTGCAAAATATACTCCCCGAGATCGGTTTCTACGACTTCACAGCCTTCCTTCTCCAGCACCTCATTCAGATTGATTTCCTCTGTGACCATTGATTTAGATTTCACAATTTTCTTCCCGTTCTTCTTTTGAATGACATCACGAATATAAGAAGACGCCTCTTCCGCTGTTTCCGCGAAATAGACATGTCCGCCTCTTTTCGCCACATTTTCGGCAAGCTGTCCAAGATAGAAATCAAGGTTTTCAAGGACATGCTGCCTGATTTCCTCTGATAATGAGCGCCACTCCTCCCAGTTTCCCAGTTCTTCTGCTGCCTCTAGGCGCCGCGTCCGCAGACGCTCCTGTGCACCCGAAACAGCGCCTCTCATAAATTCATTATCAATCCCCTGTGATACCCGCTCTTTAAAAGCGTCAGTACCGATTTTCATCGCCATGATCCTTTCCCCCTCTGAATCCAGTTTTATCTGCTGTTGAGCACTTCGGCGATGTGCATCACTTTGACATTCTTATCTTTTCGGCCAAGCCGTCCCCCGATATTCATCAAACAGCCGCAGTCAGCACCGATCAGCACCTCTGCTCCCGTTTCCTCCACACATTCGACTTTTTCATCGACCATCTGCTCAGAAATCTGCGCCATCTTGACGGAGAACGTTCCTCCGAATCCGCAGCAGTTATGTTTGCCCGGAAGCTCTGTAAACTGCAGGCCCTTCACATGGCTCAACAGCTTCATCGGCTCCTCCCGAACACCCAGCAGCCTAGTCATATGGCACGACGTATGTAAGGTCGCTTTTGTATGAAGGGTCGCGCCGACATCCTCTACTCCAAGGACGTTCACAATAAAATCTGTCAGTTCATACGTTTTATCCGCCAGCTTTTTCGCTTTATCGGCCCATTTCGGATCATCCTGAAACAGGTGCGGATACTCCCGGAACATCGTTGTACAGGAACCGGAAGGACTGACAACATATTCGGAATCCTGAAACGTTTCGATCATCCGTTTCATTGCTTTTTTGGCGTCATGTACATAGCCGCTGTTGTATGCCGGCTGCCCGCAGCAAATCTGCCCTTCCGGAAAATCAACCTCGCACCCAAGCCGCTCCAGCAGCTCAACCGTTGCTTTTCCGACATTTGTTTGAAACATATCAACAAGACAAGTGACAAAAAGTGAGACTTTCATGATGAACCCCTCTCTCATCCCCAATATATGATCAGGTCATCTGATGACCTGAGTTAAAATAACTATATGAATATCGTACACTATTCTGACAATGGAAGGAAAGAGTTTTCTAGGGATATTTTCATTTGTGGCATATCAAAAACACTCCCGATCTCCCAGGAGTGCAGCATATGGTTAAATCCAGCCCTTTTCCTCAGCGATGCTGGCGGCTTCTGTCCGATTTTTCGCATTAAGCTTTTGGATGATTTCTGAGATATAGTTTCGAACTGTGCCTTGAGATAAATAGAGCTCAAGCGTAATGTCTTTTGTTGTCTTGCCTAAAGCCGCAAGCCTCAGAATTTCTTGCTCTCTAACGGTTAGCGGATTTTCGTCTCGCATCATATTAAACGTCAGCTCAGGGCTGAAGACACGTTTTCCCTTTACACATTTTCGAATGGCATCGGCCAGATCGTCAATTTCGCCGTCTTTCAGCAGATAGCCATGTGCACCGGCCTTTACGGCGCGTTCAAAATATCCGGGGCGGGCAAAGGTGGTTAAAATAATGACCTTGCTGACGCAGCCTTTTTTCATTAATTCCTCTGCCACATTCAGCCCGCTTCGAACCGGCATTTCAATGTCCATAATGCATACATCCGGCTCCAGCTTCAAAATAGCATGTAGCGCCTCTTCCCCGTTTAATGCTTGTCCGATGACTGTCATATCCTCTTCTAAATCAAGCAAGGATCCCAAAGCGCCTAAAAGCATTCGCTGGTCCTCAGCAATAAACAGACGAATCATTCTTTTCGTCCTCCAATCATTCTGCTTTTTTAATAAGCGGAATCGTCAGTGCCACAACCGTTCCGTTATGATCTGAAACCGTTAATCCCCCTTCAATGAGCATGAGCCGTTCTTCCATTCCCTGCAGGCCATTCCCAAACATTTTCTCCTTCGCCGCTCCCTTTCCGTCATCCCGTATCACGATCCTCATTTTGTCAGCAAACTGAGAAATGGTGATGGCACAGTGGGTTGCTTTGCTGTGCTTGATAATGTTAGTCACGGCTTCCCGCATACACATACTGATAATATTTTGAGTGACGGGAGATATCGCTGAAAAGTCGTCGGCTCCTTCGTATTGAAAGGTAATGTTCCCCGCTCTTAATATGTGCTGCATGTTTACGAGCTCCTCTGTTATCGTGACCGTTCTCATATCAGAAACCAGCTCTCGAACTTGCTTGAGTGCGGAGCGTGAACTGGTTTCCATTTCTTTTGCCTCAAGCTTGGTCCGTTCTGGATCAGATGCAGCCAGCCGCTGAATGAGCTGGCTTTTTAATGTAAGCAGCGACAGGGTGTGGCCAAGAGTATCGTGAAGATCACGGGCGATTCGAACACGCTCCTCTCTTTTAGAGAGTTCTTTTATCTGTTCGTTGGCTTGTGCAAGCTTAGCTTCAAGCTCAATTCTCCGAAACATAGAACGAATGCCGAATGGAGAAATGAGCATAATGACGAGAAACGGGAGAACAGAAAAAAGCTCCCGAAGCGAGACCGAATTCGCGATAAATTGGTATAGGCATGGAAAAAGCAGTATAAAGATTAAAGCGCAGAACGCACGGTTAAAATTCGTTTTCTCTTTGTAATAACCAACAAAGTTTGCCGGGAAAAAACCTAAGTATATATAGGTAATATTGTAAAACACACTATATATCAAAATAACCGCCATTTGCACGATAAGCCAATATGTAAACGAAGCTTTGCCCACGCTGCAGAATAACTGGCGATATGCCGCTACAAAAAGGAGCAGCATGCCATATCCGATCCCCTGTTTGACACCTGATTCTTTTAATAAAGAGAGGAACGGCATAATCGTATACACCAGAAAGATATAAGGGAAAAACCCGAATTCCTTCGGGAAAATAGATATTGCCTTTTTCATGTATTACACCGCTTCTTGTTTTCTTCTTATATATTTAGATAGTAGCATGAAGAGCATCATATAAGCGATTAATATCAGAATATTTTTCCAAGTCGGACTCCCACCCCGGACAAGTTCCCACGCTCCGCTCCCGAAATGATAAGACGGAAGCCACTGGCCAATGCTCTGCATCATGTCAGGCATGACCTCAAACGGCATCCACATCCCTCCGCCTAAAGCCAGCAGCATATAAAGCACATTACTGATTCCGGCCGCTGTTTCTACTTTTCTCATGAGGCCGATTAGTGTGCCTAATGCTAAAAAAGGCAATGCGCCAAACAAAATCCACAGTCCGCTCATCATCCATTCAAACGGTGACAAGGCAATATCATTGATGATTGCTCCGAACAAAAATATGACGGTAATCGATAAAACGTGAATGACACTTTGGCCGATCATCTGAGCTGATAAATAGATATGATCCTGAAGAGGCGTAAGGCGGATAAAGGCGGCCCAGCCTTGTGACCGTTCTTGTACCATTCGGATGCCAAGCGTCATGATAGAGGAACCCATCACGCTGAAGACTGTCATCGACATCAGGTAATGGGCTTCCCATGCACGTTGATCAGGAACGTTGGTATTCACTACATTTGTAAAGAGATAATAAAAGGCAATCGGCATGATCAGAGACCAAAGCACAAAGTACTTGTTCCTAAGCACCCTTTTCATTTCAGCGATGCTTTGCTTTTGCAGCATGTTCACTCACATCGCCTCCCTGTTGCCGTCAGCCAGCTGGCGAAATGCATCATCGAGCGTCGCTTGCTCAATTCGAATATCTCGTGCTGGGATGTTTTCTTGAAAGATCAGCGCCAACACTTTGTCTGTATTTGATGTCTGGATGATGGTTCTCTCATGCTCGTGGATCATTCTCTCGACTTCCGGGTGACAAGACAGCCTTTCCAATGATTCACTTGGATGAAGCGTAAAGGAAACAGACTGTTTTTGCATTCTTGAGCGGATTTGCATTGGTGAGCCGTCTGCAACAAGCTGTCCTTCAGTAAAAAATAGGATTCGCTGTGCGGCATCGTCTGCTTCCTGTAAATAATGAGTTGAAAAAATAATTGTTTTTCCTTGGTCCGACAGTCCGTGAATGGTCTGCCAGAATCGGTGTCTTGATGAAGTGTCCATGCCGACTGTCGGTTCATCAAGTATAAGCAGCTCTGGGTTCCCGGCAAGAGCCAAAGCAAAGCTCAAACGGCGTTTTTGTCCACCGGATAATTTTTCTGCTCTTGTTTTCAAATCTTCTTTGGTGAGTGCTGTTAACGAAACGAGTTCTTTCATGGACAATGGATTCGGATAATAGCTCCGGAAGAGTTCAAGAATTTCATCCACCTTAAGGCCCGGCATGACACTTACTTCCTGAAGCATTACACCTATTTTTTCACGAACCTGTTGATCATCGGGAACCTGGTTAAATAGTTTGATTTCTCCCTCACTCGGTTTCAGCAATCCTAATATCATAGAGATGACGGTCGTCTTCCCTGCCCCATTTGGCCCGAGAATGGCTGCAATTTCTCCTTTTTCAATACTGAAGCTGATGTGGTTTACAGCGGTTTTTCGATGGAAATGTTTTGTCACGTTGCTTACTGTTATTGCTTCTTTCATCACATGAGCACCTCCTGATCGTTTACATTGATTGTAAAATGACGGAGAAGACGATGTTAGTATGGGGTGTCATGATGATGAAGTGACAAATGTCATTTTCTTACTCACCCCGGTATCTAGGCAATCCTCCTCCTGCATCTTCCAATTCATCCATCTTTTCTATCTCCCATGTCCTCTTTCTTTTAAACTGCTGTGACATTCATAGAAAGATACACTCTTCAAACCATCCGAGTGTTATGATAGAAATATTGAACTTTATATTACTTTCCGGCTGAAAGGAGCCAATCATGAACGAAGCGATTTTGTCTAGAAATCATGTGAAGGTGAAAGGCAGCGGCAAAGCATCTATCATGTTCGCACCTGGTTTTGGATGCGATCAAAGCGTGTGGAATGCCGTGGCACCTGCCTTTGAAGAAGATCATCGGGTGATTTTATTTGATTACGTCGGTTCGGGACATTCAGATTTGCGCGCATATGACCTGAATCGTTACCAGACACTTGACGGCTATGCCCAGGATGTTCTTGATGTTTGTGAAGCTTTAGATCTGAAGGAAACCGTGTTTGTGGGTCACTCCGTCGGGGCCTTGATTGGGATGCTTGCATCCATCCGCCGCCCGGAGCTTTTTTCCCATCTGGTGATGGTGGGGCCTTCTCCTTGCTATTTGAATGATCCGCCTGAGTATTACGGAGGATTTGAAGAGGAGCAGCTCCTTGGCTTGCTGGAGATGATGGAGAAAAATTATATCGGCTGGGCGACTGTATTTGCGGCAACCGTTCTGAATCAGCCAGATCGGCCTGAAATTAAGGAAGAGCTTGAAAGCCGTTTTTGTTCTACTGATCCTGTCATTGCCCGCCAATTCGCGAAAGCGGCGTTTTTTTCTGATCACCGAGAGGATCTTTCGAAGGTAACGGTTCCCTCTCTTATTCTCCAATGTGCAGATGATATCATCGCACCTGCAACAGTAGGTAAGTATATGCATCAGCATCTGCCTTATAGCAGTCTGAAACAAATGGAGGCTCGCGGACATTGCCCTCATATGAGCCATCCAGATGAGACGATACAGCTGATCGGCGATTATTTAAAAGCACACGTGTGATATAGGAACGAAAGGGATAGAGGTGACCCTCTTAGATGGACAAACAATTGAATGATGCACCATGCGGTTTCCTCGTTTTGTCAGAAGAGGGGTCGATCATAGCTGCCAACCGCACCCTTATCAAGATTCTGGATTATGAACCGGAGCAGGTTATCGGCCAGCACATGAATATGATGTTGACCATTCCCGCACAGCTTTTCTGCCAGCTTTATTTTTTTCCGCTTTTGAAATTGGAGCATCACATCGAAGAAATATACATTTCCCTGAAAGCAAGAGATGGAGAAGAAATTCCCGTCCTTATCAATGCTATTGCGAGACACGATAGCGGGGCTTCTGTCTTTGATTGTGTTCTGATTCCAATGCGAAAGCGAAATGAATATGAAAATGAGCTGCTGATAGCCAGAAATGAGGCTCAGGAAGCTTTGCTTGCCAAACAGAAAGCCAATGCGGAGTTAGAAATTGCCTTGGAAACGCTGAAAGCAAAACAAGAAGAACTTCTTGAGATCAATAAACAAAATCAACAATTTAAATTAAACACCAAAAGAGAGCTTGAACTCGCCAGAAAGATCCAGAAAAACTCGTTGACTGAACCGATTGTAAACGATCAGGTTCAGATTGACTCTTATTACAACGCATCGAGTGAATTGTCAGGTGATCTTTACGGATATTATCAAATCGATGAACACCGTTACGGCATTATTATCCTTGATGTGATGGGGCACGGAATTTCATCTGCATTGATTACGATGTCTCTTCATCCTTTGTTCCAGCGCCAGATCACGCAAGGTCTCAGCCCCGTTAAAGTTATGAAGGAATTGGACCGGCACCTTCACAGCTTGTTTCAAAATGATGAGGAAGCAAGACATTATTGCACTGCTATTTATCTCGAGATTGATATAGCACGGCAAAGAATTGATTATGTCAACGCAGGGCATCCGCCGGCACTTTGGCAGGACGATAGCGGAACTCAACATCTGCTTCACGCGACCTCGCCTCCGATCGGGATGTTTGAAGACTTAGAGTTTCAGTCAAGCAGCCTTTCATACACGGAGGATGGAAGATTGCTTCTGTATACGGATGGCGTGATGGATCCTACGGCTTCATGTTATTTATTTGATTTACTAAAGGATCATCCTGATTCGCCAATCGCTGACCTGAAGGAGAAAATCCTTACATCACTGCAGCATCAAAAGGAAGCTCATCATAAGAGTGATGACGAATGTTTTATATTAGTTGATGTAAAATAAAATGATCCATGAGACATAACAATGATTTGTTACATCTCATGGATTTTTTTGTTTCAGCGTTTCTTTGGAATATGTCCTGACTCCGCATATTGAAACACCTGCAAGGAAGGCAGCGGGTGTCCATTAAAATCAAATAAAGCTTGATTATCTACAGCACTTCCCCCATACCACTTCCCGGCGTCTTCAGGGTCGTATTCAGCAGCATAGCTGGACGCCCACCCTGACCCGTATGTTTCCCATAACACTTTGTTTTTCTCTATCTGTGTCTTCGGCCCGACTGGAATCCACGCCGGCTCCCAGTAGAAAACACCAAGTCCTGCTTTGCCCGTATTCGCCACTGCCTCCATTGCATCTCTTACTGCAGTTGCCTGGCCTTGAACAGAAATTGGATATGGCAGCGTCTGCCCGCTTTTTGGTGCTGTATTTCCATGCCCATCGCCATCCTCAGCGGTATAGGTGTACGATGTCTCCGCCACCATGACTTTTTTGCCGTACGTATTGGCAACAGCCTTCAGCACGGAGGTCAAATTTTGTAATGTGCCATGCCAGAAAGGATAATAGGAGCTCGCAAACACATCATAATCCACTTTGTTTTTGCTGAGTGTTTCCGCAATAAATGAATACCTTCCAGCCGTTTCAGGATTGGTAAAATGCAGGGCGACCAAAATATTTGAATTTGTCTCCCTGACCGCTCGGCTTCCTTCATTAAATAATTGGCACATCTTCGTCCAATCAGTCTCACCGGCAAATCCTCCTGTTGTTTCATTTCCGACCTGAACCATGCCGATGTCAACGCCTTCCTTGATCATCTTTTGCAGGCTTTGTTTCGTATACTCATAGAGCCTTGCTTTTTTTGCTTCAAAGCTGAGATTCGCCCAGGCTTTGGGCACCTTTTGTTTCGCTGGATCGGCCCAGAAATCAGAGTAGTGAAAGTCGGCCAGCACCTTCATTCCGTTCGCTGTCGCTCTTTTTCCGATTTCGATGGCTTTTTGAACATCATTGTTTCCCCCGCCATATCCATTGCCATTTGAATCATACGGGTGATTCCAGATGCGGACGCGAACATAGTTGACCCCAGCCTGTTTTAAGGTTGTAAAGATGTCCTGGCGTTTTCCGCTTGTATTGTAAAAGGTGACACCGCTGTTTTCCAAAGCAATAACGCTGGACACATCTGCCCCTTTGATAAAATCCTTGTTCATCCCCTCTACTTTTTTAACAAAAATATCCTCTTCCCGAAGCTTTGACACGTGCTTCTCCTTCTCAATGGCAGCGGCATATCCTGTTGAACTACATGCACTCCACACGATGGCAGCCGCAAAGAACATTTTCACTTTGCTTTTCATGATTTCATCCCCCCAAGACTTAGTAAGCGGTTTCATTCTTATAGAAAAAAGAATCCGCCCATATCGAGCGGAGCATCAGCCTAATGTGTGTTTACGACAATTCTCACTTCATACTTTTCCATCGTCAGGTCGCCTGACAATATGTCTCCTGTCATTATGTCCTTCACACTCTGGTCAAACGTGACCAGTTGTTTTTCTTCCGTAAAGTTCATCACAAAAATATAATCATTGTCCTGATCCTGCCTCGCTTGTACGGAGACGCCTTTTCCGTGCCGAACCGGAAAAACTGGAGAAAGAGACAGGTCTGTGATCAGACCCTCATAGAAATCACGCTGAAATTGATCCTCCAAACGCGCGCCGATAAAATACGCCTTGCCCTGCTGATACTCATGGCTTGTGACCGCTGGCGTGCGCGCATAAAAATCTTCTTGATACACCGCTTCCACTGAAGCTGTCTTTACATCAATCACGGTTGCATAATCCTTCATTTCATATATTTGGCTGCGGTAGCTGACAGCGTTTCGATCCTTCGGATACAGGGTGTCCGTTTCAAGAGGCTCAACTCCAAATATAGCTTGAAGATCCGGATGCCATCCGCCTGTGTATGTTAAGTCATGCTCATTCACAACCCCGCTGATATACGTCATGACTAAGGTGCCGCCGTCAGCCGTAAACGCTTTTAAACGGGAAATGGTGTCCTCGCTGATTAAATACAGCATCGGGACGATCAGCAGTTTATATGGTGAAAAGTCTTGTTCTTTCGTGATGACGTCGACAGGGATATCGTGTTCCCAGAATGTGCGGTAATGCTGCTGAAGCGTTTGCGGATAACGTTTTGTCGCCTTCGCAAACCCCTGAGCATCCTCGAGCGCCCAATGATTTTCCCAGTCATATAAAATCGCGGTTTGAGCCGGCCTCTTTGTTCCGACAACTTCCGACAGCCGTTCCAATGTCTCGCCTACCTTGGCCACTTCTTGAAAGACGCGGTTCTTCGGGCTATTGTCATGATCCACAACCGCTCCGTGTAATTTTTCTGATGACCCCCGTGATTTGCGGTATTGGAAATAGAGAACGCTGTCCGAGCCGTGGGCAATCATTTGCATGGATGACAGCAGATTCATGCCCGGGCGCTTTGCCTTGTTGACGTTATGCCAATTGACCGCGCTTGGCGTACACTCCATTAATAAGAAAGGCTGCTGTTTCAAGCTTCGGTACAGATCATTGATAAAGCCGACCTTCATCGCCAAATCAGCTGTGCTTTCCCAGTCATTGTGCCAGACAGGATAAGCGTCCCAGCTGATGGCATCGACATGCTTTGCAAATTTGCTGTAGT
Source organism: Bacillus sp. PS217 (assembly GCF_037963535.1). Lineage (NCBI taxonomy): Bacteria > Bacillati > Bacillota > Bacilli > Caryophanales > Bacillaceae > Bacillus > Bacillus sp. PS217. The sequence continues at coordinate 3,459,249 of NZ_CP150157.1, forward strand.
CGAGGCCCTGATACGGGATCAAATCCGGTGTGTCAGCCATAAAATTCGTTGTGATAGGGATATCAGGCGTCAATTCTTTCAGCGGAATGATTTCATTTTCATAAAACGAAATCGTTTGATCGGTGACGAACCGGCGCCAATCTAAATTCAGGCCATGCAAGCCATTTTCACCGATCGGCGAAGGGCTTTCAATTTGTGACCAGTCATTGAACGTATGGCTCCAAAAAGGGGTCCACCACGCATGGTTCAATGTCTTGAGGCTGTTGTCATATTTCGATTTCAGCCACTCCCGGAAAGCATGCTGGCATAAATCACAGTGGCAATCTCCCCCGTATTCGTTTGAAATGTGCCACATTAACAGCGCCGGGTGATGTCCGTATCGTTCTGCTAATAAGCGGTTGATGTGCCGTGTTTTTTCTCGGTAGACTTTAGATGTGAGGCAGTGGTTGTGCCTTCCGCCGTGCAGCTGTTTGACGCGGGAGGCATTGACGCGCAAAACTTCCGGATAGGTTTGCGACAGCCAGGCCGGACGGGCTCCGCTCGGCGTTGCTAATATGACCCGGCCGCCTATACTGTGAATCCGCTCAAAAATATCATCCAGCCATTCAAATTGATATACACCCTCCTCCGGCTCAAGTGCGCTCCATGCAAAAATGCCGACAGAAAACGTATTCGTATGAGAAAGCTTCATCAGTTTGATATCGTCAGCTAAAATATCGGGCCGATCCAGCCACTGATCGGGGTTGTAGTCTCCCCCATGGAGCATAAATTTCGCTTCGGTTACGTGCGTTTTTTCAAGCTTTGACATCACATTCTCCTCCTTTTTCTCTTAGCCCTTCGTTCCGCCTGCGGTTAATCCGGACACAAAATTCTTTTGCAGCATGATAAAGATGAGGGCAACCGGTATGCTGATAAGCAGGGCTCCGGCCGCAAATGTCGTATAGCTGGCCCCCATGACATCATTCACTAAATTGAATAGACCGACGGGCAATGTATATGATTCAGGCGTTCTCAATATGGTTGAGGACAGCACAAAATCTCCGAGCGGACCGGTAAAGCCGTTCATGGCCACGACTGCCGCCATCGGTTTTGATAATGGCAGAATGATCTGGAAGAAGATTCTGGTGCTGCTGGCTCCGTCAATCTTGGCGCTTTCGTCTAAATCCATCGGAATGGAATCCATGTACCCTTTCATCAAATACGTATTCATCGGGATCAGGCCGCCGATATAAAGCAAGATTAGCAGCCAGTGGCTATTGATCATTCCCAAGATTTGCGCCAGCACAAACAAGGCAATTAAAGCCGAAAACTGAGGAATCATCTGCAGCAATAAAAAGAGCGTTAAAGCGTATTTCCTGCCTTTGAAGCGAAAGCGCGAAAACGCATAGGCTGTAAACGTCACACAGAGCAAAGACCCTGCCATTGTAAACAGGCTGATCTTCATTGAGTTGACATACCACTGCACATATTGAAGGCTTTCTTTGCCCGCAAATAATTCCTTGTAATGGTCGAATGTCGGATGCTTCGGAATGATGGATGTACTGATTAAGCTGTTGCCAGGGTTAAAGCTTGCGCCTGCCGTCCAAAGGAGAGGATAAACAATGATGACCGCCATAAAGGCTAGCAACAAGTAAGAGAAAAGGAGACGGATATATTTTCTGACTTTCATATCTGCCAGCATACCTTATGCCCCCTCTTTAAAAGACTTTGTCTGTCTGAATTGCCACAATGCGATGGAGATAACAAATACAGATAATAAAATGGTTAAAGCCGCAGCAAGAGAATATTGACTGGACTGCATTGTCAATTTATAAATCCATGAAACGAGGATATCTGTCCCGCCGGCTGTTGATCCGGTTACAGCCGGACCTCCGCCATTGAATAGATAGATAATATTAAAGTTATTAAAATTAAACGTAAACTGGGTAATGATAATCGGAGCCATTGCAATGAACACCATTGGAAGCGTGATGTATCTCAACTTTGAAAAGACAGAAGCGCCATCAATCGTAGCTGCTTCATACAGATCGTCCGGGATGGATTGCAATACGCCTGTTGAGACGAGAAAGATGTACGGAAATCCAAGCCAGCCCTGCATGAGAATCAATGCAAGCCTCGACCAATTGGCATCTGTCATCCACGGAAGCGGATCTATCCCGAAGAAAGCCAAGATGTCGTGATTCATCGCACCGAAGCTATCATTAAACAGTCCCGCAAAAATTAAAATCGTCACAAAACCGGGAACGGCCCATGGCAAAATCAGAATCGTCCGGAAAAAACGTTTAAACCGAAGGTCTTTCTGGTTAACAATGATCGCGAGAAAAATCCCCAAGCTGACTTGCAGTGTGGATGCAGCAAGTGTCCAAACCACCGTCCAAGCCAGTACATCAAAAAAAAAGTCGACCTCCAAATATCAACTGTGAAAATATTTGCGAACGTTTGAAAACCTACCCAATCAATTAATTTTGCAGGAGGAGAATGATACAAATCATAGTTTGTAAACGCTAATGCAAAGCTGAATAAGATAGGAAAGATCACGGCGAAAATTAAAATAAACAAAGATGGGCCGCTGACGACATATGGATAGCCCTCAGAAATGATATGCTGGTATTGTTCCTTTAAGGAACTTAATGGCTTGTTTTCATCACGCTGTTTTCCGCTTTGGAACGCATCGCGAAGATTTACATAATACACCGCAAGGCCAAAGCAGGTCACGATGACAGCAATAATTCCTTCCGCCAGCAGAAAAACGGAATTATCCCGCGGCACTTCTGTTCCCAGTGTAAAGATTCCCCAAAACCCCATATTGAGCAGATCTCCAAAGACCGCAAAAAACGATGCGCCTAAGAAAAGAAAGACAATACCTTTTATCCATTGCTTGTTATAAAATTGCCCGAGTCCCGGAATGATAGAAAGCAACAAAGCGACTTGACGATGCTGCACCGTTTTCACCTCTCTTACAATACAAATCTAGCTTCCTCTTTATTTTCCGCTGTGCTTTGCCTTAATTTGTCCTTTGGCGGTTTCAGCGGCTTGATCCAATGCTTGTTTCGGATCCGCCTTCCCTGTTGCAACCGTCTGTAATGCTGAATCAGCCGGCGTCCATATTTCATTCATTTCCGGAATATTTGGTGTTGGCTCTGAGAAACGGGATTGTTCAGTAACTGCCCGTGCCGCCTCGCTTTTCATAATAGCCGGGTCATTGGCTAGGGATTTCACAGCAGGAACTTCTTTCGTTTCTTCATATCGTGTTTTAGAATTTTTTTCATTTGCCAGGAAAACGGCTAATTCTTGCGCCAGCTCTGCATTCTTTGAAAATGCACTGACGTTGTAGCTTTTGACGCCGATAAAGGAGCTCATGTTTTTCCCATTTTCCAGCTTCGGCAGTTTCGTAATGCCATAATTGATTCCTGCTTTTGAAAAAGCTTCTACATTCCATGGGCCAGAAATAATTGCGGCGGCTTTTCCTTCTGTGAACAGCGATTCCAATACGTTAATCCCTTGTTCTCCAATAATGCCAGCCGGGAACAAGCCATCTTTGTAAAACTTCTGCATCAGCGCCGCACCTTTGACAGCGCCTTCATTATTGATTCCAATGTCTGACGGGTTATAGCTGCCGTCTTTGTCCTTTCCAAAGATGTAACCGCCGTATCCGCTCATTACACTTTCCGCATAATAAATTTGATCGAATAAGGCTAAAAAGCCAAATTTGCTACCATCAGCAGTCTTTTTGGAATAGTCGTACCACTCTTCCAGCGTTTTGGGCAATTCCTTTTCGGAGATGAGATCTTTGTTGTAAAAAAGGACAGTCGTTTCGACCGCTTTTGGCAGTCCATAAAGCTTTTGATCTACCATTTGAGACTGAATGGAAGCGTCAGTATAAAGTGATTGAACGTCTTTTTTGACATGTAATTCCTTGAGTAATCCTTCCGTGACAGCGGTTCCGATTTGGTCCCCTGGCATTGTTAACACGTCAGGGCCTGTGCCGGCCGGTCCGTCCATTCGCAAATCTTCAATCTGCTTGGCATACGGTTTTTCAACGACTTTGACCTTCACATCATGCTCTTTTTCAAACGCAGCAACGGCGTCTTTAATGCCGATGCTCTTTTCTTTATCCTCCCATACAACAAGCTCTGATCCTTTTGAACTCGATTTGGCGCTGCTGCTTTCCTTTGGGCCGCAAGCCGCCAAGGATAAACTGACAGCTGCGCAGAGCATGAATACGGAACACTTTTTTGCCATTTTCATTGATTGTCACCCTTTCGGTAGGAATGAAAGCGCTTTAAAGATAATATAGCACGCCTGAGAAAATGTGTAAACAAACTTTTTACCTTCTATAGTAAATTTTTTTACCTAAATAAAAAATGACTTAGTGTCCTAAGTCATCCTTAATTCATACTCTTCCTGACGATTAATTCTGCGCCCACATATAATGTTTTTACCGTTCTTCTCTTGTCCTGCACTTGTTCAAGCAGTAATTGAACAGCATTTTTACATAATTCATGTATATCAATATGAAACGTCGTCAAAGGAGGCGAGACATACTTCGCGAAGCTGATGTTGTTGATACTCACAATGCTTACCCTGTTTGGTATGGCAATTCCTTTTTCGTTCAGGGCTTGCAGACAGCCCACTGCAATCGGGTCCGCTGCAATCATAAAAGCAGTCGGAAGCTGATCGCCTAATGTGTCGATAGCTGCTGACATCAGACGGTAGCCGTTTTCTACAGAGAATCCGCGATGACAAAAAATATAGCGCTCGTCCAGCATGGCTTTTTCCCTCATATAGGATCTGAAGGTTTGTTCACGGATGTCCATTTCATCCTGATTGGTATTCGGATTTTTGTATGTGCCGCCAATAAAACCGATGCTCTTATGCCCCTTCTCAGTCAGGATGTTTACCGTCTTCCTTGTCATTTGTGCCAAATCTGGCCTTACCGAGTCAAAATGATCGGGATCAGGAGTTGAATCGATGAACACGCCATTTTCAGTGAGATTTCTGAGGAAAGCCAGCTCTTCATCTGAAAATGTGCCAACGGCAATAAACCCTTCCGTATGTTCAGGAATGCTCTCGATTCCATCCGCTATTTTATAAGTGGTCATATCAACATTGAATGCTTTCGCCAGTTTCTCTACTTCTAATCTCATCGTTTTAAAATAGACATCTTCTAATTCTTCTTTATCTGTCAGCCAATATAAAAACGCAATATGTTTTACCAGCGGCCTTACTGTTTTTTTGCGGTAATTGAGTTTCTCCGCCGCTTCATAGATTTTCTCCCGTGTCTCATCAGGAACAGAAAGGCTTTCATCGTTATTTAAAACGCGGGAAACGGTTGAGATTGAAAATCCCGCTTCCTGCGCGATATCTTTAATTGTCGCCATTGCATCTGCCTCCATTATTCAGCTCGCATTGTTTTAGTAAAATATTTTACTTTCTTTTTCGCAAATGTCAAGTGCACAAAGCCCTCTGGCTGCCTCATGTAAAAAGACTGAACCATTTGCGGCTCAGTCTCAGTTGTTCGTATCATTCGGAACCGGCGGAATTGCCCGGGAAATGAGTTGGTTATTGCACATTTTCCTCGAAATATCCCGAAAGCACATCTTCCACATTCGTCAAATGCGCCAGCATGGCGGCTTCCGCCTCTGCACCGTTCCCGGCAGCCACAGCATTGTAAATCCGTTCGTGCTCCTCATACAGCCGCTGAACGGAGGTCTTCTTGGAAAACAGCCAGATTTTCCTCGTTTCCCTCATTGTTTCCAGCAGCAATGATGACACGTGATTCATCAAGTGTTTAAGAAGTTCATTTTGAGAAGCGGTCGCAAGCGCAAGATGAAATGCAAAGTCTGCTTTCTCTCCCAGCTCCCCGTCCGCTTCAATGCTGCCCATTTCCTTCAGTGCATCCTGAATTCTTTCGAGATCTGCTTCTGTCCTTTTTTCAGCCGCTAGTGAAGCCACGCCGATTTCAAGCAGTTTTCTGACCTCGAGCAGCTGCTTGACGTCCTCTTTTTTCATCAGAAGGGCGGCTGAGAGCGGCTGAGAAATTTGATTGAGCTCAAATTCCTTCAGGTACGTGCCTTCTCCCTGTTTCATTTCGACAAGCCCCATCGCTTTTAACGCAGAAAGTGCTTCGCGAACCGCTGAACGGCTGACTTGAAAGCTCTCAGCAAGCGCCTGAACAGAGTCCAGTTTATCCCCCGGCTTTAATTCGCCGTTTTTGATCATATCTAATAGGGCATCCGCTACTTCTTCATATATTTTTTTTGTTTTAATCTGTTTGTATTTCAATGCAATTCACCCCGTAACTTGTAGGTCTGGCTGTTTACGATCTATTATACTCTGTTTTGTGGGCCGCCAAAAGATTTTGACTATTTTGTCAAAAAGTCTTGTACTTTGATTTTTTTCAAAATATAATGCTAGGTAACTGGTCTTATTACCCAGTCATCAGATGATCATATCATCTATAGAAACCGCTTACATATGGCGCCAGTTTATGTTTCAAGGAGGGGTTTGGGATGCAATGGACACAGGCATATACGCCTATAGGGGGAAATTTGCTATTATCAGCGCTTGCCGCACTTGTACCGATTATTTTCTTTTTTTGGGCACTCGCGATTAAACGGATGAAGGGGTATACAGCAGGCTTGGCCACATTGGGGATCGCCCTTGTCATTGCTGTATTGGTTTATCGGATGCCGGCGGAAAAAGCGCTGATGTCCGCGACACAAGGAGCCGTATACGGATTGTTGCCGATCGGCTGGATCATTGTGACGTCTGTTTTTTTGTATAAAATCACTGTGAAAACGGGACAGTTTGATGTCATTCGCAGCTCTGTTCTCTCGATTACTGATGACCGACGGCTTCAAGCTCTCTTGATCGCTTTTTCATTCGGGGCTTTTTTAGAAGGGGCAGCAGGCTTCGGAGCGCCGGTCGCCATTTCTGCCGCGCTGCTGGTCGGTCTCGGCTTTAATCCTCTTTATGCTGCGGGGATCTGTTTGATCGCCAATACGGCGCCGGTTGCCTTTGGGGCGATTGGGATTCCAATTACAGCCGTAGAAGGGCCGACAGGGATTCCGGCGATGGAGATTTCGCAAATGGTCGGGCGGCAGCTGCCGTTTTTATCCGTATTTATTCCTCTTTATTTAATCATCATCATGAGCGGTTTCAGGAAAGCCTTGGAGGTCTGGCCGGCGATTCTCGTATCCGGTGTTTCCTTTGCCGTTGTTCAATATCTCAGTTCCAATTTTTTAGGACCTGAGCTGCCCGATGTTTTGTCAGCTCTTGTTTCAATGGCTGCACTTGCTGTGTTTTTGAAATGGTGGAAGCCGAAAACAACATTCCGGTTTGCCGGTGAACAAGAGTCGGCCGCCTCAATTGAAACGGCGCGCACAAATCCGGCGGCGCCTGCGTACAGCGGCGGACAGATTTTTAAGGCTTGGTCGCCATTTCTGCTGCTGACAGCGATGATTTCCGTATGGGGCATTCCATCTGTCAAATCTGCACTGACCGGGCATTATGAAGGCTCTGCGGTGTTCTTGAAGTGGCTCAATGCAGTTGGAGAAAAACTGACTTTTGCCCCCGGTGTGCCTTTTTTGAACAATCAGATTGTAAATGCTGACGGTACGCCGATTGAAGCGGTTTACAAGCTGGAGGTGCTTGGTTCAGCCGGCACCGCGATATTGATTGCCGCAGTGCTGTCAAAGTTCATCACGGCGATTTCGTGGAAAGACTGGGGAACCGTTTTTAAAGAAACAGTCCAAGAATTGAAGCTTCCGATTTTGACCATTGCTTCTGTCGTTGGTTTTGCCTATGTCACCAACTCCTCGGGAATGAGCACGACACTCGGGATGACACTCGCGCTGACAGGTTCGATGTTTACCTTCTTTTCGCCCGTCCTCGGCTGGCTCGGCGTCTTCATTACCGGCTCGGATACTTCCGCCAACCTGCTGTTCGGCAACCTGCAGAAAGTCACCGCGTTATCGGTCGGTATGGACCCTGTCCTGTCTGTCGCCGCCAACTCTTCAGGCGGTGTCACAGGAAAAATGATTTCGCCGCAGTCGATAGCGGTGGCGTGCGCCGCCGTAGGACTCGCCGGAAAGGAGTCAGATCTTTTCCGCTTTACCATTAAACACAGTCTGTTTTTGCTGCTGCTCGTTTGTATCATCACCTTTTTGCAGCATCACGTATTCAGCTGGATGATTCCTTAAAAAAATCCTCCCGTCTAGGGAGGATTTTATTTATATCGCTTTCTCGCTGCCGATGACGGAATATTCATTTGATCGCGATATTTTGCCACGGTGCGTCTCGAGATTTGGATGCCGTGTTGTTCATACAGCAAATCGACAAGCTTTTGATCTGAAAGCGGTTTTGTTTTGTCCTCTTGATTGATCAGGTCTTCAAGATGCATTTTGACTGCATAATTCGACGCATCTCCCTCTCCTGAAGCCTCGGCTTTTGCTGAGAAAAAGAGTTTCATCTCAAACAGCCCGTAAGGCGTTTGTATTGTTTTCCCTTTAATGGCCCGGCTCACAGTTGATTCATGAAGGCTTAGACAGTCCGCCACCTCTCTGAGAGTCAGCGGCTTCATTGCGCTTCGCCCTTTCAGAAAGAAATCCTTTTGGCGTGTGATCAGTTCATTGATAATTCTCGTGATTGTCTGTTTTCGCTGCCGCAGCGCGCGGCTCAGCCAGCGCCACTCCTGATATTTCGCAGATAAATAGGAGACAGTATCCTGACAGGAGCCGGATGATAAAAGCGTTCTGTACTGCGGATGCAGATCGATCTCGGGAAACGAGCGGGTATTCAGTTCCGCTGCAATGTGCCCGTTTTTTACGGTGATAAAAATGTCAGGCTCAATATACACATCTTGCTCTGGCCGGGCAAACAGAAGGCCAGGTCTAGGATGAAGAGCCGCGATATCATCTGAGATATCTTGAATGGTATGGAGCGGAATTCCCGTCTCTACTGAAAGCGCTTTCCATTTTTTTTGCGCAAAAGCATCAAAATGAGCTGAAATCAGCATTTCCGCTTGTTCATTTCTGTTCGGCAGCCGCTGTAATTGAAGAAGGATACATTCCTGCAAAGATCTCGCACCGATTCCAGCCGGTTCTAATGACTGGAGTTTTGCCAAAACAGCCTCCGTTTCCTTAGCCGATACAGATAGGCGCCGTGCTACCTCCTCCACATCTTCTTCCAAGTACCCGTTTGAATCAAGCGAATGAATCAGATAATTAAAAATCTTTTTTTCAGTGTTGGTCAGATTCATATCGAGTGACTGCTGTTTTAACGCATCCTGCAATGTTTTTTGCGGATTACTTAATTGAAGGCCCGCTTCCTGTGCATTCATCCTGTTTTTGTTTGTTTTATGGTAAGATAGTGGCGGTGTGTCTGTTTCCTTTCGTTCAATAAGAGGGTTTTCCAGTGAGAGCTCATCAATGTACTCGGCGAGTTCTGCCGAATGATAGCCAAGCAGCGTGATGGCCTGCCTGAGCTCCTGTGTCAGTTGAGGCTTTAATACTTGTACTTGCTGAAGTTTCATATCCATCTTGCTCACTCCCCTTTCTTCATTGTACATGATTGAGATCACACCGTATACATTTATGAAAAAGGAGCTGCCAAAGAAATGTCTGAACTTTTTTCCGTCCCTTATTTTATTGAGAATTTAAAACAGCATATTGAAATGAATCAGTCTGAGGATAAAATCCACGCGATGAACAGCTACTACCGTTCCGTCGTCTCAACACTAGTGCAGGACCAGCTGACGAAAAACGCAGTTGTCCTGAAACGGATTCAGCATTTAGATGAAGCATACAACAAAGTCAAACGTGGAGAATCAAAATAAACCTTCCGCTCACATGTGAGCAGGAAGGTTTTCCTTCTTTGAGGCGTGCTGGATGAGACGGGTGCTTGGCACGCCTTCCATCCAGGTATGAAAGTAATTGGCGTTTTTCCCGTAGGAATTATCAATGACCGTGTTTTCTTTTTGAAGAAGAGAAGACAGGATGTGGCCGTGCAACCTCGATGTTTCCACCGATTCGTAACGGCTGAAAAACCGAATCGCTTTTTGGACGATATAATCCGAGTATTTTTCCCATATATACGCAATGGGCAAAGGGTTGCCTGCTTTTTTATTCAAGACGTTCAGCGTTTGGAGAAAAGCAATCGTCCGGCGGTCTGAAGCTGACAGCACCGTGCGCCAGTCGTAGCTTTCCGCTTCTGCGTGTCCCTGAAGCGCCTGGTTTGCTTCATGATCTGTTCGGATAAATCTCAGTTTTTGATTGGACGGCTGCTGCGTGGGAATGACGGGAAACAGCTGATGAGCCATATCAGGCAGAAGCTGAATGTGATTTCTTGAAAAATAAGCCTGTGCCGTAGCATAGGAGGCTTTTTCCCTTGTCATAATGTGAAGGTTCGCATGCTTAGAAAATATCTCTGCCGTCCGTTTGAGGTTGTCTTTGTTTTGAAAATAAATCGATTGCGGCAGGATCACAATTTTGTGGTTCGGATAGGTTTGGACGATTTTCTCTCTAAAGCCTTGATAATACGGATACAGATCCCCGAAGTTTCCGCCTCCCTGGCAGACGATGATGAGATGAGGATCCAGCTTTCGCCCGACTGGAAAATTGTCAGGATTCCAGCGTTTTCTGACCCGAATCCCGTGTTCTTTAAAGAAGGCTTCTGTTCCTTTCATAATAAATAAATCCCCTACATTCCCATATAGAGGATAGTCAGCATATATAATCTCTGATTGTTTCGGTATGACGTCGAGCAGCCCGGACAGTTTCTGTTTCAGGCTGATCATCGAATGCTTGCTGTCCATTTCTTCACCTCGGCAGTTTGGAATAAGTGCAGTAGCACTTCAATGACCCGGTCTTGCTCATCTTCTGTCATATTGGACCCCGATGGGAGACAGATTCCTCGCTTGAACAAATCTTCGCATACGCTTCCTGTATCTTCATGAGAATAAAATAAAGCCGGATCGAATAGCGGCTGGGTATGGAGCGGCTTCCACAGCGGACGAGCTTCAATGTTTTCTTCAGCAAGACGTTGAACTACGTCATATGGGCTGAGCCCGTTATCAAGTGTGAGCGTGGTGAGCCAGCGATTGGATACGCCTGCTGCGTACTCCGGCATAAAGCGGACGCCGTCTATGTGACCGAGCGCATTGTTGTATCTCGTGAAAATGGTCCTTCTTTTCTCCACTCGCTCATCCAGCACCTCAAGCTGGGCAATGCCGACGCCGGCTAAGATATTGCTCAGCCTGTAATTATGACCAATTTGACTGTGTTGATAATGAACAGCCGGCTCTCGTGCCTGCGAAGCGAGAAATCTTGCTTTTTCAATTGCTGCTTCATCATTTGAAACGAGCATCCCTCCCCCTGATGTGGTAATGATTTTGTTCCCGTTAAATGAAAAAATGCCGAAGCGCCCGAAAGTTCCGCTTTGCTTCCCTTTATAGACTGTGCCGAGAGATTCGGCTGCGTCCTCAATGACAGGAACTCCGTATGCATCACACAGGCTTACGATTTCATCCATTTTCGCGCTCTGCCCATATAGATTGACGGCAATCACCGCTTTTGGCAGTGTTCCATTTCTTTTCGCTTCCTCCAATGCTCTTTCAAGGGCTGTCGGCGACATATTCCACGTATCAGGCTCAGAATCAATAAAGACGGGCACCGCTTTTTCATATAGAATCGGATTGGCGGTTGCTACAAATGTGAAGGACTGGCAAAACACGCTGTCACCTTCTTTTACCTCAAGTAAACGCAGCGCGAGATGAATCGCCGCCGTTCCTGAGCTGACCGCAGCAGCTGCTTTTACACCGACTCGTTCTGCCAGCTGTTCTTCAAATGAATTCACGAGCGGCCCAAGCGGCGCGATCCAGTTTGAGCGAAAGGCTTCTGAAATATAGTGCTGCTCCCTGCCGCTCATATGAGGGGGAGATAAGTAGATTTTTTTATGCATAGAATCATCCTTTGTTTGATGTTTGAATGGAAGAAATGATGCGTGCCGGAGCACCGGCCGCCGTTACCCTGTCAGGTATGGGACGGATCACCGCGGAGCCGGCTCCGACAATGCTCCAAGCCCCGATTGTGATCTGCGGTATGACGGATGCACCAGTTCCGACGTGAGCGCCTTCCTGAACGGAAACCGCTCCTGACAGCGTGACACGCGGGGACAGATGAACGTAATCGCTGATTTGATTATCGTGCTCTGCCACTGCACCCGTATTGATGATGCAATGAGCGCCGATGCGCGCATCCGCCTGAATGATCGCGCCCGCCATAATTACTGTCCCTTCCCCAATGACAGCCGACCTGCTGACGATGGCTGACGGGTGAATCAATGTAATAAAATCATCTTTCCTCAGTCCCAGTCGCTCCGCCAGCTGTTTTCTGACACTGTTATTCCCAACAGCAATCAGAAACAGCACATCAGGAATGAGCCTGCGTAGTTCAGTAACGGCTTCCGGCGGTCCTGTGTACCATTCTTTTCCGCCTTCGAACGTTTTGAATTTATCATCCAGCACCGCGGCTAAGCGCGTATCTGAGCGGGCGTTTATCAGCTCTCTGATCACCTTTCCGTGTCCGCCGTCACCCACAATGGCCACGTTTTTCATGAGGACACATCTCCGCTTCCGGTAAACCGTTCCGCGGTCACATGATTGGTTTGCTGAATCCCTTCTGAAACAAGGACCTTTCGCACCGTCAAACATAAAATTTTCAAATCGAGAAAAAATGACCGGTTGTCAACGTACCAAACATCTAATTCAAATTTCTTTTCCCAGGAAATCGCGTTTCTGCCATTGATTTGCGCCCAGCCTGTGATACCCGGCTTCACCTCATGGCGCCGCGCCTGTTTTTCTGTATAAAGAGGCAGATAGTCCATCAAAAGCGGCCGCGGCCCGACAAGGCTCAGATCGCCCTTCAGGACATTCAGGAGCTGCGGAAGCTCATCAATGCTCAGCTTTCTGATCAGCCTGCCCGTTTTCGTCAGCCGGACTTCATCAGACAGCAGATTTCCCTCACCGTCCCGTTCATCCGTCATTGTCCGGAACTTATATAGGGTGAACGGTTTGCCGTGCAGGCCTGGCCTTACTTGCTTAAAGAAGACAGGTGATCCTATTTTCAGCCTGACAACGGCGATGGTGAACAGTATGATCACACTTGTACAGCACAACAAAAAAATGGAGGCCGTCAGATCAAAAAGTCGTTTCAGGATCAAAGATTCACAGCTCCTTTCGTTTTTCGAAACCGTTTTAATACCAGCTGTCTTTCCTCTTTTGTACAAACGAGCATAAAAGCGAAAACAGCGTAGCAAAAGCTGACTGTCACTCCCGTCGCTATCAGTGACGGCCATCCGTCAACCTTCACAACGAACTGAATTGCCTTACAGACCGTCCAGGCAAATACAGCGGCTGATAGAGGCCCGATTATGCCTTTAAAGAACACGTGCTTTTTGTAGCCTGTAATGCGGGATACATAAAGCGGCGTAAAGATGGCATTTTTTAAAATAAGAGAAATGGCCCCTGCCAACGTTATGCCGTACAGACCGAGATGAGCCGGCCCGCTCAGCGTGACCGCCAGCACCACATTCACCGCACCTAACAGCAGGGTAACAATCGCCGGTGTTTTTTGTTGATTAAAAGCGGTCCATATATAAAACAGCGGCATAAAGGCGAGGCTGACAACCAAGTATCCGGCATGAATAAATAAAAGCGGTGCTATCGTTGAAAAGGACGGTCCGAGCCAGATTGTCAAAAAAGGTCCCGCCAATCCGCCCAATAAGGCAGCAGGAAGTGCAAGCAAAAGACCATTGAGCCTTACTGCCTTATTGGCGTAATTCATCAACCCTTCCATATCGCCTTTTGAATAATATGAAGTCATGATAGGCGCAAACAGGGATGCGACCGTTCCGGCCAAGCTGCGCAAAAGCAGCGGAAACTGGATAATCGCCGCGTATTTCCCGGATGCAGACGCCCCCAGCATCAAATTGGCGGTTAACAGATCAATCTGCAAAAAAAGCAGGACGCCGATTTGATTGACGGAGCTCCATGCGCCCGCTTGAAACAGCTCCTTGCTTGTGCGGAATGAAAGATCCTTCATACGAAACGAAAACCACGGAATCAGCTTTTTGAAGAAATAGAAAGACAGCACAGACGCAATGACAGCACCAGCTAAAGCTGCAAGCTGGATCTGCCAGATTTTCGGCGCAAAGCATGCAAACAGGAGCAGCACAGACAGCACCCGTATAAGCATTTGCACCGCCTGAATGGAACTGGTGATATAAAGGCGGTTGGCATAAAATGGTGCAGCGCCGAAACCCGCCATCAGAAACGTTAAAATAAACAGCACACTGCCGATCAAAATCGACAAACGCACATCTGCCAAAAGCGCTTGCGGCACATTCATGACGCGGTCAATAAAAAAAGCCGAACCCGCAAGCGGCAGCAAGAGCAGCAATGAAATCAAAACAGAGGCCGCTAAATAATTGCTGATATACGCATTTGCTTTCTCCCGCTCTCCCCTGTGGGCAGCAACAGAAAAGAACCGAACGACAACCGAGCTGAGCGCCACGGTGATAACCGAAAAGTAATTAATCACATTTTGTGTCAAGTGAACAAAGCCAAACGCTTCCACACCAAGCGTACTGACAATAAAAGGCGTCATCCAAACCGATAGGAAAACAGACAACAGAAAAGCCGTGAGATTAGCGCTGAAATTTATCGTGAATTTCATGCCTGCTTCGCACTGCCTTTCATTGTCCCCCGATGCTCGAAAAACAGCTTGATAAGAAAAGTGAGCCGCCATTTACACAGTGCTAATACCAAGCGCTCTCCTCTTAATAATTTCTCATGCTGAAACGGTGTATGTCTGACAGCCTGCCGCACCATGTCATAGGATAAAATCTGTCTGATCTTCTTTTTGATGTCTTTCGGCGAATTCGGAGAAGCACAGGCATTTGCCAAAAGCATCGGAAGCTGATGCCTGCAAATGTACACATTCAAATCTTCTTTACATGCGCCTGCTAAGCCGTAGTGATTGTAGAATGCGATTTTAGCCAGATATTGTTTTTGAAGATGTTCATCCATCGCCGGCTTATAAGGAATTTCTGTCAGGCTGTTCGGGTTTTCACGATAGATGTACAAGCCTTCATCCAGCATTTTCACCCGCTCCGCTTCGCAAAAAGCGGACAAATTGAAGGGAGAGTCTTCAGCAAAACGGATGTCTTCATCAAACATCAGATCCGCCCTATCAAAAAGCTCACGGCGGTAAAGATAACGCCATACATACCAGATAAATCTCGTTTCGTGAGCATGTTTAAGCCGTTCAGTCATTTCTCGTTTTGTCAGCACGCGGTTTGCCTCAAGCTGCGGCGGCACATAAGTCCGCCTGTCCGATGACTGTTTGTAAAAACCGCATCCGACGATGTCGAGCCGATTTTCCTCCGCTTCTTCAGCCAGCCTCTGGAACATGGCGGATGATACATAATCGTCTCCGTCTACAAAGCCGATGTAAGTGCCCCGCGCGGCCTTTATTCCCGTATTTCGCGCTGAACTAAGCCCGCCGTTTGCCTGATGAATGACCCGGATTCTCGCATCCCGTTTTGCATAGTCCTCTGCAATTTCGCCTGAACGATCCGGTGTTCCGTCATTCACGAGGATGATTTCAATATCAGAAAGCGTTTGACGAAGCAAAGAATCAATGCACTCTTCTATAAATGGTTCAACATTATACATCGGGACAATAATGCTGACGAGCGGGATCATTGCGCTTCACCGCTGATTTTGTCACGCAGGCCTTTAAAATACACATCTCTCGGAAAGCCTGCACGAGGTGTTTCTTTTGTTAAAAGCTCATTGACTGCGGCTGTTACGCGCTCTGGCTCCGGATGTTCTATCAGCTTCATGAACGGGATGTCTTTAAGCCATTGATAGCCTTCCATCACCTTATGGTCAAAGGAGCGAATGACAACACACGGCGTTCCTGTCAGCGCGCAAAAAATCATGCCATGAAGCCTGTCAGTGACGACGGCTTCTGCGCTTTTCAGCTTAGACCACAGTGCTTCAAGTTCTTGTTCGCGTGTATCGCGGCTGACCCGGCGGCCGATCGTTGTCGTAAAGGATTGGATCTCGCCGAATTCCTCAAATAGCGCAGCCTTGACCCGGTTCCTCTGGTCCTCCTGAAGCACGCTTTCCTGATCCTCGCGCAAACACATATAAACCCCTTCGCGTTCTGCGGGGGTCTTGCTTCTATCTAAATACAGCACCATGTCCGGCTGCTTCAAAATTGTTTTTTCTTGAAAATGCTGTTTCATAAATTGATACGTTGTTTCATCCCGTGCCATGAGCAATAGGCCGGGGTGCGCATTATAAATTTTCTGTGCCCGTTTCAGCTCTTTGCGCCCCTTTTTCGTGTCAGAAAAATGAGCCGTTGCCGGAAGCTGGATAACCCGATAGTCACGGAATGTTTTAATGATGAAGCGGCGCGTCCACTCCTCATAACGGTATAAATCCCCCATGTTTCCGCCGCCGATGATAAAGACCATATCCTCCGGATGGCGCGAGCGGATCAGGCTTTTTGCTGATTTGTAAATGTCCTTCATATCAACCTCGACGATGTCAAAGTCCGGGTATTCTTGCTCAAGAAATGCCTTGCTGGCATAAGCAATTGCGTGATCTCCCAAATTGTCATGGGACGGCAGCAGGGTCAGTATGATTTTTTTCTGATGTGCTGCGGCCTTTACCGGTTGATCTGCCGCTCCCAGCCAATATTGGGACGGATATTTGACCTTTAGCAGCAGCCATTCTGCAAAATTGATTTTCAACGATTGTAACGACATGTCCTCACCCTCTGTTTCTCATTTTGTACTCGATCACCCGCTGATACACAGCCGATGCCATAGCGACGAACGGAATCATTCTGTATTTCGCCATCAGAAGCAGGCATGACCGTTTTGCGTCAAAAGGAGCGGTACCCGTTTTTGAAAGACTTTCTTGAAACACCGGGTCCGCGCATATCACGCCAACATTTCTAAGCTTTTCAAACAGTCGGCGGCTGCCGCTCGTTTTCCATTCATTCAGCATGCAGATGCTGCTGTGAAGAACGATAAAGGTATCAAGCTCCTTGCGATACTCCTCCAGTTTGTTGTTCTCCTGTAAAAACGCCGCATTCGCCTCATACAGCGCAAGTCCTGATTCAAACAATTTTTTCTGATAGCGCTGCACAATGGAGGAAAGGTGAATTCGGTAATGATAGAGCGGCGTTTTTACGTAGGATACTGAGCGGGCGAAAAAATGAGCCCTGAAGCTGAAAAACTGATCCTCGACATGCTCCAGCTCGCCTCGGAGCGGAAACGACAGCCGATGGGCTTCAATCATGCTTCTTCTGTACAGTTTGTTCCATGAAAACCCTCTGACCTTCCCTTCGAATAATGCCTTGATATAGTGCTCCTTCGGCTGATCCTGATAGGTTTGGGCAATGTCTGAGTCCATGGTTTTGCCAGTGTCCTCAAACTCTGCGGCGTAATTGCAAATGACCAGATCAGTTTCATCGCCTGCTGCCCGGAGCATCTGCTCGCAATAATCAGGTTCGATCCAATCGTCTGAATCGATAAACGCGATAAATTCGCCGCGTGCCGCTTCAATGCCTTTATTCCGAACCGCACCGAGTCCCTGGTTTTCCTGATGAATCACCTTGAACCTGTTGTCCATTTTGGCGTATTCTTCTGCGATATCCGGGCTGGCGTCAGCTGAACCGTCATTGACAATGATGATTTCAATATTGTCCACTGTCTGGTTCCGCAGTGATTCGAGACACGTTCTGATATATGTTTCTGTGTTATAAACAGCGACTAACAGACTAACCGCAGGTGTTTCCATAATGACCGGCTCCTCGTGCATAAATTACCGGGAAAAAATCGTTCTGTAAGGCAGAACCGATGAATCAACCGGCATAAGCAAATAACTGTAAAGAAAATAACAAACAACGATAGCGATATAGATAAGGGCGTTCGATTTTTCATCAAATATCCTGACGAAATAAGGGACTAGGATCATTTGATACAGACCGAAATAAATATTGAATCTGGCAAAAATCACGTCCTTTGTGGCCAAAAGGCCGAACAAAAAACCAAGCAGGCACAAATTAACGACAATATCGATTTGCGGCCACAGACTCCGCAATCGTTCTTTATAGCAAAATGCAAGGAACAGCGGCAGAACCAAAACAGCGATTTTGAACACATTCATTCCATTTGTGTTCGTCATGAGCCATTTTTCATAATGGCTGTATGAGCTGTTTTCAAGTACAACGACAAACACAGAAATAAATTTTTGATATAAAAATGTCATGCCGAGAAATAAAGCGGATAGGCCGAATATCGCCGGTGACCAGGCTTTTCTTCTGACAATAAAGTACACTGGAATCATAATCAGCGCCGACGAATGAAAGAGCGAGCTGACCAGCACAATCAGGAAATATCGCTTCCAGTTCCCGCTGATGATATAACGGATCGCCCAAAACAAAGCAGCTGCGACCATGTATTGCCTGATGCCGTTAAAAGACGCGTAGTAATGAAAGGTTCCCAAAAACAAAAAGACACTCAGCTCAAACGGCCTGCCATAGTCGGCGAGTGTCTTCATAATAAAGCTGTAGGTCACGACCGCCACCGTAAAATACATGATTTGAGGATCTTCCGTGATGAAATTCATCAGCCAAAGGAGTGCGGTAAACCCCGGATCTGTCGCTGTTTTCGCTGTGCCGAAACCGAATATCTGCCACACATTTTGATAATCGCCCGCCAATTCGTACAGCAGCGTGTACGTCTGAAAATCCGTGCCGACTCGATAGCGGAGACCTGACACGAGCACAAGTGAAGCGAGCGGAATCCAGATCAAAAGCTTATTCGGCCGATACCCCGTGGCAAGCGAATCGTCACGGCCGCCGCACATTTTAGCGAACCAAGACCAAATAAATACAATCCCCATATTGACGGCATATACAATCATCGGTCATGGTCCTTTTCCGTGCTGATGTTGTATACATTCAGCAGCGCTCCTACATTTTGCTGTGCATCGTAGCCAAGTTGAGCAAGTGTTTCTTTGATGAACTCACGCTTCGGCCTGCCTGCGGCGGCCGCCCTTGCAATGGTTTCAGCCCAGACGCTGATCGGCTCAGAAAGACTTAATCTTGTGACAAGCCCGAGACCGGCGTCGACTTTTTCTGTAATGCTGTCTGAAATGATGCATGGAAGCCCCGACGCCTGTGCTTCCACAAGCACAACCGGCAAGCCTTCGTACAGAGACGGCATGACAAATACATCAAATGTGCGCATCAATTCATGGATCCGTTCTTCCGTGCCTAAAAAGAGGACGTCTGAAAGCAAATTCTGCCGGCGCGCCTCCTCCTCTATCTCCCCGCGCAACGGCCCGTCTCCCGCCAGAACGAGCTGAAAGCGAACGCCTCTTTCTTTGAGATGTGCGGCAAGTTTCAGCAGGAACGCGTGGTTTTTCACTTCATGAAACCGGGCCACATGGCCAATGATGAGCCGGTCGGCTGCAATGCCGCGTGCTGCTTTTTCTTCATCAGCCGCCTGCCCATTTGGGGCGAACAACTCAAGGTCAATCCCGTTAGGAAGAAGGTGAACACGCTCCCGCTCCATATTGGACTGTCCAAATAAAAACCTGCCCGCATCCTCTCCGCAGGCACACAGCGCTGTCGCATTTGCCAAAATGAGCCGCCTGAACACGAGCAGCTGCAATCGATCCTTCCAGTTGAAGCCGGTCTTCCAAGACGTATTGTGGGAGTGGCATACCCTGACCGGCACTCCGGCGAGCCTTGCCGCAAGGGCGATAAAACCCGTTTGGAAATCCGTGTGCGCATGAACGGCGCTGAACGGCCCATTTTCTTTTATCGCGTTTCTCACATTCCTCACAAATGTAAGGGGATTGCTTTGCCCAATGCTCGGGACATAAAAAAGCCGCCCGCCTAATGATAAAATCTCTTCATCATAAGCGCACGGATCATTTCGATACGTTAAAAAATCAAATTGCACTTTGCTTTTGTCCATCTTCCGATATAAATTCATTACCATGGTTTCCGCGCCGCCCCTGTTCATGCCGCTGAGAACATGGAGCACGCGCTTTTGGCTGCTATTCATGCTTGACAAGCCCTTCCTTTTGGTTCATCACTCTTTTTTTGTGGTAGCGATTCATCACAGCTGCAGGCATAAAGGCGCGAATTAACGGTTTTGCGATATATATGTAATCAGATAAAGGAAGCTTCAAGCGTCTGCACGCCTGATAGACAAGAATGGCATTGTCGATTGAATACGTAAATGACCGCCGTTTGAATGCATCGCTGTCTTCCCTCACTTTATACAAGGCTTCCTGAAGATTATAGCCCCTGAAGCCCTCTTCAAAAAAGCGAAGCCACAAATCAATATCTTCCATTCGTCTCGTCCGCCGCACCGACCGGTAGCCTTTCAGCGTGCGGTAGGCACTCGCTCTCATCATAATCGTGCCGTGGCAAAATGGAGTCCCTTTTGCCATGATGCCCGGCTCCGGAACAGAAGGCAGAATGCGGGTGCCTCTTACGCCAAATTCATCAAACACAAGCATGCCGGTGCCAACCACCTGATAGTGTCGGTGCTTTTCTAAAAACGCGACCTGCTTTTCCAGACGGCGCGGAAACGAAAGGTCATCTCCGTCCTGACGTGCGATATAATCGCCTGTCGCATGCGAAAGACAATGATTTAATGATGCGGCAAGCCGCTTATTTGTTTTGTTTTGAATCAGTTTGATGCGGTCGCTGTAATGAGCGGCATACTGCTTCGCGATGCGGAGCGTGCCGTCTGTTGACGCATCATCGCACAAAATCAGCTCCCAATTTTTATAGGATTGGCTGAGTATGGATTCTATGCTTTCTGCCAAAGTGCGTTCGCAATTATAAATGCCCATAATGACAGAAACTTTCGGTCCTGAGTTCATACGCTTTTCTCCTTTGTATCCATATCCATGTACGCGGAATAAATATCTGCCATTTCTTCCACCGTTCGCGCCTCCGAGAAGCGCAAGGCTGTTTTTCGGCCTTCCTGTCCCAGCTTTCGGCAGAGCTCCGGCTTATGGTAAAGCTGTTCAATCCGGCGGGCAAAAGCAGCACTGTCACCGATTTTGATCAGAAAACCGTTTTCTCCGTCGCGGATGATTTCCCGATGCCCGCGATTATCTGTGGCGATCGCCGGTTTTTCTGCCGCCATTCCCTCAAGCACATTCATACCGAGGCCTTCTCTAATGCTGGATGCGACAGATACATCCGCAAGCTGAATCAACTCATGTATGTCGCTGCAAAAGCCGTAAAAACAGACATTGGCGGAGGCACCAAGCTTTTCAGCTAACGTTTGATACGTATGTTCCATTGCCCCTTCCCCGGCAAACACAAGGCGGAGTGAGGGAATTTTTTCTTTTAGCAAGGCTGCGGCTTCAATTAACTGCTTCTGGTTTTTGTTCAGATTGAGCTCAGCCGGATAAACCAATATAAAATCATCTTCACGGAACCCGTGCTTTTCTCTGAGTCTTTGCTGCTCTATCGGACTGACAGGCCGGAAACGCTCGGTGTTGACGCCAATGCCGTGAATTTTCTGCGTCCTTCCGCCCGGCCTTTGAAGTCCTTTCGCCCGTATGTAATCCTCTTCATTAATCGTAATCAGGCAGTCTGTATATGCTGAAAGCCATTTCTCAACCGGATAGTAAAGAAGCCAATTTTTCATTGGTGCTTCTTTGCAGAAGTGAAATCCGTGGGCTGTGTACAGCACCTTTGTTCCGTGCCGCCGTGCCTGCCTCGCCGCCAGTCTGGCGAGAACGCCGCCGACCGGTGTATGGCAATGGACAATGTCGTATTCATAGGTGTCAATCACTTTCTTCAGCTGCCTATAAACGGCCAGGTTCTGAGGGTCAAAAGGTGACCTGCGAATCGGGATGGAGAATTTCTCATCCACATACGGCAGCTTGGTTTGTCCGTTCGCAGCGACATGAACCTCCCAGCCCATTTGTTTGAACCATTTAAAATAAGGGAGGTGAAAGGCCTTAAAATGATAATCAACAGTCGCGCAAAACAATATCTTTTTCGTCATTTTCACTCCCCCTAATGAACGCTGGCAGCCGTCATTTCTTCTGATGTATTGATTGCCGCAAACAGCCTCGCTCTCAGGTCGGCTTCCGGCAGCTCATGAAAATCCTCGATAAAGCGCATCAGCACCGGCCAATCGCCGTCCACCGCTTTACCGATGTGAATTTTTGGAAAGATTTGTTCAGCATGGACTTCATTTTTGTTCAGCAATTCTTCATACATTTTTTCGCCCGGACGAATGCCTGTGAATTCGATTGGAACCTGCTCAGTCGTGTAGCCGGACAAATGAATGAGGTTTTTGGCAAGATCCACAATCTTTACGGGCTCTCCCATATCGAGAACGAAAATCTGACGCCCTTTCGCCAGTGCCCCAGCCTGAATCACAAGCCTTGATGCCTCGGGAATCGTCATGAAATAGCGGGTCATTGCCGGATGTGTTACTGTCACCGGGCCGCCTTTTTCAATCTGTTTTTTGAAAATTGGAATGACGCTGCCGCGGCTCCCGAGTACATTGCCGAAGCGAACAGCGACAAATTTGGTTCTGCTGACTTTCCCAAGATTCATAATAATCATCTCTGCGAATCGTTTTGTCGCCCCCATTACGTTGGCTGGGTTCACCGCTTTGTCCGATGAAATGAGCACGAATGTCTCTGTTCCCGACATATCGGCTGCTTCCGCGACATTTTTTGTTCCGATAATATTGTTTTTGACCGCCTCTTCTGGATTGTGTTCCATTAAAGGCACATGCTTATGGGCAGCTGCATGATAGACAACATGCGGCTCGTATTTTTTCATCAAGGTAAACATTTTATCGCGGTCCTGCACATCAGCGATTTCCGTATGGAACACAATGTGTTTGCCGAATCGTCCGTTCAGCTCTGTATAAATCGAATGAATGCTGTTTTCCCCATGGCCGAGCAGAATGATTTCCTTAGGCTGAAACGCGCTGATCTGACGGCAGATTTCCGAGCCGATTGATCCGCCCGCTCCCGTGACGAGAACTGTTTTTCCTTTGATGCGGTTCGAAATTTCGCTAGTGTCGAGGGTTACCGGCTTTCTGCCGAGCAAGTCCTCAGCTTTTACATCTCTGATTTGTCCTGCAGTTCGTGTGCCAAGCAGCATTTCATCAAAATGAGGCATAATTTTAATGCTTACTCCGGTTCGCACACATTCTTTATATAACACCTGAAGCTCATGGGTGCGGAGTGAAGGAATGGCAATAATAATATAATTAATTTTGAGCTTTTGCACCGCAGGCATGATACTTTCTTTACCGCCGATTACGGGCAGTCCCATAATTTCTAATTTATGCTTCGTTTGGTCGTCATCAATAAAAGCGACAGGTATGATATCAGGTTCATCTTTCGAAAGCAGCTGCCTGACCATCAGAGTCCCACCTGAGCCCGCCCCGATAATCAGCGCGCGGGACGAGGCGCAGCGTTTTTTCCTGATGCTTTCGTTTAATACTCTGGATAAAATACGGGTCCCTCCAATAGACAAAAGCTGAAGCACCCAGCACGCGGTTAACAGACGGAAGAACATCGTGTGATACACAGCATACTGAATGATACCGGTCACAGCGGCGGAAAGCGTAATGCCCTTAAGCAGGACAATCAGCTCACCAAGCCCGGTGTATGTCCACACCTGTTTATACTGATTGAACAGGAAAGCACACACATGATAGCTGAGGAGCAAGCTGACAGCGGTAAGCAGTAATGCTCCGGAGTCATAAAATTGATAGGAATCTTTTAAAAATTGATATCCTGCAATAACTGAATTTAAAACGAGGTAAGTATCCAGCGCAATAATCATTGACAGTCTTCTCCGGTAACTCAACCTTTTCCCCCCTAATTCTTTTATCGGTTTAGCTGCGGCGGTTTTCGTCTCTCCAAAAAATCGGCAGCAGCTAAACCGACAACACGTCCTATGTATATATCAGATAAGTGGGCATTTAACCCATCCTCACGCCCCGCCAGCGACGACCAGCATCTAAGGCAGCAACTTCAGCTGCCCACAGCAGAGCCGAGTGCCTCCATTGATACAGGTCAGGAGACATCACCTTTACAAAAACTAGTAGGAATAGTGTTCCGATTTTTTCATTTTCTTTTTGTTTAAAAGAGCGCCTAACAGCTTCGCATTGGATTGTTCCAGTGCATCTTTTGCTTTCAGAACGGTATCGGTTTTTGTTTTTCCGCTTAAAACGACGAGCACGCTGCCGTCTGTCTGATTTGCTAGAATCTGAGCATCTGCAACAGCCAAAAGCGGAGGGGAATCAAAGATGACGAGGCTGAATTGTTCATAGATCTCAGATATTAAATCTCCCATTGCTTTTGAAGACAGCAGTTCTGCCGGGTTTGGCGGGGTCGGCCCGCTTGTCAGTACATATAAGTTATCGATCGGCGTCTTTTGCACCGTCTCACTGAGTGAAGCATTGCCGACCAGCACATTTGTCAGCCCGGTTACATTATCAACCTGAAACGTTTGATTGATGGTCGGCTTTCTTAAATCGGCATCCACCAGCAGTACTTTCTTTTCCTGCTGCTGCGCAAAGACAGCCGCAAGATTCGCTGCACTGAACGATTTACCTTCACCAGGCACAGAGGAGGTGACGAGGATAGATCGCAAGTTGGTCTGGACAGATGAGAACTCAATGTTTGTCCGAATGGTGCGATATTGTTCCGCAACAACTGATTTATTGTGTAAAACAGATATTTGAGCCAAACCTCGCCTTGCTTTCTTTTTTCTAAAGATCACTCGCTTCACTCCCCGAAATGTTTTATCCCGCGATTCCGCCCTTTGTGGACATCAGGAACGGAGCCTAAGCATGGCAATCCGGTTCTCTCGCTGAGCTGCCGTGCGCTTTTGCAAGTATCATCGAGAAAATGCAGAAAAAATGCCAGTGTAATGCCGCCCATGACAGCAGCGCCAAAAGCCATGACCATATTTCGCAGCCTGGCCGGCTTGATCATCGGGCTTTCAGAAGCCTTCGCCTCTGATAATATATGTACGCCTTGTACATTCATTCTTTCATCTACTTCTTTTTCAAACTTGTTCACTAACGTGTTCGCAATCTCAGCCGCTTTCGCCGGATCGTGATCCTGAACGGCAACGTTAATGATTTCTGATTCATTTTCACTGCTGGTAACCACTTTTCCTTTCAGCGAGGAAGCCGATTCAGATAGGTGCAATTCCGCCTTAACTTCTTCCATCAAGGCAGTGCTTTTCATAATCGATTGGAACGTGCTGCTATACTGAAGATTTCGCTGGATGTCACTGAGATTCGAGTTTTCTTCACCGTCTGATTCATGAACCAGCACCTGTGTCGACGCCTGGTAGGTCGGTGAAATGACCTTAAATTGCACAAAACCCATAATAAGGGTGACGCCGATTGTGATGAGCAGAATCAGCACGAATCTGTGTCTGACAATCGCATATAATTCTTTGAAACTCATATTCTCATTCATGTATTCATAGCCTTCAGCCTTCCCGCGGCTGGCTTCCCGCGCCCCTTTCTGTTAATGATTGGATTATAAAAGAAAACGTTATTATTTAAAAATTGCAAAATAAGCCAATAAGTTCTCTTTAGAGAACAAAATCATGATTTTCCTCTAATTTACTGCACTTCCCTTATTATTTTAAATTTTATAAAGAACGAAAAATTCCTTATAATGAACGAAATAACGACAGGAATAGAGGAGAATTTCATATTATGATTGGAAGAATTATCCGTTTGTACCGTAAAAGAAAAGGCTATTCTATTAATCAGCTGGCTGTTGAGTCAGGCGTATCCAAATCCTATTTAAGCAAGATTGAAAGAGGCGTTCACACGAATCCGTCCGTTCAATTTTTAAAAAAAGTTTCTGCCACACTGGAAGTTGAATTAACAGAATTATTTGACGCAGAAACAATGATGTATGAAAAAATCAGCGGCGGTGAAGAAGAATGGCGCGTACATTTAGTGCAAGCCGTACAAGCCGGGATGGAAAAGGAAGAATTGTTCACTTTTACGAACAGACTCAAGAAAGAACAGCCTAAAACTGCCTCTTACCGCAACCGCAAACTGACGGAATCCAATATAGAAGAATGGAAAGCGCTGATGGCGGAAGCAAGAGAAATCGGCTTGTCTGTCCATGAAGTCAAATCCTTTTTAAAAACAATGGGAAGATGATGATCGGTTAAGGGCTAACGTTCGCATCTATAGGGTAAATCTGTTTATAATGGGTGAAAAAGGGAGAGAACACAATGACTCATCAAATAGTAACGACTCAATATGGCAAAGTAAAAGGCACAACGGAAAACGGCGTACATAAGTGGAAAGGCATCCCCTATGCCAAGCCGCCTGTCGGACAATGGCGTTTTAAAGCACCTGAGCCGCCTGAAGTGTGGGAAGATGTCCTTGATGCCACAGCGTACGGTCCTATTTGCCCGCAGCCGTCTGATTTGCTCTCACTGTCGTATACAGAGCTGCCCCGCCAGTCCGAGGATTGCTTGTATGTCAATGTATTTGCGCCTGACACTCCAAGTCAAAACCTGCCTGTCATGGTGTGGATTCACGGAGGCGCTTTTTATCTTGGAGCGGGCAGTGAGCCATTGTATGACGGATCAAAACTTGCGGCGCAGGGAGAGGTCATTGTCGTTACACTGAACTATCGGCTGGGGCCGTTTGGCTTTTTGCACTTGTCTTCATTTGATGAGGCGTATTCCGATAACCTTGGGCTTTTAGACCAAGCCGCCGCACTGAAATGGGTGCAAGAGAATATCTCAGCGTTTGGCGGTGATCCCGATAACGTAACAGTATTTGGAGAATCCGCCGGCGGCATGAGCATTGCCGCGCTGCTTGCTATGCCTACGGCAAAAGGCCTGTTCCAGAAAGCGATCATGGAAAGCGGCGCTTCCCGAACAATGACAAAAGAACAAGCGGCAAGCACTGCGGCTGCCTTTTTACAGGTCCTTGGGATTAATGAGAGCCAGCTGGACAGATTGCATACTGTAGCAGCGGAAGATTTGCTTAAAGCGGCCGATCAGCTTCGGATTGCAGAAAAAGAAAATATCTTTCAGCTGTTCTTCCAGCCCGCCCTTGATCCGAAAACGCTGCCTGAAGAACCAGAAAAAGCGATCGCAGAAGGGGCTGCTTCCGGCATTCCGCTATTGATTGGAACAACCCGTGATGAAGGATATTTATTTTTCACCCCGGATTCAGACGTTCATTCTCAGGAAACGCTTGATGCAGCACTCGAGTATTTACTAGGGAAGCCGCTGGCAGAGAAAGCTGCCGATTTGTATCCGCGTTCTCTGGAAAGCCAAATTCATATGATGACTGATTTATTATTTTGGCGCCCTGCCGTCGCCTATGCATCCGCACAGTCTCATTACGCCCCTGTCTGGATGTACCGGTTCGATTGGCACCCGGAGAAGCCGCCGTACAATAAAGCGTTTCACGCATTAGAGCTTCCTTTTGTCTTTGGAAATCTGGACGGATTGGAACGAATGGCAAAAGCGGAGATTACGGATGAGGTGAAACAGCTTTCTCACACGATACAATCCGCGTGGATCACGTTCGCTAAAACAGGAAACCCAAGCACCGAAGCTGTGAATTGGCCGGCGTATCATGAAGAAACGAGAGAGACGGTGATTTTAGACTCAGAGATTACGATCGAAAACGATCCCGAATCTGAAAAAAGGCAGAAGCTATTCCCTTCAAAAGGAGAATAAATATGGAGAAAACAGGATACATTGGTGCTGCCATTGTTGTGGCAGCTTGTATCATTATTTTGTCGGCCGTGGTATGTTTACGGGACACAGTCTATTACCAGCCTATGCGCTGGACTGGCATCATACTGTTTTTCGCGGGAATTGTGATGGTTCCCGCATACTCAGCAAAAAGAAAACCCGGAAAAGAGAAGTAATTCTCTTTTCTGGGTTTTTATGTTTATTATAATCTTCCCGCGCGAATATCGTCTGTCATTCCCTCATAAGGAGCCTTCGAAATCACTTCTTCGTTGTCGACTCCTTCATTTTTCAGAAATGTAATTTCCGCAAATTCAGGTACAACGTATTTTGGATACGTTTCATATTTTTCGCGGGATTCTTTCATCAAATCAATGTGGTCATTTTGGTAGCAAACCGTAATTTCAGGATGTTCATGCACCCATTTCGGGAAGAAAATAATGCCATGCATGCGTTTTTCATTTGGCATAAAGTTTAATGAAACATCCGTGCCAGTCGGCTCTGTCCAAGACACTTTATATACGCCTTCTGTCAGTTTGACAATATTCACTTCCTGATCCCGAACCCAGCGTCCGGCAACCATTCCGCTATGAATTCTATAATCAATTGTATGGTCGTTTTTAATATAAATCTCGTATTCCCATCCGTTTTCATACGTATAAATCATGTGGCTTCCGATAAAGTTTTCCATCTTACACACTCTCCTTAGTCTTTTACTGTACTTCATAAATGTCTAGTCGAACGTAATCAGGGGTTCTTTCTGCGGAACCGATAAACAAGCGGTCATGGAGCCATTGATAGACTTCACTGCCTGTTTCAAACGTCGGTACCGTACGAAAATAAACATGCTCCGGTTCAATAATTTCCCCGGCTGCCGCTTGTTTTCGAAACGGCTCGCTGACTTGCCGTATTCCATTGTTTTCAATGTAAATCAGTTCATGATCTGCTGTTTCAATCACATACCTGGCAGATAAATCTGTTCTGCCGTTAGCGCGAATCATTTGTGAATCGGCACCGCCCGGCAAAATACGTCCCTTTACTTCCCCGGTTATTGTTCTCGAACGAATCGGAATGAATCGTCTCAGTCCCAGGCTTGTCTCACCAATCGTGATAGGCGGATCAACCTTGATTTCTAAAGAGGCGAATGGTTTTAAAACCGGCTTCTTCACGAGAACCACCTCACCTTCAGAAAAAAATCATGTAACTATTTACATGTTTACTTTAACACCATTGCAAGTTAACTGTCAAACAATAGGAACATAAAAAAACAAGGACTGTTTGAAGACAGTCCTTGTCTGAAGCTAGCTTTGATAAGCAAGATATGTGCTGACAGTGCTTTTGGCAAGACAGGCAGAGGAATCTATAATCGGAATCTCACTTTGAATATGATCTAACACCGCATTTAAATCCGTGCAGGCTGAAATGATGATGTCTGCATGCTGACTGATTTCTTCATATAGCGTCTGCCACAATGCTTGTGTATGCTCCATATGATTAGGCTGTTTGATTGCGGCGATAAGCTGGTTCACAACCTGCTGCCAATGGTCCTTGTGAACAACTTCTTGTCCATTTGCCTTCAGAACTTTTTGGTAGATGGCGGATTGGATGGTTGGCTCTGTTCCTAAAACCACCGCTTTTTTTGCAGGATGCGGAATCTCTTTTATCGTTTCCTCAACGATATGCAACATAGGAACCGACAATGCCTGCTGAATCTCTTCATAGTAGACATGCGCCGTATTACAAGGCAGCGCAATGAAATCCACTCCTGTTTTCTCGAGCTTTACCGCTCCGTCGATAATCGCTTTTTTCATCTCGTCATGGTCAATTGGACGATCTGCATAGAAGGGCGTCGGGCATGAATAGATCATCATGTGCGGGTAGTCAATATCGTTTGAAGCCCCATACAGCTTCTGACAGTAATCAATCACCTTATCAATAAACGGCGAGGTCGATTTCGGCCCCATTCCGGCTAATATTCCGATCATCAAATTCATTCCTTTCTAATTTGTATGGACCGCTTCTTCTTCTGAGCCATCCTCATAGAGGATAAAGCTTTTCGCAGCATCCCCGCCTAACATAAACTCGACTTCAACAGACAATGCTCGCAGAAAGAAACGGGTTTCCGAGGAAGGAAATAACTCCAGTCTCAGCTGTCCGGTGATCTCCAAATAAAAGCCCTGACGTATGGTTCAATAAATGCCGAATCGTTACGCCCTGATACGGAAAACCGGGCAGCCAGCGATCCACTTTATCCTCATAGCCAAGAATCCCCTTCTCCTCCAGCAAGATGATTCCCAATGCTGTAAAAGGCTTTGACAAAGACGCTAACTCAAACAAAGAGTTGGTTTTCAACGGGCGTTTTTCCGTCATTTCCGCATAGCCAAAAGAGTGGTGATATAAAATATCGCCACCCTCCGCAGCCAGAACCGCCCCGTTAAACTGATGTTTTTCGCCTAATGTCTCAAATAACGTCTGAAGATGCTTTCTTTTATTCTGCTTCATTCCTCCACCTCCCATATCTCTGTACGTTACTAACCTACTAATGTTTCAAATATTTCGAAAAATACTTCAGTTAGAGATCCTTTTTAACCCATCACATATACCTGCCGTTCACTATTATTTAGTGAAATGAGATATTATGATATTTTCTGAATTGTGATTAAAAAGGCAACTTTATGCCCATGCAACAGAAACTATAAAAAATACAGAGAACGAAAAGAAACAGTTAGATTTTTTAGTTCTTTAGGCCTGTAGTCCGTAAATCCTTTTATGATTTTCTATCAAACAAAAGAGGAAAATAGACCAGTTGCAATCCAAACGAGAGTCTAATAGAATGAGGTCGAAAAGTAAATCGAGCGGGTTTGTTACTGATAAAGCAGGCAAGACCTAAAATGTGTAAAGGGCAAAGTGTATACTTTGGCGTCACCCCTTACATATTTTAGGTCTTTTTTTATTGTGCGTAACTAACTTGCCATCTTCAAACAGGAGGGCTGGAAGAAGCAGACCGCTAACACAGTACATAAAAAAGGAGACATGAACGATGAACATCAAAAAGTTTGCAAAACAAGCAACAGTATTAACCTTTACTACCGCACTGCTGGCAGGAGGCGCAACTCAAGCGTTTGCGAAAGAAACGAACCAAAAGCCATATAAGGAAACATACGGCATTTCCCATATTACACGCCATGATATGCTGCAAATCCCTGAACAGCAAAAAAATGAAAAATATCAAGTTCCTGAATTCGATTCGTCCACAATTAAAAATATCTCTTCTGCAAAAGGCCTGGACGTTTGGGACAGCTGGCCATTACAAAACGCTGACGGCACTGTCGCAAACTATCACGGCTACCACATCGTCTTTGCATTAGCCGGAGATCCTAAAAATGCGGATGACACATCGATTTACATGTTCTATCAAAAAGTCGGCGAAACTTCTATTGACAGCTGGAAAAACGCTGGCCGCGTCTTTAAAGACAGCGACAAATTCGATGCAAATGATTCTATCCTAAAAGACCAAACGCAAGAATGGTCAGGTTCAGCCACATTTACATCTGACGGAAAAATCCGTTTATTCTACACTGATTTCTCCGGTAAACATTACGGCAAACAAACACTGACAACTGCACAGGTTAACGTATCAGCATCAGACAGCTCTTTGAACATCAACGGTGTAGAGGATTATAAATCAATCTTTGACGGTGACGGCAAAACGTATCAAAATGTACAGCAGTTCATCGATGAAGGCAACTACAGCTCAGGCGACAACCATACGCTGAGAGATCCTCACTACGTAGAAGATAAAGGCCACAAATACTTAGTATTTGAAGCAAACACTGGAACTGAAGATGGCTACCAAGGCGAAGAATCTTTATTTAACAAAGCATACTATGGCAAAAGCACATCATTCTTCCGTCAAGAAAGTCAAAAGCTTCTGCAAAGTGATAAAAAACGCACTGCTGAATTAGCTAACGGCGCTCTCGGTATGATTGAGCTAAACGATGATTACACACTGAAAAAAGTGATGAAACCGCTGATTGCATCTAACACAGTAACAGATGAAATTGAACGCGCGAACGTCTTTAAAATGAACGGCAAATGGTACCTGTTCACTGACTCCCGCGGGTCAAAAATGACGATTGACGGCATCACGTCTAACGATATTTACATGCTTGGCTATGTTTCTAATTCTTTAACTGGCCCATACAAGCCGCTGAACAAAACTGGCCTTGTGTTAAAAATGGATCTTGATCCTAACGATGTAACCTTTACTTACTCACACTTCGCTGTACCTCAAGCGAAAGGAAACAATGTCGTGATTACAAGCTATATGACAAACAGAGGATTCTACGCAGACAAACAATCAACGTTTGCGCCAAGCTTCCTGCTGAACATCAAAGGCAAGAAAACATCTGTTGTCAAAGACAGCATCCTTGAACAAGGACAATTAACAGTTAACAAATAAAAACGCAAAAGAAAATGCCGATATCCTATTGGCATTTTCTTTTATTTCTTATCAACATAAAGGTGAATCCCATATGAACTATATAAAAGCAGGCAAATGGCTAACCGTATTCCTAACCTTTTTAGGAATATTGCTGTTTATCGACTTATTTCCAAAAGAAGAACATGACCAAAAAACAAAATCAAAACAGAAGCCGGACTACCGGGCGGCATATCATTTTACGACGCCGGATAAATGGAAAAATGACCCTCAAAAACCGATCTA
Source organism: Bacillus sp. PS217 (assembly GCF_037963535.1). Classification (NCBI taxonomy): domain Bacteria; kingdom Bacillati; phylum Bacillota; class Bacilli; order Caryophanales; family Bacillaceae; genus Bacillus; species Bacillus sp. PS217. The sequence continues at coordinate 3,491,826 of NZ_CP150157.1, forward strand.
TTTTGATGGCAAGTATCATTATTTCTATCTATATAACCGGGATTACCCAAAAGGCAACGGCACAGAATGGCGCCATGCCGTCTCAGAGGATTTGGTGCACTGGACCGATGAAGGCGTGGCGATTCCGAAATATACAAACCCGGACGGTGATATTTGGACCGGTTCCGTCGTGGTGGATAAAGAGAACACAGCCGGCTTTGGGAAAAATGCGCTTGTCGCGATTGTGACACAGCCCTCAGCCAAAGACAAAAAACAGGAACAATATTTGTGGTACAGCACAGATAAGGGAAAATCATTCAAATTCTACAGTGGCAACCCCGTTATGCCTAATCCGGGTACAGACGATTTCAGAGATCCGAAAGTCATATGGGATGACCAGGATAACAAATGGGTCATGGCCATGGCTGAAGGATCAAAAATCGGTTTTTATGAATCCGATAATCTTAAGGACTGGCATTACACAAGCGGATTCTTCCCAGAACAGGCGGGAATGGTGGAATGTCCCGACCTCTACATGATGCGGGCAAGCGACGGAACGAATAAGTGGGTTCTCGGTGCCAGCGCGAATGGCAAACCGTGGGGCAAACCAAATACGTACGCCTACTGGACCGGAAGCTTCGACGGAAAAGAATTCAAAGCGGATCAGACTGAAGCCCAATGGCTTGACTATGGCTTCGACTGGTATGGCGGTGTGACGTTCGAAGACAGCAAAAGCACAGATCCATTAGAAAAGCGGTATGCGCTTGCCTGGATGAACAATTGGGATTATGCCAACAACACCCCGACAATGAAGAACGGCTTTAACGGCACAGATTCTGTCATACGCGAACTCCGGCTGAAGGAGCAGGATGGAACATACAGCCTCGTCTCACAGCCGATTGAAGCTTTGGAGCAGCTGACTGTTTCAACTGACGAAATAGAGGATCAGGATGTGAACGGATCAAAAACATTGTCGATAACAGGTGATACGTACCAGCTTGATACGGATCTTTCTTGGTCAGAGCTAAAGAATGCAGGCGTCAGGCTCAGAGAATCAGAAGACCAAAAACGCCATATTGATGTCGGTATTTTCGCTGAAGGCGGCTATGCTTATGTCAATAGAGCAGCCACAAATCAGCCTGACAAAAGCAATACCTATGTCGAAAGCAAAGCTCCTTATGATGTAAACAAACGTAAGGTGCATTTGAAAATACTTGTCGATAAAACAACGATAGAAGTATTTGTTGGCGACGGGAAAACCGTTTTTTCAAATGAAGTCTTCCCAAAGCCTGAAGATAAAGGAATTACCCTTTATTCTGACGGCGGCACAGCCTCCTTCAAAAATATAACAGTGAAACACTTTGATTCGATTCATGAATAAAAACAGGGGCGGCGCAGGCTGCCCCTGTTTTTTTATTAGGAGCGGTATTCTCTGTTACATATTGGGCATTGTAAGGAATATAAGGCTGGTTTCAAAGGAGGAAGCGAATGTCTAAACAAGGAAATTTTCAAAAATCAATGTCGCTGTTTGATCTGATTTTGATTGGGATGGGAGCCATCTTTGGATCAGCGTGGCTGTTCGCTGTCAGTAATGTCGCTTCAAAAGCAGGGCCCTCCGGCGCTTTTTCCTGGATCCTCGGAGGAGCCATTATTTTGTTAATCGGGCTTGTATATGCGGAGCTCGGAGCCGCTCTGCCCCGTACCGGAGGCATCATTCGATACCCCGTTTATTCACATGGCCACCTTGTCGGCTACTTAATTTCGTTTGTCACGATTGTCGCTTATACAAGCTTGATTTCAATTGAAGTGACAGCTGTGCGCCAGTATGTGGCCTATTGGTTTCCCGGCCTGACCATTAAAGGGTCTGATTCGCCGACCATTTCCGGCTGGATCTTGCAGTTTGCCCTATTATGCTTGTTTTTCCTGCTGAATTATTGGAGCGTCAAAACCTTCGCTAAGGCGAATTTCATCATATCGATTTTTAAATATATTGTGCCGATTACCATCATTATTGTGCTGATCTTTCATTTTCAGCCGGAGAATTTATCTGTTGAAGGATTTGCACCGTTTGGATTTACAGGTATTCAGGCTGCCATCTCGACAGGCGGCGTGATGTTTGCGTATCTCGGCCTGCATCCGATTGTATCTGTAGCAGGTGAAGTCCAAAATCCAAAACGCAATATCCCGATCGCTTTAATCATTTGCATCATCGTTTCAACCATCATTTATACTGTTTTGCAGGTCACCTTTATTGGTGCAATCCCGACAGAAACACTGAAACATGGCTGGCCGGCAATTGGACGGGAGTTCTCATTGCCGTTTAAGGATATTGCGGTCATGCTCGGGTTAGGCTGGCTTGCAACGCTTGTCATTTTAGACGCCATTCTGTCTCCCGGAGGAAACGGGAATATCTTTATGAATACGACATCCCGCCTTGTTTACGCCTGGGCGCGTAACGGCACATTATTTGGCATATTCTCAAAGGTCAATAAAGATACGGGGACACCCCGCGCTTCGCTTTGGCTTTCGTTTGCCCTGTCCATTTTCTGGACACTTCCCTTTCCTTCGTGGAACGCGCTCGTCAATGTCTGTTCAGTCGCGCTCATTCTTTCATATGCGATTGCACCCATTTCTTCAGCTGCGCTGAGGGTCAACGCGAAGGACTTAAACAGGCCGTTTTATTTAAAGGGAATGAGCATTATCGGGCCGCTTTCCTTTATATTTACAGCGTTTATCGTGTACTGGTCAGGATGGAAAACAGTCTCCTGGCTGCTCGGTTCACAGCTCGTGATGTTTTTGATCTATCTCTGTTTCAGCAAATATACGCCTAAAGAAGATGTCAGCCTCGCTCAGCAGCTGAAATCAGCCTGGTGGCTTATCGGGTTTTATATTATGATGCTGATCTTTTCCTACATCGGTTCTTTCGGACATGGTTTAGGGATTATCAGCAATCCCGTCGACCTCATTTTAGTCGCGATCGGCTCACTTGCGATTTATTACTGGGCAAAGTATACCGGGCTCCCAAAAGCCGCCATTGATTACGATAAATAAAGAAGCAAGAGGTTTTCTTGCTTCTTTATTCTTTACAAACATACATACACGCGATAAAATGAATGAGAGTCAGTCATTACTGGAGGTGTTCCTCATGCCAAAACAAACATCGGGTAAATACGAAAAAATTTTGCAGGCGGCCATAGAAGTCATTTCTGAAAAAGGCCTCGACAAAGCTTCTATTTCTGATATTGTCAAAAAGGCCGGCACTGCCCAAGGAACATTCTATTTGTATTTTTCATCTAAAAATGCCCTCATACCGGCCATTGCAGAAAATCTCCTCACCCATACACTTGATCAAATCAAAGGTAGGCTGCATGGGGACGAGGATTTTTGGACCGTTTTAGATATATTAATTGATGAGACATTTCTCATTACAGAACGCCATAAGGATATTATTGTCCTCTGTTATTCCGGGCTTGCGATCGACCACTCCATGGAAAAATGGGAGACGATCTATCAGCCTTATTATTCCTGGCTTGAAAAAATCATCAACAAGGCCATTGCAAACCACGAGGTAACGGAAGGAATCAATTCAAAATGGACGGCCAGAACGATTATCAACTTGGTCGAGAATACTGCGGAACGATTCTATATCGGATTTGAACAAGATGAAAATGTTGAAGTGTATAAAAAGGAAATTTTAACTTTCTTAAAACGGAGCTTAGGTACTGCTTAAAAAATGACTGGGTAACACCGCTCATTTTTTAATGCCCTAAAAATGACTGACGTTCATTCATAAAATAGAGAGGTGTTTCATTTGAATTGGGTTCTTGTTTTTATTGCAGGGCTTTTAGAGGTTGTTTGGGCCTCTTCCCTCAAACATGCCGATTCGCTTTTGGATTGGATCATCATTTTTATCTTAATCGCGGTCAGCTTTATCCTGTTGATCCGCTCTTATCAAAAAATCCCGATGGCCGCGGCGTACACTGTGTTTGTGGGAATCGGAACCGTCGGAACATATCTGACTGGAATTGTTCTGGGCGAATCCTTCTCAGCAGCCCAAATGTTCTTTTTAGCTTTATTGCTGGCTGGCATTTTAGGAATGAAATTATTTACGAAAGAAAGCAAATCTCAGCCGGGAGGTGAAAAATAATGGCATGGTTTTTATTAGTGATTGCCGGCATAGAAGAAATTATAGCTGCCATTGCCATGAAATATATAGACGGAACAAGAAAAAAATGGCCGATCATTGTGATGACTGTTGGATTCGGCTTATCCTTTTACTGCCTGTCCCAAGCGATGATCGTCCTGCCTGCCGGAGTCGCATATGCCGTTTGGACTGGCATTGGAAGCATTGGTGTTTCGGCGGTCGGGCTCATTTGGTTTAAGGAGCGGTTTCAGCTTTCACAGGTGATTTCACTTTGCCTTATCCTAGCCGGCGTCATCGGCCTGCGTCTTACGTCATCTTCATAAAATCAAGGCATATACAGCTGTATATGCCTTTGCCATTAAGCTTCGTGATGTTTTTGAAGATGAAGCGGCGGTGGGATGAGCCAGCCTTTGTTTTTTAGCAGCCTTAAGTATTTTGCGCCGGTTGCCGCTTTCGACATATGAAATTGCCCAAACATCATGGCAATATCCTCACGAATCGATTGCCCCATCATTTTGCTGCATGTCACCAGACCTGCAGCATTTTCTGCTGCCGCGGAGGCCGCCACATCCGGATCGAGAAACCGTGCGCCAGGCGGAATGTCGTTAAGATCTGCTGTCGGCGGTTCAGGAGAAGCCGGCGGCAGCGCCACCCCGTTTTCTTTCAGGATCGTGCTGACCTGTTTGATTTCATCTTGGCATTTCTCAATAGACTCACGAAGCAGTTTCTTCAGGTCGTCATCACCGACATGATTCAATAGCATTTGGTAATTGCCGACCATTTTATTGCCCGCCATCACATAACTCCACAAGCCGAATACCTCACCGTAATGCATCGGTTCATCCTGCGGATTTCCGCTTAAAATACCCATGTTCATCCTCCTCCCATATTCAATATTGCACATTTCATAACGTGCCCAAGCGGAGGAACATTTATGTTTCAGCGGAAAAGATTTATGAAATGAAACAAAACAAAAAAGACAAGAGTGGCAAGTTGCCAAACCATTGTCTTTCCTGTTGTTTGATTGGACGCACTGAAGGGATTCGCACCCCGACAGACAAGATACCGGAAACCATTCAAGTGCTTTTTAATATGAGTCATTGATTCTGTCTTTAATAAACTTTAACGAGATGGCGGGATGCTTTGCGGAAAACGAAATACATTTTCGGGGTCATATTTCGCCTTTATTTCTCGAAGCCGCGCAAAGTTTGCGCCATAATATTCTTTTCCGAAGTTTTCAATGTTTTGATCTGGAACATTAACATATGAACCTGCTACATATGGTTGCATCAGCTGACGCACTCTTTCAACTGATGCAAGATTTGAATCTTCTTGTGATTTATTTTTCCAACTAGCCGTCCATTCCGTATAAAATATTGGATGGCGCCAAAAAAAGGCAGTTTCGTCTTTAGGGACTCTGCTTATAGCACCACCCCAATTGATAAAAAAGAAATTGGCATCTGTTCCAGTAGCATCTTCCAAAAATTTTCTCATGATTGAAATGGGTTCGTCAGACCAAAAATCATGACCCCAAGCCGAGGAGAATTTAACACTCTGATCATTTCTGCCAGGGATGGGTTCGTCAGGGTCTAAGAAATCTATAGCATCTGGATAGTATAATGTTTTGATATCTGCTTCTGTTGGAGTTCCCGCATGTAATAAAGGTTTTAATAATCGAATCAATTCAGTTTTCGAACCGAGGAAAATTCCTTCTGCATGACACAAACCATTTATTTTGCTGTAAATTTCAAGGTAGCATCCTAATCGTTCATCTACAAACGGAGCCCATTTCTGCCAAGCTTTAAATACCGTTTCTAATTGTTCCCACGGCCAGATAATATTGAAGACGGTTGCAGTTTTAGGGGCACGATGAACTTTGAATGTATATTGGGTATTATATCCAAAGTTACCTCCTCCTCCGCCTCTAGAAGCCCATAGCAAATCCTCATTGTGAGATTGATCTGCATGAATAATCCTTCCTTTTGCATCTACCGTTTTCAGCGCGAGAAGGTTATCACTTATAAGGCCAATCGATCGTGAGAGTACACCAAATCCGCCGCCCATCGTAATTCCCCCGATTCCAACTGTTGGGCTATCTCCAAACGGAGCCATAAAACCGTCTCGAGCTAATCCCTTTACAAGCGGGCCAACGGGAATACCAGTTTGAACGGTTGCAATCGCGTTTTCTTCATCTAAGAAAACTTTATTCATGTCACTCACATCAATAACAATTCCTCCACTTACTACTGAAAGGTTCTTATCTAAAGCATGGCGACCGCTTCTGACACGTAAGGGCACTTTATTCTCACGAGCCCATTTAATGGCATTACTTACATCGTATGAATTTTGCGCAAAAACAAAGACAAGAGGATAGACATCCACATAAGGGTTCCAATTCTTAATAGCCTCTGTATAGCCGGGGTCTCCTTTGAAGATTACACGCCCTGTCAACTGTGTTGATCCCATATATTATTTCACTCCCAAAGAAATTCGATTCAGATACTAAAATATGCAGGAGCTGGATAATCGCATAGACAAATGATCTACGAACTATAAATATAATACGCTAAGGCCTTTTTCGTCGGTAAGGTCTGCTGAGAAACATTTTTCAAACAATTTTGAGCAAACTTCCTGTCCAATCCTCCAACAAGCGTTTTTTCTTATCGTTTTTAGGAGCAGTGTCCAGTTTTTTTCGGAGTGAATATTCGTTTAGGCCAAAAGAAAAGAGAGATGAAGAAGTGTTTAGTACCAGAGGTATACATCCATACAACAGACTCTAGATCATCATATACTGAATGTATGTAGAAAGGAGACATCAGCTTTGGCAAAATATCGGATTATGACCTTTGACGGCGGCGGTACCTTAGGTGCTTTAAGTTTACAACTGTTAAACAGATTGGCTAGGCAAAACCCGAAATTAATTAGTCGAACCCATGTATTTTCGGGAAATTCAATCGGTTCATTTACTGCCCTTGCATTAGCAAGCGGAAGATCTCCGAGGGAAACACTTCAGTATTTTGAGGATGAAATCCTGCCGGCATTCAGCATTTCCCGGCCAGGCGGACCTGTTTTCAACCAACAATTACCCTATTCCGGTTTTATTAAAGCGGTAAGAAATTTTTTCCCAGCAGATCTTCAACTTATAGATTTAAGAAAACGAATTGTTGTCCCATCATTCAAATTATACTCTCAAAAACTGGACCGTTGGACTCCTGTCTTATTTCACAATTTTCCCGGCTCTCCCTATTTAAATGAAAAAGTGAGTGATGTCATACTGCGGAGCAGCGGTGCTCCCGCGACGCAACGCGCCTATCAAAACTACGTGGACGGATATGTAGTAGCAACGAATCCCAGTACAGCCAGTATCGCGTTTGCAGTTGGTAAAGCCAACGTGCCATTGGATCAAATTGCGGTATTGTCCATCGGAACAGGTGAAGCCCCGACTCGGTTAAGAAGAGATACGAGGGGATGGGGAATGGTAAGTGCAGATAACATCCGCCCCGAAAATCTGAAGAACCTTCCTCCAAATTGGGGAGTCCTTTTGGACAGGTCGCCTAATGAACCTTTACTGCCATTTCTTCAGATGATTGCTGGCGGTAATGGGTACTATGAATCCATGGTCAGTGCGAATCTTCTGGGAGATCGTTTTTTCCGGTTAGATCCGCGGATTCCGAACTTCTCCAAAACGGACCCTGCCGTCGTTCCCGCTGTCATTGAAATTGCGAACAAAACCAACTTACAGACTGCAATTCAATTTATAGAGAAGAACTGGGGAAGCAAATAAATTTTTATTTTAAAACTATTCTCGCTTATCCAATTTTGTCCAAGAGAAGATTCTCAAAATAAATACAGGCAATGGGTAGAACCGGATTTTTTTAAAGGTTTGTTAATCACAAGCTAATAAGATGAATGAAAAAATCAATTCATACTTCTTCTTTTGAAAGTGAGGGTTCAAACTAAAGAATGTAATTGGAATGTTACTCTAAGGTATGCAATTCCCTTTTTCACACAAAAAAGACAAGAGCGGCAAATCGCCAAACCCTTGTCTTTCCTGTTGTTCTATTGGACGCGCTCGGAGGGATTCGAACCCCCGACAGACGTGGTACCGGAAACCATTAAAGAACTTCATATTATATATTTATTATCCTTAAATATATAATACACTTTTCTAAACGTTTCATTTTCATTAGTTATAATTACTATGTTACCCATATTGAATTACAAGTTTAACCAAAATTAAAATGAATTGAATGTTTGCGTATTGTGATTTTCCTTTACATTAAATCTGTAAATTTGACGGTTTCATTTTACCGTTATTCAACATTATTGTAATTTCCCCTTTAAATCAGCTATTAATTGTTGTCGAAATAAGGGGTCGTTAGTTATCTTTTGAAGAAATGGCTGATAAACATGATCAATCCATAACATATCTAAACGAGTCATGTCCTCAATAAAAAAGGCCAATGAGATGGAATCTGACGCAGTTTCTTTAAAAATAGCCGACGTCATAACAAATAAGGTAGAGCCTCCTTTATACCAAATACGGTTTTCTTGAAGGTTCGGCGGTCCTGTTATCTCATCTAATATTCCTTTTTCCACTTCACTTAAAAGGTCCCCGGTTCCCAGACGATACATTAATCTGGCGTAGTTTTCACTAGATGAAGATGGAAGTTTCTTCGTGAACTCCCTTTGTATATCAATATGATTAGCAGAAGAAAGTGAGGATATTAACGAATCAGCTTTACCATGCACAAGGGCATCGAAAGTTTCTCCTGAAATATCCATGAAATATTTTTGCTTCATCTCTTTCATATAACCAGAGATTTCTTTCGTTTTTTTCTTTTCATATTTTTTTAGATAAGGAGCGACTAACATCGAAGAGTTTATAGAAAAAACAGGCGTGTGATTATCAGGCAAATATATATCAACTATTTTTTGGATATTGTCTTTACCGATCCTTAAGTAAATATAATCAGTACATGCATTTGAACTGTATCTCATCATACCAATGAGCACTTCTTTCATCGTCACAATTTGACCAATATTCTCTTTGCTCTTCCAATTATCGTGTGCTCCTCCGTCGGTATTCGGAATATAAAATTTATCTATTTCAATGATACTGACAGTATCATTGAAACTTATCTGATTTTTTCTGGCCTCATGTACAAATGCTAGCAAAAAAAGGATTTTCACTGTACTTGCTAAGGGAAACATCTTACTTCCATTATGATTTAAAAGGATTTGATCATTTTGTATAACAGTCAGCGAAAAGCGCTCAGGGTGAGATAACATAAAACGTGTCAAATCCTCAACCGTTCTATTTCGATCCTTTCTTTTCAAAAATGCCGCTAGGCCAAAAAAACCGAATATAAAAACAGCTACTATTAGTATTAAAACAATGAGGAACAAACTATTACCCCTTTCTCTGCTTCTGATTAAGGCCGCATGCCCCATGATTACATTGCCCATAAGGAATTATTTTTCTTTTTGAGGCAATCAAATCATATATCCTATCGCTAACATGAAACAACTTAGCCAAGAGGAGTATCATATACAATACCCATAGCAGAATAACCCGCTTGCTTATTTCGATAAAAGTATCTGCACCAGAGACGATGCCTTTTTCCAACGTCTTTCCATGCATTCGTTTTTCTAATTCCTCTATACCTACCTCATCATTAATAGTTGATGTCTCATCACGAAAGGATTCGAAAACAATTAAATTGAGCCAGTCCGCCCTCTTGATACGTTTTTTCGTTTTAGTACATAACGGGCACCATGCATCATAGTATACAGTCATTTTCCAGTGAGCTTGAAATTTTCGCATTAATTTTTTCCTTACCATCCAATTAAGCTTATGTCTCAATTGCTGATAAGTAATGAATAAGCGATTGTACTCCTTATCGGTAAAAATCACCAATTCAATCGCAATCATGACAATAGAGAATGAATATAAACCCATTCCAAATGCAATACCTAAATGTAGTAAACAAACCATTAAGACAGCAAGCCATTTTGTTTTTTTGTTTATAATAAGAAAAGGAAAAGCAATTTTTAATAATACACTAGAATAACAAATCACGACGCTTAAATAGATGTGTTGACTAACTACTGACTGAAGAAAAGGCATCGCAACCGTTTTAACTTGTGATATATAGTATAAAGCTGTTCCATTATTCCAAGTTTCACCCATAATTTGATAAATAGCAGACGTAACATATACAATACAAACTTGCATTATACAAAACAAAACAACAAAGTACTGAATAATATTAGCGGTAGTTTTCCTACAGTCAGATACATAAGCCACTTTTTTTCGTAACGCTGCATCTATAGAAAAATACTTTGTAGTATTTGCAAACAAGAGATAAAAAAGTGTAATTGCCATTAAATTGTCGCCACCGTCTCCAATATATGAGAAACGAACATATAATGAATAGAACAAAACATAATTCAAGATGCCCATGAGCCGGCCTTTAAAACCTAGAGTAAATAGAATTGCTGACACAATGCCAACGTGATATATCGCATCAAAGTATTTTAAGGATGAAGTTACATTATACAATGAATATGTAGTTGGTTTCATAACATTATGAAATGTATTGATACCATAATCGGAGAACAAGAAATACCTTTGATTATAATGAATTAAATAAAAATATAAAATGAGCAAACCAAATACAATACGAAGCAAGCTCACCCCAATATAAAAACGTTCTTTTGCAAAATAGGAGATAACTCTGTTAGTGATACTGTTATTCATAATATTGTTCCTCCACTCTCATTAAAAAAATGGAACCACTTTATTATTGAACGTTTTCCATTTAAATGTAGTGCTTTGTTCTAATTTCTCACCTTTATCATTGTTATCCCGTAGAGAAAACGGAATCGGTTTCACTGTATCTATTCTTACTCTTATTCTTTTTATTGTTTTAGGATTATAAATTGATTTAGCATACGAACTTGCATAACGATACACATTTTCCTCGCCAATCTTTTGGCTCTTCTCTATCTCTTTTGTTATAGCTTTTACCTGTTTATCATTTTCAGCTGCTTTTTTTAAGTATTGAAAAATGACATCATCTTGATTAGTTCCAAAAATATCAGAAGAAAGCCCATCTATAATTCTAACAATTCGATTGTAAGGGGTTACGATTTTAGTGTGATTTTGGTCTTTTAAGGGGGTAGAAATGTCAATCCACTCGTTCTTTCCCCTCGCTTTTCCAGTATCAACCTCCATATATATATTTGTATTAGTTGTAATAGGATCCGGCGCAAATAGATGCCAATTCTGTTGGAATAAAGTATTTGTGTAACGATCAGAAACAGGTTTGACCGCAAGAGCTAACGGATTAGGGGGTAATACAGTAGACAAAATTAAAAAGAAATGTACAACGAAAGTAACTAATAAAATAAACAACAAACCAATAATAAAAGTTTTATTTTTATTCATCAAAATCCCCTCTATTAAAAAAAGGGGGACTATAATAATCCCCCTTCCTTATAAATTATTTTTTGTCAAAAATAACATCCATATCTTGTACCTCTTCGTTTGAAGGCTTAGCTATACCTAACCCTCCATTGTCTAAAAACATATTCAAAGCTTTGCCTCCATAATGCTTTGCAGCTTCAGTCCCATAAACCCAGGCTTTTTGAGCTAGGTTCCCAATGCCTGCTGCATTAGCATCTTTGCCTTCCTGAGAGACATTTTCCAGTTCAACTTTTTTTGTTTCTAATGTTGCTGCCGAAGCCGACGAATACATTACAGACCCCAGAATTCCAGTTCCAATAGTAACAGCTATAACAAATCTTTTAAGCTTCACAAAACTCCTCCTTTTATTTGTATTCAAATCTAATATTAGGAATAAAAGTTTAATATGTCAAATTATTATAATTAATGAGAAAATATTATTTTATAGGTGAAAATGACCTCATTTATACGAATTCATTCTATTACGATTCGTTTAATATTAAACTAAAGTAAAGTTTTTTTGACTAGATTTTGTATTGTGAATAGAGTTCAAAAAAAAAATGGGTATTAAGAACTTTTTTATTCAGATATTAATTCAATAGAGTTGTTATTCGTTAAAAATAGTGCTATCAATTCATTACCTTTAGGATTTTCCATTTAATCCACAGTATGTTATATTTTACATCGCAATACTTAGTTGAAACATTAAGTTATAAAGGAGCTTTTAAATGAGGAAATCAAGTAATATCTGGGCAGTTGCAGTGATTATTGGGACGATCATTACCTTATTTTCATTCGTCTTCCTACGTGATACTGATTTTTATGCTGTCCGGTGGGTAGGAGTCGTTATTATGGTTGTAGGATTTGTTTGTGGCCCAACCTACATAGCACCGAAAAATAAAAATAATCGTAAAAAAGATACCCGATAGGTTCCCCCTAGTAGACAGCATAAAAGAACTAAGCAACCAGTTTGTTACGGTATTCTATCGGAGCACACTGGTTTAAATTTTTCTGGTATCGTTGATATAACTGAATAATCTTTAATGTTCTTGTGTAGCTCTATTTCAATTTGGCATGAAGAAAAGTATGGTGTGAGAAAAACAATTCGATGCATACATTATCCAGACAGTTACCCTTACGAGAATGACTGCCCTTCAAACAAACGGTTTCGAATCGCTTATGATATGTTTTTGTTGTGTATTGGGAGCCTTGATCAGAGAGTGGAGCTGTCCACATACAATATAGGTAATACCGGTTACATATAGCTGGTTAGGTCGATTGGTTTAAAATTCTCGGTTCAGTCAGTTTGATTGAACAATCGATGCCTTTCTTCCAGAATAACGTCCCTTTTTTTCGAATGATCGATGGATGTTCATCTCTTTCATCAACCTGTCAACACGCTTATGGTTGACGGAAAAGCCTTCTTTCTTTAACAGCTACAGTAATTCGGATAGTCATAGAAGGGGCGCGAATGGTGATTTGCCATAATGTGTTCTTTAATCAACTGATCTCTCTGTTACCTTGCCATTCGAACCCTTTGAGTCTTGCACCATTTTTAGTATCCTTATCTTGACACCTTGGCGATACCGCCAGCCATGTAATCGGATAACGTTTTTTTAGTTATTCAACCTGTACCTTTAGATAATCTCGTTCTTCCTCAACGCTTTTAAACGTTGTCTTAGGGCATCCTATAAAAAGGTTGTCTGACTTTTTATTCTTTCCGCGTTGCTCCTCAAAATACTACGGCGTTTTTTACCCAATTTTTTGAGCTGGTTTGCACTCTGAAGCCCTTATTCTTCAGATAACGCGTTACAGCGCTTTAGTTCCTTCTACATGCAAGTTGACGGCTTTCATGTTAATTTCTTTCATATAGTGGTAAAAATGTTGTCCTTTTCGCGCCATAAAAAATCCCCTACTAGTTGATAGCCACTGCCGAAAAGTGTGAGCTGTTAAACTTGTAAGGGATAGTATTTATTTTTTCATATTAAACTTATTTAAACCTTTTTTATAGATCTCTAACCTCTTTTTCGTATAAAAAATGATTTCGAAAATTATATAAGCACTCAAGGGCATTAGGATTGTACGCACTCTATAACATCTGCTGAAGATATTTGACACATCAGAAAGCTCTTACTCCTATAATATATACAGGAAACAGAATCCTTAGTTTTTCATTACTTCACACAAAAAAGACAAGAGCGGCAAATCGCCAAACCCTTGTCTTTCCTGTTGTTCTATTGGACGCGCTCGGAGGGATTCGAACCCCCGACAGACGTGGTACCGGAAACCACCGCTCTATCCAACTGAGCTACGAGCGCAGAATGACTGCGTTATGAGAACGTCAGCACAACTAATTATACGATAATTTCATTCAAATAACAACCCTCTATTTCGAGAGGCCGTTTTTTAAATAGACAAAGCATCTTAATTGGCAATCTGACATACGATGGTTTGAACCCCTGTATTTTTGGGGAAAATGGGAAAAAGAGACGACTTTGCATATCAGGCCAGCTTTTTGTTTGACCTTTATTGACCAAAAATGTATCATGTAACTACATACTTACCTAAAAGGTGAAGGAGGAGCATTATGAATTTAATACCTACAGTCATTGAACAAACGAACCGCGGGGAAAGAGCGTATGACATTTATTCTCGTCTATTAAAGGATCGTATCATCATGCTTGGATCTGCGATTGATGACAACGTTGCGAACTCCATCGTGTCACAGCTTTTATTCTTAGCAGCAGAAGACCCTGAAAAAGAAATTTCTCTTTACATCAACAGCCCGGGCGGCTCTATTACAGCCGGTATGGCGATCTATGATACCATGCAGTTTATTAAGCCGAAGGTATCTACAATTTGTATCGGTATGGCTGCGTCAATGGGCGCGTTCCTGCTTGCAGCCGGCGAAAAAGGCAAACGCTATGCGCTTCCAAACAGTGAAGTCATGATTCACCAGCCTCTTGGCGGTGCGCAAGGTCAGGCGACAGAAATTGAAATTGCCGCGAAACGCATTCTCTTGCTTCGCGACAAATTAAACAAAGTCCTTGCTGAACGTACTGGCCAGCCGCTTGAAGTGATCGAACGCGACACAGACCGTGATAACTTCAAGTCTGCTGAAGAAGCGCTTGAATACGGCCTGATTGACAAAATTTTGACTCACACAGAAGACAAAAAGTAATAACACAACCTGCAAGAGCTGCGTCTCTTGCAGGTTTTTTTCATTTCAAGGAATTGACTCCCTTAAACACTTTTTGTTCTATACTGCTCCCATTCCTCATGTAACAGCTCAAGCGTCAAATCATTCGTTTGCCTCACAACCAGATCAGCACCAAGCATCGGCTGTCCTTGACCGACACCAACCGCAAACATCCCTGCAGATTTGATTGCGGAAATGCCTGCTTCTGCGTCTTCTATTGCCGCGCAATCAGCAGGGGAAACATCGAGCATCGCTGCAGCTGTTAAAAAGATGTCAGGATCAGGCTTACCCTTCGCAAGAGTCGTCGGATCAACAATGGCATCAAAATCATCGATAATTGCCAAACGTCTTAAAATCTTAGGAGCATTGCGACTTGAAGATGCTAACCCGATTTTTATATTTTCGTTTTTCAATTGACATAGGAGCCTGCCAATCCCCGGCAAAAGATCTTCCGGCGTCAATTTGCTGATCAGCATTTGATAATCGTGATTTTTCCGATGCATAAGCTCTTGTTTCTCCGCATTTGTATACTTTGTTTCCGCACCGCCAAAGATCAATATGCTTTCAAGTGACTCTTCTCTGCTGATTCCTTTTAGCCTTTCATTCATGTCTCTGTCAAAAGGGATATTGATTTGTTCTGCGATGTGCTTCCAAGCGAGAAAATGATATTCAGCCGTATCTGTTATCACTCCGTCTAAATCAAAAATGACCGCTTTCATATACTAATGCCCATCACAGCTTCATAAGGTTTGAGGCTAATACTCTTTAAGTCAGCCCGCTCCTGCGGATAGTTTGAAATCAGCACTTTCCAACGCTCATGAATCAGTTCTGGAGGCGCTTCGAACAGAGCCTTTTCTTCCGATAAATTCACAACGACAAGAAGCTTTTCCCCTTGATATTCTCGAAGGTAAGAAAAGACCTGCGGATCATTCTCCTGCAACAGCTGATAATCGCCATATATCATAATCTTATATTGCTTTCGTAATTGAATGAGCTTCTGATAGTAAAAGAAAATCGAATCTTGATCTTTCAAGGACTCTTTCACATTGATATCTTGATAGCGGGAATTTACCGATATCCACGGGTCTCCGGCTGTGAATCCCGCATGTTTTCCGGCATCCCACTGCATCGGTGTTCTCGCATGATCCCTTCCTTTTATCATCACGGCTTTGACAAACTCTTTTTCTGACATCGTTTTGTTTTCGACGACTAGTTCACGATATGCATTCTTTATTTCAAGATCATCATACATCTCCAGCGGCATATCGCTGTTGACCATGCCGATTTCTTCTCCCTGGTAAATAAACGGCGTTCCTTTCATGCCGTGCAAAACCGTTGCAAATGCCTTCGCACATTCCTTACGCAGCTTCCCGTCATTGCCCCAGCGGGAAATAACCCTCGGCTGGTCATGGTTCTCAAAATAAAGGGTATTCCAGCCGACATTCATTAACCCGGTCTGCCACCTTGTCATCGTCTTTTTTAAAGCAATCAAATCAAACGGCTTGATCTGCCA
The DNA here is from genome assembly GCF_037963535.1 of Bacillus sp. PS217. Lineage (NCBI taxonomy): Bacteria > Bacillati > Bacillota > Bacilli > Caryophanales > Bacillaceae > Bacillus > Bacillus sp. PS217. The sequence goes on from NZ_CP150157.1 coordinate 3,508,132, forward strand.
TTTCCCATTTGGCGAGTTTTGTTCTGTATCAATATCCATATGTTCAAATGTAAAGATCATATTCAGCTCTTGCCTGCTTGCATCTGTGTACTTTTTCGCCTCTTCAATATCAGAGCCGTTTGCCTCTCCGACTGTCATGCAGTCGTAATGAGAAAGCACTTCCCTGTTCATCTCTTGAATAAACTCATGAAGACGGGGGCCGTTAGAGTGATAACGGCCGACAATATAGCTGCGGCTGTGATCCGTTTCGTAGTCCGGAAAATCGGTGTATTTAGAAATAGAGCCGATCACATCCATCCGCCAGCCGTCAACGCCTCTATCCATCCAGAATCTCATTACATCATAAACTTCCCGGCGAACGGCTTCGTTTTCCCAATTTAAATCAGGCTGTTTTTTCGAAAAGTAGTGCAAATAATACTGCCCTGTTCCTTCATCGTATGTCCACGCTGAGCCTGAAAAGATCGATCCCCAATTATTCGGCTCTGAGCCGTCCGGTTTAGGATCTTTCCAAAAATAATAATCCCGGTAAGGATTGTCCTTCGACTTGCGGCTTTCAGCAAACCAAGCATGCTCATCCGACGTGTGGTTCACGACCAAATCCATGACGATTTTCATTCCGCGTTTATGGACTTCATCAATCAGCTGAAACATATCTTCATTTGTCCCAAACTTTTCGTACATGTTTTTGTAATCGCTGATATCATATCCGTTGTCATCCTGCGGGGAATCAAATACCGGGGAGAGCCAGATGACATCCGCCCCGAGATTTTTGATGTAATCCAGCTTTTGAATCACACCTTGCAAATCCCCGAATCCATCTCCATTGGCATCATAAAAACTGCGCGGGTAAATTTGATAAACGACAGCTTCTTTCCACCATTCACTCATTAGGCGTTCTCCTTTCACATCGTCCCTTTAGGACAACCGGTTCCTCATAAACGTTCATGTGCAGCGGCTCGCCTTTTACAAGCTCAAAAATAACGCGCTTTTCGTTAACCGTCACATTGATTAATCGATTTCGATAATTGATGTTGAATGAATATTCGTCCCATTCTTTCGGCAAAAACGGAGCAAATGACAGCGTCTCATTCGCGGTGCGCATGCCTGCAAAGCCATGAACGATTGCCAGCCAGCTACCCGTCATTGAAGTAATATGCAAGCCTTCTTCCGTATCATGATTGTAATTATCAAGATCAAGCCTTGCTGTGCGCTTATATAATTCGAGCGCTTTCTTTTCCAGCTTGAGTTCGGCTGCAAGAATCGCATGGACAGAGGGCGATAGGCTTGATTCATGAACAGTCATTGGCTCATAAAATTCAAAGTTTCTCCGTTTTTCTTCCATTGTAAAACGGTCATTAAAAAGATAAATGCCTTGGAGAACATCTGCCTGCTTAATAAAATTGGAGCGGAGAATCTTGTCCCATGACCAATTCTGGTAAAGGGGCCGTTCCGCTGGATCTAATTCGTCAACTGTTTGCAGGTCTTTGTCCAAGAACGTGTCATGCTGAACGAAAATTTGCAGTTCTTCACTAAATGGATAGTACATGTGCTGGATGATTTCTCTCCAGACTTTCAATTCTTCTTCCAGCACATCCAGAAGGCGGCGTTTCTCCGCTGAGATACTTTCGAGACTTTGTAGAGTATACTCCAACGTCCAAGCCGCAATGACATTCGTATACCAATTGTTGTTAACGTTGTTTTCGTATTCATTCGGCCCAGTGACGCCATGGATCATATACTTGTTTTTTCGTTTCGAGAAGTGAACACGGTCGGCCCAAAATCTGCTGACTGCCACAAGTACGTCTATCCCGTATTCTTCCATATAGTTACGGTCGCCTGTATAATTGATATAATTGTAGATCGCATAACAGATCGCGCCATTGCGGTGAATTTCTTCAAAGGTGATTTCCCATTCGTTGTGGCATTCATCACCTGTGAACGTCACCATCGGATAAAGTGCCCCCTTCATCCCCAATTTTGCAGCGTTTCGTTTGGCAGCCTCCAACTGATGATAGCGATACAAAAGCAGGTTTTTCGTCACCTCCGGCTCGGCTGTCGCCAAATACATCGGAACGGCGTATGCCTCAGTATCCCAATATGCGGCACCTCCATATTTCTCGCCAGTAAATCCTTTCGGCCCGATATTCAAACGGGCATCGCCCCCGTAATATGTCGAGAATAACTGAAAGATGTTGTAGCGTATTCCTTGTTGAAGCTCCTCATCTCCTTTAATCTCAATGTCCGCTTTTGCCCATCTTTCCTTCCATCGATCAGTGTGCCTCCGTTTTGCTTTTTCATAGCCGTACTCAACCACATCCGCCAAAAGCTCCTTGGCTTTCGATAAAAGCTCTTCCTCCCGAAAATCACGGGAAGTCGTGACAATCACAAACTTTTTCAATGATGCTTTCGTTTGATAACTGTAGCGATTCTCGACATACATTTCATTCGTTTTAAAGCTTTCATTGACAAAACCCTCCGTCTCGTTTGCCATCGCGGCTAAAACCGTGAAGCGCGGTGTTCCAAATGGATTTTCGTTTGTTTTTGTCGCTAAATGGCCGCTGTGAGAATCAGCACCTTTCGCTTCCTCCTGCCAAAACTGTTCTTGGTAGTTAGAATCTTCATTTGCCACATTTCCATCCAGGTAAGGAACAAGCGTAATGACAGCATCTCCCGTCAGGCACTCCGCTTCATAATGAATCGCACAGAGTTCTTTTACAGCAAGGCTAAGAAATCGCTCCGAGCTGATTCTGACGGATTTATCTTGAATGCGGACAACAGCGCTTCGCCGCAGAATCCCCTCTTTCATATTGAGTTCTACCTCAAATGATTCGATTGGGTTTTGATGGAGATCGATTTTTTCACCGTCAACATATAGGCCTATGCCCATAAAGTTCATCGCATTGATCACTTTTCCGAAATATTCTGGATACCCGTTTTTCCACCAGCCTACTCGCGTTTTGTCGGGGAACCACACGCCTGCAATATATGTGCCTTGGTGACTGTCGCCTGAATAGCCTTCTTCAAAATTCCCTCTGACCCCCATATAGCCATTGGCAAGAGACGTCAGGCTTTCCAGCAGACGTGTATGCTCCTTATTAAATGTATTTGTTTTGATTTTCCATTCATCAATCTCAAATAACCGCTGATTTATCATCATTTCCTCCCGAATGTAAGTTTCCATTATCACGGCGGGTTTTGGTTAAATATCTAAATGCAAAAGAAATCATCAAAGTAACGCCACACGAATGGATCATCAATACAGTAATCAAATCAAAATGAACCATGCCGATAGCAGCTGCCGCAAATGCCGGCAGTGCCGAGGCGCAAATCGCCGTAGATACTGCTTCCTTGAATGACGCAATAGAGATCATGTTTGATATTTTTGTGATCCAGAGGCCACCTGCAAGAACAAACGTTAACAAAAGCTGGATCATAAAGATTACCGCATATGCCAGCATCATGATCATCGGCTTATACTGTGCCAACCATAATGTATCGATCAAAACCTCTACATCATGGGCGTTTGGTTTCTCGAGCTTAACGTCCATTTTCGCATAGCCAACAGAAAACCCCGTTCCGTTTTGATCGGTGATCATCAGTTGATCAGGTTGAAATATGATGGCGTTTTCAAATCCAGTTACTTTCAATCGCCCATTTTCACCGCTTGTCTCATATTCATGCTTCATATCGACTGCCATCACATTCTGCCCATCTTCAATCCTCTCAGAGCTCTTCCCGCCTGTTAGTTTTCCGTTCCTGATTTGAAAACCCTGCAATTGATCAGCAAATTGATCATTAACTCCTTGAATCGCTGACGGCATGAAAGATGCAACGCTGAAGCGATCCATTTTCACAAACGAAACCGCTAACGGCGCCATTAAGCAGGCCGTTAAAAACATAAAGAGAAAAGAGAGCTGCAGCCAGCTGAAGGTATTCCCGTAGCGGCAAACACCTGATGGGGATGCAGCCGCCTTCAGGCAGCGGATGATAAAGCTTTTATTCTCCAGATTCTTCATTGAATTACCCCTTTGTTCCGCCGGCTGTCAAACCGGACACAAAGTTCTTTTGGAGAAAAAAGAATAAGACGCATATCGGCAGTGCGGCTAGTATGGCACCGGCTGCAAATAGAGCTACTTTTTGCTGCTGCGGATTAGAAATAAAGGATTGTAATCCTACAGCGATGGTCAGCCTTTCCGGTGAGCGAAGCAGAAATTTCGCCAGCAAATAGTCGCCAAACGGTGCCATAAACGCCCAAAGCGCTTGCACCGCGAGCATTGGCTTAACAAGCGGCAGAACAATTGAAGCGAAAATCCTCAGATGTCCCGCTCCGTCAATTCGCGCGGCTTCATCAATTTCTCTCGGCACAGTATCAAAATAACCTTTCATCAGCCACGTGTTCATCGGAATTCCGCCGCCGATATAGATCGCTGTCAAAAACCAGTATTGATCGAGTGCGCCTATCAGCATCGCCAAGACATAAAAAGCAGTCAGCGCCGCCATTGTCGGCACCATTTGAATGATTAAAAAGAATATCAGACTCTTTTTTCTGCCTGCAAACCGATAGCGGCTGTACGAGTACCCGGCAAGTGTCACAATCGTAACCTGCAAAACCATGACCGATAGCGCGATGACAAGTGTATTGCTGTACCAATTGAGATAAAGCGTTTCGTCAAATAGCCGCTTAAAATGATCCAATGTCCAAGAACCCGAAAAATCGAGCTGAAAAGCCGCCGAATTCCCCACCCGGAATGCTGATGATGCCGTAATCAGCAACGGATATATAATGACAATACTTAAAAGCGTCAAAAAGAAATACGTACAGATTTTATTAAGCATTCTGGCAGTGCTCGCGTTCACCTACATAACCTCCTCATTGCCAAAAGCATTCGATTTTTTGAAAGCAATCAGTGAAATTCCAATGACAATGAAAGAAATTAACAGTGTCACAGCCGCCGCAACGGAATATTGGGGTGATGTGCCTGTTGTCAGTTTATAAATCCACGAAATTAAGATATCGGTCGACCCGGCCCCGGCTCCCGCACTGCCTGGCCCTCCCTCATTAAATAAATAGATGATCGAGAAATTATTGAAATTAAACGTATACTGAGTAATCATCACGGGTGCTGTGGCAAATAAAATCATCGGGAATGTAATATGCCGAAAACGCTGAATAAAAGTGGCCCCGTCAATCTTTGCCGCTTCATACAGTTCACCTGGAATCGCCTGAAGCACTCCCGTTACCATGACATAAATATATGGAAAGCCGAGCCACGTCTGAATCATAATGAGGGCTGTCTTTGTCCAGAAAGGATCAGTCTTCCACGCGATCGCAGGCAGCTCAACAAACGGCAGGTGATTGAATAGTGGAATCACCTGTGCATTCACCGCTCCTATGCTGTCGTTAAACATGTTGGAAAAACTCATGATTGTAATAAACGCCGGAACAGCCCATGGAAATAAGAAAATCATTCGAAATATCCGCTTGCCTTTTATAAAATCCTGATTGACGAAAAGTGCCGTCACAATACCTAAAATGATTTGCAGCGTTGTTGCACAGATTGTCCAGATAACCGTCCAGCCCAGTACATTCACAAATGTTTCACGATAGGAGCCAAGGAAAAAAATATTTAAGAAATTTTTAAACCCGACCCAGTCAATCAGACGATTAGGCGGAATATGGTAAAAATCATAGTTTGTTAATGCAACAAACAGAGTCACCAAAACCGGAAAAATAATCACAAACACCATCATGATATATGCCGGAAGTGTAAATAGATATGGAAACCCTTTATCGCCCGCATGATAGATCATATCCTTGGCTGTTGTATTGACCTCCAATCCCGCCGCTTTCATAGCGGCGGTCTTACGCGAATCATGGATATTAAAGATATAGAACATGAGGAAAATCACCGTCACGATCAATTGCAGCGTGCCTTCAATCAACATAAACAGCGAGTGGTCTTCACCGGGAACACTTCCCAATGTCATCAATCCGGTTAGCGCCTGTATACCGAAAACGCATAATTCAAAAGCAAACAAGCCTGTGATGGCAAGAAATAAGAGCCCCTTTGACAATTGCTGATTCGCAATCTGCCCAAGTCCTGGAATGATCGATAAAAGCCCTGCCTTTCGTTTTTGCTTTGTAAGTGTGTGATGTTTATTCATTTTTTTCCGCCCTCTATTCTTCCGGACGCTATCCCGCCGTTTTATTTCACATACTTTTCTTTAATATTTTCCTTTATGACGTTTACAGCATCATTCGCTGATGTTTGTGTCGATTTTTTTCCTGAAGCTGCATCAAAAATTAAACTTTCCGCTCCTGTCCATACTTCAGCCATTTCCGGAATATTTGGAGTCGGCGTTGCTGTTTCATATTGTTTAATTACAGCTGACGTCAGTTCATTCTTTTGCTCATCGGCTTTCTTCCTTGCAGCCGTGTTGGCCGGAACTTCGTTTGTATCCTCATAAAAAGCGTAAGCATTGGCATCATTTGCAGCATACTCAAGCCATTTTTCAGCCAGCTCGGGCTCTTTTGTATATTTCGAGGCAACCCAGCCCTTCCCGCCAGCAAAAGGGGCGTATTCTTCTCCATTTGGCAATGTCGGAATGGGAGCCGCTCCGTAGTTCAATTTAGCCTCTTTATAGTTGGCAGCTGACCAAGGACCGCCAATGATCGCAGCCGCTTTGCCTTCTAAAAACATCTGCTGAATAAAGTCGTCTGCGCTTGAATTGTCTTGCATTCCTTTCGGCCAATAGGTTTTAAACCATTTCTCCGCATATTTCACGGCTTCCACAGCACCTTTGTTATTCAGGCCAATGTCCCCGGAATCTGTGCCGTTTTTTCCAAACACATATCCGCCGTATCCAGCCAATAAGCCGTACGACATATAAAAGTCAGTCCATTTTGCTAAAAATCCGGTTGATTTTCCTTTTTCCGAAGCAAACGCGAATCGAGGATCTTCCGTTAACTTTTCAAGGTCTTTAAATGTTTTTGGCGCTGTTTTTAAAAGATCTTTGTTGTAATACAAAATAAGTGTCTCAATGACTAGCGGCATTCCGTACACTTTGCCGTCAACTGTCACCTGCTGCATTTCTTTATCACCAAAGCTTTTTGTATGAGATGGCTTAATGTCAAGCAAATGTCCTTGCTGTCCCAAACCGCCGATCCGGTCATATGCAGCCAGCATAACATCAGGCGCATTACCCGCCGGGCCATCAAGAGGAAGCGCCTCCAACTGTTCGAACATTTGCTTTTCAACAATTTTTACTGTGACGTCATTCTCTTTTTCAAACTTTGTTTTTATGCTTTCAATGTATTCTTTATACGTTTCTTCGACAGACACAGTCAGCACCTTTTTGCCATCAGCGCTTGCTGGATTTTTTGAACTTGAGCAGGCGGCAAGGCCGATTGCCAGAAATGATGCCGCCAATATGGCGAACCCCTTTTTTAAAAGAACCATCTCTTTTCCCCCTTCTATTTACGAAACTATAACAATTGTATTGTCCTATAGAAAGCGGTTACAACAACTTTCGATTTGTTACCGATAACAGAATGTTATACAGGGGCAGCAGCACTCAAAATCAAAAATTCTCCCGGCTGAACGGCAATGACATCGTGATGATGAAGTGGCTGCTCTGTCCATGCATCACAGATTTTCTTATTCCTATCAATATTCAACTCTCGTAAACTGACGTGTTGAACCACATTCCCTTGATTAAAGAAATAAATCAGTATTTTTTCATCAAGAGTCCGCGAAAAGCTATTAAAATCATTTTTGTCGTCCAGCAGATTCCACTCAAGATGTCCTTCAGTCAATAAAGTGTTTTCCTGCTTGCGTAAAGCAATTAACCGTTTCATAAATTGCAGCATGTCTTGGTTTTGCTTCTCCTTTTCCCAAACCATACATTTCCGGCATAATGGATCATTTTCGCCGTCCAGCCCGATTTCCGTCCCGTAATAAATGCAGGGGGAACCTGCCTGGGCAAACATAAAGGCCAGCAATGCGCGTGCTTTCTTCTCATCATTGCGGCATCTGGTCAAAAGGCGCTTTGTATCATGGCTATCCAGTAAATTAAACATCACCTCATTGGCCTGCTTCATCCCATTCATCAAATGTGCATTGACACGGTGAGCCATACGTGAAGCTGAGATCGTCTGGTCAGCAAAGTATTCAATCATAGGCTCTGTAAAAGGGTAATTCATCGCCGCATGAAATTCATCCCCTCTAAGCCAGGGTTCGGCAGAATGCCAGATCTCACCTAAAATATAAACGTCAGGCTTTTCAGTAGTTACAGCCTGCCTGAATGTCTTCCAAAAAGCGTGATCCACTTCATTTGCGACATCCAAACGCCAGCCGTCAATGTCAAATTCGCGAATCCAGTACAAAGCAATATCAAGCAAATATTTCTGCACCTCGGGATTAGCCGTGTTTAGCTTCGGCATATCAGCTGTAAAAGCAAACCTGTCATAATTGTCGTCTGTGACGGGAAAAGAGTGAATATGGAACCAGTCCTTATAGCGGGATTGATCTCCGTTTTTGACGACATCCTGCCATTGCGGAGACGCGCTTCCTATATGGTTAAAAACCGCATCAAGCATAATTCTCATCCCCCGCTGATGCAGCTGGCTGACCAATGTACGAAAAAGCTCAGGATCCCCGAAATGCGGATCAATAGAAAAGTAATCCAGCGTGTCGTATTTATGATTAGAAGGCGCGGAAAAGATCGGCGTCAGATAAATGCCGTTCACCCCTAAATCCTCTAAATAATCAAGCTTGTCAACAATTCCTTGTAAATCCCCTCCAAAAAAATCATTGACGTCCGGGTCCTTGCTCCCCCACGGCAATGCATTCTTCGGTGACAAGTCTTCTCTTCCATTTGCAAAACGCTCCGGAAAAATTTGATACCAAACCGTTGACTTGACCCATTCAGGCGCTTGAAATGTATCAGCCTCGTGAACAAACGGAAATTTAAAGTAATAATGAATCGTTTCCAGTGTTTTTTCGTTATAAGGGCATCCACCCGAACTTCCGAAAAAGATGTCTTCATGATCGTCTGTTACAACAAACGCATATTGTAAACGCCTAAATGGCGGCACCACTTCAGCAAACCAATAGTCATGCATTTCTGTAGCAGCAATTTTCCTCATCGGCTGCTCGTTTGCCGACCATTTACCGTCGTTGTACTCATAGGGATCACCCCAAATGAATCGAATGTGATCTGCATCACCTTTTTTCGTCCGAATCTTGATATGCACAGTCCGCCCATCATAAGAATAAGCATCTGTGCTGAATGGCTGGTGGTGAATCGCTGCATATTCCATCATGTTTCCCCCTTTGATTTCCGTTTTATTGAAGCCGGCTCATAGTTTGAAAGTATCATGATGAAATTGTGGCAACAATCCTTTTCACCCTGTTACCGATAACAGAATAAGGCGCTTACAGCGTTGATTCTCGTACAATTAACTCTGGTTCAAAAAATAGACTTCCTTGTGCAGCACCGTCTTCATTCATTTTTTTCAGCAACATTTTCGCACAGGCTTCCCCCATTTCAACAACAGGCTGTCTGACCGTAGTCAAGCGCGGCGAGGAGATGCGATCAAGAAACACACCGTCATTCCCGGTAACCGCAACGTCTTCCGGAATTCTCTTTCCAAGGGATTGCGCCGCACGAATGACGCCGAGCGCGATTCGATCAGATGCGCAGACAAATGCGGCTTGATTGTCCATGGATTTCAGCAGTTCTCTTGCAAGGCCTTCACTTTTCTTAGAACTGTTGTCGATCCGAAACATATTCGATTTTTTAAAGCTTTTATTCATCGCCCGTATATACCCCTGTTCTCTTGCACGTTCGAAAGGCTCATCTAAATCAATGCCAAAAAAGACAACTTCCCGCTCCCCCAGCCCCATAACATGGCGGGTTGCCATAAAAGTGCCTTTCTCGTTATTCACATCGATAAAGTCATAGCCCATTTCATTTTGTCCAAATACGACAAGCGGCTTCTCAAACGCTTTTATTACACCTTCAAAATCGTTCTTTCTCAAGCCGGTGGCAATAATGCCGTCACATTGGCCAATATTAAGAGAATTTCTTGTTACAAGCTGGAGAGCATAGTGATTGCGATCCAGCTCCCTGCTGATTCCTGTCAGCAGGTTCATGTAATATGGTTCTGTCGTATCCATTTCCTCAAGTATCAATAGTTTCACAACCTGTGTTCTGTTTTGCACGAGCGCTCTCGCCGCATAATTAGGGATGTAATTCAGCTCTTTCATCGCAGAATGAACAAGCTTTTTCAATTCATCTGTCACCGTCTCAGGGTGATTGATCACTCGTGATACCGTCATTTTCGAAACATTTGCTTTTTTCGCCACATCTGACAATGTTGCCATTTTCATCCCCTCCTTATCTGTGCTTATTATCCAAACTAGTGATAAAGTCCTCTATTACTGTTAAATATACGATGCAGGCAAAAGAGAAATAAAAAAGAGATTTCCCTTAAGGAAACCTCACTTTGTTAAAAACACTCGATTTTTCATGGATTCATACGCTAGGTGGCAGACTCATTCTCTCCACTTCCATGAGAAAGTCTCTTTTTTAAATTTCTGTCCACTTTTTTTCTAAAATCGGATAAGAATAATTTTGCATTTGCTCAATTAACTCATCCGGCCGTGACGAGCTGTGAATCAGTTTTAGGTGTGATTCGTTAGAAAACCCTTCTTGAATGCTGTATTTCACCATTTTCATCATTGGTTCAAAATATCCGTTTACATTGTACAGTCCGATTGGCTTTTGGTGGATGCCGATCTGTGCCCAGCACAGCACTTCAAATAATTCTTCATATGTACCGAAGCCGCCCGGCATCGAGATAAAGCCGTCCGCCAGCTCGCTCATTTTAGCCTTTCGTTCATGCATCCCGTTTACTTCAATCAGCTCAGTCAGATTCTGATGGACAACCTCCCCGCTGAATAAACCGCTCGGCATGACCCCGATTGCAGTTCCGCCGTTTTCCATAATCGCGTCAGCAATCGTGCCCATCAAGCCGACGCGGGAGCCTCCATAGACAAGGCCGATTCCCTGCTCAGCCATGTACGTGCCAAGCTCTGCCGCTTTTCTTTTATACGCTTCATTTCCCCCAGGGTTTGATCCCGCAAATACACAAATGGTTTTCATCTTGTCATCTCCGCATCTATATATCGTGTTAAACATTCAAAAACACACTATATATTGTCCCATCTTCATGTGATAATATCAATATGAAATACATAAAGAATGCAGGAGTGATGAGGTTGCAGCTGGCTGATGCAGAAAAATGGATGAAAGAGTTTTACGAAAAAAGAGGCTGGACAGAATACGGACCTTTTATTCGCGTCGGCTTTTTAATGGAGGAAGCCGGAGAATTGGCCCGGGCTGTCAGGGCGTATGAAATCGGCAGAGACCGGCCGGATGAGAAAGAATCGTCACGCGCTGAGCAAAAACAAGAATTGATTGAAGAAATGGGAGATGTCATCGGAAATATCGCCATTCTTGCTGATATGTATGGTGTCTCTTTAGAAGACGTCATGAAGGCCCACCAAGAAAAACTGACAAAACGATTTGAGCATGCATAAAAAAGCGGCCGCGATGGCCGCTTTTTTTAACCTGTGATTTCATCATGGTGATCAAAGAAATGCTGCTTTCCTATTTTGTGAAAAAGGCCTGTTTTATGCAGCAGCTCCTTTGGCTGCGATTGCAATCCTACAATCATCAGCTTTCCATTGTGGCGTTTAATCCGATTCATAATGTTCCCAAGCACCGCTTCAGCTGACGTATCCATATAGTGCACCTTATTCATGAGCAGAATGAGGGTTTTCGGTTTTTTCTGTACATGCTCCAGCAATGACGATTCAAGGGAATCAATTGATCCGAAAAACAACGGTCCTTCTATGGCATACATGCTGACAGATGGATCTTCTCTCTTCGCCAGAACAGGATGCGATTCCTGATTGTGGATGCGGGTCGCTTCGCTCATTCTTCTGATAAAGAACACAAATGCAAGCAGCAATCCGGTTGCCACACCGATGATTAAGTCAAACAGAACCGTAAGGGCGAAGGTCGCCGCCAAAATAAAGGAATCAGCGTTTTTCAGTCTCAGCATGTTTGCGACTTCCTTGCGCTCACTCATATTCCATGCGACCACCATGAGAATCGGTGCCATACTGGCGAGCGGCACATGGGACGCATAAGGCGCAAATACAAGCAGGACAAGGAGAACGACTACGCCGTGAACGACGCCGGAAACTGGGGAAACCGCTCCGTTTTTTATATTGGTCGCCGTTCTCGCAATCGCTCCTGTAGCCGGGATTCCGCCAAACAGGGGCGCTGCCATATTCGCAATTCCCTGGCCGACAAGCTCCTTATTGCTGTCATGCTTTGAGCCCTTCATGTTATCAGCGACCATTGCGGACAAAATCGACTCAAGTCCTCCAAGAAGCGCGATGACAAGCGCAGCCGGAAACAGCATAACCATTTTATCCAAAGTAAGCTCAGGAAACTGAAATTCAGGCAAATGGCGGGGGATTTCTCCATAAGTTGCCCCAATCGTTGCCATGCGGTCAGGGAAAAAGACAACCGCGACCACTGTGGAAATAAGAAGCGCCAACAAAGCGCCCGGCACTTTAGGCATCACCTTGGCGGATACAAGCAAAATGACGAGCCCGATCACAGCTGTCAAAATGGCATATACGTTAAAGGTGCCGAGCTGCTGTACAATTTCAAACATGTTGTGGTGAAAGTTCTCATGTTTTTCAACATTTCTCAATCCGAGAAAATTAGCGATTTGTTCCGTAAAGATCAGCACGGCAATTCCGGCTGTAAAACCGACGATAACGGGTTTAGGCACGAATTTCATTATTTTTCCGAGCTTAAACAGCCCAAACAGCACCAGCATTACCCCTGCCATAAACCCTGCGATCAGCAGATTCTCTAATCCGTACTGCATGATAATGCCGAACAGTATCGGGACAAAGGCGCCTGTCGGACCGCCAATTTGATATTTAGATCCCCCGAACAAAGAGATACAAATCCCCGCTATAACAACAGTGTACAGCCCGTATTCGGGCTCGACTCCCGAGGCAATGGCAAACGCCATTCCTAAAGGAATTGCCACGACACCTACTACGATACCTGCAATTAAGTCTTTCTGAAATTTCTGTAAATTGTATCCCTTGAATCTCCCTGAGAATCGCATATTTTGTTATAACCTCCCTTATGAGTGATTGTTTATTAGCTCAGTTTCATAACCGTTAATGACCACATCAAGTTTTCCTGTTTCAGGGTGAATGACAAGCCCGTGAACCGGCACTTTTTTCGGAAGCAGCGGATGGTTCTTAATCATGTTCACACTGTGGGAAACGCTTTCTTCCACGCTGTGAAAACCAGTCAGCCACGTTTTCAAATCGAGTCCGGCACTCGTCAGCAAATTCAGGCAGCTCTCCTCCACCCCGCGTTCCTTTGCTTTCTCAAGAATCGAGGACGCATTCAGCCCTGACATTCCGCATTCATGATGGCCGACAATGCATACCTCTTCAGCCTGCAATTCATAAATCGCGACCAGTATGCTTCGCATCACGCTTCCAAATGGGTGAGAAACGATGGCTCCCGCGTTTTTTACAATTTTAGCATCACCGTTTTTAAGCCCCATTGCTTGCGGAAGAAGTTCTGTAAGCCTTGTATCCATACAGGTGACAATGACGAGCTTTTTTGAAGGAAACTTTGTCGTTTTGTACGGTTCATACTTCTTCTCTCTGACAAACCGCTGATTGTGTTCCAAAATTGATGTTAAAGAAACCATTTGATTCATCTCCCATCCATATGATTTTGCAAGCCTTCTTACCCAGCTTACAGTAAGGAATTATAGCATAGGAATAAGCCAAGAAAAGGCTTTCAAAAAAAGACACTATAATTGGACTGTAGAATCAAAACATAAACATTTATATCTTTCAAAGATAATAAAATTTATATTTAATGAATCCTATAATCCGGCTGCAGCTCGCATATTGATGATTTGTCTGACAAAAAATATGGGTGAATTCTGATAATTAAAAAACTTTTTTAAGCAGATATAGCTGTTCGATCTTCATTTTAAGTTCAAAAGAACCAGAAACTAAAAAAACGCAGCTATATTTTTAACACCTATTTATTTTCGATATAATGAAATAGACAACAGCCATAAAGGGGGAGCCTTGTTGAAACCATTTGTATTTATCACAAAACCGATTCCTGAAGAGATTGAAGCATTCATCGGTGAACATTGCCGTTATGAAGTATGGCAGGAGGATACGCTTCCGAGTGACGTGCTATTTGAAAAATTAAAAGAAGCGGAGGGACTTTTAACATCAGGGACGTCCGGGCCGTCAATCAATCGTGAATTGCTGGAACACGCGCCTAAGCTCAAAGTGGTCAGCAACCAATCAGTAGGCTACGATAACTTCGATATAGAAGCAATGAAAGAAAGAGGAGTCGTCGGGACTCATACACCTTATACACTGGATGACACAGTTGCAGATCTGGCTTTTTCACTGATTCTGTCTTCCGCCAGACGTGTTGCCGAACTGGACCGTTTTGTCAGAGCAGGAAAATGGGGAACCGTGGAAGAGGAAGCGCTTTTCGGAATTGATGTTCATCATCAAACGTTAGGCATTATCGGCATGGGCAGAATTGGAGAACAAGCAGCGAGACGCGCCAAATTTGGTTTTGATATGGAAGTGCTTTATCATAACCGACATCGCAAACAAGAAACAGAAGACAGCATCGGCGTTAAATATGCAGAGCTTGATACATTGCTGGAGCAATCTGATTTTATTCTTCTCATTACGCCGCTGACTGATGAAACCTATCACATGATAGGAGAACGCGAATTTAAGTTGATGAAGGATTCAGCAATTTTCGTCAATATTTCCCGGGGAAAGACAGTTGATGAAAAAGCACTGGTTCGCGCTCTTCAGGAAGGCTGGATCAGGGGAGCCGGCTTAGATGTATACGAAAAAGAGCCTGTCTCCCAAGATAATCCGCTTCTGCAGCTGGATAATGTCACGCTGCTTCCTCATATCGGTTCAGCAACAGCTAAAGTGCGCTTCAACATGTGTAAACAGGCTGCCGAAAATATGATCGCATCCATTCAAGGACAAACACCGAAAAATCTCACAAGAGAATTTCAATAAATCAAAAATCCGGTCTGATAACAGACCGGATTTCATATTACATACGCTGAAGAACAGCACGCTTATAAATATGGCGGGTGACGATATAATAAACAGCCTGGAATACAAAATAAATGAAGATGACAATTACTGCCTCAAGAAATAAATTGGAATTCAGCATATTACTTAACGCTGCATACGCAAAGCCGGCGTGAATCGTACCTGCAATAAATGGGATGAAGAATAAAAATCCTATTTGCTTTCCAAGGATCGAGTGAATCTCTTTGTCCGTAACCCCTATCCTTTTTAACGCTAACACCTGCACTCTCGTATCTTCTATTTCCGTAAACATCCGCAAATACAGCATGCTTCCTTGCACGATAAAAAACAGCACGCTGACAAACAGACCAATAAACAGCATTAATGCAACTCCCTGCTTCACAATTTGATAACTAGGAGCACGTGTTTGAAAATCAGATGTATGTTCTTTCGGCACCATGTTTTCAAGCTTTTCAGAGACATCCACCGTCTCCTGCCAATGCTCAAGCTCATAACCTACCATTCTCATCTGTTCCTTCAGCGGCACATCCTGTGACAGACTGTCAAAGCTCTTTTCGCTGACAACCAGTAAACGGCTGACTCCATCGACAGACATCAATATCCCTTTGTTTTGCTGCTTTTTCATGACGTAGGAAAGGGTTTTTCCTGACTTCATATGAAATGCTGCTGTTTCCCCTTCTCCAAATGTGTCTTTCACCATCATTTGAAAAGAAACATTAATAAATGCTTCATTTTCTTGTAAATGAATAACTGGGAACCCTTTTTCCTTTGCGACTTGATTATAGACTTTTTCTGAAATCAGCAAAGCTTCCGCTTCCATCTTCTTATTTCCATACGGCAAGTCTGACTGAAAAGTGACAGGAATCCCTGTGGCATCCACCTTATACTTGATAACAGCATGAGCTTTTTTCAATGTATTCTCAGCTGTCTCAGGCTTCATGACCTGAAAGCGGGAAGCATCCTTTTCCACCCAGGAAACAGACTGAGGAATGCTTTGCTCCTCCTGCCTTTGTAAATCGGAATAAAACATATAGATGACACCTGTAGCTGTTAGTATGACCGCTGTAATGACAGAGGTTAAAAACAGCATGCGTGCATGATCCTTCAGCCTGAATATCATGTTGGAACGCACAATGATATTCGTGCCTTTGTAGAAGCTGTGTTTCTTTCGGTACAGCATGCGGAAAAACGCCACACTGCTTTGTGTAAAAAAGAAATACGTGCCAACTAACACTAAAATCAAAATTGGAAATACCCGAAACATCATGTCAATGGCATTGGCTGTTGCAGATAGATAATAACCACTGCCAAGACATAGCAAAGACAATACAGTGAGCCATTTCGAATAAACCGGCAAACTTTTCGGCTTTTTGGCCGATTTAATCAGTTCAATGATTTCCAGCTTCCGAATCCGTCCCAGTGATAAAATGAGCAGCGTCTGAAACAGGATGAGAAAGCCGGCAATTGTCATCACAAACGCTTTCGGCACAATGGCAAACGAAATCGGCACCTTCACGCTGAGCATCCATGTCATAATCATAAAAAACAGTTTTGAAAATAACAGGCCTGCTCCAATGCCGGCCGCAATCGCCGCAAGAGAAATAAGTGACTGCTCATAATAAATCATCTTGCGAAGCTGCTGCTTTGATGTGCCAAACAGTGTCAGCAGCCCAAACTCTTTCTTTCTTGCCTGCAAAAACGCTGAATTGGAATATGTGATGAAAAATATACAAAACACAATGATGACGACAAGAGCTGCGCTCAAGCATGTTTTGACAAGGCTTCCGCCATATATATTGTCTTCATTGACATCAGGATGAAAAATAAATGATGTGAAGACAAAAAACACCGAAACGGCAAACACACAGCTTAAAAAGTAGGCCACATACCGTTGCAGATTCCCAAGAATGTTTTTACGGGCGATAGTTCTCAAATTCATGAAAATCGCCTCCCAACACACTCAAGGTATCCAATATACTTTGATAAAACACCTGCCTGTTTGTTCCTCTGTGAATCTCTGAAAAGAAACGTCCGTCTTTAATAAAAACAATTCGTTTACAGAAACTTGCTGCTGTGGCATCATGCGTAACCAACAGAATCGTCGCTTCCTTTTCCTCATTCAGCTGAGCCAGTGTGTCCATCACTTGCTTTGCCGATTTTGAGTCGAGGTTTCCTGTCGGTTCATCAGCAAGAATGAGCGCCGGATTGTGAATAATCGCTCTGGCACAGGCTGCCCGCTGCTGCTGTCCGCCCGACACCTCATATGTGCGGTGATCGAGAATATGCTTGATTTGCAGCGTATCCGCCAGTTCATCCAATCGGGCTTCCATTTCTCTCAGCTTTACCTTATCCAATGCGAGCGGCAAGAGAATATTTTCACGAATCGTCAGCGTATCAAGCAGATTAAAATCCTGAAAGACGAAGCCGAGTTCTCTTCTGCGAAACAAAGCCAGCTCTTGGTCCTTTAACGTTTTCGGCTGAATGCCGTTGATCATCATCTCGCCCTGGGTCGGCTTATCAATGGTAGCCAGCAAATTCAGGAGCGTGGTTTTTCCGCTTCCCGACGGCCCCATAATCCCGACAAATTCTCCTTTTGACACACTGAGATCAAAGGCGCTGAGCGCTTGGTATGATATTGTTCCTTTATTTGAATAGTATGTTTTCGATAGGTTCGTTGTTTGCAACACGTTCATGTTCTGCTCCTCCTTTTTCTTTATTATAAAAAGGAAGTCAGCATCCTCCCATCGAACTTTCTTGCAATTCCGCTCCCCAATCTTACAATGCTGTCACATTCACGAGGGTGTCACTTGAAAACACGATGGTCATCACAGTGCCAGCCCCTTCTTTTGATTCCGCATACAGCTTATGGCCGAGACGGCTGCACACCTGTTTTGCTAAATAAAGGCCCATTCCAGTTGCCTCTTTCATGGTTCGTCCGTTTTCTCCGGTAAAAAACGCGTCAAAAATCCGCGGCAGATCCTGCGGCGGTATGCCGATTCCTTCGTCGGCAACCGACAAGCGCGTCTCATGTCCCTGTGTTTCAATCCGGATTGTAATAGGGTCTCCCACACCTTGCTTTGAATATTTTAAGGCGTTGAAAAGGATTTGCTCGACAACAAAGGAAAGCCACTTTTGATCACTGGAAATCTGAACGGCATTTGGCGGCACATGTAATGTTGGAAAAAGGCGCCGTTTAATAAACTGACGTTTTTCCTGATTGATCAGTGAACGAACCATTTCTGTCAAATCAAAGGTTTGCGGCTTTACATCAAATGCAAATTCCTCCAGCCGGGCCGTTTGCAGCATCATATCAAGACCGTGGCGAAATCTCTCATTCTCATCCTCCAGCTCCTCTAAAAACGTCGGAAAAGAGGATGAAGTTCCGTTTTTTCCTTCCTGAATCATTAAGGATATGACGGATACCGGTGTTTTCATATGGTGGACCCATTGGTTGGTGAAGGTATAATGCTGTTTTTGCTGATTGATATATTGTGAGAGCCTGCTTTCGTATTGCTGCCCGAGTGCGTTGATCATCTTCGTCCAAAGCGCTTGCTCTCCTGTTCTTGGCTTTCGGGCTTTCAAAGACTGTCCGATGTCGTTCGAAGAAGAGGCTTGTTCCGCAAGCTTTTTAACATATGTGAGAAAGGAAAATTGCCGAACATAATCTGCAGCAAAACCTGCGGCTAAAAGAGTACCGGGCAAAATCCATATGTACATCATATTTTCTTTGGAAAGTTCTGCGCCGCTCTCTACAATGCTTAAATACGCAATCAGCATGGCGGACCCTATCCCTAATAATGAAAATAGAATAATGGCTAAGCGGTCGATGAGATAAGTCTTTAACATTCCGCTTCATCCTTCCGATTGACTTGAAATTGATAGCCTTGTCCTCTGATTGTGGAAATGCAATCTGTCAGTCCTGCATTCTCCAGTTTTCTCCGCAGCCGGTTGACATTGACCGTTAACGTATTGTCATCGACAAAATCAACGTCATCCCATAACGCCTCCAATAGTTCATCACGAGAGACAATTTTTTTATGCTCCCTCACAAAAATAGAGAGAAGCTGAAATTCTTTTTGAGAAAACAGAATACGGGAGCTGTTCCATTCGGCCTCATTTTGATCAGGATAAATCGTCAGCCCGCCAAGCTCCACTATTCTAGATTCCTGCGGCAAAGAGGGCGAGTATTCACCATATGTGCGGCGCAGGACGCTTTTGATTTTGGCCATCACTACCTCTAAATGGAACGGTTTTGTGATATAATCATCGCCGCCATTTTCAATCGCCATTACCTGATTCAGCTCATCGGTCCGTGCCGATATAAAGATAATCGGCGCATTGGAAATGGTACGGATTTGCCTGCACCAATAAAACCCGTCAAAAAAAGGCAGGTTGATATCAAGCAGCACAAGATCAGGCTTCATTTCTGCAAATTCCAATTTTATATCATTCAGCTGTTCAGCAATTTTCACTTCATATCCGTATTTTTGAAGATGACCGCCCAGCAAAGAAGCAATCCGCTCATCATCTTCCACAAGCAAAATCCGATACACGTTGATCCCCCTTATATGTACATCACGATGATTTTTCTAGAAGATTCCAAAATTATTATAGCATGTGCGGAATAGTAAATCGGTCTTTTTCTTTTTGTTATGATAGAATGATAAAGGTAAAATTTTCATAATAGGCAGGTGTCGTGATGAAGAAAATCATGCTGTTTCTGGCAATGACGTCAATTCTTTCAGCATGTCAGCCCAACTATACCGGGAAATACATAGAAATTGGGGATACACTAACTGACTAAACCAAAGAGTGTTTTAAAGAGAATGAAATTCCTTATAAATACGAAAAGGGAAAACTGTATATCCCAGAAGATGCATTTGATACAGCGATCTACACTTGTTCATAAGAAAAAGCTTGCAGATAACCTGCAAGCTTTTCACGTTACAAAAAATGAGTATTTAATTTCTCTTCAAATCCTGAAGGGCCGATGTCGCTTTTTTGAATGTCACCGCCGTTTTCATGAATCGTAAAATGGCGCTCTGACATGACCATCCTTCCGCTCGGCGTCAGCTTTGAGGCAAGCAGGGATTTGTTAAAAGGAGATTTTTCATGAGAGTGAATGATGTCCTTCATGTTATCTAAATCACCGAGATCACTCTCTTCAAGAGTAAAGGCGTAACCAATTTGCCAGCCTTCTCCTTTGTCCATCAGCAGAACATGGCTGCCCTTTTCTGTCTCTTCTTTTTTGATTCGGAATGACCCAACTGGTGACTGTACCGTTTCTCCGGAAAGCGGTATCGGCTGGAGCGCCAGGTTGATGCCGAAGCCGATATCAACGAGGTAATCGCCATTTTCCGCAGACAGCCATACAGCAGCATGCGTCCCTTCTAGTGCCCATCCCTCTTGATTGCCTGCATAAACCGTTCCTCGAATGAGCTTCACATGAAACCCGGCCTCATGCAAGACAAAATAAAGGAAACCATTTAGATCGTAGCATAGGCCGCCATGCTGATCTTTGAGCAGACGTCGCCATAGCTCTTCTTTTGTGATCTTATAATTCTCTTTTGCAAGTACGGCACGGTTTTCGAATGGAAAACGGTATGCCATTGCTTTGAGAAAAAGGGGAAGATCGCCGAAGCTGACATGATCTTTCTCCCAGCCAATTTTCTGAAAGCAGTCTTTTAGAAAGTCACTCATTTTTATCACCTAAACTTCTTCTTGAACGTAAGCAGCCAGCTTCTCCAGCGCCTCTTGTTCATCTTCTCCCTGGGCAATCAAGGTAACCTCAGTGCCTGTGCTTACCGCAAGGCTCATCAGCCCCATGATGCTTTTGGCGTTTACTTTTTTCCCATCCTTCTCAAGAAACACATCTGACGTAAACCGGTTTGCTTCTTGTACAAACAAAGCAGCAGGACGTGCTTGCAGTCCTGTCTTTAATCGAACTTCCACTTTCTGTTGAACCATAAGATCTCCCCTTTTCTTTACGGTTATTTTAAAGTGACGGTTTGCCCTGTCCGCAGCTGTTCTGCGATTTCGTCAAGTTTTCTCAGCCTGTGATTGATCCCTGATTTGCTGATTTTCCCGCTTGCTACCATTTCCCCCAGCTCTTTCAGCGTCACTTCCTGATAATCAATCCGAAGCTGCGCAATTTCCCGAAGTTTTTCAGGCAGCGCCTCCAGGCCGATTCTTTCATCGATGTATTTAATATTTTCCACCTGTCTCAGCGATGCGCCAATCGTTTTGTTTAAGTTGGCTGTTTCACAATTGACGAGGCGGTTGACCGAATTTCTCATGTCCCGGACGATTCTGACATCCTCAAATCGCAGAAGCGAATTGTGAGCGCCAATTACGTTTAGAAACTCTGTAATCTTTTCAGCCTCTTTTAAATAGGTAATGTAGCCTTTTTTTCGTTCAAGCGTTTTGCTGTTTAACTGAAACTCATTTAACAGGTCACATAATGAATCGTTATGCTCCTTATAAAGAGAGAAGATTTCTAAATGATACGAGGAGGTTTCCGGGTTATTGACCGAACCTCCTGCCAAAAATGCTCCTCTCATATAAGAACGCTTGCAGCATCTCTTTTTGACCAGCTCTTTCGAAATACTTCGTTCAAACACAAAATTCTCCCCGAGTATTTTTAAATCCTCTAAGATCGCTTTTGCATTTTCTGAAAAACGCACAATATAGACGTTATTCTTTTTCAGCCGCATTTTCTTTCTGACCAGCAGCTCGACCGACACATCATATTGTTTTTTCAGCAATGTATAGATGCGGCGGGCAATCGCCGCGTTTTCGGTTTGAACATCGAGTACGAGATGGCGGTTTGTAAATGATAAAGCTCCATTCATCCGAATGAGTGCAGACAGCTCGGCATTAATGCAGCAGTCCTTCACTTCCAGATTCGTTAATTCTTTTTTTGTTTCTGATGCAAATGACATATAGCCACCTCATTTCAAGGCTTCATTCTTTCAGTAAATCAACAAGAAGAGAGGCCACTTTATGTGTATCGTGACGTATTACGTCATTTTTATACGTTACAATTTGATCTCTGATGACTTCAAGCCCCATCGCTTTCAGCTCTTCGATATCAAAATCAACAGGACGCGCCGATTCCATTTCGTACTTACGTTTTATTTCGTCGGGAATGTCTTCACTGTTCACTAATATCGTATCAATAAAACCACAGCCCATATGCTGATTGAGCGCTTTCACATGATCAGCAGCGGTGTAATGGAGCGTTTCGCCGGGCTGAGTCATCACGTTGCAAATGTATACTTTTTTCGCGGGCGCCTTTATCACTTCTTCCCCGATTTTTGGGACGAGCAAATTGGGAAGAATGCTTGTATAGAGGCTTCCCGGGCCGATAATAATCAAATCCGCTTCCCTGATCACGTCTATTGTTTCCGGCAGCGGATCAATCTGTTCAGGCGTGAGAAAAACACGCTTAATGCGCTGTCCGTATTCTGGGATCGTTGACTCACCTGATACCACGCGGCCGTCTTCCATCTCAGCATGCAAAACGACACTGGTATTTGCAGCCGGCAAAACCTTTCCTCTTACATTCAGCACCTTGCTCATTTCTGTGACAGCGTGAAAAAAATCACCGGTTATATTTGTCATCGCTGCCAAAATCAAATTCCCGAGAGAATGGCCTGTTAAGTCATTCCCTTTATTGAAGCGGTGCTGAAAAAGATCTTCAACAAGCGGCTCCACATCGGATAAAGCGGCAAGCACATTTCTGATGTCTCCGGGAGGCGGAATTTTCAGTTCATTCCGCAGACGGCCAGAGCTTCCCCCATCATCGGCAACTGTTACAATGGCCGTGATGTCAACAGGTTTATGCTTTAAGCCCCTAAGCAATACAGAAAGACCTGTACCGCCGCCAAAGATTGCAATTTTCGGCTTTTGTCCCATCTTATTTCCGGCTTCTCTTTTCAATGTCCCGGTGAGTAACATGAGTATAGTAATCCTTTTTGAAATAATCAGCTAAATTCTCGGCTAATGTCACAGAGCGGTGCTGGCCCCCTGTGCAGCCGATCGCAATGACAACCTGGCTTTTTCCTTCTCTTTTATAAGATGGAAGCATAAAGCTCAGCAGATCAATTAATTTCTCATTGAACTTTTGTGTTTCATTCCACTTCATGACGTAAGAGGAAACTTCTTTATCCTTGCCAGTCAGCGGCCGCATGCTTTCGATATAGTACGGATTCGGCAAAAATCTGACATCAAAGACGAGATCTGCATCAATTGGAATACCGTATTTAAAACCAAATGACATGACATTTACGGTAAATGTCTCTCCTTGGTTTGTCGCAAAGTGCTTCACGATTTTTTCACGCAAATCACGCGGCTTCATGTCAGACGTATCGTAAATGATTTGAGAGCGGCCTTTTAATTCCTCAAGCAGCTCTCGTTCCAGCGCAATGCCTTCAAGCGGCAGGCCAGTCGCTGCCAGCGGATGCGAGCGTCTCGTTTCTTTATATCTCGTGACGAGAATGGAATCCTTCGCGTCCAGGAATAAAATTCGCGGTGTGATCCACGGATTTTCGGCCATTTCATCCAGCGCTTCAATCAGCCGGTCAAAAAATTCGCGGCCGCGCAGATCCATCACGAGCGCAACTTTGCTCATTTTCGAATTTGATTCCTTCATCAGCTCTAAAAACTTCGGAAGCAATGAAGGCGGAAGATTATCGACGCAGAAATAGCCGAGATCTTCAAAGCTTTGAATGGCGACAGTTTTCCCCGCTCCCGACATTCCGGTTATAATGACAAGCTGAATATCATGTGATTCACTAACACTCATCTTTCTCCCCCCTGACTTGTCTTTCTATTTGATGTGCTGCGGGTCTAAACGATAACTGAGCAGCTCAAAGTCCGGTGTATACGTAAATGTGCCGTGCAGCAGCCCTTGTCCCTTCATCATAAAATCAAGGATATGGCCGTCTCCAGGGGCCATAGGAAGGCTCTGAATGTCATTGACATCGTGCCACTGCAGTTTGCCTTCCTCTGATTCTGATACATTTTGTCCTGTGTATGAATCAGCGACAAACGTAAACATCATCCACTCGGAGACAATGTGGTCACCGTCTTTAATAATAAAGGTAAAAACGCCTTTTAATTGAGGATTTATGATATAGATACCAGTCTCTTCTCTGTACTCTCTGATGACGGAGTCTCTGACTGATTCTCCGCTCTCCATCTTGCCGCCCGGGGCGACCCACCAGCCGCGTCTCGGCTTTTGAAGCAGAAGAACTTTGTCGTCCGTCTGAAGCACACAATTTGTCACTCTTTGCAAGTACGTCACCTAACCTTCGTCCTGTCATCGTCTCTTTATTATACCGCTTCAAGATGCCTCCCACAATGAAGAGACATTGACAATCTTTTCTTCTATTTTACAGCATATTCATTCCTTAATTCAGATGATTTTGCTGTAACTGGCATTCATCTTTTATTTATGGACAAAAAAAGGACACGGATAACTGGAGAATCCGTGCCAAAAAAGTGTATTCATTATAAAAAGGGGGTCAATTACTTTATTAATCATAACCGAAAAGCATTACACATGTGTTACAGCGGAATTAAAACCCAGTAACGTAATGTGAAACTCGTATGACAGCCCTTTTTATTTTAAGGTTTTCAGCGTTTCTTGGAGCTCTTCGACATAATGCTGTACGCTTTGTGCCGCAATGCTTCCGTCTCCTGTAGCCGTTACGATTTGGCGCAGTGATTTTTCGCGGATGTCTCCGGCAGCGAAAATCCCTTCAACCTTAGTTTCCATGCGGTCGTTTGTTTCGATATAGCCTTCTTCATTCGTAATGCCCAGGTTTTCAAACGGTTTAGACAGAGGAAGCATGCCGATGTAAATGAATACGCCGTCTGTTTTGAATTCACTTTCTTCACCGGTTACCGTATCGACAAGCGTTACGTTACCGACTTTGCCGTTTTCCTCATGAATTTCCTTCACGGTTTTGTTCCATAGGAAGTCAACTTTTTCATTATCAAATGCTCTCGCTTGAAGAATACTTTGAGCACGGAGTTTATCACGTCTGTGAACAATCGTTACTTTTGAAGCGAAACGAGTCAGATATACGCCTTCTTCAACCGCGGAATCTCCGCCGCCAACAACGACTAGTTCTTTGCCTTTAAAGAAAGCGCCGTCACATACTGCACAATAAGATACACCGCGTCCGCCCAATTCTTTTTCGCCAGGCACGCCGATTTTTTTATACTCCGCACCTGCAGCAATGATGACAGCACGGGCTTTATATTCTTTTGAACCAGCTTTGACTACTTTGTACTCTTTGCCGTCAACGACTTCTTTAATATCGCCATAAGCGTATTCAGCGCCGAATTTTTTCGCGTGTTCAAACATTTTGTTAGAAAGCTCAGGCCCAAGGATACTTTCGAATCCAGGATAGTTTTCTACATCTTCCGTATTGGCCATTTGTCCGCCAGGAATTCCTCTTTCAATCATTAATGTCGATAAATTCGCTCTTGATGTGTATACAGCGGCCGTCATCCCAGCAGGGCCCGCGCCGATTATAATCACGTCATAAATTTTTTCTTCTGACACACTATTCACTCCTTAAACCATCTTTTCAAGTTTGGGCTCTTTCTTATAAGATAAGAATCCCCATCAAACGTATTCCTTACCCATATCCTATAAAATCTCATGGTGATACGCTATTTTTTTGCTCAACACGATTAAATGTATTCGAAAAGGGTATATGTTAATAAAGAAAGAGCCTTCTGTTTTAGAAGGCCCTTGTCATATTTATTATTGAACAACACGTCTTACAACGCCTTTAAATGCTGCTTTCCAGTAAGGATTGCTCATAGAGTCAACAGATACGCCATGAGATGTATTGTCGTTTAGGAAAGTACCGTTTCCTAAGTAGATTCCTACGTGTCCATTTGTTTTGTAAGTGTCAAAGAACACAAGGTCTCCGCGTTTCATTTCAGACGCGCTGACAGCTTGTCCTCTGCCAACTAACGTATCAGTAGTTGTCCCGCCTACAGGTCCAAGGTTAACACCTGCAGAAGCGTATGCCCAGCGTACGAATGATGAGCAGTCAAAAATACGGTTGTTGATATCAGATTGGCTGCGTCCGCCGCCAAACTTGTACGGAGATTGTCCTACAATGCTTGAACCAACGCTGATCGCGCCTTCAATTCCGCCAGAGTTGCTGATAACAGTGCCGCCTGAATTGCTGTTTGAGCCGCTGCTCTTCTTAGAAGATGAGCCGTTTGACGAACTGTTTGATGAACCGTTAGAAGAATTGTCTGAAGAATCATCAGATGAGCTTGCTTTTGCTGATTCAGTTGTCGCCGTTTGACTGTCATCTGTTTGTGTTTCATCAGATGCTTTTTGTGCTTCTTCCTGCTTTTTGATCAAAGCAGCCGCTGCTTCTTGTTCTTTTTTGATGCGTGCTTGTTCAGCTTCAGTATTTGCTTTTTGATTTGCAAGTTCAGATGCCTCTGATTTTAATTCAGAAATCGCTTTAGCCGTTTTCTTTTGGCTTGCTTTTGCTTCGTCGAAAAGCTTGTCTTTTTCATTAAGCTGTTTATCAAGGTCTTTTTGCATTGTTTCTAATTTAGCCAATGCAGCTTGAACTTCTTTCAGCTTGTCATTCAAATCCGCTTCAGAATCTTCGAGCTTCGCTTTATCCTGCTCTTGCTGTTTGATTAAATCTTTGTCTGCGTCCACAATAGATGAAACCGCAGTCGCACGAGAGATAAAGTCACCAAAGCTTGTTGATCCTAAAAGAACATCTATGTATCCTTGAGATCCGCCGCTTTCCTGTAAAGAACGAACGCGTTTTTTCAGGATTTCATTGCGTTTTTCGATGCGTGCTTCAGTTTCTTTAATCTCTTTTTTCAGTTTTTTGATTTCTTCTTTTGTTTTATCATTTTCTTCTTTTTTATCTTCGATCTTGTTGCTTGTATCAAGCGCCTTAGCGTTAATGTCTTTCAGTTCTTTTTCAATCTTTGATTGATTTTCCTGAAGCTCAGTTAATTCTTTTTCCTTCGCTTCAATGCTGGAAGCAACCTCAGATTGCTTGCTTTCGATTTTTTGTTTCTTTTCATCTAATGTTTCCGCCGATGCAGTTTTACTTGTAAATGGGATCAAAAAACTGCTTGTCCCGATGACGGAAGCCAAACCAAGTGTAATTAAACTCTTTCTCACTTTTTATATCCTCCCTTTTACTGTGAACCTGTCCTCATTTGGAATCGTATTTTGAACATCAAGTTTCGTTCCTCATACTCTACGAGGAATGATGGTTGTTTATGGTTAATTATTCTGTGCATCTCTTATTCTGGTTGTATAGCGTTTATTTCACATCATATGTAAAAAACACTAATTCCTTATGTACGAGAATCATTATACCATCAAGTTTCGACAAATTAGCGATAAATTTTATTACATTTATGTTTCAAACAGATGTCAAGTCACACATCATTTGTCATTTTTCTTAAGCGTGTAAAAAAACTGTCGATATTATTTTCTCAATATAATCTATCAAACAAAAAAAGAGTCGATTAAATAAATCGACTCTTTAAAATTTACTATTCTAGAATATCATCAATATATTTCATATATTTCGTCAAAGTTGCCGGAGAGATGCCGAATCGGGCCGCTGTGTCTTTTTTCGTGTCTTGCTTGCCATGGGCTTCTTTCCAAATATAACAGATGGCTGCTGCCCAGCCTTTCTCATTCTTCAACGGAGCAGCTGCACGAATTTGCTGGATGACATGGAAAACCCAGCAGCTCATGACTTCTGTTTTCATCTCTTCTTTTTCAGCTTGCTCTAATAATTTGACCGTTTGATAAGCGAAAAGTGCATCCTCTGAAACGTCAGCAGCAGCAGAATCTCCATTCAGAAGCAGCTTTACAAAATGATTTTCAAAAGGAGCGGTAATTCTCTTTGAGCGTATCACCGCTTCAAGATGCTCCGTTTCTCCCTTTGTGCTGCTGATATAATAGGCTGCGAGACGCTGCTCCACAGATGAAGGAAGAGCTTCCCTCCGCTCAATCCAAGGCGCCGGGCGGTCTTCGCCGGGATATTGCGACTCGACTTTTCTCCAGATCGTCTCGGCAAAGTCGGTATGTCCCGTAAAATAAGCAGAGCAGGAAAGCCAGTAAAAGAAGGTGTCGTCACCTTCAAAGCCGGTTTTATATAATGATTTGAGCCATTTATATCCGATCTCGTAGCGGCCGACAAGCGCCAAAGTAGCACCCAATTTATAACGCTGCTCCAATAGCATCGGATAGACATTGGAGAGCTGATCACTCAATTCCGCCACTTTTTCGTCTTCTCTTTCATAATAGTAGAAAACGAGAAGATTGCATAAGGCGTGAAGATTTCCTTCATTATGAGAAAGCACTTCATAAGCGGTTTGCTTCGCTTTTACAACGTTTCCTGAATAGAAATAGGCAAGCGCGAGATTGTTGTATGCTGACCAAAGCTCCGGATATTCAGCTGTGATTTCCTCAAGCGCCGCAACCGCTTCAGCAAGCTGGCCGCTTTCCAGCAATGACTTTGCCCGATCCTGTTTCACCAGCAGTTCATCCTGATCATACAACGAATCTTCAATGCCGTCGTCTCCTAAATCGAGCAAATCAAGCAGACTATCGTTTTCTTCGGCGAATTCACCATCCGGGTCCGCATCAGAATAAGCGGCCGCTTCTTTATAAGCTTCCTGGAAGAGCCCCAGATGGGCAAAGTTATTCGCTTTAAAGTAATGGCACTCCGGCATTTCGGCCTCCAGATTTGCCATGATATAGTCAAGAAGATCGTTCGACTCTTGATACTGGCCCATTTCCGAATAAATGACCGCAAGCTGTGAAAGCATCTCTGAATCCTCCGGCTCCAAATGAACCGCGCGCTGAATCAGTTTGCTTGCCCGTTTTAGATTGCGCTCTTTATAGGCTTTCAAGCCTTTATGAAAAAAATATTGTCCATCTTGAAGCAGCTGGACAATTTGTGCGTGATTTTTATGTTCAGAAGTGTGTTTTCCCACAACTACCCTCCGTTTTATACAATATTACCGTCAGTAGTATACCATAAATCGTAAGCCCCTCAATAGTTCAAAAGGAAGGATTAGGAAAATCCCTCCTCTTTTTTATTGGCTGATTCGACCAAAATTTACCCGGCTTTGTTTTCTAAGTCCGCATTCATTTTCAGCTGCTGTTCAGCAAAATCCCTATAAAGACCATGGGAAGCCATTAACTCATGGTGTGTTCCACGACCGGTAATTTCCCCTTTTTCAACAAACAAAAGCTGGTCCGCATCTACAACGGTAGATAGGCGGTGAGCGATCACAATCGTTGTGCGGCCCTCCATCAGCACCTCAAGCGCCTGCTGAACTGATTTTTCAGATTGGCTGTCGAGACTTGAGGTCGCTTCATCGAGCATAAGAATGCTTGGGTTACGGAGAAGCGCTCTCGCAATTGCGATTCTCTGCCTTTGTCCGCCTGACAGCATAATGCCGCGTTCGCCTACTTCTGTATCAAACTGATTCGGCAGCTCCTTTATAAAATTGAGCGCATATGCCATCTCCGCGGCTTTTTCGATCTCAGCATCCGTCACATCACGTTCTAACCCGTAGCAAATATTTTCTCTGATTGTCCCGGACATTAACGGGCTTTCCTGTGATACATACCCGATGTGCTCCCGCCACGATTCAAGCGAATAAGTATCAATCGGCTCGTCCCCCAGCCGAATGGACCCTGCAGTCGGAGAATAAAAACGTTCAAGCAGCTTAAACAGCGTCGTTTTCCCCCCGCCGCTCGGACCGACAATCGCTGTGACTTTACCTGCTTCAATGACAGCGCTGACCTCTTTTAAGATCAGCTGATCAGGCTTATATCCAAAAGACACGCGATCAAGCTGGATAGGGAGATGCGCATTTTCAATTTGTTTTCCTGTCACTGTATCTTCCTCTTCCTCTGCCAAAATCTCAATCATTCGTTCTGTTGCACCGATTGATTTTTGCAGCTGTGTGAAAAACGTTGTAATCTGGCCCATCGGCATAATAATTTGAAACAAATATAAAATAAAAGCCACGAGCGCTCCGGCTGTGAGCTCGCCTGATGAGACCTGCATGCCGCCATATCCGATCACTGCGACAAGCGCTGCCATTAGCACGAGTGAGATAAGCGGGCCGACAAGTGATTGAACCTTGGCTTCACGAACGCCAAGCTTAAATAATGAGGAAATCCCCATCTTCCCGCGCCCATATTCGACATCCTCCGCATTTGAAGCTTTGACAAGTCTGATTTCCGGAAGAATTTGATTCAGCAGGCCTGTAAAACGGGCTGTTTCATCTTGCGTTTCTCGTGAGATAGAAAACATCTTGCGGCCAATCGGCATTAAGATGAGAGCGGCCAGCGGAACGACCACTAACACTAGCAGTGTCAGCTTCCAGTTCATAATAAACAAGATTGTCAATGATCCAATGACAGAAATGATGCCTGTAATAAATCCGCTGATATGGGTTGTAATCAATTCTTTGACAACCATCGTATCGTTCGTTACACGGCTGACTGTTTCTCCGGAAGCATTTGTATCGAAATAAGAGACAGGCAGCTTAATTAATTTCTTCCATAATAAATCCCGCAGCCCGGAAATGATTTTTTGTCCATTATAGTTAAGCGCATAGGTGGCATAAGCGCTTAAACCCGCCTGAACGAAAAACACCAGCGCGATCAAACCGATTTGCGTGCCTGACAGATTTGACATAGAAAAACCATCGACAAGCTGCTTCGTTAATAATGGAATGAGCAGGCTGACCAGCGTGGTTACTACACTGAGGGCAAGCGCAAAGGCGAGCTTTCCATAAGAAGGATTGGTCCGTCTTACTAAGGCAAAAAAGGGTTTCAATTTACTTTTAGATTTTTGTTTCTTGTTTGGCATATATTTTCCTCCTGTTTCAGCGTTCAGAAAGGTGAAAAGTCATAGCAAAAGGATGATTTTTACTCTTTCTCAATCATATCAATGGCGAGAGACTTTTTCAGTATATTTTTGCCGTGATGAAAATAAAAGATCTCCCACTCATTGTTTGAATAGGAGATTTTTTATGTTAGAGCACTGGCTTCTTTTTTCTGTAAGTCAATGTTACATCCTGCTGCCGCAGGTCTTCTATTATCATTTTGTACCGATCAACTTTTGCGGTATGTTCTTCTTTTATCATCTCAAGGGCAGCTTTTCGTTTTTCGCTATTAGACTCAAGCTCTTTTTTTATTTTTTTTACAATCAACCCTTTTTGCCCTTTGATTTCCTCTTTTAATGAAGACTCAAATTTCTTTGTCAGGCTGAGAAAGTCGTTGATCGGTTGATTGAGGGTGCCCGCTTTCCCCTTCATTTCATCTTGGGTAAGAAACATATAGGTCGTTGATACAATTTCTGTTTCACTTTCTGAAAATAAGGAAGTCACTCTTCATATTCCTCCTAAGGCTGAAAATCAAATAACTGAGAAATCATTTCTTCTTTTTCAAACAGCTTTTCAATACTCTCGCGGATATTTTTGATAAAATCTCTTTTTTCTGTTGTCTGTTTTTTTAATTCAGCAACAATTCCATCATTAGCAGGAAGCGCACCTGTGTGGAATGATTCATGAACTGAGATTTTCTCCAATTTATCGAATGTGTGGCTGAAACCAGCTGCAAGCCGGAATTGAAGATCGAAGGCATAATGCAAAGGGTTTTCTTCCATATGATGAATAGCCGTGATGATCGCCTGCTTTTTGTCTATGAAGTCTTCATCGATTTCCTGACTGTAAACCTTCTGGTACTTAGAAATCGCATCTTCCATATCTTCAACGATTTTCATACCGTTTTGATAGATTCTGACAGCGGATGAGAGATTGACTTGAATCGTTTCTCCCGAGCCGCTCTTCCCTGTAAAATAAATATCGGAGCCTTTATAGCTGAAGCCTTTTTCCTTTGACAAGGCGTTGAGCATTTGAACGATACTGTGGCCGTCGACGATAAGTTTTAGTGCGTCTTTTGTTTCTGTGTCGAGTGTTTTCAATGAGGATAGAATTGATTTTACATAGTCCACTATTTCACCAACGTCTTTTAAAGCTTGCATAAATTGGCCATGCTTTAAATGGTCAATGAAATGTTCGTACCGTAATTCTATGCCTCGCATACTCGCATTAATATTCGTTAATTCTTTTTTGATGACTTTCTTTTGCGTTTCATCAATATAACCGTTTTCAGCTAACTGATCTACGACCGGTCCGCTGTTTCTCAACAAGGTATGAAGAAAACCTAAAAACGACGGCAGTTCCTCTTTTATTCGGCCATACATTTGCTTAACATCATCAAAATGCTCATATAGGACACTTACTTTCTTTAAAGCGCCGTCTGTGTTTTTCACTTTTTCAATCAGGTCTATGTCTATCCCGCTGGCTGCCTTTATAAAACCGTTCAAGCCGTCTTTTTCATAGTCATCCTTATATTTTTGAAGGAATTTTTGAATTGACCTCACATCTTCGTCAGGAACCCCATCCATAATATTTCGAATGCCTTTTACACTTGTATTTGTATCTGCCATCTTCACATCACCGAATGTAATGAAATCGGCCTTGCCGCTGACTCCATACAGCGGGTCATCTTTTGAGATGCGTTGGGTGATGTTTGCTGTTACGCCTTTGTCTTCATAATATTTTTGGATTTCTTTTTTTAACTTTTCTGGCGGGATGGAATCTATATCTTCATATTTATAACTAAATTTCCTAATAACATATCTATATAAACTTTCATCAGTTTCAAGTAATTGATCAATATTGACTTGAGCTCCATTTACCCCATAAACTCCATCATATTCTCCATCAATCAATTGCACCATAACTTGGTTATTATTTGCAAGTGAATGTCCTAAGGCGAATGTTTTTAAATCCTCAGAGTTACCTGCTGCTTTCTTTGCTTTGTTAGTAAACTCCTTTGTAGCCTCATACTGACTATGATCAATTCCTAAAAATAGACCAAAAAAGTTATATGACCAATCCTTATTATCGGCACTACCTTCTGAAATAATCTGAAGCTGATCAATATGTTTTTTCTCATCTATTATATGGATTGCCGTTCCATCGTAACCTGATTCTCTGGTCGAACTTTGTATACTTGTATTCTGATTTACAAGTTCATTGGAGGTGTAAATTTCAATTTTCATATTCTCAGGAAGATCGTGGTGGGTTTCCTCTTTATAAATTCTGCGTATATCTGCTTCGAAATCCTTCTTAGCTTTATTAACTTCACTTGCAATAGTTGAGGCAAACTTTTGTTTATAGTCATATTCTAAATCAATTAGCCTTAACTTTACGTTCTCATTCTCAAATACATTTTTATTTCCCATCTTATTTCTCCTTTTTATCTATTAAAAAGGTGATAGAATTAATTAATTTCTCAACTTTATTTTTAGCCTTTTCTTCATCTAAGGAGCATGGTTGATTTTCATTTTTGCATCCAAGAGTAAAGGCGTATTCTACTCCTAAGTTATCTTCTTCTGTAGACTTAACATATCCAAAATAACTGTATGAATAATTATATTTTCTATCAATATCGTCAAAGATGTCTTTTTTCTTGGCAGTGTAAATATCCGTTTTATTTTTGCTGCTTTTTTTGTATTCGCCTTTATAATCATTTTTTCCACTAACAATATCTAGCATTGTCTTAGGTTCATTCACAAAACTTTCTTCTTTGTAATATGTTACATGGCCATCAAACATTACATTGGTGTCTTTATCATAACTATTAAATCCAATACTTTCTTTGTTTTTCCCGGTTAACGATGATCTTCTTGATAGATACTTCCCATCCTCCGGAAACAACATCCTAAACCCTTTCAGCTTAGATTCCAGCAAATAATATCCTGGTTCCTCTTCTTTTGTTGACACCATGTACTCTCTCGTTTTCTCGTCCTGAAACGCAGGTACTTGAGGCAGATCCTTGGGATCCATGTCTTTTGGTTTTACCGCTTCTGTTTTATTGTCATTTGTGGTGTTTTTATCATTGTCATTCATACTGCATCCTCCTGTCAGGGCAAGTAATAAGCTGAAGCAAATAAAGATGATCTTTTTCATTACGAACCTCCACGGGTTTTGTGAGAATAGTATTCTATTTTATATCAAAAATAATCCTATTGACCTGGTTAAGAGATGAATATTTCATCCTTTTTCATGTTACAACATGGCGGAATTTGGATAAATAGGAAATGAGACTCGGTTTTGATCTCCTTTTATTAACTAATCATATATAACACCTAATTTAAATCTAAATACCTATTACCTTTTTCACAAAACAAAAAGAGCCGTATCATACGGCTCTTTACTCTTCTTTCTCAGAATGGCGTTTTTTCAATACGTCAAGCACATCATCCAGCGGCAGGGATTGTTCTCTGAGCAGGACAAGCAGGTGATACAGCAGGTCTGCCGCTTCCCATTTGAGTTCCTCATGATCCCGGTTTTTCGCGGCGATGATGACTTCGGATGCTTCTTCTCCGACTTTTTTCAAAATCTTATCGACTCCTTCACGGAAGAGGTACGTGGTGTAAGCTCCTTCAGGCATTTCCGCTTGGCGTTCCGCGATCACCCGCTCCAGTTCGTTCATGATGCCGAATCGGCCCGCGGCCTGTTCTTCTGCTTGTTCCTTTGTAAAACAGCTGTAGCTGCCAGTGTGGCATGCCGGGCCTGACGGTTCTACGAGTACGAGCAGCGCGTCTTGATCGCAGTCATACCGGATACCTTTGACGGCTTGCGTGTTCCCTGAGGTTTCTCCTTTATGCCATAGCGCTTGGCGTGAGCGGCTGTAAAACCATGTTTCCTTCGTTTCCAGCGTTTTTTCGTACGATTCCTTGTTCATATACGCAAGTGTCAGCACTTCTTTGCTTGCCGCATCCTGCACGATAGCAGGAATTAATCCGTCCTCGTTAAAACGCAGTTCATTTGCCTGTTTCATCTCACATTCACCCCGTACTCTTTCAAGTATGATTTCACTTCTTTAATCGATGTTTCTTTATAATGAAAAATTGAGGCGGCCAGCGCGGCATCGGCTTCTCCTTTTGTAAAAGCCTCACGCATATGCTGTGCGTTTCCCGCGCCTCCCGAAGCGATAACAGGGACGGGGACAGCTTCGGAAACAAGCTTTGTCAGCGTGTGGTCGAAGCCTTTTTTCTCACCGTCGGAGTCCATGCTTGTCAGCAATATTTCTCCTGCCCCGCGTTTGACGCCTTCTTTTGCCCACGCGGTGACCTCCCAATCTGTTTTCTTTCTGCCGCCGTGCGTATAGACCTTATATGTGTCAGATTCTTTGTCATACTTGGCATCAATGGCAAGAACGATGCATTGAGAACCGAAAAACTCGGCTCCTTCTGCAATCAGCTCAGGGCGAAGAACAGCTGCCGTGTTCACCGACACTTTGTCCGCTCCGGCACGCAGTATCGTTTTCATATCACTGAGCTGATTGATGCCGCCGCCGACTGTAAACGGAATGGCAAGCTTCGCGGCAACCTGTTCCACAACGTCAACCATCGTCTTTCGTCCTTCGTGCGAGGCGGAGATATCAAGAAAAACAAGTTCATCCGCACCTTCCCGGTCGTACACTTCGGCGAGTTCAACTGGGTCACCGGCATCCTTCAATTCGAGAAATTGAATTCCTTTGACAACGCGTCCTTCTTTGACATCAAGGCATGGAATAATCCGTTTTGTGATCATTTGCACTTCACCCTTTCAAGCGCCTCACTCAGCGTAAACTGATTGGTATACAGCGCTTTTCCAATGATCGCTCCAGAGACACCATCCTCCTGATAGCGGGCGAGAGCTTCGAGATCCGCGACAGAGCTGACTCCGCCGGAAGCGATCACCGATTTCCCCGTTTCCTTAGCAAGCTCGACTGTGCTTTTAACATTGGGGCCTGACAGCATTCCGTCTGTCGCGATGTCAGTAAAAATAAAGACTTCCGCACCTTCATTGGCTAGCTCTTTGCCCAGTTCAGTTGCCTTAAGGGTTGATGTTTCCAGCCATCCTTCTGTTGAAACAAAACCGTTTCTCGCATCCAGTCCGATTGCAATTTTCTCGCCATATTGTTTCAGCATTTTTTTGACAAACGGAGGGTTAGAAACTGCTGAGCTTCCCAGGATCACCCGATCGACTCCTGCTGATAAATATTCATAGACGTCATTTTCGGAACGGATCCCGCCACCGATTTCGACTTTCAGGTTCAGCTTTTGCGCAATCTCAATCACATGGCGGTCATTCACTCTTTTCCCTTCTTTGGCCCCGTCGAGATCAACGAGATGGATCCATTCGGCACCCTCTTTCGCAAATAACTCAGCCATGTCGTACGGTGAATCGCCATATATCGTTTCCTTATTATAATCCCCTTGAACAAGTCGGACACATTTGCCGTTTCTCATATCAATTGCCGGATATAATGTAAAAGCACTCATTTTTTCACCTTCTGTTCTGCTGCCATTTTCGTAAATTGGGTTAAAATAGACATTCCGACCGTGCTGCTTTTTTCCGGATGAAATTGGGCGCCGAAGACGTTTCTTTTTCCGACTACAGCAGGCACTCGTACACCATAATCGGCGCTTGCCAGAAGCGCGTTCTCCTCCATCCCGTCAATGTAATAGGAATGAACGAAATAAGCGTAGCCCTGTTCTGTTTTAGTTAGCAGCGGAGATTCATTATGAAAGGAAAGACGATTCCAGCCCATATGCGGAACCTTCAGCTTGTTTCCTTTTTCATCTTCTGCTTTCAGCCTGACTGCTTTTCCTTTTAACAGCCCGAGTCCTGAAGCGGTGCCGTTTTCTTCGCTTTCTTCAAATAAAAGCTGCATGCCGAGGCAGATCCCGAGAAGCAGCCTTCCCTCTGAGACCATATCGTGAATCAATTGATCAAGCTTCGTGTAGCGCAAATTGTCCATCGCGTCTCCAAATGAACCGACTCCCGGCAAAATGAAGGCATCAGCTTCTTTCAGCTCCTCCGGCTTTTCAGAAACAAAATACGGCACGCCGACACGTTCAAGCGCCTTTGAGACACTGTATAAATTCCCCATTCCGTAATCTATCACGCCGATCATTTACAGCATCCCTTTCGTTGACGGTATTCCTTTAACTCGCGGATCGATCGTTGTCGCTTCATCAAGCGCACGTCCCAGTGCTTTAAAAACGGCTTCAATCATGTGGTGGGTGTTTGTGCCATAATGAACGATGACGTGCAGGTTCATTCGAGCTTCGAGCGCCAGCTTCCACAAAAATTCATGTACAAGCTCCGTATCGAAAGTTCCGACTTTAGCAGCCGGGAAATCAGCGCGCATTTCTAAGTGCGGCCGGTTGCTTAAATCAATCACAACTTGAGCAAGTGCCTCATCCATCGGCACAAACGCCGATCCGTAGCGTTTGATTCCTTTTTTATCGCCCAACGCTTTGAGCAGCGCCTGCCCTAAGCAGATGCCGATATCTTCAGTCGTGTGGTGATCATCTATATCAACATCGCCTTTTGCGTTAATGGAAAGATCGAATTGGCCGTGTTTCGTGAATAAATCCAACATATGTGTCATAAACGGCACATATGTTTTGATATCCGCTTGTCCCCCGCCGTCTATTGTAAATGCCAGCTCAATATCTGTTTCGTTTGTTTTCCTGACGCGTTCCGCTTTTCTCATTTAGAAATCCTCCGTTCTCTCGCTTCAATTGATCTGGCATGGGCTTCTAACCCTTCCAGTCTGGCAAAAGCCGCGATGCTTTCGGCATGTTCTTCAAAGGCTGATTGACTGTAAGAAATAATGCTCGATTTCTTTTGAAAATCAGTTACGTTTAATGGACTTGAAAATCTGGCTGTTCCGTTTGTCGGAAGCACATGGTTCGGTCCGGCAAAATAATCACCGACAGGCTCAGGGCTGTATCTGCCTAAGAAAATTGCACCCGCATGTTTGATACTGCCAAGCAAAGCTTCTGGAGACTGTGTTATGATTTCTAAATGCTCTGGCGCGAGTGTATTGACAGTATTAATCGCTTCCACCATTGTTTCCGCCACATATATACAACCGTAATCTCTCACTGAAGCTTCCGCTATTTCTCTTCGCGGCAAGGTTTTCAGCTGCTTACTCACCTCGGCTGAAACCGCCTCAGCCAGCGCCATGGAATCTGTGACAAACACACATGAGCTGAGCTTATCGTGTTCCGCCTGTGACAGCAGATCGGCTGCAATATCGCTCGGAATCGCTGTTTCATCAGCCAGCACGACGATTTCACTAGGTCCGGCAATCATATCGATATCGACATCGCCGAACACTTCTCGTTTGGCAAGCGCGACATAAATGTTGCCCGGACCCGTGATTTTATCCACCGGCTCAATGGTTTCTGTTCCGTATGCTAACGCCGCAATCGCCTGAGCGCCGCCCATTTTGTAAACATCTTTTATGCCCAGCTCGGCTGCAGCAACCAAAACTCCAGGAGACAGCAGACCGTCTTTTCCCGGAGGCGTGACGAGAACGATTCTTTCAACGCCCGCTACGAGCGCCGGAATCACATTCATCAAAACAGATGAAGGATATGCGGCCGTTCCCCCCGGCACATATACACCGGCGGAATCCAGCGCCGTCACTTTCTGCCCCAGCATTGTGCCGTCCTTTCTGTGATAAAACCAGGAGGATTGCAGCTGTCTTTCGTGATATTCCCTAATATTTTCGATTGCCTGCCTAATCACCTGAAGAAGACGTGAATCCAGTGAGGTGTATGCCTCCTCAAATTCTTCTTTTGTGACCAGCGGACTGTCTATTTCGATGCCGTCAAATTTCGCCGTGTAGCTGCGAACCGCCTGATCACCGTTTGCTTTAACATCTTCTATAATGGACCGGACCGTCTTTCTTTGCTCTTCCGTTCCGGCATCGATGGAACGCTTGAGAGAAAGCCGTTCCGCTCCGCTGATGGTTTTGATCTTCATTTTGCCGTCTCTCCTTCCACAACGAGAGATAGGCGGGATGCCATTTCGTCAATCACATCGTCTTTCATGCGATAGCTTACCGGGTTGACAATAAAGCGAGAGGTAATGTCACAAATGTGCTCCGTTTCAACAAGCCCATTTTCTTTCAGCGTCTGTCCTGTGGAAACAATGTCCACTATCCGATCTGCAAGCCCAATGAGCGGAGCCAGTTCAATTGAACCGTTGAGCTTAATAATCTCGACTTGTTCTCCCTGCTCTCTGAAATAACTGGAAGCCACATTCGGATACTTTGTCGCGATTCTTGGCGCTACTCCGCTCCAGTCTGTATTCGGAAGTCCGGCGACAGCTAAGTGGCATTTGCTGATTTTTAAATCCAGTACCTCATACACGTCGCGTTCCTCCTCCAGCATGACATCCTTGCCCGCAATTCCGACGTCTGCCACGCCATGCTCCACATACGTAGTTACGTCCATCGGCTTCGCTAATATGAAACGAAGATTTTCCTCCGGCACATCGATGATCAATTTTCTCGAATCTTCAAACTCCTCAGGGAGCCTGTAGCCTGCCTGCCTCAGCAGCCCTGCCGCTTCTTCAAATATCCGGCCCTTTGGCATCGCCATTGTGAGTAACTTACCCATTTTGCTCTTCCTTTCTGGCACCGATAAAATAAGTGACGTTTGCAAAAGATTTTGTCATCTGGTCGATATTTTCTATTCCCGATAAATCTTGAAGAACCACTTTGTTCCCTTTCATGCGTTCTTCATTCGCATAAGCGATGGCTTGCGCCCGCTGCTCTTTGCTGAAAATAACAGCGTCTATATCACAAGATTCTTCTTTCATATGAAGGGCTTCAATCAGCCGGTCGATCCGAAGCCCGAAGCCTGTTGCCGGTGCAGGTGAATCAAAATGGCCCAGCAGCTTGTTGTAACGGCCGCCGCTTCCAATGACAAAACCGACATTCTCGGCGTACACTTCAAATAAAATCCCTGTGTAATAGCTCATGTGGCTGACCATATTCAGATCCAGGCGGACATTTTCCGTACATCCGTAATCCTCAAGAATGTCCCACAGCGCCTTCAGCTCATCAACCACGCTTTTTCCTTGTGCAGAATCGACGATTTCCTCAGCACGTCCGCATACTTCTATGCCGCCCCGCAATTCGAGGAGCTCAAGCAGTCTGCTTTTATCAATGGAGGAAAGCGGGAGAGACTTGACATGCTCTCTGTAGCCGACGTAGTTCTTTTCATATAAGAACCTCCGCAGCACATCAGCTCGTTCAACGTTTCCGAGCACCTCAACAAACAAAGCATCCGCAATGCCGGCATGGCCGATGGCAATTTTAAAGGATGCCAGCCCAGCGTTTTTTAATGCCCCGACGACTAAAGCAATGACCTCCGCATCCGCGCTCGTCGTGCCGTCACCGATTAACTCCACTCCGACCTGCTCGAACTCAGCCGGACGTCCGCCTTCACGCT
Organism: Bacillus sp. PS217; assembly: GCF_037963535.1. Taxonomy (NCBI): domain Bacteria; kingdom Bacillati; phylum Bacillota; class Bacilli; order Caryophanales; family Bacillaceae; genus Bacillus; species Bacillus sp. PS217. The sequence goes on from NZ_CP150157.1 coordinate 3,548,798, forward strand.
CCTGAGCCCTGAATACATTTGCCGCATAGCCGACTCTTAGCGGATGACCGTGTTTCAGAAGCTTCGATGCCGCCACCCTTGCAATCGGCCCCGTCATATCCGGGCGAAGCACCAATGTCTTGCCGTCCTGATCAAGTAGCTTAAACAGCTGCTGCTCTTCAATTGCTGACTGGACGCCAACGGTATCGTAAAACTCCAGTGTCGGCGTTTCCATAAATTGATATCCCCATTTATCAATCAAATCGGTTAACGATCGTCTCACCTTTTTTTTCGTTTCGTATAAACCGGGCAGTGTATCTCTCATGCCGTGCGGTTTTTCAAACATAAACATCAACCCGAGCACCTCCGCTGTTATCTTATGAAGGAAAATTCCGAATCCTTTAGTTCGCTAATATGATAATATGTTAGCAGATGAAAGAATGAAAATCAACGCTTAACTTCAGTAAGGATATTTTTAGTTCAAATATCCTTCTCCTCATTATGAAAAAATCATGAATAATGTATTAAAGGTACGTAATATCTCAAATTCTTTATGTTTGGCATGCTATAATACAAATCAAATAGAGAACAAGGAGATAAAGATGAAAACACTGCGAACTCTATGTGTCCTGATGATTCTTTCAGGCGTTATTTTTTTCGGACTTAAAATAGATGCAAAAGATATAGATATTCCTTTTTTGAACAGCCTTAAAAAAGTGGTTTCTGATAGCGATACAGACTCAGCTGCGAATAGCAAAAAGGAGCTGAAGGGAAGCGCAAAACCGCTGGATGTCATCCTTTACAATCAAATGGACGCACCCCGGCTCTATAACGGCTGTGAAGTAACAAGCCTTGCGATGGTGCTGAATTATGCGGGATACGACGTGACAAAAAATACCCTGGCAAATCAGGTTGCCACAGTGCCTTTGACATACAGCAGCGGATTAAAGGGTGATCCGAATGACGGATTTGTCGGGGATATGGCGAATGGCCCTGGTCTCGGTGTCTACCATCGACCGATCTATCAGCTGGCGAAAACCTATGCGGGAGACAAAGTGTCTGATCTGACTGGAAAAAGTATTTCCGCTGTTTATCAGCAGCTTGAAAAAGGCAATCCAGTTTGGGTTATTACGACAGCCAACTTTACGCCAGTTGACAACATGCAGACATGGAAAACGCCAAACGGAACGATAGAGATTACGTACAGCGAACACAGCGTCGCCGTTACGGGATATGATGATAAATATGTGTATCTCAATGATCCGTATGGCTATAAAAACAGAAAAACCGATAGAACAAGCTTTGAAAAAGCGTGGAAACAAATGGGCAGCCAGGCCGTGGTTATTCAAAAGTAAACACCTGAAGCCTCACTATGCTCTATCCTGAGCAAATACGACAATATTCATGCTTTTTGTTTCAATCGGTAAGATTGATTCATTTTCCATTTATCATCCAGAATTATCTTTACTTTCAGGCTATCTGTTTTTATGATTAAAGCAGATTCAGCCTTGCCCCGATCTATGCGAGAGAAGCCGGTGCAAGTCGCTGACGCTTCTCTTGCAAAAAATGAAAGATATCCGGGGAGGATTTATCATTGAAAAAATTCGTGTCTATCCTATTTATGTTCGGTTTGGTTATGGGGTTCAGCCAGTTTCAGTCATCAACCGCTTTTGCAGCAGACAAAGTGGTGCACGAAACAATTATCGTACCAAAAAATACAACATATGACGGGAAAGGACAGCGGTTTGTGGCAGGGAAAGAATTAGGCGACGGAAGCCAGTCAGAAAACCAAGACCCTGTTTTTCGTGTGGAGGATGGTGCAACCCTGAAAAATGTGGTGCTTGGCGCCCCTGCCGCTGATGGCGTACACACTTATGGAAACGTTAACATTCAGAATGTGAAATGGGAAGATGTTGGTGAGGATGCGTTAACGGTGAAGAAGGAAGGAAAAGTGACGATCGACGGCGGTTCTGCACAAAAAGCGTCAGATAAGATATTCCAAATCAATAAAGCCAGTACATTCACAGTGAAAAACTTCACGGCAGACAATGGCGGAAAGTTCATAAGACAGCTTGGCGGTTCAACCTTCCACGTTGATGTGATCATCGATAAGTGCACCATCACAAACATGAAGGAAGCGATATTCCGGACGGACAGCAAAACAAGCACGGTCAGAATGACAAATACACGCTACTCTAATGTCGGTCAAAAATGGATTGGTGTTCAGCATATTTACGAAAACAACAACACTCAATTTTAACCAAAAAAGTCCGCTGATGTTATTCAGCGGACTTTTTCAATCTTTCTTGCATTTCTTCCTTCGTATAGATGATCCTCATCGGATTTCCGCCGACAAATGCGCCGGCAGGCACGTCTTTATGGACAAGTGTTCCGGCGGACACAACTGCGCCATCTCCTATTTTCACCCCGGGCAGAATGGTCGTGTTGGCACCAATCATCACTTCGTCTCCGATCAGAACTGTGCCGATCCGGTATTCGTGAATCAAATACTCATGGGCCAGAATGGTCGTATTGTACCCGATGATTGTATTTGTTCCGACTGAGATCTTTTCCGGAAACATGATATCTGGCATCACCATGAGGGCAAAGGATGTCTGATTTCCAACCTTCATCCGCAGAAATGTACGGTACAGCCAGTTTTTCATCCCTATAAACGGCGTATATCTCGCAATTTGAATGACAATGAAATTTTTGACGACCTTTAAAAAAGGTACCGTTTGATAGACATGCCACAGTGAGTTGGCCCCCGAGACCGGATGACGATCTGTTTTTCTCACAGATTACTTCACTCCAACGATTTGTAATAGATCACTCATTTTCTCAAGCATAAAATCCGGCTCATGCTTCGCCAGCATTTCCGGCCCTTTAATCGTCCATGCGACTCCTGCCGTTTTTGTACCGGCGTTTTTGCCTGCCAGCACATCGTGGTAATTATCTCCGACCATAATGGCTTCCTCGGGCTTGCTTCCTAACTGTTTCAGCGCTAACAGCACAGGCTCGGGATCAGGCTTTGCATTCGTCACATCATCAAGGGTGACAACTGTTTCAAAGAATTCGCCGATTCCCGTGAGCTTGAGGCCCATATTGACAGTATCTCTTAATTTTGTTGTCACAATTCCTAATGTAAAGCCGGCTTTTTTTAATGCATCCAGGGTCTCATATACCGTTTCATATTCAGTGACGAGTGAATCATGCATGTCATGATTGTACGCTCTGTACATAGCGATCATATCCTCGCATTTATCAGGGTCCATCGAAGAGAACGTATCAAAAAGAGACGGCCCGATAAATGCAAGGACATCTTCTCGTTTATACTTGCTCGGATAATAATGCTCCAGTGTATGCAAAAAGGACGCGATAATTAATTCATTCGTATTAATAAGCGTTCCGTCTAAATCAAACAGAATCGTCGTTACTTGTTTGTCACTCATATTGCTTCCTTTCCAACCGCTGAGGGTTTCCATTTTTTCCACGTGTGCGCAATAGCCATTGTCAGCAGAACTGCTGTGGTGACACGAATCAAAAGAAGCGGCCAGACGGGTATGCCAAGCGGAATAAAGACAAGTGTATCTTCCACGACCGCGTGGCAGGCAACGAGAAATATAAATGCCAATGTCATATCCCGCTTGCTCACGCCGTCATCCTCGACAGCTTTGATCATGACACCCGCTCCGTAGGCCAGACCAATCGTCAGTCCCGCCACCATCGTCATAGACGTATTTTTATTCATGCCAAGCAGCTGCGTAAACGGAGACAGCCACCTGGAAAACCGATGCAGCCAGCCTAAATCTCTTAAAAACTGGATGATAATCATCAGCGGGATGACAATTGCCGCCAGCTGCAAAACACCAAGTCCGGCTTTCGTTAATGCTTCTGCCAACATTCCTAGCCAGCTGTCTGGCGCCGCGCTCTTCGCAGCGATAAAACCGTACTGCGCCGTTTCCTTTCCGCCATGCCAAATGAGGTTGATGACGATGGCTGACACAGCGGCCAAACCGATGCGCACGGCCAATATGACGCCAATTCTGATACCAACCTTTGCGGCAACTGTCGATTCGATAATCAAGTTATGACAGAAAGAAAGCATAACAGCTAAAATAAAGACTTCTTTCACAGATAAATCCAATGTTAAAATCCCGGCAATTCCCGCATACAGATTCAGCATATTTCCCAGTACAAGCGGAATGGCCGCTTCACCAGAAAGCCCGAAGAGACCCATTACCGGTGTAATCAGCCGTACAAGCCAATCCATGACAGGGGTATGCTGAAGCAAAGTGACCAATAGCGTTACCGGGAAAATCACTTTACCCAGCGTCCATGTTGTTTGAAAACCTGCTGCAAGACCGGCCAGAAAGATCTTCTTCATCCCTCATCCCCCTTTGTTAACGTCTACTCCGCGTACCGCTCCTTCGAATATCCCTTGACGCGTCTGAAGATGATGGCTGCCACAGCCAAAACAATCAATACGATTGAAATCACCTGAGCGATGCGAAGTGAATCAGTCAGCATTAAGCTGTCAGTCCGCATTCCTTCAATAAAGTATCTTCCGATTGAATACCAAATGATATAGATCAAGAACATCTCGCCTCTACGCAAATTCGCTCTGCGCAGCAGCAGTAAAACAATGACGCCGACAAAGCTCCATAGTGATTCATATAAAAAAGTAGGATGATAATATTGCCCATTGATATACATTTGATTGATGATAAATTCAGGCAGGTGCAGGTTTTCTAAAAAGGCTCTGCTGACAGCCTCGCCGTGCGCTTCCTGATTCATGAAGTTCCCCCAGCGGCCGATCGCCTGGCCGAGCAAAATGCTGGGCGCGGCAATATCCGCAAGCTTCCAGAACGAAAGGTTTTTCACTCTCGAAAACACATAACCCGTTAAAATGGCGCCGATTAATCCGCCATGAATGGCAATGCCGCCCTTCCAAATCTTAATGATTTCTCCCGGATGTGCCGCATAATAGTCCCATTCAAAGGCAACGTAATAAATTCGTGCGCAAATAATCGCAATTGGAATGGCAAACAGGACAAGATCAATAAACGTATCTTTCTGCAGCCCCCGTTTTTCACTTTCCCTCATCGCAATCCACAGCCCGAGCAAAGCACCGAGACCGATAATGATTCCGTACCAATGGACGGCTAACGGCCCCAGCTGAAATGCTATCGGATTGAGTGGTTCTATCGCTTCATTCATTTAACGCCAACTCCTATTCTTCTTGTTCACCGTCTTCAATGACATCCGCTAGCTTGTTGGTAAATTGTTCAGCGGCATTCAGCCCCATCCGCTTCAATCTGAAGTTCATTGCTGCCACTTCGATGATAACTGCCAGATTTCGGCCTGGACGGACGGGAATCGTCAGTTTTGTAATTTCTGTATCAATGATTTTCATGGTTTCTTCCTCAAGCCCGAGACGGTCGTATTGCTTGCCCTGCTCCCAAAGTTCAAGGTTCATGACAATCGTGATTCGTTTATTGCTTCTGACCGCGCCGGCGCCAAACAGCGTCATCACGTTGATAATGCCAAGCCCCCTGATTTCAAGGAGATGCTCAATTAATTCCGGAGCGTTTCCGACAAGGGTATCCTGATCCTCCTGCCGAATTTCAACGCAATCATCGGCAACAAGGCGATGCCCTCTTTTCACAAGCTCCAGCGCTGTTTCACTTTTCCCGACGCCGCTTTTTCCTGTGATCAGCACGCCGACACCATATATATCGACAAGAACGCCATGAATTGCTGTGGTAGGCGCCAGCCTGCTCTCAAGGAAGTTGGTTAAACGGCTTGACAGTCTTGTCGTTTTCAGCGGCGATCTGAGGACAGGCACCCCATTTTTCTCGGAGGCGTCAATCAGCTCCTGCGGGATGGGCATATCTCTAGAAAGAATAATAGCTGGTGTTACATCAGTGCACAGAGAATCCATTCGCTGTTTTTTATCCTCTTCCGGAAGCTGTTCAAAGAAAGAAAGCTCTGTTTTTCCGAGAAGCTGCACGCGCTCTCTCGGGTAATATGTAAAATATCCGGCAATTTCAATGCCTGGTCTTGATAGGTCACTCATTGTAATCGGGCGGTTAATTCCTTCTTCTCCGCTGATTAATTCCAAATTGAACTGTTCCATTACGTCTTTTGTGCGAACCTTTGCCACGATATGTTCCTCCTGTTCCGGGCTGCCCCGAGCTTGCTCACAATACTTTCATTTTATCACTTTCAGGCTTGAACCTAAAACAGATTTTATAAAAGGCGGGAAAACACCTCAGCTGGTCTAGATCACTAGTCTGAAAAAGAGTAAAATAAAGGTATTCAAATTCCAGAAAGGCGGATCATCTATGGCAGAGAGTCTTCTTATCAAAGACATTGCGATCGTGACAGAAAATGAAGTAATCAAAAACGGCTATGTCGGAATCAATGACGGAAAAATCAGCACAGTCTCAACAGAACGGCCCAAGGAGCCATATTCAAAAGAGATTCAAGCACCTGCGAATTCCGTTTTGCTTCCCGGCATGATTGACATTCATATCCACGGCGGCTATGGCGCAGATACGATGGATGCAAGCTTTTCTGCGCTCGACATCATGTCGTCAAGACTTCCCGAAGAAGGCACGACGAGCTTTTTAGCCACAACGATTACCCAAGAGCATGGGAACATTTCTCAAGCTTTGGTGAACGCAAGAGAGTGGAAAGCGGCTGAAGAGTCCTCTTTATTAGGTGCAGAACTGCTCGGTATTCATTTAGAGGGCCCCTTTGTTTCTCCTAAAAGAGCCGGAGCGCAGCCAAAAGAGTGGATTAGGCCTTCGGATGTTGCGCTTTTCAAAAAGTGGCAGCAGGAGGCGGGCGGACTGATCAAAATTGTTACACTTGCGCCAGAGGAGGATCAGCATTTTGAACTGATCCGCCATTTGAAAGACGAATCGATTATCGCATCCATGGGGCACACGGATGCCGATTCCGCATTGCTGTCGGATGCCGCAAAAGCAGGGGCGAGCCATATGACCCATCTGTACAACGCGATGAGCCCGTTTCATCACCGAGAGCCCGGAGTGATCGGAACGGCGCTGGCCCATGATGGGTTTGTGACAGAGCTTATCGCCGATGGCATTCACTCCCACCCTTTAGCTGCAAAGCTTGCTTTTTTGGCGAAAGGCAGCAGCAAGCTCATTTTAATTACCGATTCCATGAGGGCAAAAGGCCTGAAAGACGGCGTTTATGAGTTCGGCGGCCAAAGTGTGACGGTAAGAGGACGAACAGCTCTTCTTTCAGACGGAACCCTTGCCGGTTCGATCCTCAAAATGAACGAGGGCGCACGGCATATGCGTGAGTTTACAAATTGCTCTTGGACGGATATAGCTAATATAACTTCTGCAAACGCGGCCAAACAGCTGGGCATCTTTGACCGAAAAGGCAGTGTGACTGTGGGAAAAGATGCAGATTTGGTGATTGTCAGCAGTGATTGCGAGGTGATTCTCACCATTTGCCGCGGAAACATTGCATTTATATCCAAGGAGGCTGACCAGATATGAAAGTAATGGAATGTCAAACGTATGAAGAGCTAAGCCAAAAAGCAGCCAGAATAACGGCAGATACAATCAAAGAAAAACCTGATGCCGTTCTCGGGTTAGCGACGGGCGGCACACCGGAAGGCACGTATCGCGAGCTGATCCGCCTGCACCAAACTGAGAATCTCTCATTTCAAAACGTCACTACAGTTAATTTGGATGAGTACGCCAGACTTTCAAGCAATGACCCGAACAGCTATCACTTCTATATGAATGACCGTTTATTTCAGCATATCGACAGCAAGCCTAGCCGGCATTTTATTCCGAATGGAAATGCAGACGATTTGGAGGACGAATGCAGACGGTATGAACAGCTAGTCGAGTCCCTCGGCGGCACTGACATTCAGCTTCTCGGCATCGGCCGAAACGGACACATCGGCTTTAACGAACCGGGAACGTCTTTCAAGTCGCGAACTCATGTTGTGACATTAAATGAGCAAACCCGCCAAGCGAATGCCAGATATTTTCCCTCCATAGACAGCGTGCCGAAAAAAGCACTGACAATGGGAATTCAAACGATACTCTCAAGCAAGCGCATTCTGCTGCTTATTTCTGGAAAAAGCAAAGCGAAAGCTGTTCGTAAGCTGTTAGAAGGAAACATCAGCGAAGATTTTCCCGCATCTGCTTTGCACCTGCATTCCGATGTTACGGTTTTGATTGATCGTGAAGCCGCGTCATTAAGACCTTGAAAGGAACATGCTGACTTATGAATATCAATAAACAATCGCCTATTCCGATTTACTATCAGATTATGGAGCAATTAAAAACCCAAATTAAGAACGGAGAGCTGCAGCCGGATATGCCTCTTCCTTCCGAGCGCGAATATGCCGAACAATTCGGGATCAGCCGGATGACAGTTCGCCAGGCGCTTTCTAATTTAGTTAATGAAGGCTTGCTCTATCGCCTGAAAGGACGGGGCACCTTTGTCAGCAAGCCAAAAATGGAACAAGCACTTCAAGGGCTGACAAGCTTTACCGAGGATATGAAAAGCCGCGGGATGACACCGGGCAGCAGGCTCATTGATTATCAGCTTATTGATTCAACTGAGGAGCTCGCGGCTATATTAGGCTGCGGGCACCCCTCCTCTATCCATAAAATCACTCGGGTGCGGCTGGCAAATGATATTCCAATGGCGATTGAGTCCTCACATATTCCGTTTGAGCTTGCGGGTGAATTGAACGAATCGCATTTTCAGTCGTCGATCTATGATCATATTGAAAGGTATAACAGCATACCGATTTCCCGTGCAAAACAGGAGCTTGAGCCAAGCGCTGCCACCACGGAAGAAGCGAACATTCTTGGTATTCAAAAGGGAGCGCCAGTCCTATTAATTAAACGAACAACATATCTGCAGAACGGAACTGCTTTTGAGCATGCAAAATCCGTATACAGAGGCGACCGTTATACATTTGTCCACTATATGGATCGTCTTTCATAAAAAAAAGCCTCCAACCCTTTTTAAGGATTGGAGACATGGCGAAAATCAAACTGGTCTGGTGCCGGACGATATGTTTCTTTTTTCGTCTTGAACTTCCAGATCGGTGATTTCGTTTTGCCGTTAAAACTGTCTTCCACTATAATGTACCAATAATAAACAGACTGCGGTTCAAGATGATCCCAGCGGAATTCAGCTGTATCCCCGCTCTTCACTTGCTCCCGTTTTCCGAGCTCTTCATTGGTATATACGTTACATTCAAAATAATCGGTTTCCACCTTTTTGATTCTTGGCTTCAAATCAAGCGAAAGGGAAAATTCATCCTTGTTGCCATAGGTATCCGTATCATAGTAATTCTTATCCTTTACATACGGAGAATACGTCGATACGTGCACCATGTCATTTGCCTGGTCAAATTGAAGCAAACGCAAATACCCTTGACCGCCTTCTGGCCCGCCCTGATAATCGGCCAGCATTTGATGCACAAGACGATCCGGCTTCCCATCACCATCATCATCCAGCTCATCTGTTTTTCTCATCGCACTATGATAATGCCCGCTCAATACCATCACGACATTCGGGTTCGGCTTTACGATTTCTTTGAATATTTTCTCTCCGATCGGGCTTCTGTTTCCGCTGACCAGCAAATACTCATGAAAAGCTAAAATTGCCATCCGGTCAGGGTGTTTCTTCAGCACCTGATTCATCCACGCGATGTCTTCATCCGTAATGCCCCATCCCATGTACAGCATGATATAATCATTGCCGTTGCTAGAAATCAGGTCATAATGTCCGCGGTTGTTTTTATAGGAACCGCCATAATGCAATTTTTTATCAAAACGATCGCTGCCAAAATATTTGCCAAACGCCCTGTAGGAGCCGTCCTTATGCCCGACATCGTGATTGCCGGCCAGCACGCCGTAAGGTATTCCGCTCTTATCCAGAACGGACATTGACCGATCAGCGTTTTTCCACTGTCTGATATCGGCGGAATCATCTACAATATCACCCGTGTGGAACACATATTTGATATTGAGCTGCTTTTGGTTATCTTTTATCCATTCGGTCTGTTTATCAAAAATATGCGGATAGCTTTCGGCGTAATACTGTGTATCAGACATCCAGACAAATGTGTACATATCCTTCGCAGGAGGAATTTCATCCTGTACAATCACATTCATTTTCGACTCCCGTACAAAATCGGCGGCAATCACAGACGCTTTCAGCGTAAACGGTTTGTCATCCTTCGCGACGAAGCTGTCAACAGGCTGCCATTCGTTTGTCCGATAATTCCAAGCATACATCGTCACCTTTCTCCCCGGCAAAGAACTGCCCTTCCAGACCGCTTCTGCCAGATCATTCTCATCAATTGATGGATCAACCGTCACTTCAAAGCGATGATAAGGGAAAAGCTCTTTGTTTTCTGTCGATACTGTTTTTCCATCAGCAGCTGATACCCGCTCCAATTCTTTATTCGTAAATGGGGTCTCCCTTTCCGGCACAAAGCTTTTCGGCGGTTCAGTCAGTGACGCGTGCTTAAATATTTTCACATGATTGCGCGCTGTATATTGAAATCCCCTATAAAAACCAACATCCATGGCATCATTCGTCGGATCTTTCACCCGTACAGAAAGCTTGGCCTTATGCGTGTCAGCTTCGCTGTCTATAACCTCCGGCTGGTCCGGATGCTCTCGTTCGGTTTTAAATATCCTCTCAATCACTGTTTTATTGCCCGCGAGATCCGTTGCTGTCACTTTTAGAGAATGTTTTCCCGGCAAAAGATCAGAAGAGGACGTATGATATGGGAGTGTAATGCTTTCTCCATCTAAAGACGCTTCCGCTTCCTCAATTTTGCTCCATTTATCATACATATCCGCCTGCAGGATAAGGTTTCCTTTATACGTTTGCCCCTCGGTGATATTCGGCTCAATGTGAGGTCCTGAATTATCTACCCGTACAACCAGGCTGACATTTTCCTTCCCGTCGCTTGCTTGAATATGGTGAGCGCCTTCAGAAAGCTTTGATGTATCCCACTCCAGCAGCTGTGATGTAAACAGTCCGTCAGGCAGATTGAACTGAAATTGCCAGCTTTTATTCGAGCGCTGATTATCGCCAATAAAGAGTTCCTTCTCAGGGGACACCCTCTGATCCCTGATCACCGTTCCATCCGATAACACCAATCGGGCGTTTTTGACTAAGAAGTCATCACGGTTTTCAGCCGTATCAAACGGAGACACCTTCGAACCCGATCGTATTGTAATACGCTGCAGCTGCTTCCCTTTCCGAAGCAGTGTCTCTGGCAACGGAACAGAATAGGTGCGGTATTTATTTGTTGTATCATCGAACACCTTCAGCACTTTGCCTTCCATCGTTACCGCGTTTTTAAAATAAAGGTTCGTTTTCCTCGTATCGAATGCAAAATATACTTCTTTTTCCATCGCGGGCTCTGTCACTTGTTTTTTCCCGTCAATCCACAGCTTAATGCTGTCAGCTCGCCCTTCTGTCGTGGCTTTGAGAAATTGAGTTCCCGACAGCGTGTCTCTGTTTTCAATATTCAACCGCAGACCGTGCGCCTTGCTTGTTTGTTTAATATCAATCATTTTGACCGGCGTTCTCGCTTCATTGATCCCGTCCCCGGCCGCCACATAATACTCTAGTTGATCCTTCCCGATCAATTCAGGCGAATACACAATATAATGGTAGAGATTATCGTTACGGTCTTTTTCAGCAAGAATTCGCTTAAACGGTTTTCTCTCATCCGTCCGGTAGTAAAAGGCCGCTGTTTTCACTAGGCTTCGGTCCCGTATGTCAGCCCGCAGCTCAATGCTTTCAGCAGGGCGGACAGGCTTGCGGTCAGTCAAATCCTCAATGACCGGTTTTTCTTTATCGAGCTTGATTTTCCGTTTCTGCTCGGGCACCTGTGCCTGTAATACGGTTCCGGGAGACGGATTCTTTTCCCCGATTGAAATGTTCAGAAGTTCTGCGGTTCCGTTCAACGGATACTTATAAAGCACTGATGACAGCCGGCGCAGCGCATGTTTCCGATAATGCGCAACCGAAATGTCCTTTCCTGTATTCGTTGATATCACAACGGCCCGCGGCCTCGTATTGGCCATACCCTCTGTCTCGTCTATCACCGCGAGATTTTTTCCTTCTTTTAGTTGTGTCTGATAATAACGATTGAAATCCGCTGACGTCAATTCTGGATGCCCGGCAGGCTTCAGCCAGACGACAAACGTTTCGCCGGATGGTATCAAGATCATTTCATCAGGTCTCCAAATCAGATCGGAGTCAGGCCCTTCTTTTGGGTAGCGGTAACGGATATGGTAGTCTTTAAAATCAATCGTTCTGTCAGTCGTATTAAAAATCTCAATAAATTCATAACCGTCTGCGCGTCCTATATTCTTCGTATCAACCGCCAGTTCTGTGATCAGAAGCTCCGGAATATGGGCAAGGTCAGCCTGGTATCCTTCAAGCTTCAGTTTCTTCGTCTCCGACTCAACCCGCTGCTTCCCATTCGACATCACAATGTAATACTCAAGCTCGCTGTTCCAAATCAAACGTTTCGGAATTTGTGCCAAAAACTTGCGGACCGCTCCGGGGGTCGGGTCCATCGGCACCATTTTGTAGCCCAGCTCATTACTTTGTTTATAAAAAAGAAAGGCGGAAAATGCTTGATACGAATTATCGCGTACTTGAGCCTCAATCATTATATTGCTTCTCATTTCAGCTTTCACATCAATTTGAGGAGGATTTTCAAGCAAGGGTATGTAATGAGGCGTTTGAAATAGTTCCTGCTGTACAACAGGAAAAGCTTTCGATTCATGATGGCCGCCAGACAAAACGGAAAGAAAAGACAGTAATATAGAAGCAATAACCGTGTATTTCCTCATCAAAGCACCTCCCTTTTCATGTATTTTGCGTCTGAACAGGGAAGCTTATGAGTTCATTTTTAAACAATATCCAATCTGACAAAGCAGATGGTATACGACATATACGCGGGACTGCTGACAAAAAGCGAACACTTCACTTCACAATTTTTTAAGGAGGCTGCAGAACATGTAAAAAAGCTGCCTTTGCGGGCAGCTTTTTTTATTTTTTTCTAAGCGGCTCTAAAATGCCTTTTTGAATCAGCAAATGGAAGACCGACAGGATAACGGATGCCCATATCGCTGTGCCGAAGCCGTCGATTTGAAAGCTGTCACCCATAATGGACGCGGTCATCATAAGCGTGATGGCGTTAATCACAAACAAGAAGAGTCCAAGCGTCACCATGGTGACCGGCAGTGTAAATATAATTAAAAGCGGTTTAATCAGCACGTTTAAGATCGATAAAATGAGGCTGGCGATAATCGCTGCCCCAATGCTGCTGATATGGATGGAGTCAATATATCCATCAATGACGATTAATAACAATGCATTGACTAAAATGCTGACTGCCCATTTTACCATGTCATTTCATATCCCTTTCTGACGGGACGATAAAAATCCAAATGATATAAATGAGCAAAACCGGCAAGACACTTGTCATAATGGCTAAGATGACAGTTATGACTCTGAGGAGTGATGCGTCCCAATTGAAATATTCCGCGAGACCTCCGATAACACCGGCGATTTTCTTATTTTTTTCTGAGCGATAAAGCTTATTCATTCGATCACCTCTGTGAGTACTTTAGTTTGATGGCGCCTGTTAGTGATTCTGAGAAGACGGTGATGTTTTGATCATGTGCCTGATTTGAAGTGAACATCATTTCTTTTTGAATCGTATCATTTTTTTCCTTCAGCATCTCTACATCCATTAATTCATGGGACAGCGTACCAAGATTGCTTTTCAGCTCTGCCTTCACTGCGAGATCGTCCGGAATTGCAAGCTCTACATTTCCAGTCGTTGTTTTTGCATAAATGGAGCGGCAGTCTGATTCTGTTACGTTAATCGCAATATTTCCGTTAAAGCTTTGAACGTCAATGGATTCGCTTTTCCCTCGGAGATCGATCAATCCGTTAATGGTTTCCGCTTCTATCGTACCGCAGCTGTGGCTTGCGAGCTTAATTTGCCCGTTGGCCGTTTCAGCTATGGCTTTTTCGGCTGTTAAATACGAGAACGACAGCACGCCGTTTGTCGTTTTCGCTGAGAACTCTTTTACATGTAAATGTTCCCCTCTGACCGGACCGTTAAACAGCTTCACTCGAATCTTATCATACTCCTTCTGAGGAATATACAAAGTGACATTCGTTTTCATCGTCTTTTTCTCAGTACGGATAAAAAACTTATTTCCTTTTATTTCACATTCAATATGCTGAAGAAATGCGTGTCTCGCCGCATCCTGGCTGTCAGCGCGATATACCTTCGCCTGGCATTCCGCTCTGATATCGTCATCTTCCCAAGGGACGATATTCACGCTGCCGTTGGCAATTTGCAGCTCAACACTGGAAAAGTCAGTATCTTTAAATTGAAAAATGTGCTGAACATCATACGCATGGCCAAAGTTTAAATCAAGGTCAACTTCCTTGACCTTTTTCACAGCAGAATCAATCCAGTCAAACAGCTTGGCTCCTAAAGACGGTTTGCCGCTTTCTTTTTTTGCCGTTGTAAATGGCTCTTCCTCGTCATGAACGTGAACTGAGAGCGCTGTGATTTTCTCTTCTTTTTCCTTGTAGTCGCTGTCAAGCTTTTCAATCAGTGTCAAAGCTTCTTGTGCTGTAAGCTTTCCTTCCTCAACAAGCTTAAGGATTCGTTCCTTTTCTTGCTTCATTACGATCTCCTCCCCATTGTCTACTTATGCTTCACGCAGGACCTTAATGCCCTGAATCACATTCCAAATGATAATGCCAATGACAACTAAGAAATAAATAACCGCTCCCCCGATGATTACAAATACAGGAAGCAAGCTGTCTCCATCAATCGCAACGGCTCCGCCAAGTAAAGCAATAAAAAGGAACAGCCAGCCGACAAACGGAACTATGTGAGAAATAAGAGAGCGTATCGCATGGCGTTTTGTTTCTTTCTCATTTACAACAAAATAAGCGACAATCGGCACAATGATTGGCGCAATAAACACACTGAAATAACAAAGTGATGCAATAATAGCTTGATTACGGTTCAATTCATTCCACACTCCTATTGTGAATTGTCCATGACAAAAGATCAGGGACGTTTTACTTATTTATACGTTTAAAATCTCTTCAGGTTTCAAATTCATTCTTTAGACATGCTCCGATTTACGGAAATTGGATTTTAAAAAGTTTTAGAAGTAGAATCTTCCGGCTATACCGATTACAATATGTAAAAAGCTTACGGCAACCAAGGAGGCTGGACAAGCAATGGAGAAAGATCCCAGTGACTATACAGTAACACAAGAATCAGTGTTAAAGCTGATTCATGAACAAAAAAGAATGAATCGTGAAATGATCGCCGAGCTTGAGCAGATTCACGGACCCTTCCCGATCTCTCACGATATCCAATATATAAAAGTGCTGCTCGACAGCAGCAACACGCATATTGTGCAAGATTTAATGAGTGTAAGTAAGCAGCTGTATAAGAAGACTTTGTAATTGCGGAAAACATATCATTCATTATAACTGAAACAAAGTTAAAGGTTAGATGACAATATCTTGCCTTTTTTGTTTTGAAAAAACAAGTGATTCCCTGGCTGTCACAAAATGATTGTAACAAAAAAAGCCTGCCGGCACATCCAGTTAATGGACTCTGTCGGCAAGCTGTAACTATCAGAAAGAGATAGCCGTTCAAAATTAACGTAACAATTGAAGCACGTTTTGCGGCTGTTGGTTTGCTTGAGCAAGCATCGCTTGAGAAGCTTGAGAAAGAATGTTGTTCTTTGTGAACTCGCTCATTTCTTTCGCCATGTCAACATCACGGATACGGGACTCAGCAGCTGTCAGGTTTTCACCAGAAGCGCTTAAGTTGTTGATTGTGTGCTCTAGACGGTTTTGTACCGCACCAAGTTTAGCACGTTGAGTAGAAACTTGATTGATGGCTGCATCAATGCCTTTAAGCTGATCATCAAAAGAAGTAGTATCAAATTTTGTTACATCAAGAGTATTCAATTTAACAGTATCACTACCTAAGTCTTTTGCTGCCATGCTATCAATTTTAACGTTAAGCTGTTGACCAGCATTCGCACCAATTTGGAATGTGAAACCATTAGTTTCAGTTCCATCTAACAATTGCTTTCCGTTGAATTGAGTACGATTTGAAATACCGTCAACTTCCTCAATAAGCGCATCCATTTCATCTTTAATTGCAGTTAAATCTTCAGTTTGCTGTGTACCTGTGTTTCCTGCTTGAACAGTAAGTTCACGCATACGTTGAAGGATTGCATGGGTTTCAGTCAATGCACCCTCAGCTGTTTGGATAAGAGAAATTCCGTCTTGAGAGTTTTTAGAAGCCATTTCAAGACCTCTGATTTGTCCTCTCATTTTTTCAGAAATCGCAAGACCCGCTGCGTCATCTCCCGCACGGTTGATGCGAAGACCAGAAGAAAGTTTCTCCATGTTTTTTGAGCTCGCACTGTTGTTTGAAGACAAACGGTTTAGTGTGTTAAGCGCTGCAATATTGTGGTTGATTCTCATGTGAAAAATACCTCCATGTGTATATGTTTTTGAAATCAAAGACTTCCTTTTCTTTGATTTCTGGCGTATCAGATTCCAATAAAGCTTCTAACCTATGTAGATTCAGTTATTGCTTAAGGATGCCTTTAAGCCCCTTAATAGGGTTTGTCTGCTTAATTTGGAAATCATCATCCGCCTTTCAATTCATATATCGACAGCAATTTGTAAATGTTTAGGCGTTTTCCCAAAGAAATTATACCAAAGACGAATCTAAACCTATTATGCCGTAAAGAAAAAGCTTGCCTGCTAAGCCCAAGGATGGACTTGCTGACAAGCTGTCCCCTCTTAACAGAGGTTTTTTTAAGATGTAGCTGTTTCTTTCGCTTTCAAGAGCGATTTCATGCGTGTTTTGTCACGTTCGATAACAGGCTTCAAATAACGGCCTGTATACGATTCTTCCACTTCAGTGATTTCCTCAGGCGTTCCAGACGCGACAATGGTTCCGCCTCCGGCTCCGCCTTCCGGGCCCAAATCCACAATGTAATCGGCCGTCTTAATGATATCAAGGTTGTGCTCAATAACCAGTACAGTGTCTCCGTTGTCTACCAACCGTTGCAGCACGACAAGAAGCCTGGCGATATCGTCGACATGCAAACCTGTCGTCGGCTCATCTAAAATGTAGAGCGTGCGTCCGGTTGAGCGTTTGTGCAGCTCTGACGCGAGCTTCACGCGCTGCGCTTCTCCGCCTGACAAGGTCGTCGCCGGCTGGCCGAGCGTAATATAACCTAAACCAACATCATAAAGGGTTTGGAGCTTGCGTTTGATTTTCGGGATATTTTCAAAGAAAGAAAGAGCATCTTCAACCGTCATATCAAGCACATCAGAGATGCTTTTTCCTTTGTACGTCACTTCAAGCGTTTCACGGTTATAGCGTTTGCCGTGACACACCTCGCATGGAACGTATACGTCAGGAAGGAAGTGCATTTCAATTTTAATAATCCCGTCTCCGCGGCAGGCTTCACATCGTCCGCCCTTCACGTTGAAGCTGAAACGGCCTTTTTTATAACCGCGGACCTTCGCTTCATTTGTCTGCGCGAATACATCACGAATGTCATCAAATACACCGGTGTATGTCGCAGGGTTGGATCTCGGCGTTCTTCCGATTGGCGCCTGGTCAATGTCAATGACTTTATCTAAATGATCCAAACCTTTAATCTCTTTATGGCTGCCGGGCTTCGCTTTCGCTTTATGAAGCTTTTGCGCCAGCGCCTTATGCAAAATTTCATTAACGAGTGTACTCTTTCCTGAACCGGAAACACCTGTAACTGCTGTAAACGTCCCAAGCGGGAACTTGGCATTCACTTTTTTCAGGTTGTTTTCTGATGCACCTTTAATTTCAATGTAACGTCCGTCCGGCTTTCTTCTTTCAGGAGGCAATGGGATAAACTTTTTCCCTGATAAATAGCTGCCCGTTAATGAGTTTGGATCTTCCATCACTTCTTCCGGCGTACCCGCAGATATCACCTGTCCGCCGTGAATGCCGGCTCCCGGTCCAATATCTATTAAATAATCTGCTGCCATCATCGTGTCCTCATCATGTTCGACAACAATCAGCGTGTTCCCGAGGTCTCTCATATTTTTCAGAGCGCTGATCAAGCGGTCGTTATCACGCTGATGCAGACCGATAGACGGCTCATCTAAAATATAAAGCACACCGGATAAACGCGAGCCAATTTGAGTCGCCAGCCTGATGCGCTGCGCCTCTCCCCCGGACAATGTACCCGCTGCCCTGCTCAATGTCAGGTAATCGAGGCCGACTTTGTCCAGAAAGCTTAAGCGCTCCACAATTTCGCGCAAAATCAAATTGGCGATCTGCATATCCTTCTCAGAAAGGGTAAGATCTTTAAAGAAGGCAAGTGCGTCGGCGACAGACAGCTCGGTAATTTTTCCGATGTGGCGGCCGTCAATCAGTACGGCAAGCGCCTCTTTCTTTAACCGATAGCCTTTGCACGTCGGACAAGACTTCTGAGACATATACTGCTCCATTTGCTCACGTATGAAATCGGATCCTGTCTCCTTATAGCGTCTTTCAATGTTGCGCAATACGCCTTCAAATTGAATTTCACCTTCGCGGATTTGTCCAAAATCATTTTCATATCGGAAATAAATCAGGTCATCTCCGCTGCCGTACAGCACTTTATCCAGTTGATGCTTCGGCAAATCTTTGACCGGCACATCCATATCAATCCCGTAGTGGGTGCAGACTGCCTCAAGCAGCTGAGGATAATATTGTGAGCTGATCGGTGTCCAAGGGGCGACCGCATTCTCCTTTAATGACAAATCTTGATTGGGGATGACAAGATCGGCATCCACTTCAAGCTTCATTCCGAGACCGTCACACGTCGGACACGCCCCGAACGGACTGTTAAACGAAAACAGACGCGGCTCAAGCTCACCAATTGAAAATCCGCAGTGCGGACAGGCATGATGCTCGCTGAACATCAGCTCTTCCTCACCGATGACATCGATCATAACCCGTCCTTCACCTAAACGGAGCGCCGTTTCCAATGAATCTGACAGCCGGGCTGCCACGCCTTCTTTCACGACAATCCGGTCAATGACTACCTCAATGGAATGCTTCTTGTTCTTTTCTAATTCGATATCGTCGGAAAGCTCAGCCATCTCGCCGTCAATTCTGACTCTGACATAGCCTTGTTTTCTAATCTGTTCAAGCACTTTGACATGAGCGCCTTTTCGGCCCGAGACAATCGGCGCCAGCACCTGAAGCTTCGTCCGTTCCGGGTATTCCAGAATTCTGTCCACCATTTGCTCGATAGTCTGGGATGTAATCTCAATTCCGTGCTCCGGACAATGAGGCTTCCCTACTCTCGCATATAAAAGACGCAGATAATCATAAATCTCAGTTACCGTACCGACAGTAGACCTCGGATTGCGGCTTGTTGTTTTCTGATCAATGCTGATGGCGGGAGAGAGCCCCTCAATTGCATCCACATCAGGCTTATCCATTTGCCCTAAAAACTGGCGGGCATAAGCAGACAGCGACTCGACATACCGTCTCTGTCCTTCAGCATATATCGTGTCAAAGGCAAGGGAGGATTTACCTGATCCGGACAAACCCGTGACAACGACAAGCTGATCTCTCGGAATCGTTACATCTATATTTTTCAGGTTATGCGCCCTGGCTCCCTTCACCTCTATCCGATCCATAGCCATTTGTTCATCATCCTTCCGCTTTTAGCTCTAAAAGTAAATCGCGAAGCTCCGCGGCTCTCTCAAAGTCAAGCGCCTTGGCGGCTTCCTTCATTTCATGCTCCATCTGTTCAACGACTTTCTGGCGTTCTTTCTTCGTCATTTTCGACAGCTTCGGCGCGGCTTTTGTTTTGTATTCCGCTTTATCCTCAGCTGCTACTGTGGCACGAATGACATCGCGAATTTCTTTATTTATCGTTTTCGGCGTAATGCCGTGCTCTTCGTTAAACCGCTCCTGCTGCTCGCGGCGGCGTTTTGTTTCATTAATCGCAATTTCCATAGACTTCGTTATTTTATCGGCGTACATAATGACGCGGCCTTCCGCATTTCTCGCTGCCCGTCCGATGGTCTGGATCAGCGACCGCTCCGAACGAAGGAAACCTTCCTTATCCGCATCCAAAATCGCAACAAGGGATACTTCGGGAATGTCCAAACCTTCCCTCAGCAGGTTGATGCCGACAAGCACATCGTACTTGCCAAGGCGCAGGTCGCGGATAATTTCAATCCGTTCAAGCGTCTTGATCTCAGAATGCAGATAGTTTACTTTAATGCCGATTTCCTTTAAATAATCGGTCAGATCCTCTGACATCTTCTTCGTCAAAGTTGTCACAAGCACCCGTTCATTCCGCTCGATTCTTGCTTGAATTTCGCCGATCAAGTCGTCAATCTGACCTTCGATTGGACGGACGTCAATAAGCGGGTCAAGAAGCCCCGTCGGACGAATGATCTGTTCGACCATTTCATCTGTATGTTCAATCTCGTACGGCCCTGGTGTTGCTGATACATACACGATATTGTGCATATGCTTTTCAAATTCCTCAAAACGAAGCGGACGGTTATCAAGCGCTGATGGAAGCCGGAAGCCGTGATCCACGAGCACCTGTTTCCGCGCCTGGTCTCCGTTAAACATGCCGCGCACCTGAGGAATTGTCACATGCGACTCATCCACCACGATCATAAAATCGTCTGGGAAATAATCAAGAAGCGTATACGGCGTTGAACCTGGAGGCCGCAGCGTCAAATGTCTTGAATAGTTCTCGATGCCGGAGCAGAAACCCATTTCACGCATCATTTCAAGATCATATCTTGTCCGCTGCTCTAAACGCTGCGCTTCAAGGAGCTTTCCGTTTTCATGCATGACCTTCAGCTGCTCCTCAAGCTCCTTCTCGATATTTTGAATCGCCTTCTCCATTTTCTCGGCTCGCGTTACGAAGTGGGATGCCGGGAAAATCGCAACATGATCTCGGTCGCCGAGAATTTCTCCTGTCAGCGCATCCACTTCCCGAATCCGTTCGATTTCGTCACCGAAAAATTCAACTCTGATACAATGCTCATCACGGGATGCCGGAAAGATTTCCACTACATCCCCGCGCACACGAAATGTACCGCGCTGAAAGTCGATATCGTTGCGGGCATATTGGATGTCTACAAGTTTTCTGAGCAGCTCGTTGCGCTCAATTTCCATTTCAGTCCGCAGTGACACGACCATTTCCCGGTATTCCTCAGGCGAACCGAGGCCGTATATACAAGACACACTCGCAATAATAATGACATCTCTACGCTCAAACAAAGCTGATGTGGCGGAGTGTCTCAGTTTATCAATTTCATCATTAATACTAGCGTCTTTCTCTATAAATGTATCCGTTTGAGGCACATACGCCTCCGGCTGATAATAATCATAGTAGCTGACAAAATACTCGACAGCATTGTTCGGAAAAAATTCCTTGAACTCACTGTAAAGCTGTCCAGCAAGGGTTTTGTTATGGGCAATCACGAGAGTCGGCTTATTAACTTCTTTAATCAAATTAGACACCGTAAATGTTTTCCCAGTTCCTGTTGCACCCAGCAGAGTCTGATGCTTCTTGCCCTCCTGAATTCCTTTCACAAGCTTTTCAATGGCTTTCGGCTGATCTCCCTGGGGCTGATATTTCGAGACTAACTCAAAGCGATCTTTCACAAAAATAAGCCTCCGTTTCTTTAACGAAATCTTCCTATAGATATAGTAACACAATGGAAAGCAAAATCACTAAAAATACGAACTAAAGTTCGGTGGTTTTTTATTTCCAGCTGTTTTTGTGTATAAAAAACCTGCTTTTAAAACGTAAAAGCAGGTATTCGGTCTTTATATTCATTATGTCCGATTTATTCTTCTTTTTTCTCTGCAGCTTTTTTGGCCATATACAGTCCGCCAGCCACAAGAGACACAACATCCAATCCTACAATAAAATACGTTTCTGTATAGCCTTTTAAATAAGAGGCAAACAGCAATGCAGCTGTTAAAGCGATCGCCACATAATGATTAAAGGTGACTCTAGTAAATAGAACAACAAGCATAAAAGGGAAAAACAATGCAAAAACGGCTTTTGTAATCAACAAAAACCCTCCTCAGGGATTCTTCATCTGATCTGATTATAGTAAAAAATGAAGAATCGGACAATCGTGCATTCGCTCCCTCTACTACACCATACCCCTTTTCAGCCAAAATCAATCACCATATTTGCATTTTGGTGCCGGTCAAAACTTATTCCATGGTGCCGCTGTTCTAATCAGCGGCACTTTTTTTATTACATCATCAAGTCCGCCGCCAGATTCCGAGAATAAAAGAAAATAGGCATACAGTACCAGTACGGCCGCATTTTTCATGATAATCTAACTAACTTAACTATTCATTTTATTTAGGACTTTCTGCGTTTGACAGCATTTTCCTGAAAACCTACAATTGAATGATAGTGTTTACTATCATTTTTTAAAACACAGGCTCCGCAATAAAAAGACTAGAGAGAAAAACAAAATGAATGAAGAAAAGAGGGGTTTCAAATATGTATTCTGTTTTATTTCGCCAGGCAGAAGAGTCCAGCCAGCTGGCTGGAGCAAAAGGAATGAATTTGATTAAATTGACCAAACACGGTCTTCCTGTTCCGGACGGGTTTATTATTCAAACGAATGCGCTCGCACGTTTTATGGAGGACAACCAGCTTCAAGAGACTAGTGAAAACGTCGAAGGCGGGATCATTTCCGGAACATTTTCGGATGAGCTGAAAGATGAGCTGACTAGTTCCTTTTATAAGCTTAGAGAATCATATCGATCCGTAGCCGTGCGTTCTTCGTCTGCTTCGGAAGATTTAGAAGGCGCCTCATTCGCGGGTCAATATGAAACCTACTTAAATATCAAAACAGAGGAAGAGTTTCTGGCTAAAGTGAAAGAATGCTGGGCCTCATTTTTTTCTGGGCGGGTCAGCAGCTATAAGAAAAAAATGAACAATCAAATCGCAGAGCCGTTAATGGGAATAGTCGTTCAGGGGCTGATCGATTCAGAAATGTCAGGTGTTATCTTCAGCCGCAACCCTGTTACCCATGATGATAGAGAGCTTTTAATCAGCGCCAGCTACGGGTTGGGTGAAGCTGTTGTTTCAGGAAGTGTTACCCCAGACACGTTCATTGTTAATAAATCTTCGTTTGAGATTCAGAAAGAAATAGGTGCAAAGGAAATCTACATGGAGTCTGCGGCAGAAGGAATTGCTGAAAAAGAAACGAGTGAAGACATGCGCAGCCGTTTTTGCCTTACAGATGAACAAGTGATTGAATTGGCTGAAATCACAAAAAAAACCGAAGACCTGTACGGATATCCTGTTGATATAGAATTTGGAATTGCTGATCATCAAATATACCTTCTGCAAGCTCGCCCGATTACAACCATTGATCAGGACAAAAAAGCGGCAGAAGAAAAACGCAGCTTCATGATTACCGACACTGATATGAATGATTTCTGGCTTAACATGGAGTCTAATATTGAAGGTCCGGTGAGTCCGTTATTTTCATCCTTCATCGTGCCGGCATTGGAATATGGCTTGAAGAAGAGCATGCAAAAGTTTCCGATTGGTGTAGTTGTTGATGAAGTAAAACTTTATCGCGGACATATTTATTCCAAAAACCAAGGCGGACAGCAGCCTCCTTCTGAAGACTGTGGCAAAGAGCTTTTCCCGATTTTATCGGAGCATATGTATGACATCATCAATCACACATACCTCCCTTTTTACCGGACACTGGACCAGCTCGCACAAACTGAGCATACCGCAGAAAGCGCACTGGAAGCTTTTCAAAAACTAAAGGCCTTTTATCTCACGGCTTATGAAGAGCACTTTAATATCGTTTTCCCGCAAATCCTTTTAACAAACAAACTGCAAGCGATGTATCAGGACATTCAAGGAGAGTCCGAAAACGCTCATTTTTACGAGATGCTGACAGGAAAAATGAACAAATCACTGGAAACGGACCGTTGCTTATGGCTATTTTCTGTGGAAGTTCAGGAGAACCCGAACCTTCTGGCCATTTTTGAAAACAACAAGCCTGAACAACTCCAGGAGAAATTGGAACAAACAGATGAGGGAAGACACTTCCTGAAGAACGTCCATGAATTCTTGCAAGAATACGGATGGAGATCTGTTAAAAGTCATGATCTGATTGAACAAATCTGGGTGGAAAATCCGTATTTCGCTCTGGCCAATATTCAAAATTATGTCCGTAATGGCTATCATTTTGACAATGAATTTCAGAAAACGAAAGAAAAACGAGAGAAATTATACAATGAATTCTTGGAAAACATAGAAGATCCCGGTTTACGCACCGAATTTGACCGCTATTATCAATGGACACTGAACTCTGCAAATATAAAAGATGATCACCACTTTTATATTGACGCCATGCTGGATGCCAAGGCGAGAATCTTTCTGCTGAAGATAGGTGAATTGCTGGCGGAAAACGGTGTCATTCAAGATCGTGAGGACCTTTGGTTCTTATATGATGACGAAGTGGAACAAGCGCTTCTTCACCCTGTATCCCTGCAAGAAAAGGCTGAAAAACGCAGACAGATTTTTCATGAGTATGAGCTGGCCCAAGCCCCGGCCTACCTCGGCACCCCGACAAAAGAACAGCTCAAAGCAGCTGAAGAAATTGTCGGCGCTGTGATAGAGGATGAAAAAAACACAGAGAATCATATTTTTGGCATTGCGGCATCAAGCGGCATTGCGACAGGTCCGGTGAAAATCATTCGGGACGCCAATGAATTTTCTCAATTCGCGCCTGGAGACGTACTCGTTTGCAAGATGACCACACCGCTATGGACCAGCCTGTTTCAAGACGCCAAAGCGATTATTACAGACACAGGCGGCATTTTGTCTCACGCTGCGATTATTGCCCGTGAATACGGCATTCCAGCCGTTCTCGGCACACGCACGGCAACCGAAAGACTGCGAGACGGTGACATCATCACTGTTGACGGAAGCAGCGGCAAAATCACAGTTGTCAGCCGGTCCTGATGCGTCCCCCTCTTTCTTATACAAGCGGGGCGGGTGTATACTTGTCCTGCCAGTATATTCGTGAGGTGAAACGTATTGAGACCGACAAACAAGAGAATCCTTGATGCTGCCATGCAGCTGCTCGTCAAAAAAGGATATCGCGCAACGACTACAAAAGAAATTGCAGAAAAAGCAAATGTAAGTGAAGCGACGATTTTCAGGAACTTTAAAAACAAACAAGGACTAGTTGAGGCTTTGCTTTCTCAGCATTCTTCAAACAGAGGCAGCATTTTGGAACAAACAGAAGGGGATTTGTACAAAGACCTGCTTCATATCGGAACCTGTCTCTTGGAGGAGCTCGAACATAGAAAAGATATCATTAAAATCAGCTTTCGTGAACCGGCCATGTTTCAGGATGTCATTAACCACGTCACTGAATATCCCCAATCTATGAAACAGCTATTGGTTGATTATCTCAAAACGATGGGTGAGAAAGGGGTTATTCAGACAAGAAATGAAGCGGAGCATGCCGACGTGTTCATGTCGATTATCTTCGGTTATTTCATTCACCGTCTCCACTTAGGAGACCGGGTCATATCAATGCCCCAGGAAAAAATGCTGGAGCATAGCACAGCTCTATTTGTCAAAGGAATTTCTGCTGATTAACTCCTTGGCATAATAAAAAGGAGGATCCCAATGAGCTCAAGAAAAGAATGGGCGCTGATCGTCTCGCTATTATTGGGGGCCATTCTGGTTCCCATTAACTCAACGATGATCGCGGTCGCGCTCTCATCTATTTCCCATACGTATAACGAGTCCATCGCAAGCATCACTTGGGTGGTTACCGTTTATTTAATCGTGATGGCAGTCACACAGCCGATTGCAGGAAAGCTCGGTGACATGTACGGCAATAAAACAATGTACTTATGGGGAGTCGGCCTTTTTCTAATCGCATCTCTAGGCTGCGCCCTTTCACCGAGTCTGCTCCTGTTAATTGTTTTTCGGGCATTGCAGGCTGTCGGCGGGGCATTGCTTACGCCAAACAGCATTGCCATTATCCGGCATGTTGTTTCTGAAAAACGCCTACCGAAAGTGTTTGGATTTTTCGGACTGGGCGCGGGACTTGGTGCAGCACTCGGGCCTTTTATCGGCTCTATACTGATTGACAGCTTCAGCTGGCATTCGATTTTTTGGGTCAACATCCCGTTCCTCGCCATTGCTTTATTTACGGCATTAACGATGTTTCCTCAATATAAAGAAAATAAATCTGACGCGCCGCTGGATATCATCGGCTCTCTCTTGCTTGCAGGCAGCATCGTTTCAATTATCCTGCTGACGAAAAATGAGGCTCCGTGGGGATATGCGGTATACAGTGTATTGATACTTCTTTTTGTTCCGCTGTTTTTCAGAAGAGAAAAACGTACCCAGCACCCCATCATTGACTTTGCACTGTTTAAAAGCTCAACCTTTACAAATGCGAATCTATCAGTCTTGTTAAGCAATTTGATGATGTATGCCGTCTTATTGATTATGCCGTTATTTATGACGAACCAATTTGGGCTTAATACATCTAACAGCGGGATGGCGCTTTCTGTATTTTCGATCTTCATGTCAGCCAGCAACTGGGTGGGCGCGCAGCTCCATCACAAATGGGGAGCCAAAAAAATCATTTTTCTTTCATTTGCCATGATGGCTGGTGCGAATCTATTATTTTTGCTGTTAAGCAGCTCGCATTCTGTCTTGTTTCTCATGCTCTCTCTTATCCTTGGCGGGCTCGCTTCCGGAGTCGGCCTGACCAGCATGCAGGTGTCATCCCTTGCCACAGTAGACCCCGGTATGTCAGGAGTGGCATCCGGGATTTTCTCGACCTTCCGTTATTTCGGAAGCATCATTTCATCAGCCTTAATTGGCCTGATTTCGGGATATCACATCCTATTTATGATTCTCTTTGCTGTATCCATCATCGGCGTTTTTGTTTCATTGGGCATCAAATCTGATGAAACGGCACGGATAGAAAAAAACTCAGCGTAACGCAAAACAGCCCGGCATCGCATCTTCCTGCGGTGCCGGGCTGCCTTTTATGATCCAGAAGCGGCTGCTTCGTCTTCACGGTCATCCTTTACGAAGAGGATGCCCAATTCATGATGTTCTCCTTCATAAGAAGCTCGCTGGTCAAAACGAATTTCTCCATTCAAACCGATAATTTCAAGCTTTACATATGCACGGTTATGCTGAAGCGCTTCATAGAAATCAGAAACGTTCTTAACCGGTATGCCATTGACTTTCGTTATGATTTCCCCGATTTTCAATTCCAGATCCTCAGCCGGCGTATTGGGGATAATCCCAAGCACCATTAAGCCCTGATCCCTTTTCGAGAAATAAAACGGAGCCGCGTTATCATTCACTCTTTGCTTTATGGACAGAAAAATACGCCCTAACAAAGCAGTACAGACCGCTGCACCCGCAAGCGGCGTCCACAGTAAGCTCGCTGCACCGAGAACTGCGACAGCAAGACCGAGAATACAAACGCGTTTCGCTGTGATCCTTATACTCGTTTCAGGCAGCGATCCCTGTACCCTTTGTCCAAATCCGACAAAGTAAGGAATCCATAGAAAATGGAATGAGCCGCCGGGAACAGTAAACACGGGCCACCAGCTAAGGTGCGATTCTAAACCATTACCGGGCACGAGAAGGAACAGCGGCAAAAGCCAAACCCGGTTTGCCAGCTGCTGTCCGATCGGCAAACCGCGGCTGCTTACGACAAGTGCCGGTGATGTTCTCACATGCGCAGAACGATAAGCAACCGCTCCTTCAGTGATAATCAGCAAACCTAGAAACACAGCCACAGCCGGCCAAACAACTGCAAATCCTTGCGGAAATCTCTCTAGAAAGGGCTCCGCCTGATATATTTGCAGTCCAAAACCTATCAGCATACTCACACTGACGATATATGCAGCAGACATCCAGTTTGCGCGAAGAGTGAACGCTGCCGCTGCAGTGATAACGGCAATAATCGCAAGTAAACCGAGAGGAATCGATATTCCGAGTCCACCTAAAATAACTGACAAAAGAAGACCTGGAATCAGTCCCTTTGTATATGTAAATTTCAGATCATCATAAATATCTGCTATTCTTGTATGAAAGGTTTTTCGTTCCCGTTTGATTCTTACATAGCCGAAAGCCAGGGTTATGATGATAAAAAACCAGAAAAGCGGGTGTAAGAAGAACAAGCCCGCGCTTTTTAACAGTTCAATTCCCCATTGAACAGACACTATCTCTCACCGCCTCAAGCCAAACATGTTACTCATATTCTATCAAATATTAAATGGCTTGGATATCCTCAGGAGAGTTTATCTCTCTTGCGTCATCCACAGCGTGACATTCGATAGTGAAAAATCCTTTAAATAGTGGTTTACATCCACATCCAATAACCCGCTGATTAGATGCATCGACCTTTTTATATCTGTCAGATTAATTCCTAATCGCTTATGGTTTTTCATTAAGTAGTTAAAATAATGTTTGGCGCATTCCTCATTAATGTCATTTACTGATTCGACATTGGTGTAATTGACCAAATATCTGCTGAACAGCATAAGAAGACTTAGTGCTTTTGTAGCTGAAAATGTTACGTCTTGTGTTCTGTCTTTTAATTGTTCCACTAATTCATAATATTTTTTTTCACGCACAATACTTGCCCTCTTCAATTGTGAACCCCCATTTTCTTTATACAGATAAGCACGGGCCAGTATAAGCAGCAGTACTGGAGTGCTAACAAGCATTCTCGCTAACGTTACTCTTTAAATACCTGTCGTTCAGCTGCCATTAACCTGATTACTGTTCTTTTTAGAACCTTCTTATATTGTATGAAGTAAACAAAGACTAGGCAACTTGCAAAAGTTTCATTTTAAATGCATATTAACTCGTTAGAAAGTCTCTCTCATATATTGATATCGGGTAATAACAGTCCTTTATAAATGTTTATTTGTGAAAATTTTTTTAATTTCTTGTCAAAAACTCATTTTTTATGTGACTTATGATCCATAATCTCTTTAAGCACAAAGAAACAGGAGATGGAATACCATCTCCTTTAATTGACAAATAATGATTTCAATGCTGTTTGAAGCTGCAAATCATTTTTTTCATCTGATTTTTTCTTTTCTATCTGCTGATTTAATGTCTCTGCAGTGCGAGTGTCGATCACACCGGTTTTATTCAGCTTGTTTTGATCCTGAAAAGCCATAACCGCTTTTTTCATGTCTTTGCTGAAATAGCCATCCTCACGTCCCGGATCAAAGCTGAGACCTTTTAACAATACCTGCGCATGCTTGACGTCTTCATTGTTCATGTCCACTTTAAGCGGCTCTTTCAGCTGTAAGGGCCCGGCAGAAAAATAATCGGGCTGCTTAATCGCAATGGTCGGTTCAATTCCTTTCTTATGAATCCAATTTCCATTTGGCGTCAGCCACTTGTAAAGCGTTAATTTGATGTTGCTGCCGTCCCCCATTGGCACAGCCTGTTGAACCGTTCCCTTTCCAAAAGACGTATCGCCTACAACATCATAATGGCCAGCTTCCTTTAATGCGCCGGCAAGAATTTCTGATGCAGAGGCACTTCCTTTATCCGTAATCACATTGACAGGGTACGCTTTTTTATGGGTCAATGTTGAAAAATAACGTTTTTTATCTCCATTGCGTTCAGCAATCTGAATATACGGCTGGTCCTTTGTAACGAAATGCTTAAGAATTTCTTCCACACTTTGAAGATATCCGCCCGGGTTGCCGCGTACATCAATGACAAGTCCTTCTATTTCTTTTTTCTCAAGCTCCCTCAGCGCTTTTGCAAAATCCTCTGCGGTGTGCTCAGAAAAAGTAGAGATGGCGATATATCCGACAGAATGCTCCTGTACTTTTTTCTCTGATGCAAAAACCGTTTCGAGCGGAATCTCAGCTCTCTTGATCCGGAATGACAGCTGCTTCTTCGTTCCAGGCCGCTGAATCTTCATTGAAACGCTGGACCCTTTTTTTCCTCTTATTTTTAACACAGCGTGGTTTAAATCCTTGCCAGCCATCGATTCTCCATTGATGCTGATAATTTCATCATTAGGCTTCAACCCGGCTTTTTCCGCTGGCGATTTCTTGAATGGGGAAACAATAATAATTTTGCCGTCTTCCATGCCAACCTCAGCCCCGATGCCTTCAAATGAGGAATCAAGAGAATCAGAAAATTGCTTAGCTGTCTGCTTGTCCATGTAAACAGAATAAGGATCATTTAGCGTAGACAGCATTCCCTGGATGGCTCCCTCGAGCAGCTTTTCTCTATCTACTTTTTCTACGTACTCATTCGAAATTAACTCATACGCTTTTTCGATTTTGTCCATAGCTTTATCCCGTTCAGAGTCAGCTTGTGCCGTCGCGGGAACTGCTGCAGTCTGGGGCTTATCCATCTCAAGCAGGTTGATTCCCGCATATACACCGGCGCCTCCGAACAGCATGCTCCCTGCTGCTATCACAGCCATTATTTTTTGATTCATCCTTTACTCCTCCTGTATGCCAGACTGTCTTTACCAAAACCTAGAGATAGTATATGTAAAGGATGGAGATTTCATGTAATCATAGAAGAAAAAGAAGGCAAATGAAAAGCCGTCCCGAAAACGGAACGGCTTTTTCACTTTATACTCGCAAAAACTTGCGGATGGAAGTCAGACTTCCCCATACTCCAATTACTGCGCCGATTGCAATCAGCACTAGCGAAACTTGGAATACAAATGGATTATAAGGAAGAAGAGAGACAAATGATCCTTGAACCTTTGGAACGACCCATCCGATGACGTATTGGTAAGTGCTCAGCACCAGTGCAATCGGAATCACAGAACCGAATACGCCTAGCAGCAATCCTTCAAGGAAAAACGGCCAGCGGATAAACCAGTTTGTCGCGCCGACAAGCTTCATGATTTCAATTTCTTTTCTTCTTGCGAAAATTGTAATTTTAATGGTGTTGGAAATTAAGAACATCGCCGTAAATACCAGGCCGATAATTAACGCGATTCCGATGTTGCGGGAAACGCCGACCACTTTAAACAAACGGCTGACCTCTTCTTTTCCATAAGTGACTTTATAAACATGATCCATTTTTTCGATCTTTTTCGCCACGTTCGGCGTATCATGCGGATCTGTCGTTTTGACGACAAACGCATCATTAAGCGGGTTTTCCTGATCCTTCATTGTCAGGGATTTTCCGCTGTCACCAAAACTGTCAACCAGCTGGTCAAGCTCTTTTTCTTTAGATGAAAAAGTGACACTCTGAATGCCCTTCAGTTCCTTAATATCGTTCTGAAGCTTGTCCTGTGCCTTCTGATCTGCAGTCAGATCAACCAGCACTTTGATTTCGACTTGTTTTTCTGCATTCGTGGCCATGTTATTCAAATTCAGCATAATCACTAAAAACACGCCGACTAAAATCAGCGTAACGGTTACAGCACTAATGGATGCAAATGTCATCCATGTGTTTCTCCCGAGAGATTTAAAACTCTCACGCAAGTGGCGCCCGAGAATTTTAATCATATGAACCATACTCCCCTCTTGACTCATCACGCACAATGATACCATCTTCGATTGCAATGACACGTTTCTTCATGGTGTTTACGATTTCTTTATTATGTGTCGCCATCACGACTGTTGTCCCGCGGTTGTTAATTTCCTCCAGCGTCTTCATGACTTCCCAAGACGTATCCGGATCAAGGTTTCCTGTCGGTTCATCAGCAATGACAACATCAGGGTTGTTCACAATTGATCTTGCAATAGATACACGCTGCTGCTCCCCGCCTGAAAGCTGGTCAGGAAATTGTCGCGCTTTATGCTTCAGCTGCACGAGATCAAGCACTTCAAGCACCCGTTTCTTAATGACAGACGGCTGTTCTCCAATCACTTCAAGGGCAAATGCCACATTTTCAAAAACAGTAAGTTTCGGAAGAAGCTTGAAATCTTGAAAGACAACGCCTATTTTTCGGCGCACGAAAGGAATCTCTTTTTCTTTAATTGTCGCGAGATCTTTATGATTGATTAAAATTTGTCCTTTTGTCGGTTTTTCTTCTCTGTAAATCATTTTAATAAAAGTAGATTTACCTGCTCCGCTCGGACCAACAACATACACAAACTCGCCGGGATGAATGGTAACAGAAATCCCATTGAGCGCTTTTACGCCGTTCGGATAGGCTTTATATACTTCCTTCATCTCTATCATGAAATCACCTAATCTTTTATATCATTTTATCTATCACACGGTCATACTCTTCGAATGCATTCGACAATTTATGACCCATTCATTTGTAAAAAGATGAAAAATCTGAAAGTTCCCTTTTTCAATACACTTCATTATACGTCAAATTTAGACATAATACTATTACAGTTTCTTTTCATTCATATTGTCAAGGCATAAAAACATCCTTGCCAGCACTCGGCAAGGATGTTTTTATCTTACTTTTTTTCTGACAGCCATTTGGCAATAACAGCGGCTTCGTTATCCTCTACAAGCCCCTTTGGCATATTGCCGCGGCCGTTTTTAATAATGCTTTCAATTTTGTGTTCATCGTATTTGCCTCCGACCTCTTGGAGATTAGGCCCTGACACACCTTCTAAATCCTTGCCGTGGCAGCCTACGCAGCTTTGCTGATATAATTCTTCCCCTTCAGATGCAGTGGCTTCCGTCTTGCTGCCAGTGTCTGTCTTCTCTTCTTTTGCATCGTTTGATCCGCAGGCAGCCAACAGAACAGAAAGCGCAAATCCAATCATTAGTATCGATAACTTTGATTTCATGTTGAGAAGCACAACTCCTTTACGATCTCTTCCATATTATAACCTCGTTTAAGCGCGTTTGAAACCCTCGCCCAGCACCTCGCTCGCGTCTGCTACAATCACAAAAGCTGACTCATCAATCTGTTTGACGATTTGTTTCAATTTGGTGAATTCAGTTTGCCCAACCACGCACATTAAAATCGGACGGTCATCGTCAGTATATCCGCCGACTGCAGAAATTTTTGTCACGCCTCTGTCAATCTTCTGTAAGACAGCCTCCTTGACAGCCTGCTCCTGCTTTGTAATGATGAGCGCCATTTTTGAACGATTAAAGCCGACTTGCACAACATCAATGGTTTTGCTGGACACATAGACGCCAAGCATGGCATATAAGCCTTGCTCAATATTAAATACAATCATAGCCGTAACAACGATCATTCCGTCAATGATGGCGAGACACTTCCCCAATGACAGACCGGAGTACTTATGAATGATCTGTGCAGCCAAGGCTGTTCCTCCCGTCGATCCTTTCCCTAAGTACACAATACCAATTCCGATACCTATCCCGACACCGCCAAAAATCGCCGCCAAGAGTTCATGATGAGTGGCGGGCTGAATATCCCTTGTCAGAAACACTACTAGCGGCAAAAACACAGAACCTGCAAGCGTCTTTAGTCCAAATTTCCCGCCGAGCAAAATGACGCCAGCAATAAATAAAGGGATATTAATAATCCACTGTACATACGCTGCTTCAAAACCATATGATTGTAAAATCGTACTGATCCCGCTGACACCGCCGGCGGCAATCTTGTTCGGAAGCAAAAATACATTAAAGGACACGGCCGTAATCGCTGCTCCTAACAATATGTATACATAATCCCGCAAAATCCACAATGTTTTATTCCGTACGTCCATCATATATCCTCCGTTTCTTCCAATGCTCTCCGATAGCATTTTAATCCTTCCCTGATTAGATGTAAATAACACCCAAATAAAGTGGTAATATGCTAAAGCAGCAGTGAAATCAAGGATATAAGGAATAAAAAAAACACACCCGTATGCATCAGGTGTGTTTTTCAGCTTATGAAAGCTTAGAACGCAGGTAGGCATCAATAAACGTATCAATGTCACCATCCATTACAGCTTGAACGTTCCCCATTTCTGTATTGGTCCGATGGTCTTTTACCATGGAATACGGATGGAATACATAAGAACGGATTTGGCTGCCCCAGCCGATTTCTTTTTGTTCACCGCGAATTTCATCCAGCTCTGCCTGCTGCTCTTCAATTCTGCGCTGATACAGCTTGGCCTTCAGCATTTTCATGGCTCTTTCACGGTTTTTAATTTGTGAGCGCTCCGTTTGGCATGTCACAACTACGTTCGTCGGCAAGTGAGTAATCCGAACAGCTGAATCCGTCGTATTGACGTGCTGTCCGCCCGCGCCGCTTGCACGGTACGTGTCAACTTTAATATCCTCCGTACGAATATCAATATCAATTTCATCGTTAAATTCAGGCATGACTTCACATGAAACGAAAGATGTGTGGCGGCGGCCTGATGAGTCAAATGGTGAGATCCGCACAAGACGATGGACACCTTTTTCTGCTTTGAGATACCCGTAAGCGTTGTGTCCTTTGATGAGCAATGTCACTGACTTGATTCCCGCCTCGTCACCTGGAAGGTAATCGAGTGTTTCTACTTTAAAGCCGCGGCGCTCTCCCCATCTTGTATACATTCTAAGAAGCATAGAGCCCCAGTCCTGTGACTCTGTACCGCCAGCACCAGGGTGCAGTTCTAAAATCGCGTTATTTTTATCATACGGCTCGCTGAGAAGAAGCTGAAGCTCAAACTCATTGAACTCTTTTGTTAATGATTTTAGTTCTTTTTCAAGCTCAAGCTGGAGATCAGTGTCCGGCTCTTCTTTCAAAAGATCATGAGTCATTTGTAATTCTTCGTGGGATTCATTCAATTTTTTATACGAATTGACATAATCCTTTAAACCGTTTGCTTCATTTATAACCGTTTGAGCTTTTTGCTGATCATTCCAGAATTCCGGATCAGCCATTTGTTCATCTAGCTCAGCAATGCGGGCCTCCTTTGATTCGAGGTCAAAGAGACCCCCTAAAGTCCGCTAAACGAGAAGCCATATTTTCGAGCTCTGCTCTAATTTCTGATAATTCCATTTCATTCACCTCATTAAAAGATCCGCAGGCGCCTGCAGGCGCCGCGGTCGGTAAACTTGCCGGGGCGAACTATTCAGTACGGCCGCAGCAATTTTTGTATTTTTTCCCGCTTCCGCAGTGGCATGGGGCATTTCGGCCGATATCAACCACTTTGCGAACCGGTGCTTTCTTTGCTTTTTTGTTATCATCGCCTTCTTGCGGCTGATGGGCTGTGGTTTGGCCTTGTACAACCTCTTCTCGCTCCAGATTGTTTTCAATCTCAGCTTTCATCACAAATTTTGCGACTTCGTCCTCAATTGATTCAATCATATGCTCAAACATCGCAAAGCCTTCCATTTGATACTCACGAAGCGGGTTCGTCTGCGCATAAGCACGAAGGTGAATCCCTTGGCGAAGCTGATCCATCGCATCGATATGATCCATCCATTTGGAATCAACGGCCCGAAGCACGATAACTTTCTCGAATTCACGCATTTGTTCTTCGCCGAATTTTTCTTCTTTTTCATCATATTTGGTCATGATGCGGTCCATGATGAGCTCATGCATTTCATCCGGCTCTTTGCCGAAGATGTCGCTCTTCTCAAGTGCGCCTTCATCAAGATAAGTCGTGTTGACAAGCTCAACTAGACCGTCAAGCTTCCACTCCTCAGGAAGCTCTTCTCTTGGCGTATAGGCTGCAATTGCGCGTTCGAGAGAAGACTTGATCATATTTTCAACGATTTCACGCAGGTTTTCAGAGTCAATGACTTCAAAGCGCTGCTTATAGATGACCTCACGCTGCTGGCGGAGAACATCATCATATTGCAGAAGCTGTTTACGCGAATCGAAGTTATTGCCTTCGACGCGTTTTTGAGACGATTCTACCGCGCGAGATACCATTTTGCTTTGGATTGGAGTAGAGTCGTCCATGCCGAAGCGGTCCAGCATCGCCATTGTCCGCTCAGCTCCGAATCTGCGCATCAATTCATCTTCCATAGAAAGATAAAATTGAGTAATCCCCGGGTCTCCCTGACGTCCGGAACGACCTCGAAGCTGATTGTCAATCCGGCGTGATTCATGTCGTTCTGTTCCGACAACAGCGAGCCCGCCAAGCTCTTTTACACCTTCGCCAAGCTTAATGTCCGTTCCGCGCCCCGCCATGTTAGTCGCAATCGTAACTGCGCCTTTTTGGCCGGCCTCTTCAATGATCTGCGCTTCACGTTCATGGTTTTTGGCATTTAACACTTGATGCGGAATTCCTTTGTTTTTAAGCAGCTTAGAAATCAATTCAGATGTTTCAACGGCAACCGTACCGACGAGAACAGGCTGTCCCGTCATGTAACGCTGTGCGACCTCCTCCGCAACTGCCTTAAACTTTCCTTCCATCGTGCGGTAAATTAAATCCGGTCGGTCATCACGGACAACAGGCCTGTTGGTAGGGATCGTAACAACCTGCATGTTGTAGATGTTGCGGAATTCTTCTTCCTCTGTCTTAGCTGTACCCGTCATACCGGCAAGTTTTTCGTACATCCGGAAGTAGTTTTGGAACGTAATCGTCGCCAAGGTCATGCTTTCGTTTTGAATCTCAAGCCCTTCCTTCGCTTCAATCGCTTGGTGAAGCCCCTCACTGTAGCGGCGGCCTTTCATCAGACGTCCCGTGAAGGAATCAACAATAACAACCTGTCCGTCTTCCACTACATAGTCAACGTCCTTTTGCATCGCAACGTGAGCTTTTAAGGCCTGGTTGATATGGTGGTTGAGCGCGACATGCTTCACATCAAAGAGGTTATCGATGCCGAATGCTTTTTCCGCCTTCGTCATTCCTTCTTCAGTAAGCTGTACAGCTTTTGTTTTGATATCGTACGTGTAATCCTTCTCCGCTTTTAACGTGCGGACAAAAGCATTTGCCTGTACGTACAGCTTAGTGGATTTGGCAGCTTGTCCAGAAATGATAAGCGGTGTTCTTGCTTCATCAATTAAAATAGAGTCAACTTCATCTATTACCGCAAAATGAAGCGGGCGCTGAACCATCTGCTCTTTATAAAGAACCATATTGTCACGCAAATAGTCGAAGCCAAGCTCGTTGTTTGTGGAGTAAGTAATGTCAGCGGCATAAGCTTCCCGTTTTTCGTCTTTTGACATTGAGTTTAAATTCAAACCGACAGTCAGACCGAGAAACTCGAAAATTTTCCCCATCTGCTCAGCGTCACGGCTTGCCAAGTATTCGTTGACAGTCACGACGTGTACGCCTTTACCGGTTAACGCATTTAAATAAACAGGCAAGGTAGACGTTAATGTTTTCCCTTCCCCCGTTTTCATTTCCGCTATATTTCCGTCATGAAGCGCCACGCCCCCCATGAGCTGGACTTTAAACGGAAACATGCCTGTTACGCGGCGTGAAGCTTCTCGAACAACAGCGAAAGCTTCAACAAGAAGATCATCCGTTGTCGCCCCTTTTTCAAGACGCTCTTTAAATTCAATTGTTTTATGTTTCAATGCGTCGTCAGAGAGATTTTCATAGTCTCCGCGAATCGCATCAATATCGTTAGCAATTTTTTCGTATCTATTCAGCGTACGTTTTGTTGGATCAAACATTTTATTTAAAATTCCAAGCATTTATAACGCTCCTCTATCATCACATGCCTATTTTAGAGGCATGTATAAATAATTTACTAGTCCATGTATACCTCTCATTATCATATCATACCTTTTGTTATTTCCAAAGAATTTGCAAATAAGAAAAACAAAAACCTTCCGCGGACATCACGGAAGGCTTCTCTTCATTATTCAGTCGGTTCAATTAAGCCATATTTCCCGTCATTTCTGCGGTACACGACATTTGTAAGGTTTGTTTCCGCATTTGTGAAAACAAAGAAATTATGGCCGAGCATATTCATTTGCAAGATAGCTTCTTCACTATCCATCGGCTTTAAATTAAAGCGTTTCTGACGGACGATGTCCAAGCTCTCCTCCTCTTCTATGTCATCCTGAACCGCAATATCTGTATCAGAGCCAAGACCGTTTGCCAATAAATATTTTGGAGAGCCCTGCTCACGGAATTTACGGTTTACTTTCGTTTTATGCTTACGGATTTGACGTTCCAGTTTGTTTGTTGCGAGATCAATTGCGTTGTACATATCCTCGTTATGCACCTCGGACCGAAGCGCCAGATCTGTCATCGGAATCGTAACCTCAACCTTAGACTCCTTGTCATTGTAAAACTTCAAGTTGACGTTCACATCAGCATCCACGCTATGGTCAAAATAGCGCTCCAGCTTGCCGATCTTCCTCTCGACATGATCCTTTAACGCGGGTGTCACTTCAATATTTTCTCCTCTGATGTTATAGTTCATCAAAGAACGCCTCCCTTTTATTAAGGATATGTATCTATTTCTCTTTTACCCTTTACAATTCCTGCTGAAACATAAATCTTTTGTGAAAATTCAGTGAACTTTGTCGAATTTTGTTTGTATTTGCTCTGTTATTGGCGGTTCGGAGGTATATGTATATGCTGATTGAACGAAACAAATACCTCACACACGCCTAATTGATTAAAAAGGGTTCCATACATTGATGAATAGACAGCATCCATTTTCTATAATGAATCAGAAAATGTTCCTTTAAATACTCACAGAACTCATGAGAGGGAAAAGAGAAAGAGACCAATTGATCAAACTCCGCAAAAATTTGGTCAAATGCTTTCACACAAATTTCAGCACACCGCGAATCCATAATGAAGAGAAGTGTTGAATGTGTTGAATCCAAATAAAAAAAGGCTTGGATCAGATCTTGGTAGATCCGATCCCCTTCTGTTTTTGATAAATTCTCTTCAGCCTCTATCAAATAACACAACCCCTCTTCGATGGTAAAAAGAAGATGATAATAAGCTGATAAAAGCGTATAATCTTCAATGCTCTTCAAGGCACTCACCTATTTACGCTTGTCATAATATGTGCCGTCAATCGTAATGTTGTTATAAGGGTTTAAATACGTCGTATGCATCACACGTTTTCTTTTCATCTGCTGAAGTTCTGTTGCGATTGACTGCTTCAGTCTTTCCATTTCCTTCACAATCAGCTGATCCCATGTCAAAATAAGTTTCATCTGCTTTCGCTCTTCTTCTGAAAGCGGCAGAGATATCTCCTGAATCAGTTCAGACCGTGTAGCCACAAAGTCTTCAATTTGCTTTAAAAGTTCATCGCTTTCCGGCGTATTTTGTATGTGTGACAGCATACTCTTCGTCTCAGTGTATAGTTGATCTATATTATTCATGCGATCCCGCCTGATCCGTGCCGGTCCTTCCGCTCACTTTGAATGGCTTGTTTCCAAGCATCGCGAAAATCTGTTACATAACCTTCAACCTCAGCCAGCATGCCCGTATCATTTTTGATATTTGCCTGTACCAATCTGCGATACATATAATCGTACATCGCACCCATAGAAGCGGAAAGCTCTATGTTACGGTTAAGTGTAAAATTTAATTCCTGAATAATATTTTGCGCTTTAATCAGATTTTCATTTTTACGTTCCATATCATCATTCTCAATGGCCTGAGCGGCAAGTCTTATAAATTTCAAACAGCCATTATACAGCATAAGCGTCAGCTCCCCGGGTGTAGCCGTATTCACTGAATTTTGCTGATAGGCTGTATATGGATTTTGGATCGCCATGTGTCATCCTCCAAATTACATTTATTGTACAAGAAGCTGTGATAAATAGGACGCTTGTTCGTTCATTTTTTGAATCGCAGAATCCATTGCACTGAATTTTGAATAATAGCGGTTTTCTATTGTGGTCAACCGGTCCTGCATTTTGGTAATATCAGTGCTGATCGTGTTTAAATTTTTACCGATTGAATAATCATTGGTTCCCATTGTCGAGTTGCCGGCTTTTGCTTCAATGCTCTTCACCGTACTTTTCAGGGTGTCACCGATGCGTTTCATAATCCCTTTATCACTATAGGCGCTGCTGTTCGACCCACTTGTAAATAAAGCGGCAACGCTTTGCGGATCTTCTTGTATTTTGGCTTTCAGTTTGTCTTCATTAATCTCTAAATGCCCCCGCATTTGGTAAGCACTTGAGGTTGTTATGCCGAATTCTGTCAATTGATAGGTTTTCCCATCCGCATTAACTTGAGTATAAAAGTCAGTCCGCATTTGGTTCGTGCCGGTGCTGATGCTGGAATCATTTCTAAGCAATCCGCTTTTCGCCTTCTCCTCCCAGAGCTCTACCTCTTTATCGGACATGGCTTCTTTTTGTTCACTTGTCAACGGAGTATAGTCTCGGTATTTTTCTTCTTTCAGCTTTTCATTCAGGCTGTCAACCATTTCATTGTATTTATCTACAAACTCTTTGATTTGGTTATAAATCCCGTCAACATCAGTAGAAACAGATGTGGTAACAGGGCCTGTGGCTGCAGTTGTATTTTTAATCGAGTAAGTAACACCATTCACCGTGAAATTGTTTGTCAGCTTCTCCATTTCAAAGCCGTTGATTGTGACTTTGGCATTTGTGCCTTCTTTGTAAGCAGTGAGCTTATTATCAGCATCCAAAGAAAAACCAAGCTGACCGGACATAAAGTCAGCTGTAGCAGAGTCTGCTGCCTGTATACTGCCCCCTGCACCTGTTGCTTTAGAAGAAAACGCAATTGTTTCTACGTACTCTGTACCATTCCAAATTTTATCTTTAAAAGCTGATACTCCTAGATCTGAGCTGTTAAGTTTAGAAATCACATTATCAATCGTATCGGCGCTCGTCACACTAATGTTCACTGTTTTTGCCGTTGTTTCGCCAGGCGCAACAACGTTAAATGCCAAATTGTAATCGCCTTGAGTGTATCCCGTATAATTGTTTGCCTTATACGTTGCTGCGGTTGCCAAGCTCGCCACTTCAACAGTAGAAGAAGAGTTTGGTGCACTTGCGCTTCCTGTAGCAGTTAACACAGACTCATTAGAGCTTGTCACAGTTTTGCTCTGATACGTGCTAGGATATGTCAACGTATTTTTAGACATATAATCTTGCAATTCTTTTATTTTTGTATTGACTTCACGATAGCTGTCACGCTGCCATTCAAGAGTCTGCTTTTTTTGCTTCAGCTTATCAAGCGGGGCTCTTTCTGTCTGCATCAGCTTTGATACAATATCATCTATATCCATTCCTGACGCCAAACCTGTTATTCTTGTGACCATCTCAAACCACTCCTATTCTACTTTTTTTCATCTACAAATAACCCAAGAAATTCAGTCATAGCCGCATAAAAATCAAGCCACCGTTTTGGTGGAATTTCGCGGATCACTTCATTTGTAGAGTCCTCTATTACCTTTACATAGTATTCATTTAACTTGTCATGAAGCTCGAACTTCAGATGAACTTGCGAAGGTTCCAAAAGCTTGTTCATTTCCCCCACCATTTCAGCAAGATTGGTATCTGAAACTTGATGAACAGGAACCTCGTTATCATTATCTTTCTGATTATGTATTTGAGTATCATAACGATCCCAAACAGGTTGTAACGTAGTGAGCCTTTCAATGTTCAATTGATCATCCCCTATGCCCCAATCTATCGTTTATATCGACTAAATGGAGATAAGATTACACATATTTTTGGAAAAAAATCTTCTGTTTTAGATTTCTTGTTTGGAAATACATTTATAAAAAGTTAGTGGAGAATCCGGTTATTATATCATGAGTTAGTGACAGGATGAGGAATGATTCGGAGATAGAAATATAAATTAAAAGACCCTGGCAACGCCAAGGTCTTTTTTAAAATTAACGTAACAATTGAAGTACGTTTTGTGGCTGTTGGTTTGCTTGAGCAAGCATCGCTTGAGAAGCCTGAGAAAGAATGTTGTTCTTTGTGAACTCGCTCATCTCTTTAGCCATGTCAACGTCACGGATACGAGACTCAGCAGCAGTCAGGTTTTCACCAGAAGCGCTCAAGTTGTTGATTGTGTGCTCTAGACGGTTTTGTACCGCACCAAGTTTAGCACGTTGAGTTGACACTGCGTTAATAGCCTCATCAATACCTTTTAGTTGATTGTCAAAAGAAGTAGTAGCAAAATCTGTTACGTCAAGTTTATCAACTGTAACAGTAGTACCTAGAGCAGCTGCTCCCATGTCAGCGATTTTAACGTTAAGCTGTTGGCCTGCATTTGCGCCAATTTGGAATGTAAATCCAGTAGTAGCGGAAGATCCGTCTAATAACTTTTTACCGTTAAATTCAGTGCGATCGGAAATGCCATCAACTTCCTCAATAAGCGCATCCATTTCATCTTTAATTGCACCAAGATCTTCTGCTTGTTGTGTACCTGTGTTTCCTGCTTGAACAGTAAGTTCACGCATACGTTGAAGAATCGCATGAGTTTCAGTCAATGCACCCTCAGCTGTTTGGATAAGAGAGATTCCGTCTTGAGAGTTTTTAGAAGCCATTTCAAGACCTCTGATTTGTCCTCTCATTTTTTCA
Organism: Bacillus sp. PS217; assembly: GCF_037963535.1. Lineage (NCBI taxonomy): Bacteria > Bacillati > Bacillota > Bacilli > Caryophanales > Bacillaceae > Bacillus > Bacillus sp. PS217. Next base: position 3,591,332 of record NZ_CP150157.1, read on the forward strand.
GAGATCGCAAGACCTGCTGCGTCATCTCCCGCACGGTTGATGCGAAGACCTGAAGAAAGTTTCTCCATGTTTTTTTGTGATGCACCGTTGTTTGAAGACAAACGGTTCAGTGTGTTAAGTGCTGCGATATTGTGGTTAATTCTCATTGTTTTGTTCCTCCCTGAATATGTTGTTAAGGCACGTCCTTGTGCCCTTATTTTGTAACTGGCGGAGTCTTTTGCGCCTCCTCCCGGCTACATCATTAATATCGGATTGTCTCTGATTTTGTTAATACAAAAATAAAAAAATCCTCACTTTTTTTGTGAGGATAATGTGGAGATCACATCGCTGGATAACGCTGCTGCACGATTATTTTCTTCCTGAATGGTCAAGTAAATTTCTTTCCTGTGAATATCAATATGCTTTGGGGCGTCAATTCCAAGCTTCACTTGATCCCCTTCAACCGCAATCACTTTTACTTCAATATCAGCACCTATTTGAATCGCTTCGCTTATTTTCCGCGATAAAACTAGCATGATTCTCCTCCAATCGGATGCTTTGTCGTATATGAGGAGTCGTGTAAAACGACTTGCTTAGCCATCATGTTCTTGCGATTCACAATAATGGGAGCCAATAAATTAGCAGTAGATTTTTCGAATGGCTCTGCCATGGTCAATATTGTCATGACTTCTACGTCTTGAATATTATCGATATCCAAAAGTTCAGCAGTTGATTCATCAAGGTCAAATTCATAATTCTTAAAAAAGATAAACGGACTTACAACGATGAACGCAAGATTTTCTGAAGTGACGGACTGCAGTGCCACGAATGGAGAGTCTTCTGAAAGCGGAAGTATGACAAATTGTTTTTCTTCTAAAAAGCCTGGAATCCCGCTTTCAAAAAGAATGATTTGTTCTTCTTTTATGTTCATTTGGCCATGGTACTTCGTATGAATGATCATTGTTCACGATCCTTTTCTTTTTACTTTTCGGGTGATTCTTTCGGGTATTCTACATCTATATTTAAATCAGAGTATTGGAGCATGTCAACCTTAACATTTCCTGGCGTATATTCAACAATTGGCTTATGCGGCTCAGCTTGAATAACAGGCTTTCGCGGCGTAATCTGAACATCAAGCTGTGACGGAGTATATTGTATTTTCACCCTAGATAGAGAAGGAGCATAATTTTCGCCTAATTGAATTTGGTGCATCTCAGAGTTCCTCCTTGCTTGCGAAGCGATTGGGTTCCCTTTATTTTCAATTCTCATAAGCTCGTCGCCTTCTTCTGCCGTGCGCGCTATTCCCTTCATTACATCCTCATGCCCTTGTTGGGCGGCTTCTTCAATTCTCTTGAAAACATGCTTTCTGTCTAATTCTTCCCATGCTTGTGTCTGGTCAATCGTGAGTTTTCCAGGTGTCACCGATATTTCCATTTCCGCACTCGGCTGTTCGATCTCTAGATCAGCTTGAGGCTGCTCCATTTTTAAGCTGGCAGGCGTCGTTGTTAAACCAATTTTTCCTTGAACACTATGCATAATCAATCTGGGAATCTGCATCACTCTACCTCCTGAACTATAAAAAAAGCGAACTCCTGAGAGCCGCTTACTTTAAAAAGTCAATCAATGTAGGCTGAACAATTTGCGCATTAACGGCCAGAGTAGCCCTGTGCACACTTTGCTGCGCAATAAATTCAGTTATTACTTCTTCCAGTTCTACATCTTCATTGTCTGATAACACTTTGGTAGCTGTTTCTTCTTGCGCTGACAGTCTTGTATTAACCAGTTCAAGACGATTATATCTCGCTCCAAGATCAGATCGTTCAGCACTCATGCCGTCAGAAAAATGATCAATATCATTTAAAACACTGTCCATGCCATCTAGCGAACCAGAATTTAGTGCTTTCTCAAAAGAATCAAGCATTTCAAATACATTCTGCCCGCTTTCAGAAGTGCCTCCAAAAGCTGACTTTGGATCTGAATTCACTTTCAATGACATATTATTTGATATATTGACTACGACATCAGCTGTATCAGAAATTGTATAAGTTCCGTCTCCGTTATCTGTAACCGGAGGCTTATCTGAATTTGTGCCATTAAAGATATATCTGCCGTTCACTTGTGTATTCGCAATATTTAAAAGCTGTTCCTTTAACTGCTTTACCTCTACGCCAATCGCTTGCCGCTCCGACTCGCCGTTTGTATCATTTTGAGCTTCAACCGCTAATTCTCTGACCTTTGACAAGATGTCAATTCCTTCTGTAATGTTTGTTTCTGTGTTTTCGAGCCAGGTAAAGGCTTGAGAAGCATTGCTTTTGTACTGCTGCACTTGAGACAGTTGCGTATTATACTTTAAGCTTTTCATTGCTACTACAGGATCGTCGGAAGCTTTTGAGATTTTTTTCCCTGAAGAAATCTGCGACTGGAGTTTATCCAGCTTCGAGTAGCTCGAACCGATATATCTCAGTGAGTTTTGCTGTATCATGCCTTGTGTTACTCTCATGTGACTCTACCTACCTTCCTCCAACACCCATGCCGTTGATCACTTTATCAAGTAATTCGTCTTGTAAAGTCACCATTCTTGCAGCTGCATTGTATGCATGTTGGAATTGAATCATATTCGTCATTTCTTCGTCTAAAGAAACTGCGCTCATTTGCTGACGGTTTATGTCAGCATCATTTAGCTGTGTTTCTGTATTAGACGCCAGTCGATTAGCCTCTTGAGCTTCGATCCCTAGCTCGCCAATCAGACCCGCATAATAATCTAAAACACTAGTTTCTTTACCGTTAATGGTTATTTTACCGGTTAAAACATTTGCTAATTTTGTAGCATTTGCGTTATCGTTGGCTGCACCAGTCAGTGAGAAAGCAATGTTTGCGCCTTTTGAATCTATTATGCTGTCAGCCACTTTGATCTTGCCCGCCGCGCCCTTGGCAGGTTCAGTTTCACCGCCAGTAAAATCAAAAAAGTCTCCGCCTTGTTCACCGCTCTTGGTCACACCATTTCTGTGCACTTCATTGAAAGCTTTCGCGAATTCAAGCGCCATATTGTCAAGATCAGAAAGCATTTCCGGGTATACGCCCTTTTCTTGGCCGTCTGCTGTTATATACCCGTAAGACTCTATAAATCCTAAAAGGGATCCCTTGCTGCTAAAGGACTCCGCCTGCACAGCTGTATCCCCGATTGAAATACTTGATACTAACCCAGTTTCATTATCATAGTTGGCTGCAAGTTCTGAAACCTCGTAATTTTTACCGTCCAAAACAGTTCCTAGCGACTGTTTATTTTTATCAAGGATTTCAATTGATACAGTTCCTTCAGCAGATGCAAGTGCATTCCCGCCTGATTTGTTGTAGCTGACTTTGATATCAACCATTGAGGATAATTTATCGATCAGCAAATCTCGCTGGTCATATAAACCATTCGGAAGAAGCCCGACCGGCTCTACTTGTGCAATTTGCTTATTTAAACTGTTTAATTGAGAAAGCAGAGAATTGACATCCAACACAGTTGTATTTAGCTCTGCTTTTAAATTCGATTGGACATTTGTAAGTGATTCAGAAATATAATTAAACGTTTCAGCTACAGCTTGTCCTTTTCGAGCAACAACAGAACGTGCACTTTCTTCATTTGTATTATTCGATAATTCCTGCAGAGAATTCCAAAACGAATTGAGCACACTGTTCAAGCCGCTGTCATCCGTTTCATTTAAAACGCCTTCCATTTGGGACAGCGCTTTGGCCTTCGTGTCATAGTATCCGGCACTGTTGTTTTGAAGACGGTATTGGTAGTCAAGAAAGATATCTCTTATTCTCTCAACTGATTTTCCTTGAACGCCCGTACCCATTTGTCCCGCTGTTTTTTCTGCGTTTTTAGATACAGCAGGGAAATAGTCGGTTGCCTCCAATGAGACCCGCTGTCTTGTATAACCATCAGTATTGGCATTTGCCACGTTATTGGCAGTAGTGCTTAAAGCTGCCTGCTGAGCGCTTAACGCCCGCCTTGCAGTTTCAAGCCCCATAAAGGTAGATGTCATTTTCTGAATTCCTTTCTGCTAAGCTTTTGAATCAAACAGTTTCATTTGGCTGCTTTTCGGCAGCTCAGCTTTAATTGATTTGCTGTAATTGAAGTTATTTTCCTTAGGAACCAGCATATCGTACGAAATAGAGATGAATTGCAGCGCGTCTCTTGTCAGCTGCCTATTCATCTCATTTACTTTTTTCAGACGTCCGAGAACTTGAGAAAGAGATTCGTATAGTTGTTCCAGCTCTTCCTTTTCACTGCCTGAGGTTTTGGCGATACATGCGGAAATGGTATTATTTTCGCTATATCCGAGAAAGGCCGAAGTTGTTTTGATCCGGTCATCTTCTGTCTGCGTGATTGCTTGAATATATTTTTGCTCTTTTGTCAAAATGTTAGAAAGCTCTTTTGTTTTGCCGGCTTTGAGCGCTTCCGTCTTTTCTTCAGACAGCGTGAGCAGGTGCTCATGCAGAACGCAAAGTCGCTTCAATTGTTCAATAATTGCCTTCGCTGACATGGGCTTTCTCCTTTTTTATTGCTTTTTATAAAAATTAATCATATTTTTCGCAATATGATTTGCGTCTACTTTGTATGACCCGTTTTCAATTTGCGCTTTAAGCTGCGCAATTTTTTCCTGTCGTGAACCAGTGACTGCGTCGGATGCATGTTGCATTTCTTTAGCCTGTGATGAAATTTCAATTTTATCTTGAGGCTGTGCAGCAGTTTTTTGCACCGCTTGCTTATCATAATTTTTTTGATATGGATTAACGGATTGTGTTCCAAATTGATTGATTTTCATAGGATTCCTCTCGCTTTCCGTTGCAGTCTTTAAACAATCTTAACCCTTTTATCGACTGCGTTTTCAGTTAGTTTAGGGAATCAGCTGTTTTTGGTATTATAGGCATAGTATGTGTCTTTTTTACTATTTTCTTTCTCGATTTTCAAAGCATCCTCGTGGTTCAAATGATCCATTTGATCCTTAATATCGGACTGGCAAGCCTTGCAGAATTTTCCTTCTCTAATCGATGTCCCGCACCTTTCACAAGGGTATGCCAAATTAGGGAGATGAGTGATCTGAATTCGCTTCTGCCTGATGAATTTCAATATCAGCTCTTCTTCCACACCTGTTTCCTCAGTTATCCGGCTCAAAGTTGATTGCCGGTTTTCCTGTTTTCTTAAAAATTTATAGACAGTCTCAAATGATTTTTCTTCTTCCTTAATACACGCCTGACATACGGTTTGCAGCTTTGTTTTTAAAAATAAAGCATTGCATTTCGGACAATTAGCCAGTTCTCCCATCTTTTTTCTCCTTATTAGATAATATGCCTGTGTCAATTTCTAGTGATTATATCGGCATAAAAACAGAATCATTTAGCTTCTGATCAAGGTAAAAGATGACACTGAAGCGGCTTTTCCTTTTTCTAATAAGCAGCGGGCTGCGAAGTGCAAGGTGGCGCCTGTTGTATAAAGATCGTCTATTAAAATGATATTCATACCTGCTGCTGAATTATTTTTTGTATCAAAAATGCGCTCTGACAGCAGGCGTTCTGTTTTCTTTTTCTTTGACTGTTTCTCATTATTCAGGCGAATGAGGGGATGGTGGGAAGGCCGGTCTAAACATTCTGCCAAGAGCTGTGCCTGGTTAAAACCGCGCTCTTCTTCCCGTTCCTTGCTCAGCGGAATAGGTACAAGAACAAAATGCTTATCGGGGTAAACCTTAGAAAAGGTTGAAGAAAAATCACTTTTAAATGCATTTATGATTTCTGCATCTCCTCTAAATTTAAAACGGGAGAGCGCTTCTTTCATCATATCATTATATGTGTAAACTGAACGGTTTTGACGCAATAGCAAACTGTCTCTGATCCTTGTTCTCCACACCTCGCAATCCCTGCATACGGCATGAACAGATTGAGGTCTGCCGCACAGGGGGCAGATATGTCCTGTGATTTTCTTTAATTTGCTTCTGCAAGAATAACAAACCTTTTCATCAGGCTTTAATAAAAAAAGGGCTCTCCATGTAACATCTTGAGAAAATTGCGAATCACATAATAAACAGATCAGTTTATGAATGCCTCCTCCTGCTTCGTTTGACATAAATCGCTTGGACTCTCTGAAACTACTGCAGCAGATTCAGCCAAAATGACAAGCATTGCTGTGTTTTTTTGTTTATCTACCAGCTCAGCTTTCGTATATGCGATCTTTTTAAGATCAGTAACGTAGGATGGACTCACTTTGTTTAAAGAAAGTGCCAATACATCGTTTTGGCATACTTGGCAAGTACAGGCCATATGAAGCTGGTCCATATATCGGTCGAGCAGTTCTTTCATTACGATTTCTTTTGAATTGACAAGCATTTTTACAGCTCCTCATCATCGGTTATATGAGTATACTGTACCACGTTTTCAAATAATGGCTAGTCTGTACATTCAACTTTTGCTGCCAATTCATTCATTTCTTTTATATGCTTTCTTGCATCGAGCATACTCTTTGTTTTGCCGAAGTGAAAGTAAATGACATCGCCGTCCGCATATTCTTTATGCCGGCCGGTTCTTCCTGCAATTTGAACAAGTGCGCTTTCCGTAAAGATAGATGATTCCGCTCCTAGTACACCCGTTTGCACCTTGGGGACTGTGACGCCTCTTTCCAGTATTGTTGTTGTGATTAATAAATCGAGCTGACCATCTCTGAATTGCTGCACTTTCTCCTTTCTATGCTTGTCTTCCGCGTGCACAGATGCGGTTCGGCAATGAACACCTCTAAAGCACGCAGCAGCCTTTTCCAGAATAGAAACGGAAGGAACGAATAAAAAAACAGGCCTCCCTTCTTTTATATGAAACTCTATCCATCTTTTCACCGCTGGCGGAATTTTATTTCGGTTTAATTTCTTCTTCCAGTTTCCACACCATACAAAGCGCGGTTCGGGTAAAGGTTTCCGGTGGTGTCTTGCGGGGATGCGAACTGAATGTAACTGTCCGTTCAATGATTTTCTTTTTAATTCTTTAGGAGGTGTTGCACTTAAATAAACGAGGGTGCTGTTTTTCTTTCTTGCTTTTTGAACAGCGAATTGAAGGGTTTGATCAGCAGAATATGGAAAAGCGTCAACTTCATCAATGATCATAACATCGATTGCATCTTTATATCGCAAAAGCTGATGCGTAGTGGAAATCATAAGCGGAGATAGCCGCCCTTTGTCATCGCTTCCTCCGTAAAGCGCTGAAATGTCAGCACCCTGAAAGGCAGCCTTGAGTCTTGGAGCAAGCTCTAATACAACATCGGTGCGAGGTGTTGCAATACATACACGCAGTCCTTGATTTAACGCTGATTCTATACCAGGAAACAGCATTTCTGTTTTGCCAGCGCCGCAAACCGCCCAGATGAGGAGCTCTTCTTTTTTTGATATTGCTTCAATTAAAACATTGGCGGCTTTTTGCTGTCCGCTTGAAAGCTTGCCATCCCATGTCAGCTTAATAGACTTCCAGTTTGATTCATTTTCCTCTTTCCATGAATATAAAGGAACCTCCTCACTCACTCTGCCCATCATGACACAGGAACGGCAATACAGCTTATTCTTTCCAGATGAGTGATAAAAAGAAAAATACCGCTGATCAGTTTGTCCGCACCTATTACATCTATATCTCCGTTTATTTATGGATATAGAATTTTCAGCAGTGATATATCCATTCTTGATATGCCATTCAATCATCTCATCGGAAAATGAGAGCTCAGTCCTGAGCAAATGACGGCTTCGAAGCGTCTGCTGCAATTCTTTTGAAAAGGAACCGTTTTTTTCAACTGGCACATTCACATAGCACGCCTCCTTTCGAAACAGTATGCCTGAATGAATATTTTCTGTCCAACTATTAAAATAAGAATATAAAAAAATCTCCGCTCTAAAAACGGAGATTTGGCCTTATTTAAAACACCAGCAAATTCCTAACGCACCTTCACCCAAATGAGTGCCGATTACCGCGCCAAAATAGCTGTTATAAAATTCAACATGAGGATATTTTGCAGAAAGCTCTTCAATGATTTTCGCTGCTTCTTCCTCTCGATTAGCGTGGATAACAGCAGCTCGCATAGGCAACCCTTTACTCGCATCTTCGTCTAAAAGCTCATAAATTCGCGAAATTGCTTTTTTACGTGTGCGAATCTTCTCAAAAGGCACAATTACCTTATTGTCAAAATGAAGGATAGGCTTTACCTTTAGAAGACTACCAATGAAGGCTTGGGCGCTGCTTAATCGCCCGCCGCGCTGAAGATGGGCTAAGTCATCTACCATAAAATAAGCTCGAACTGTTTTTTTCATTTCTTCCAGTTCTTTTATAATATCTTCCGGCGATGATGCTCCGTTTTTGATTAATTCAGCAGCTTTAAGGGCATAAAAGCCTTGAGCCAAGCAGCTGATCTCTGAGTCAAATGGATACACATCAATATTGTCGACCATCGAATCAGCCGCTGCTGCACTGCTGAATGTTCCGCTGATCCCGCTGGAAAGATGGATACTGATAACCGCATCATAAGACTTGCCAAGCTCTTCATACAACGCAACCAGCTCGCCGATTGGCGGCTGAGAAGTCGTCGGGAGCTCATTATGTTTTTTCACTTCTTCATAAAAGCTTTTCCAGTCCAACTCAATTTCTTCACGGTAAGTCTCCTCCCTAAAAACAACCTGGAGAGGGATCATATGTATCTGATGTTGTTCACGCATTTCTTTCGGAATATATGCCGTGCTGTCTGTTACGACTGCAATATTCATAGCTTCGATACCTGCCTTATTGCTTTATAACTCTATTGTAAGGGAAACGGCAGCCTAAAAAAAGACCTGCCTAGTAAAAGGCAAGTCTCCTATTATACTATCTCATTTCTACCCAGCCATTTTTAATGGCGACCACAACGGCTTGCGTCCGGTCGTTTACATTCATTTTTTGTAAAATATTGCTGACATGGTTTTTAACGGTTTTCTCACTGATAAACAATGATTCACCAATACCGCGGTTGCTTTTTCCGTCTGCAAGCATCTGCAGCACTTCACATTCCCGCCTAGTTAAAATATGTAATGGTCTGCGGATTTCAGGGTAAACCTCATGTTGAGGGTGTGCAGAAACTCCGCTTGTTGCAAGGCGGCGGAATTCGTTAACGAGGTTGTGAGTAACCTTCGGATGGAGGTAAGATCCGCCCTCAGCCACTACTTTAACCGCTTCAATTAATGTATCAGCATCCATCTCTTTCAGCAGATAACCTCTTGCACCTGTTTTCAGGGCATGTGTTACATAATTTTCGTCATCGTGAATTGATAGAATAATTACTTTAGATTCAGGATACAGCTCTACAAGCTGTTTTGTAGCTTCCACACCATTTACGTTTGGCATATTGATATCCATGATCACAACATCAGGATGATAGTGCTCAACAATACGAGCCGCTTCGTCCCCGTCATCACCTTCGGCTACCACTTCAAAGGTAGGTTCAAAATCCAATATCCGTTTAACACCTTCACGAAATAACTGATGGTCGTCGATAATAACAATGTTTACTTTAGTCACAAGCCACGCCTCCTTGTATTATTGTTCTATATACTCTAGCATTCGGTCAATATGCCTTTTGGCTCTATTTTACAAATCATAGTCAAAGAGATAACGGAACCTTAATCATAATAAATGTCCCAAGACCTATTTTCGAATCTATTGTCATCGTTCCTTCCAATAAATCTACTCTTTCTTTCATGCCCAGCAAGCCGAATGATTTGTTTTTCTTCTCTTTCGCTTCCTTCAGGTCGAACCCTTTACCGTTATCTTTTATCATTAAAATCACAAAATCCTTTGTGATCTCAACTTTGACTGTAATTTCTTCAGATTCAGAATGCTTTAGCGCATTAGACACAGCTTCCTGTGCGAGCCTGAAGAGCGCAACCTCAAACTGAGGCGCTAGCCTCTGATCCTCTGTTTCTCCAATGCACTGAAAATGTATTTTGACCTTCCCGTTATATTCCTCGGTTGTATATAGATATTTTCTTAAAGTTGGAATCAGGCCTAGGTCATCAAGGGCCATCGGTCTTAAATCATATATAATCCTTCTCACTTCGTAAAGGGCATTCCGAACATTTTGGCGTAGATTTTTAATTTCTTGGAATCCGTCCTCTGCGCCCCGGTCACGGAAAATCCGCTCGATTAATTCCGATCTCATCATAACATTCGCCAGCATTTGAGCGGGTCCGTCATGGATTTCTCTTGAGACTCTTTTTCGCTCTTCTTCCTGCGCCTCAATGATTCTTAAGCCGAAATCCTGTTTTGCCTGAGCATCAGCAAGAAGCAGTCCAACTTCGCGCAAATCCTGATTCAAGTAGTTGAGCACAACTGTAATTTGGCTTACTAATGATTCTGACCGCTCAATGATTTCCTGAAGCCCTAGCAATCTGCGCTCCAAATCGTCCCGCCGTTCGCGCAATTGCTTCTCACGCTGCTGGATCATCGTCAATTCTACCTGCAGCTTATGGGCTTTTTCATAAGCATTGCGGATTTCCTCTTCACTGAATCTATGAAAATTACGGCTGACCTCGGATAAACGGTTTCTCGCATGGCGAGTTTGCACTTCAAGTTTATCGCCAAGCTCAATCACTTCATACACCTGCTGTTTAATTTGTTTCAGTTCTTCGACCAGCTGTTCATACTGCTGGCGTGACTGCTCCCCGATTTGAAAAACCTCGTCCTTGCTCCCGTCAACGGTTTTCAGCATCTTCATCAAAATAGAATCCAGCACTTTGGAATCCATCTTTGTTTTATTCATAATTTCCCTCCGTCACGGCGTTGTCATATATTTTTATTATAAATGTAATTGATCTGCAAATTATGTCGAATTATAATGAAAGAATGCGTATATTCTAGAAAAAAACATTTTTATATACTATCTACTCTTTATGATACCAAAATACGCACAAAAATTCTAAAGACTGTACGAATTTGTATAGGCAGTCTTTTATGCTTAGCAGGAGGGTCAGCTAGCATGCTGCACAGCTATTTTACTGTGAAAGAAGCAGGAGAACACGAGATTGTTATAGAAAAATCGCGTTTTATCTGTCATTTAAGCCGTGTTTCTACCGAACAAGAGGCACAGGAATTTATACAGAAAATAAAGAAACAGCACTGGAATGCGACTCATAATTGCTCGGCTTATGTTATTGGCGAGAATGATCATATCCAAAAAGCCAATGATGACGGGGAACCAAGCGGTACAGCGGGAGTGCCGATGCTCGAGGTTTTAAAAAAACGCAGGCTGAAGGATACTTGCGCCGTCGTTACACGCTACTTCGGAGGCATTAAGCTTGGTGCTGGCGGATTAATTCGCGCTTATGGGAAATCAGTGTCTGAAGGATTAAATCATATAGGTGTTGTAGAACGGAAGCTTATGCGAATCATGCATACTTCTGCAGATTACACATGGCTTGGCAAGATTGAAAATGAATTAAGGGAGTCACAATTTCTGTTAAAGGAAATCCATTATTCAGAAAATGTTGAATTCGAAACATACGTCGAAGAAAAAGAAACAAACGCTTTTTCTGAATGGATGACAGAACTGACAAATGGAAAGAGTGATATTAAAGAGGGAGAGTTGACGTATCTTGAAAAAGCCGTCAATCACATAAAGGAGACTGAATAATGGCTGAACGCGTTAGAGTGCGTGTGCGAAAAAAGAAAAAGAGCAAACGCAGGAAAATTTTAAAAAGAATTATGTTATTGTTCGCCCTTGCACTATTGGTAGTTGTAGGACTTGGCGGGTATAAACTTTATAAAACCATTAACGCTGCGGATGAATCGTACGATGCCCTATCCCGCGGGAATAAATCAAATCTTCGCAACGAAGTTGTAGACATGAAGAAAAAACCATTTTCTATTTTATTTATGGGAATAGAGGATTACGCGACTAAAGGACAAAAAGGGAGATCAGACTCTCTTATTGTTGTTACCCTGGATCCCAAAAATAAAACCATGAAAATGCTGAGCATTCCGCGTGACACACGTGTGCAATTAGCTGGTGACACAACGGGAAGCAAGACGAAGATCAATGCCGCTTACAGCAAAGGCGGTAAAGATGAGACAGTTGAAACTGTTGAAAACTTCTTGCAAATCCCGATTGATAAATATGTCACAGTTGATTTTGACGGATTTAAAGATGTGATTAATGAAGTCGGCGGTATTGATGTTGACGTGCCTTTCGATTTCGATGAAAAAAGTGATGTAGACGAAAGCAAACGGATTTACTTCAAAAAAGGCGAGATGCATTTGAACGGCGAAGAAGCCTTAGCATATGCCCGGATGAGAAAACAGGATAAACGCGGAGACTTTGGCCGTAATGACAGACAAAAACAAATCTTAAACGCGCTGATTGACCGCATGTCAAGTGCAAGCAACATTGCTAAAATTGATAAAATCGCAGAAAAAGCCAGCGAAAACGTTGAAACCAATATTCGCATTACTGAAGGTTTAGCACTTCAGCAGATTTACAGCGGCTTTACCAGCAAAAAAATCGACACATTGAGCATTACAGGTTCTGATTTGTATTTAGGGCCTAACAACACATATTACTTTGAACCTGATGCTACAAATCTCGAGAAAGTCAGAAAAACGCTTCAAGAGCATTTAGATTATACTCCTGATACAAGCACTGGCACTTCCGGTACCGGAAGTGCAACAGACGGGACTGACAGCTCAAGCAGTTCTGGCAGCACTGGCACAACAACTGACGGGACGACGAGCGGAAACAGCTATTCGAATGACAGCAGCACAAGCTCAAACAACAGTACAACGAATTCAACAACTGATTCATCCTATTAAAAAATGCCCGGTCCTTTTAGAGGATCGGGCATTTTTGCGCAGAAAAAAACTCCGGCACATAAGCCGGAATTTTTAATTCCTTTTCACCAGCCGTTTATAAAACTTTGTAAACGGCTTAAATTTTTCATTCACGAGTCCTGTCACTTCTGCTATGATTTGCATAAAAATAATTAAAATGAAGATAATAAACAAAGAAAGCCAAATTGTGGCACTTTTAAGTACAATCGCACTGATACTGAAAATAAATCCAATTAAATAAATAACTAAGACCGACATCCGATGTGAAAGGCCAAAGGCCATCAGTCTATGGTGAATATGCGACTTATCAGGCGCTGAAATCGGCTGTTTGTTTAATATTCTCCTGATGATAGCAAAAGTTGTATCAAAAATCGGGACGCCTAATATGATAATCGGGATAACGATACTGAACAATGTGACACTTTTATACAGGCCTAATAATGAAAGAATCGAAATACTATACCCTAAAAAAAGTGATCCCGTATCTCCCATAAAGATTTTTGCCGGATGGAAGTTGTAAAACAAAAACCCCAGCGTGCTGGCAATAACGACTAATGAGAGTGACAGAATGAGCACTTTTCCGCCGGATAGCGCCATGACAGCAATCGTTGACAGGCCGATAACAGAAAGACCGGCAGCAAGGCCATCCAATCCATCAATCAGGTTAATTGCGTTCGTGATGCCGACAATCCATAATACCGTCAGCGGATAAGCCATCCATCCTAACTCAAATCGTTCTGTTAAAAAAGGTACTGAGAAAAAGTCCATTTTTAAGCCAGTGCTTACAATCATAATGGCTACACCTAATTGAATCAAAAACTTAACTTTTGCACTTAATTGATATTTATCGTCAAGAATACCTAACACAATAATGATGAATGCTCCGACTGTAATTGCCGTCATCCTTGTTTCTGTGTAAATACCGGATGCAAGCACGCCTGCAACCACCCCGATAAATATGGCCAGCCCGCCCATGCGGGGCATGATTTTGTCATGTACTTTTCGATTGCTGGGCTGGTCAACTGCACCTATTTTAATCGCAATCCTTTTTACGATTGGGGTTATGATTAAAACTGTCAGCAGCGAGACAATAAACGCAACAACAATGCGAATCATGCGTTCGTCAAGCATAAAGAAGTCTCCTTTGGAATTAAATGAAGTCTTTATTTATATAGAGAACCGTTCCTTCCATTATACCTTCTCCTTAGTTATTATAACAAGCTTCATCAAAAAGAAACACGTATAATCAAAAAACGCGCATCCCAATTTATAGGACTACGCATGTTTTTGAATCCCTGTATACTTCATAATTTGTCTAAATAAGCAATTCCAATCTTGTGTGCGAGCGATGTTTCGGCGCATTTCTTTATAGGTCTCGTCTCCGTTTTGACCGAGAACTTTTTCACAAGCGGCTATAAAATCAATCGGATGATCGCCCTCTACATATTCGTATACATACGGCTTTTGCATTTTTGAGGTTGACGGGAGATTAGAGCCGACGACAGGTTTTCCTGCCGCTAAAAATTCAAATAGTTTCAGCGGAAACACAGCTTGATTATACGGTGATTGTTTATATGGCATGATGCCAATGTCGATAAGCTCCATATAATGAGGCACTTCTTTTGGATCTGCCGGACCGGTCCATATGACATTGGGAAGCCTCAGCAGCTCTTGAAACGAAACGTCACCATTGGTGGCATCCGGGCCAACCCATAAAAATGTCCAATCAGGCTTTTGCAGGGCGGCGGCTTTAATCATTTTAAAATCGAGCTTCGGTTTAATCCCGCCAATAAAACCTAACACTGTTCCTTCTCTCCCCTGCAGTATACTGCGATCGGGAGCTTGTTTAGTTGCAGAAAACAGCTCATACTCCACACCGTTTTCCACAGTATGAACCTTTTCTCGTCCTGCAGTCAGTTTTTTGTCTACTTCCTTGTGAAGATAATCTGATGAACAGGTTATTGAATCTGCTCGTTGTATAATTCTCAGCTCTGCCGATTTAATGACTTTTCGCCGGAATTCAGACAGCAGATTTGATCGGCCGCTGATCGGCGCAGCCCATAGGTCACTGCAGTCATAAATGACCTGATCCCAAGAATACAGCGAAGACAGCAGCGGGAATCCGGGAAACGTGTACCATAAACAGCAGCGTTCACCGTTTGCAGAAGCAGATGTAAGCTCATCGAGTAATGGGGAGAGCTTATGTCTGTAAAAGACATCTGTATATCGTCCGAAACGAAACATTTTTTTCTGCAGCAGGTCTTTGACAGCGAATTGCCTGATGCCAGAATGGACTTCTTGAAACTCTTTCCCTTGGGCACGCGGAGCCGGACATACCCAAATAACTTCCTTCGTTTCCTCCTGAGCAGCTAAAAATTCTGCCAGCCGGTGCCTTCTGTATCTCAATTGGTCTTTTCCCCATTCAGCAGTGGCAACGATGACATGAATGATTGCTTCTTTTGTTTCCACCTTCATCACCTTTTCTCTCTGTTTGCGGCTATAATCTTTTTTTCACCGCGTTTTTTGCATATTGAACAAAACACCATGTTGCTTTCATAAAATGAAGCCGTTCGATCTCCCTGTAGACAAACCACGTTTTTTTCGCAGCCTTCCATTTGTTGCTGGAAATTGAGTTATTGACAAGCCGATATTCAGCCAGGCATTCATTCATTCCATAGGCAGTAAATCCTTTTTTTAAAAGAGACAGCCATGTAGCTAAGTCCTGTCTCGTTCTAATATTCGGCATTTGGATCTGTCCCGTTTGCTCCCTGTCAATCATCACCGTCAAGCAGCCGATAATTGTATTTTTCAGGGCGTCATCGTACGTCAGGCTTTCCGGCGCATGAATAAATTTATCGAGTGGGGTCCCGTCCTGCGCCATTAAGCTGTAGCCCGTGAAAGAGAACGCACAGGAGCGCTCCATCATAAACTCAAGCTGCTTTTCCAGTTTGTCTTTTTTCCATTTGTCATCACTGTCCAAAAATGCTACGTAGCGCCCTTGAGCGCGTTCCAACGCTTTGTTGCGAGCAACCGCAGCTCCGGAGTTCTCTTCCAGATACACCACATGAATTCTTTCGTCTATTTTTTCATACTGCTGTAAAATGTCGCGGGTCCCATCCGTTGAGCAATCATCCACGATAATCATTTCCCAATGAGGATGGCTCTGATCTAATACCGAATGAACCGTGTCTTCAATATAGTCACGCGCATTATAGGAAGGTGTAATGACAGATACGAGAGGTTTCCAATTGGTCATGATCACATCTCCATCGTATGATTTTAAAAGGATTCTCTGAAAAATTCAGGAATGACAACGAACATAAAGGCAATCGTAAGGCCAATCATAACGCCGAGAACTGCTTTCTTTTTCGGAGACATACCGCCGCCTGCTGTCTCACTTACGGTTTCGGAATCAGTAACACTTGCCGCTTTCAGGTTAAGCTGTGTGTTTTTGAGTTCATATAAAAATCTCTCTTTATCCACTTTGGAATCCTCGCTCACCGACTCGCCTTCAAGCGCGTCTATGCTGCTGCGGATGACGGCTTCTCTTTCTGCATACAGCTTTTGATCGTTTTTGAGGAAGGTGGAGGATATGGCGTTTAAGACAGATTCCGTTCTATCCTTATCCTCGTCACTATAGCTTAAAGTCAGTAACGATTTGGATTCCGTTTTGATTGTAAGCTTCTCTTTGATCTCTGCTACATCTTCATCCTTTTCATCAGGAAGCGCCTCCTTCAAAAAAGAGTCGCTCTTTAGCAGAAGCGGAATCTCTTCTGTGCTGTTATAAACCGGATGATCATAGCTCCCCACAGCCAAAGTATCTTCAGCTGTATAGCTCTTTTGATCAGCGATCTGTGACGGCAGGATATACCCCGCCGCACCTAATATAATTGGCACCGCTATGATCCAAATGATATTTTTTTTTATGCGACGGGCTATTCTTATCAATATATCGTTCATATAAGTCTCCCTGCTTTTTGTAGTCTGTTTATCTGTACATCGGCTCAGGCATTTGTCTGGATCGCCTTAACACATTCACGGCTGCGATGACGAGCGCCATAAACACCCAATGGAAAAATAAATTTGAAACAGAGCTTGGGCTGATACTTGATACCAGGAAACTGACCATAGCGGTAATAAGTCCTTCTGTGATCAGTTTTGACTGATTTTCTAATTTTCTTTCATAAAACTTGTAAAACACCCATATGAGGTAGGCATAAATGGACAGATATCCCAGCATGATGAACAAGCCAAAATTAGCCAGAATTTCAACAAGCCAGTTATGCACCTCTGCCACATTGTCAGTATCATATACAGCATAATGCTCAAGATAATAGGATACATTTCCTGCTCCGACTCCGAATCCGTATGAATCAAGGAAAAAATGCCAAGCGTTTTTCAGCAGATTTGCCCGAGCCACATTTGATGGAAGCCTGTCATGAAATGAATGCAGCGTCTGCGGGGCCAGAAACAGCTCCCAAAACTTTGAATAGATTTTGCTGGCGAAAAGAACTGCGAAAAGAGCAATTCCCGCCGCCGACAGCCATATAGCCATTTTCTTTAAAACAGGCGGCAATACAATGAAGATGTAGACAGCAATACCTGCAAAAATCCCCAGAAGGCTGGCTCTTGAACCAGTGGCAAAAATTAAATACAACGCACAGAGCGAGAGCACAAGGCCAATTGCCTTGATGTATCCATTCTTAATGTTTTTCATCATCGTGATGTAAAAAAAGAAGCTGATGGATAAAAAGGTCGCAAAGTCATTTTGATTAAAAAAGACCGATGTCGGATAATGCTGCTTATACTCCGGTCCGCTGTACAATGTGGAACTCGGAAGATGATGGTGGGTGATATGATTGTAAAAACCAATGATCATCAGAAATACCGTCATCACCAGCCAAATGGCATAAATAATCATCAGCCGCTCCATTTTTTGCACGTACATGACAATAAGATAAATGAAGAAAATTCCCATTGCCAATAAGGCTAAATACTTGAGGCCAACTGTTACCGACTTGGCCCACAGCAGAGAAACAAGGCCATATATAAACCAAAAGGCGAAAAAGAGCAATATCCCTTTTACTTGCAGCCCATGCCATCTTTCAATATGGGTTCGATTCCGAACCATGCCGAAAATATGAAGGCAACCCGCTGCAATGAGCAGAAGCCGGTAAAGGAACAAACTGAAAAATCCAAGATGAATAGCGAAAAATGCATTATTTAAAAAAGTGCAGGCGATCAAAATATAGATTACAGCCATAAAGAGCCGTTCTTTTGTTGTAAATGCGGTTGCAAGCGTCAGTAAAAACAGGCCAATTGCCAACACCGCAAGCACAGCAGCCATCTGCATGAAACCTATATCTTTATGGATGGCTCCCAGCAATAGGACGACTCCAAATATAGCAGCGGCCAGTAACGCTAGCGTATGGACCGCTGATCGTTTGATACTCA
Organism: Bacillus sp. PS217; assembly: GCF_037963535.1. Lineage (NCBI taxonomy): Bacteria > Bacillati > Bacillota > Bacilli > Caryophanales > Bacillaceae > Bacillus > Bacillus sp. PS217. Next base: position 3,609,629 of record NZ_CP150157.1, read on the forward strand.
CATGTTTAACCCCTTTCCTGATGTTTCAGGAGCCGGCGGCCGAGCCTAGCAGCCGGCAGCTTCAACCAAGTAACACTTTTTCTTTTTATAAATTGACGCTTCCCAAGTCTTTAGCCAATTCTTCAAGCGGCAAACCCGGAAAATACTTGTCAGAGGGTTCCGTTCCCCGAACAGCGGGACGGCCGATAGAGTGATAAATGTATCCGGCTGCCTGCATCTCTTCAAGTGAAAATAAATTTCTGCCGTCGATGATGACTGGCTGTTTTAAGAGACTTTTCACTTTTACAAGCTCCATTTCTTTCACTTCCGGCCAATCCGTTAAAATCAGGCATGCATCAGTGTCTTCAATCGCAGCATACACATCTGTGTAATACTCGACCTGTTCGCCAAGGATCGCTGAAGCTTCAGGAATAGCAATCGGATCGTATGCTTTTACATGGGCGCCCAGCTGCTGCAGCATTGGAATAATATCAAGCGCTGGAGCGGATCTCACATCGTTCGTATTCGGTTTGAAGGCTAATCCCAGGACTGAAATGGTTCTCCCTTTGACGCTTCCCATAACAGTCAAAAGTTTATCTACAATATGAACACGCTGCTTTTCGTTCGTTTCAATGACAGCTTCGATGAGCTTGAATGGATAGCCTGCCGATTTTGCGATTTGAAGCAACGCGGTTGTATCCTTTGGAAAACATGAACCGCCGAATCCAATACCCGCTTTAAGGAACTTTCTGCCGATACGGCTGTCAAGACCAACACCATCAGCAACTTTTGAGACGTCTGCGCCGACTCGCTCACAAATGTTTGCAATATCGTTGATAAAGGAAATCTTTGTCGCCAGAAATGCATTCGCGGCGTACTTAATCATTTCTGCACTTTCTAGGTTTGTTTTAATGACAGGAGCATGGAATGGCTGATGAAGTTCCTCAATGATGGCAGCGGCTTTATGACTTGTTGAACCAATCACGGCACGCTCCATATTCATCGTGTCATGAATCGCTGACCCTTCCCGAAGGAATTCAGGGTTAGATACAACATCAAATGAGTATCTCCCCTTTGAGGCTTTTTGAACGATAGATTGCACCAGTTTCCCTGTTCCAACCGGGACTGTGCTTTTATTTACGATCACTTTGTAGCCGTTAAGATGCTCACCGATTGTTTTCGCCGCCGCTTTGACGTACGTTAAATCAGCTTCACCTGTTTTGGACATAGGCGTTCCGACTGCAATATAAATAATATCTGAGGCCCGAATGGCGGACGGGATATCGTTCGTAAAGGTCAGGCGCTGATCTAGCACATTTTTTTCAACTAAGTCTGCAAGCCCTGGTTCATAGATTGGGATTACCCCATTTTTCAGACTTCTGATTTTTGATTCATCGATATCACAGCAAACAACTTTATTGCCGATCTCCGCAAAGCAAGTGCCTGATACGAGTCCTACATAACCTGTTCCAATTACAGCTATTTTTTTCACAGCGCTCATCCCTCTCCTGTAAAATGATCTTCCTATTTATATTGGTCGCAGTTTCTTACGATTAAACGGACGTTTTCGTGACCGTCTGATACTGATGATGCAAGGCCTTGGCGTTTTTTCCTGCGTCAAATTGAGCCTGCACGGTTTCATATAAGTCATCTGCTACTTCCGGCTTCCATATTTGCTCATGTTCGTACCGAGTGATCGCTTCCGCCAAGGCTTGAGCGGATTTCGGTTTAATCAGCAGATGTTGGTGCTTTCCGAACAAAGACGACACTCCGCCAACATCCGTACAGATAACAGGAACCCTTAGCGCCAGCGCCTCAATCACAACAGTCGGCATCCCCTCACTGTAAGAAGGAAGCACGAATAGATCTGCCGCAAGTAAATAGTCTCTTACATGATGATTCGGCACTTGGCCTGTGACGATATGCCCCTTCTGCGTCAGCGTCGATTTTGCGGGACCATCCCCGACAAAGACTGCCTGAGGTGGGTCCTGCAGCGATTCGATCGCTTCAGACAGTTCAAAAATGCCTTTCTCTCTGACCAGCCGGCCGACATAGACAGCCAGACGCTGATCAAGCGGGAGTCCGAGTCTTTCTCTGATTTCCTCTTTCGTCTCCTCATTCTCCTGAAAACGGCTGAGCTGTATGCCAATTGGCAAAACCGAGCTGTCAAAGCCCGAAAGCTTTTTGGCTTCTTCCTGAAGCTTGTGGCTGACTGCTAAAACAACTGACGCAGAACCTACGGCACGCTTGAAGGCTTTAAACGCTCCTTTGCTGTAATGCGGATAGACATTCACATCACTGCCATGCAAGGTCAGGACATAAGGAATTTGCGCTGACTCTGACACGACTGCCGCAGCCCCGCCCGATGGCATGGCAAAATGAGCATGGATCAGATCCGGATATAGGCCGCGCTGTTTCATGGTTTTTAAAACGGCTGATGCGATTCTCCGATGAGGCTGCGCCCACTTCAGCTGGCCGGGAACTGCCCGATAGAAAGGCCGGTAAACCGGTATCCCCTTTCTAACCTCATACTCCGGTCTGGCATCCTTTTTTCGATATGTCTTTTTCAGCATGCGGACAGGCGCTGAATGAAAAGGCCGTGGGCATATCACAGTGATATCAAGCCCGAGTTTTTGCAGCTCTTGCACCTGTGTCTCATGAAACACACCCTCTCCGGGTTTCATACTGCTCGGATATACGCTTGTGATCCACAAAATCTTCATGACAAACGTCCTTTTCTTAGTAGTTTGCTTTTCGTTTGAGGGTACGCTTTTACCAAAAGAAAGAGATAGCACAGCGCCCCGGCCGCAACTGAAATGGCCAGCCGCATTTCTGCCTGCATACTGAAGTGTTCGGTACTGAGGCTTACACCAAACGCGATGATGCCCATCGCCGCAGTAATCAGAAATGGCTTCATAATCGACTGGAAATAAGCTGAAAGGTTAAGCTTGATGACATATGCCAAAAGCCAGCGCCCAATCAGGAAATTAACAACGCTGATAATGGCATATACCCATGCGACTGTCAGCAGGCTTCCCGTCTGTACAGCTGCAAACAGTGATAATCCGTACAGCAGCAGCACGCCGGAATCCCAATAAAACGCTAAGTCAGCTCTTCCTTTAGCCAGCAACACAGATCCATTTGGATTCATAAGCACTCTTAGTATTCCGACAATCGCCAGAACATTTAGGATCGGAACAGCAGCAAGCCACTTTTCTCCGAAAACCGCTGTGATAAAGGCGTCTGACACAGACACGAGCCCGATTAACAGCGGAAACGAAACAAGCGCCAGCATTTTTGTCATATTCAGAAAGCCTTCTCTGATCACGCTGTTTTCATATTTGTTTTTTGCGAAAACAGGGAATGCCACCCGTGTGACAATCGGATTGATCTTCAAAACCGGAATGGTGACAATCTGATAAGCGAGGTTATAAATCCCCAATGCTTCAGCACCAATAAACCGGCCGATCAAAATCATATCGATATTTGCTCCCAGCCTGTTCACAAGACGGGATGAAAGCTGAAAGGCTCCAAAAGAAAAGAAATCCTTCATGCCTCTCAAATCAAAAACAAAAGCAGGATGCCACTTTTTTCGGTATACAGCCCAATATAAAATCCCTTTACTGGACTGCAGCAGGACTTGAGAAATCACGTACGCCAAAATCGCATCCATCATAAAAACCGCTATCACTAAATATCCGAATGACAATACATTTGAAAAAATCTCTATTTTGCTTAACGTATTAAAATGCAGCTGCTTTTGCAGCATATACTGATATTGCTGTCCAATTGGCGCGATCAAAAACATAATCGCCAGAATCCGAACCAGAAACACCAGCTCTTCTCTTTGATAAAATCCCGCAATGACAGGACTGCTCACATATAAAAGAACAAACAGCAAAACGCCCGTCATAATGTTAAGCCAATACAATGTTGACAGCTGGCGCTCCGTCGCGTCGTCTCTCTGAATTAATGCTGCTCCAAAACCCATATCGAGCACAATCTGGGCGAAAACTGTAACCGTTGTGATCATGCCGACAAGCCCAAATTCTGTTAAGGTCATCATATTTCCAAGCAGGGCAAACTGAACAATTTGTATGATTGTAATACACATGGTTGAAATACTTGTCCACTTTGCACCGCTCATGATTTGTTTTGTAATACTTGGCATCATATTCCCTACTTCTTTTTAAGCTCAGATTGATGGTGAATAATGGCATTCCGTTTTATCTTGCACCATCACCCGTCCAAACTACTTTACAAGTTTTTAACATAATTTTTAATTCTAAAGTGAAAGTCAGATTGCGAATGTAATATAAATCAAATATCAGCTTTTCCTTCGGCGTCATATCGTAACCGCCGTTCACTTGAGCCCAGCCGCTCAATCCCGGTTTAACAGCCAGACGCTGTGTAAAGCCTGGAATCTCATTCTGGAATTTTTCCGTAAATACGGGCCGTTCCGGACGAGGGCCAATCATACTCATATCGCCTTTCAGCACATTAAACAGCTGAGGAAGCTCGTCAATTCTCGTTCTTCTGATAAAAGCTCCGATCCTTGTCACCCGCGGATCTTGCTTCTGTGCCCAAACCGCCCCAGACTTCTCGGCATCTATTTTCATGGAACGAAGCTTATAAAGCTTAAATGGTTTCCCGCCTTTCCCTACGCGTTCCTGCGTATAAATGGCAGGTCCCGGCGTCTCCAAACAAATCAAAATTGAAAATACCGCAATCATTGGCAGCGCAATCGCCAACCCAATGAGCGCAAACCAAATATCCATTACGCGCTTTATTGCCAAATAACGAGCCGTCTTTTCAGATAATGTAAAAGAATGTATTTGCTGAACTGAGAATTCACGACTCACATTCATGCTTTTCTCTGCACTCACTGACACACACCTCACGATTTGTTTGGGATGTTATGATGACCTATGCCAGTCAGTTTAGCAGACGGATGTTAATTGGATGTAAATGGTATGTTAAGAAGTGTGAATTTGTTATTTTTTCTGACATTTATCCGTAAACTTTTTATTGTTTTAGACACTTTTTTTTAAAATTAAGCATATTGTTTAAAAAAAGAGACAAATCATTTTACTGATTTGTCTCTTTTCGTTGTGAAGCATTTAATATTGAAAATAAAACTTTGATTTAGAGGTTAACAGCTTGTATTGAACCTCAACCATTTTACTAAAGAATAACATGGATTTTCGTTCCACATTCCTTGTGTCCAGGACAATTGCTTGGTTATCCACTTTTGCACTGATTTTATTTTGAGAAGTGTTTATCGCAAATTCAATTAATCGCTCTTTCTTTACATGAGCTAGCTGTTCAAGCAAACTCTGCACGTTTACCGTCAATTTTGTGCAATTAGGCTCTAACTCTATACGTTTTACCGGTAATGAGATTTCAGACTGTCCGGTATTCACAATCATTTTTGAATGATTTGGCAAACAGATTTGCTTATCTTTAAAAATAAATGATAAATCTTTTGATTCAGTTTCATATGAAAGTTCTGCTTCTGTATAGGCATGTTTCTTTATATCAATCGAAAGATTATCGTAGTTCATTGTGAAATATGGTCTTGCACTGAAGACAAACAACGCATTATGCCCTAAATACATCGTGTTTGTTGAATACTTATACGCAGCACGCTTGTTTCCGATTCTCGCCCTTAATTTATAGCCATCTATTGACGATTCAATAAAGAAATCCCAAACGCCTAAATCTTCTTCTGCAGATGCCAGTTCATCAAACTTGCACTCAAATGTAAATGTTGAATTTTCATACTTAGCCGGCGCAATGTATTTTTCCGCCTTTGTATCGCGATGAACAAATACTCCTGTCAGAGATTGATTTTGATTCGTTTCATCATCCAACAATTTGTGTTTAATGGTTCCTTGAATGCTGAGGCTGTGATCGCTAAATTCAATATTCTGCAGATAATGTTCAAGCTTATTTTTATAATTTACTTTTAATAACTCTTCAGAAATTGGATAGCGTTCTAAGCTCGGATAACGTGCAATTAAATCCCCGTTATTTACAACACAGAACTTTTTAATGTGTTGTTCTTCACGCTCATACTGGGTTAACCCCTGCAAATCATTATTCCGAATAAACAGCAGCCGCAATTTGATATGCGGAAGGACAAATTGGTCAGCCTCTTCAGGTACTGCATGAATAAATGAGGACAAATATTTAAACCATTCAGCTCTTTCTTCATCTGTCTTCATTTTTATTGTGACATTTTTTGTCCGCGAAAAATCGAAATGCCTGTTTAAAAATACTGCCATCAGTTTCGTTTTTCTTGCTTCTTCCAGATCACTAGCCTTGATAGCAGAGATAATATCTTCCATTGCTCCATAAAAGTTCTCTGGGGGAACATAAGCGACACTCATATGCTCACCGTCTCTTTTGACCAGATAGTAATAATCATAGTCAGCTGAAACAGAAATCTTCTTTGCTTTTAAATAAGCGTTCATTGTGAAGACTTGATCTTCCGCTGCTTTTATGTGAGTAGGGAAGATGATTTGATTTTCTTTTAAAAGTGAGGCTTTAAACAGTTTTTGGGGTCCCAATGTGAAAACAATTTTGGAATCAACCAAATCAACATCTGGGTTTGTTTCCTTAAACATTGATTTGGGAACACCTCGGCCGTTTATCCCTTTTAACTTACCTAAAGTAATATCTGAATCATTCTCTTTTGAGAAATTGTACCATCTTAACAATGCTTCATTGCCTAGATAGTCATCGGAATCAACAAACAGGATGTATTCACCTTTGGCAATTTTTATTGCATCATTCCGCGGCGCACCTGGACCGCCTGAATTTACGGTTCTTTCAACAACAACAATATTGTCATATTTCTTTTTATATCGATTCAAAATGTCTAAAGATGAATCCGTAGATTTATCATCGACACATATAATCTCATAATCCTCTTTTGGCATCGTTTGGTTAACTAAGCTATCAAGACATTCGGAAATAAGATCTTCTGAATTATATACAGGGATAACAATGCTTATTTTCATCGATTACCTCACTACCCTAATGGATCGGTTATATTTTTGCCTGATAATTATATCAAAAACATCTGTCAATAAGAATAGGCCTAACCTTAAATTTTGTTAAACTTTTACATAGCATATGTGGTTTAAAATTTTTCTCATTTTATCGTATAAAAAAGCTTGCCGGCAATTCCTGATGGGTTCTGCCGGCAAGCCGCTATTGATGTCTACTAATTTAATCCCCTAATAATATCCAATGATTCCTTCATATATTGCTTGAGCTGCTTTTTCTTGATACAAAGCACTCTTTAACTTACTTGCGTCGTTCGCATTTGAAATGAACGCCAGCTCCGCTAAGCTGCTCGGCATCGTTGATTCTCTGATGACATGGAAATTCCCGATTTTCACGCCGCGGTTTTGAGTATTGAGTGCTTTATAGAGTCTGTTTTGTATTTCTGTCGCAAGCCGTTTGCTGTTTTCTGACTCATATTTTGTATAATAGTAGGTTTCAGTACCGGTTGCTGCTGGGCTCGCTGAATTGGCGTGAATACTCACAAACAGGTTTGCATTATTGCTTTTTGCTTTTGCAACCCGCTCTGAAAGCTCTAAGAAAACATCTGTAGATCTGGCCATAATCGGAATGGCTCCACCATTGGAAAGTTTGCTGTTTACAAGCTTAGCAACGGCAAGGTTAACATCTTTCTCTTTTAAACCATTACCGACCGCGCCGCTGTCATAACCACCGTGTCCTGCATCCACAAATATCTTTTTGCCTACAATTACATTTTTAAGTTGGTTCACGACATTTGTTTTCACTGAAATAGTTCCCCCAAGAACTGTGAAGGTATTCTTGCTATTTGATCCGATGACTGTTCTTGTCGCAGTCGGCAATGAACCGGCGTCAGTAAATAGCATTGGGCGATTTTGCTTCGCCGCCAGCACAGAACCCGCTAAAGCATCTGCATATTGATAGCCATTGCTGACAAATGCAGCTTTTGATGAAGAATAATACTTTTTCGCTATGTTGGCAGCCACTTCAAAACGGCTGTTCCCGCCGATTCTTGTTGGTGATGGCAACTGGCTGTAAACGCTTTTTGAGACACTGATTTCTCCCCCGACCACAATAGTCGATGTTGTTCCTTTGCTGTTCATCGCATTTTTCGTTGGTTCGGGAATAGAGCTTGCAGTCGTCAGAAGAATTGGAATACCGTTACGGGCAGCATAAGAACCGATTGCCAGACTGTCAGCATATGCCGTTCCATTTGCGATTACTGCTTTTGAATTTGAAGACAATTTTTTAGAAATATTTTGAGCAACTTCATAGCGGCTTCTTCCGCCGATCCGTTCCACATTGGAAATACCCAATTTTTTAATGTCGCTTACAACGTTGTTAGAAACACTGATCGTTCCGCCAATGACGATGACCTTGCTCGGTTTAAGCTGGCTGATTCTGTCTTTAGTCGGTGCAGTCAGTTTAGATGATTCCGTCAATAAAATCGGGGCATTGTATTTATAAGCCAAAGGAGCAGCAGTTAATACATCTGCATACGCTGTTCCGTTTGCCACAACAACCGTGCTCGCACTGCTCCACCCTTGTTTTGAAACATTCACAGCAACCTCATATCTGCTTGCTCCATCCAGCCTTGTAACAGAGTTTGCCGCAAACGCATTTGGTACAAATAACACGACTCCTAGTATCAGCATAGGTATGCTTTTAAGAAAGATCCGCAAAGATAGTCCCTCCAAAGATTCATAATGATTCATAAATCAAATAACGAACAAAGGAGGCATCTCGCCTCCTTTGACTCTAACAATCTTTTAATAGCTTGATAGAGTTGTTCCCGGATAGTAAAAACTTAAAATTGTTGTATAAGATTGTCCGGCAGCTGCTCTGGCATTGGCTCCGTACTGACTCATGCCTATGCCGTGTCCGTATCCTTTACCGCTAATGAGAAAGGCGTTTGTATTGCTTGAGACAGAAGCATATGTACTCTTCATATTGGAAGCGCCAAGCATCGTTCTCAGCTCTGTTGCAGGTACAGTAATTGTTGCTGTTTTTTCACTGAGGCTTCCATTTGACAGGATATAGCCATTTGATTTTTCTTTCACGAAATATGAGAATGTGACGCTTGCTGTTTTCGGCCGCTGACCGGCAGTTTTCTCCGTGCTGAATTTCACACTGGATATTTTCGTGATTTTGATAGACTCGGCATTGCTGTATTTATTTTTAATAAACCAGCTTTTCAAACCGCTCAAATATGATAAGTTTGTTTCATTTTTAGAGCTCCACCATGAACCCGGGCTTTTCAGATTCAGACTGCTCTTATCAAGCTGGGTTTTATTTAAAGACAGAGACCAGCTGATTTGCGGGTCGTACGTATCTTTTTTGGCGATTAAATAAGGAAGCTGGCTGCTCCAGACCTCACCGCTCGCTTCTGTGTAGCCGCCGTTGCTTGAGGAATACGTAGCAGAAATCAAATTCCCATTGTATTTCAAAACTTTTCCTTTTGTAGCTTCGACCACTTCTGAAGTTTTTGAATTCCAGTCATATCCGCCATATACCTGAAAAGCGGTGGTGTCTTGTACTTCTTTTCCGGCCGAACTGATGGAATAAGTTCTCGCTGCGACAGCTTGGGCTTTAAGCGCTTCTTTCTGCCAGCTGGCCGGCATTTCATGAGGAACAACACCCTTTAAATAATCTTCAAAGGGGATATTCACATTGATTGGCCGAACATATTTGCCTGACTCTATTGTAAATTTCATGTTTCCGAGATATGGCGTTCCGTTCAGACTGATAGAATTTGTAGTTGCATATTTTTTAGGCTGTGCTGTAAAAGACGTTCCAAGCGTCTTGATTGCAGTACTGTTTTTATAAAGCACTAGGTTTCCGCCGGTTAACTTGACTGTATATCCAGTTCCTGCAAAAGTATCTGCCAGTTTGTTCTTTAGCGTATCACTGATGGAAATGCTTCCTCCAAGCAGCGCAAATGACTGAGTTCCTTTTGACGCTACTACATCAGCGACTGGTGACGGCAGGCTGCCTGATTCAACCAGCAGTAAAGGGCTTCCCTGCTTTGCTGCAAGCACAGATCCCGTTAATGCATCCGCGAATGTTTGGCCGTTTGACATAAATACCTTTGTTGCTTTCATATTTAATTCTTTAACGATATTGGCAGATACCTCATATCGTGAAACGCCGCCAATCCGTTTCACAGTTGCCTTCTTTTTTAATGCAGCTTCCACACCAGTGCTGACACTCAACGGACCGCCGACAATTGTAACCTTGCTTGGAATTTTGTAATCACTGCGGATGTTATTGTCTCCCGCAAGTAAAATCGGATAACCGTTCATTGCAGCATATGGCGCGATTGACAGGGCATCCGTAAAGACCATGCCTGTGGCCACTACTGCCTGGCTGTAATTCCCCATCCGATCGGCTATGTTTTTAGAAACCTCGTAACGGGTTGCTCCGCCAATCCGATCGATAGAACCATATTTTTTTAATGTATTTTCTACATTTTTAGAAACACTGATTGTCCCGCCAATGATGAGAATATTGTCAGGATTTAATTTTGCAATTTCGCTTTCTGTTTTTGGTGTTAGCGAATCTGCGTCTGTTAATAAAATCGGTGCATCGTACTTTTTGGCAAGCGGGGTTGCTGAGAGCGCATCGGCAAAAGCATCCCGATTCACAATGACCACAGTCGTTGGATTTGTCCATCCGGCAGAGGCGACATTATTGGCAACATCAAAACGGGTTGCTCCTCCATATCGCTCCGTATCCGCAATTCTTGAGCCGGGAATTTCATATCCGCCTGTGATATCGACATCCAAACTTGATTTGCTGCCTACATAATTACTCAGCTTAACCGAAATGGTTTTATCAGCGGCTTTCGCAGTCTGCATAAACGCCGGACATGCTACAGCCGCCGCAGTGACTGACGATAGAAGCAAGAGCTTCATTTTTTTCAAAACATGGAACCCCCTAAGAGTTTTTTATTACTTTGTCTCAAGATCCTTAAGCATTAAAGCGCCATTTGAATCTTTTGTATATTTGACAACAACTTTTTGCCCTTCTGAAATGCTGTTCATTTTGTCCTGAAGGTCTGAACCAACCTGAATCGACGTCTCTTTATCATCAATAGTGACTGCAATTGTATGGCTGTCCGCCAAACCGGCAAAAGTGCCTTCCTTCGTTACTGTCTCTTCTGCAGCCGCATCCTGGCTGTCTGAATTTGTTTCTGCTCCTGATGAGTTCTGAGCTGTGCCGCACGCAGACAAAAGAAGCAGCATTGAGAACATTAAAATAGCAATTTTTTTCATTCCTATATCACCTCTCCACTTTTTATCGACAATTTTAAGCTTATTTTAAGATTTCTTTCAAAACAACGAAAAATTTTTGCGGATTTTCTTAAAATACCGAAACATTTATTACAAGGAGCCGTCTATTGTAAAGAATCAGACAAATTTTAGTTGTTTTCAAATATTAAGAAACTTATAATCGTACTAGATTACAAAAAAGCGAGGACTTTATTATGAGAGCTGAAAAAAGAAAGAAAAAAAGAAAGGCATTACTTGTCATTTTAGCCATTGTGGCCGTATTTGTACTCGGAACTGGCGGCTATGCATACTACTTATGGCATAAAGCAGCTTCAACCGTGGCAAGTATTCATGAAAGCATTGATAAATCGAAAAAGAGGGATAAAGAGGTCAGTATCAATAAAAAAGATCCTTTTTCCGTCTTAATCATGGGTGTGGATGAACGCGACGGCGATAAGGGCCGTGCCGATACGCTCATTTATATGACCGTTAACCCAAAAACGAATACAACCGACATGGTCAGCATTCCGCGTGACACGTATACAAAAATTATCGGAAAAGGCACAATGGATAAAATCAACCATTCATACGCTTTCGGCGGCACGCAGATGACGGTAGACACTGTTGAGAACTTCCTCGATGTCCCGGTTGATTATTTTGTGAAAGTGAACATGGAAAGCTTTAGAGACGTTGTTGATACACTTGGCGGCATTACAGTTAACAGCACATTCGCGTTCAGTTATGACGGTTATTCGTTCGGCAAAGGAGAAATCACGCTGAACGGAAAAGAAGCGCTCGCTTATACCCGGATGAGAAAAGAAGATCCGAGAGGCGACTTCGGACGCCAGGACCGCCAGCGCCAAGTCATCCAAGGTATTATTAATAAAGGCGCTAATATTTCTTCCATCACGAAATTCGGAGATATGTTTAAAGTTGTTGAAGATAATGTGAAAACGAACTTGACCTTCGATAACATGTGGGATATCCAGTCCGATTACAAAGGTGCGCGAAAACATATTAAACAGCACGAACTAAAAGGTACAGGCACGAAAATCAATGGAATTTACTACTACCAAGCTGATGAAAGCGCCCTTTCCGATATTACAAAAGAGCTGAAGGACAGCCTCGAAAAGTAAAACAAAAAGAAGCTTCGCACAATGTGCAAAGCTTCTTTTTTATTTGCCTGTAAATGAATCCGGTTGTTCTTTCCGGTACCCGTAATGAAACAGCAATTCTTCCACAATCCGGCGGGAAGCCTCTCCATCTCCATACGGATTAGAAGCCTGGGACATTTTCTTGTACTCATCAGGATCAGTTAACAGCTGTTTTGCCAGCTGATAAATGTTTTCCTCATCCGTCCCTGCAAGTTTCAGCGTTCCCGCTTCCACTCCTTCAGGCCGTTCCGTCGTATCACGCAGAACAAGAACCGGTTTCCCGAGAGATGGGGCTTCCTCCTGCACGCCGCCCGAATCTGTCAATATAAAATGCGATTTCGCTGCAAAGTTATGGAAATCAATCACCTCTAAAGGTTCAATCAGATGCACTCTGTCAGAATCACCAAAATGCTTCTGAGCCGCTTCCCGGACAACAGGATTCAGGTGCACAGGGTAAACGACTTGTACATCTTCAAATTCCCCTACAATTCTGCGGATGGCCTTGAACATGTTTTCCATTGGCTCACCCAAATTTTCCCGGCGGTGAGCGGTCAAGAGAATCATTTTATCCTCACCCACCTGATCGAGAACAGGATGTGAGTAACCATCCCTAACCGTTGTGTTGAGTGCGTCAATCGCTGTATTGCCCGTTACAAAAATAGAGTCGGCCTTTTTGTTTTCTTTTAATAAATTGTCTTTCGCCTGGCCTGTCGGAGCAAAATGCAAATCAGCAATCGCCCCTGTCATCTGTCGATTGAGCTCTTCCGGAAACGGGGAATACTTATTCCCTGTACGGAGCCCCGCCTCCACATGACCGACAGCAATTTGATGGTAAAAAGCGGCTAGGCTTCCGGCAAACGTCGTCGTCGTATCACCATGGACAAGCACAATATCGGGTTTGATATCTTTAAACAACTCATCCAATCTTACAAGTGCGTTAGACGTAATCTCTGCCAGTGTCTGCCGCTCCTTCATAATGTTCAAATCGAAGTCAGGCTTGATGTGAAACGCATCTAACACCTGATCGAGCATCTGTCTGTGCTGTGCAGTTACCGTTACATAGGAATCTATTTCAGGATATTTTTTCAATTCAAGCACAAGCGGTGCCATCTTGATCGCTTCAGGCCTGGTCCCGAAAACAGTCATAACTTTTAGTTTTTTCATATTTGTCACCTGGTTTCTTTGTTTAACGGGCTGTTAGATAGAATTTCGATTGGTCCGATTGTATAAATAGATCTACTTTCTTCTTTATTTTAAAGCACCATAGCTTTTTTTCAATATTTTTACTGCAAAAGTACACACTGACATCCTTTTTCGGAACCAATGTGGTTTTATAAGAATTAATGGATAAAACAATATTGGTGTTTTGTAAATAAGCCGGAGCAAACTTTTGCTGAACGAGATTCCGATCAACCTGTATCACTGTCCCATCAGCTGAACTGATTTGATTTTTTATTGGTATTAAAAACTCTTGGTTATTGCATTCGAGCAATAATAAAGATTGCTTCGGAAAAAACAATTGGCTTCCAGGAAATACGAACGTTAAATGCTGGTCCGAATCATTATCTCTGAATTCGACTTTCAGAACTTCCTGCTTTCTGATATCCACCGACAAATTATCATAGGTTTTAGTAAAGTACGGCCGTGCGCTGAAAGCATATTCCCCGTTATTCCCAATATATTTAGCATGTTTTGAATAAGGATACGGTTCTCTGCTGCTGCCAATTCGGACGCGTTTTTTATAGCCGTCTATCCCCGATTCAATAAAGAAATCCCACACACCAATATCTTCTTCATGAATAGCCAAATCAGTAAACTTCGTGAGAAATTCAAATTCTCCGTCCTTGGAATACACTGGAGAAATGATTTTTTCAGTTTTTCTATCACGGTGCACCCAAATGCCGTATAAAGTTTGCATAGCTTGATGCTCTGGTTGTAAAGCCGTGTGGGTAACCGACCCTCTTAATGTGAAAGTGTTGTCCTTCATTTGAAATTCGCTCACGTAATGACTGATTTTGTTTCTGTCATCAACAATCCGTTCATTCTCTGCCAAATGATATGAGATAAGGCTGGGATAGTTTGCTATGATATGACCATTTTTAACTGACGTATATTGGGCCATATTTTCTTTATCAGCTTCAAACTGCTTTAAGCCCTTTAGGTCATTATGGCGTACAAAGTGTAATTTTAACCGCGTATGAGAATGAACAAGTTTATCAATTTCCCGTGGTATATTTTGTTCAACAAAATGATGCAGCTCTGTCATCCATGTTTGCTGCTCCCGTTCGTCCTCGATTGTTACGGTAAAGTCCGTTGTTCTGGAAAAATCAAAATGACGATTCAAAAATTTCGCCATAAACTTCATTTTGCGATTATGTGAAAGACGGCTATTACGAATCATATCTATGATTACCTTCATTGCGCCATAGTAGCTTTGAGGCGCAACGTATGCAAACGTCATATGCTCGCCATCATGCTGTACAGCATAGTAATAATCATAATCGGCCAAGACAGAAATTTTGTCCGCTTCTAAATAAGCCTGCATGACAAATACCTGATCCTCTGTAGCCTGTATATTAGAGGGGAAATATATGTCATGCATTCTAAGCAGTGAGACTTTAAAAAGTTTTGTCGGTCCTATTGAGTAAACAAGCGGAGATTTTACAAGATCCGCCTCAGGTTTCGTTTCCTTAAAAATAGCTTGCGGGACCGATCTGCCGTTTACACCGACCATTTTCCCAAGCACAATATCTGAATCATGCTGTTTTGCAAATTGATACATTCTCTCGAACGCTTCGATTCCTACATAATCATCGGAATCAATAAAAAAAATGTATTCACCGTTCGCAGCACGTATCGCTTGGTTTCGCGGCTCCCCCGGCCCTCCCGAATTTTTTTCTCGTTCTATAACCGTTATATTAGAATACTGTTCACTGTACTTTTTTAATATTGAAACCGTGCCATCCTGTGAACAATCATCTACACAAATAATTTCGTACTCATTATTCGGCATGGTTTGTTGAACCAGACTATCCAGGCAGCGGGAGATAAAATGTTCTGAGTTGTATGTGGGTACTGCTGCAGTGATTTTCACCATGACACCTCTATCCTTATCCGCTTCTATTTCATTCGCAAAAGCTCATATAATGAACAAAAATGATGCAAAAACGTACTATTTCGTTATTTCAAATACTTCTTCCCATCTTTCAAATAATCGGGCTTCACTATATTCAGTATCCATTAAGTTCTTTGCGTTTTTTCCATATTGAATGGCTCTCTCAGGGTTGTCGTACAAATAAATGATACTTTCAGCAAGCATGTCAATATTATCAGGTTCTACAAGCATTCCCGTTTCGTGTTCTTTTATGAGCTCCCTCGGGCTGTATTTCACATCAAAACTGATAACAGGGGTTGCGCACGAAAACGATTCACAAATCGCGAGACTAAACCCCTCAAATTTTGATGTTAATAATGTGGCAAGCGCCTGCTGATAAAATGGAGCGGGATTTGCGACATATCCTTTTAAATGTACATTATCTAACTTAAGATCATCGATCAATTGCTGGTATTCCTCATGGCCGGGACCGCTGCCATATATATTCAGGACAATATCCGGCCGGGATTTTTTTACGATTCCCATTGCTTTTATGACCTTATCGATCCCTTTTTCCTCATGATATCTGGCCACCATGACAAATTCGTTTTTCTTCTTTTCATACGTTTGTAATTTTTCAAGCCTTCTTGGTGCATGAGGAATAACAAAAATATTATTGTTCGACTCAAAATCCTTCATGATATCTTCTTTTTGTTCATTCGTTAATACGATCAGCCCGTCATAATCCTTAATATGCTCCATCGCATATTGATGATTGGTTCGAACTTTGCTGCCTAACGTATAAGGATAATCTAAATGATTTGAGTGAACACAGTAAAATCGTTTTGCCAATCCTGCACGCATTTCATTTACTTTTGAAGCACTTCCGACTCCATCACAGATGATAATAGGGTCCTTTTCTTTCTCACATAACGTTTCAAGCCAATGTGTATGAAACTGGTGCTTGTTTTTGAAAAATACAGCTTCCTTTTCATCACGGCCAAACAGCATAACTCCTTGACTGGCTCCTGTTTTAAAATGGTACCATTCTGTTAAATAACAGAAACCGTCGGGTGCTGTGTAGTGAATTTGATTGATTTTTCCGCTTCTTGTATCGAATATCACAGTTTTATTTACATAACCGCCATGAAAGAATTCTCGCTTTGTCATTTGCATATTTTCATTGAAATGATCTACATATAAAAGATTATCCGACTCATCCCATTTTTTCTTTTTAATATATAAGCCATTCTTGAAGTATTCCGTTTCTAATTTTTCCTCATTATGATACGCAGCATACGGTTCTTCAAAGCGATTACGATTTTGATCATAGTAACTTTGTTGCACTTCCCCAATTTTTATATGCTTATGCTGATTTTTATAGTCATCATAAATATTGAGGATATTTACATCAGCATGCAGCCTTCCAGCGCTCTTCAGCACTTGCTCAATCTGATCATAATTGTCTTTATAATCAAGTGTAACCAAATCGATTTTATGGCCGCGCTCCGCAAATGTAAAAGATCTTGACATCATAGAGCTTGTAATGCCGCCTTTTTCAATGTCTATTTCATATATTAGTGAAAAGATCCTTCTCATCTTCAAGCTCCTTCTTCTGGTAAAACCTTGTCTGCTATTTTTTCACAAACAGCCGTTTCATTAATTTTCTCCGAAATCCCTCGGCAGTCTGAACACGCAAATAATTATTTTCTTTTTCTAAAGTAACTTGCCAGCCTGAAATACTTTGTTTTGATAATGGAATTTCCTTTGAATCGGTTATTCGCACACCTGATGCAAAGAAGCTATTATCCCACTCGGAACAGAGATACAATTCAATGGTGGACAACTGATCTAATACAGAGTGAACACGAAGTGTACCGCTTACGGTAAATATTAGTTCTTCCTCGCTGTTTACTTTTGCGTTAAACGTGCTTTCAGTGCCGCTCTTTTTATTTTTTAATTTCCAATACATTTTATGGCGGCCAACAGAATGGGGAGGAATGCAGCCTTTAAATTCAACCTTGGCTGACAGATATAAATCGGATTTTGATTGCCATTCTGCCATTAACAGCTCAACATTCATATCCTTCAATTGATTATTAAATGGCACCTGATCTATTAGTTTGTCCACAAAACGCTTGCGGGTAAACGGCTCTTCAGAAACGTAATAAATATTTGTGCGAGGCCCCGTATTTTTAATTATGTCATGATATCTCTTCAAGGAAGGAACCACAAAAGCATCAAGGTGGCCTATTTCCTTTTCAGGGTTTTCCAACATCTCATTCGTCTCTATAAAACCTAGATACATGGAAGAATATTCAACTGAAAGAGATTTTAATGTAGTATATAACTCAACTTCAGAAGTCATAAATAAATAATCCGCTTCCTTTATCAAGCGGCTCAGAAAATAACGGGCAAGTTCATTTTCTGAATACAATACACTGACTATATTCTCTTTTTCGTCAAAAATGACAATTTTTTCAGTTGTTCCATCATTCTTATACCATTTTGTCATATAACAAGTGCCATCTGCCCTTAAATAAAGATGCTGCTTCGGTTTGTTAGTGTCCAGATCCATGTACATTAAGCTGTGTACATATCCAGACAAATCATATTCTTCCCTTTTAAATCTTTGCCTGCTTTCATTAAAGTAATCAATAACAGCAAGTTCTCCTGATGCTGTAAACCTTTGATATTTGATATAACGTCCATTATTGTAATAACGATAAATTGGCTTATTTGGTTCTTGAATATATGTTAAACCTTCTTGTTCAATCGGATGCTTGATTTTATCTTTCTGAGGTTCAGAACCTTTAAAGTAGCTGTACATATTAATAACAGCAGTATCTTTAAAAGAAGAAGGCCCATTGGGCTCATGATGTAAAGTGACAATTTCCATTGGATAATTCCAATCGATCGTATTGATACTAAACTTTTTTGCAGCATTCAGCTCTTGACAAACAAATGCTAATTTTGGAGTAGAAACCTTAATCGTCATCATCTATTTATTACCTTTCGAATAAATTCGTACAGTCACATTTTCAGAACTACATTATATCACTTTTGCTGAGCAGGCTCTAGAGATGAAGAAGCTGTTATATTTCTTGAAATACCGGATCAGGTGAAACTGTTTTATCTATCAATTAATGATATTTTTTTGTATTTCTTCAACCCCAAAGTCACTGAATTGACTCTTGTTTAATATTGGTTTTTCTTATATGATTAAATGTGTTTAACAGAATGAAAATAGGGTATTGATGAGAAAAGAAACTCAAACATTTTAAATACTCTGCATTCAAAAGAGTGACCCTAAATCTGTTCTTAAGGAAGGTGCTTTGAAATTGAAAAAAGTACGTAAAGCCATAATCCCTGCCGCAGGTCTCGGAACGAGATTCTTGCCGGCTACGAAAGCAATGCCGAAAGAAATGCTTCCTATCGTTGATAAACCTACCATTCAATACATAATTGAAGAAGCTGTTGAAGCCGGTATTGAAGATATTATTATCGTAACAGGAAAAAGCAAGCGTGCGATTGAGGATCATTTTGATTACTCTCCTGAGCTTGAAAGAAACCTAGAAGAAAAAGGAAAAACTGAGCTGCTTGAAAAAGTGAAAAAGGCTTCTAACCTGGCTGACATTCACTATATCCGCCAAAAAGAACCTAAAGGTCTCGGACATGCTGTCTGGTGCGCGCGCAACTTTATCGGCGATGAGCCGTTTGCGGTACTGCTTGGAGACGATATTGTTCAGGCTGAAACACCAGGGTTGCGCCAATTAATGGATGAATATGAAAAAACACTTTCTTCTATTATCGGTGTTCAGCAGGTGCCTGAAGAAGAAACACACCGCTACGGCATTATTGACCCGCTGACAAGTGAAGGCCGCCGTTATCAGGTGAAAAACTTCGTTGAAAAACCGCCTAAAGGCACAGCACCTTCTAATCTTGCCATCTTAGGCCGTTACGTATTCACTCCTGAGATCTTCATGTATTTAGAAGAGCAGCAGGTTGGCGCCGGCGGAGAAATTCAGCTCACAGACGCCATTCAAAAGCTGAATGAAATTCAAAGAGTGTTTGCTTACGATTTTGAAGGCAAGCGTTATGATGTTGGTGAAAAGCTCGGCTTTATCACAACAACTCTAGAATTTGCGATGCAGGATAAAGAGCTTCGCGATCAGCTCGTTCCATTTATGGAAGGTTTACTAAACAAAGAAGAAATCTAAACAAAAAGGCTATTGGACATTCATCCAATAGCCTTTTTTTATTTCAACATCAAAGTCAGTGTATGCTCTTCATTATCAACTGTGAAGACAAGATCAGCTGTATTCACAAGAAAACGATCCTTGCTGCTGTCATACAATACATCGCTATCACTTAAGGATAGTGACGCCGGGTTGATAGGAGAAATGTTATGAAAAATAAGCTCTGTTGCTTTATCATTCTCCAGCACATAGCTGATTTTTTCATAATCAAAATCTAACGTTTTTCTGCCGTCAGCCGTATCCCCTTCAGTATATCCATTCAATTTGGATTGAATGCTGGTTCTGCTGTCTCCCAGGAATTTCAGAAAGTATTCATAGGAAGATGCTGCGTTTTGCGAGACATAAGACGTAAATGCAGCGGCATGCAATTCAGCATGTTTCATGTTAGTTGCAACAGCGCTCTGTTTCACATAATAAGAGTGCCCGTCAAACTTTATTTTCGCTGCTTGTTTGCCTTTTGCAGCTACCGTCACTTTTGTACCGAATGGCAGTGTAACGTCAGCCTTCTGTTTCAAACCCTGATCCTTATAAGCAGCCGCTTTTTCATTTGCTATAAACCCTTGCTTATTGACTGCGGTTAAGCGTTCCTCTGACTTGCCCTTTGCATTGCCATGATGATTCTCCACTTCATTTTGCGGGATAGCGCCAAACGAAGCAATTGTACGAAGCGGGGCATTAAAGAACATCGTTCCTGCCATGAATACAGTCAGAATAGACAAAATAGCAATTTGAACCGCATTAGCCAATGATTTCGGCTTTTTCTTCTTTTGGCGGAAACGGGCAAACGCTTCAGGATCTTCTTTCTTCCTCTCTTCCGTCTGCTCTTTTTTATATGTCTCTTTTTCTTTTTTAGACAGCTTATTAAACCAGTCAATAAACGCTTTATACTCTTTGACAACCGTTTTTGTTTCATCAAACATACGAAGCTCACCATAGTGCATCCAAGCGACGCGGTCACACATCTTTTCAATCTGGCCGATCGAGTGGCTGACAAAGAAAATCGTTTTCCCTTGCTTTTTAAAATCATTTATTCTGTCTACACACTTCTGATAAAACGTTTGGTCCCCTACAGAAAGCGCTTCGTCAATAATTAAAATGTCAGGGTCAATATGCACGGAAATCGCAAAACCGAGACGCGATTTCATCCCGCTGGAATAGTTTTTAACCGGCTGATTAATAAAATCGCCAATCTCAGCAAATTCAACGATGCTGTCATACATATCATCAATTTCTTTATTGGTTAACCCCATCATCAAACACTTGAGCCGGACATTGTCCCGGCCCGTTAATTGGTTATTTAAACCGGCAGCAATCGCAATCAGCGACGGCTGGCCGTTCATTTCAATTTCACCGCTGGTCGGTGGAATAATTTTAGCCAGCAGGTTAGACATGGTTGATTTCCCTGATCCATTTATCCCTACAAAGCCGATTGTCTCTCCCTCATACACGTCAAAGGAGACATTCCGCACAGCAAAAAAACCATTATCCTTAGCCGGAAAAAACAATCCTTTTATCTTGTCCGATTGTTTTTTATACAAATGATATTGCTTTGAAACATTTCGAAACGAAACTTTTAGTTTCATCGTACAATCTCCTTACGTATTAAAGAAAGTCAACAAACTTGTCTCTGAATTTCATATGCAGAATAGAACCCACTAACAATAAAAGGAATGTGAACAGCCAGAAATACAGCGTGTACTTCATGTCTTGGAAAAACCATTTTCCGTCTAAGAAGCTGTTCCTAAATCCTTCTATCAGATAAAAAATCGGATTCAGCTTAAGCACAGGCAGAAGATTCGGGTGATTTTTCCCGAGCTGCTCTGAGATATTCCAAAAAATCGGAAGTAAAAAGAACAATAATCTGGTTACGGCCTGCAGCAGAAATTGATAATCTCTGACAAGCACACTGATTGTAGAGTTAAACAAGCTAAATGAAAACATAAACACAATCATGCAGATTAAATAGTAAATATATTGTATCCAATGCAAGCTAGGGTAAACACCGCTTGCTAAAAGGACAATGACATAAACACCCATCATTACAAAATAACTAAATAAATTTGAAGCAATCACTACAGAAGGCAGTGAACTGATCGGAAAATTCATTTTCGCAACCATATTGATCCGTTTAAATACACTGTTTGATCCATCCAAAATCGTCGGGCTAATAAAAAACCACGGGATCAAACCAGCCAACATCCAAACAATAAAAGGAACTTCTCCAATACCTGTTATGACTGGCTTGCTGTTACGAATCCCCATACCAAATACAAACCAATACGCCAGCATTTGAATGAGAGGATTGAGAAACTGCCATAATACGCCAAGATAATTCATCTGATACTGAGACTTTGTCTCATACGAAGCTAAGCGCAAAATTAAAGGAAACGATGTCACTTGCTCTTTTACGATTCTTACTAATGCATTCATTGTTTATCTTCCTTAGACTTAAATGATTTTTTGGATCTTTCGGTTAAAGAAATTTGAAAGCACCGGTGAATATTGTAACAGATATTGAGGTTTTTTTCACTTTTGAAAAGTAAAGAGAAGTCCCGCAGAACTTCTCTTTACTTTAAAGTGTCAGTATAGGGTAAATTAAACTCACTTAGCAACTTTATTATTATCTAATTCCAAAATAGCTTTATAAATACGATTCCTATTATTTTTATCAGTATATGCAAAAAAGTTATCTACTCTTTTTCTATACTTATCTTCCATACGACTATTGTTTTTCATATAATAGATAACTTTATCAACTAAGCTATTATGATCTTCTATTACATCACCAAACCCCATTTTTTTATAATCATAATAATCAAGTTTAAAATGGTATGATTTTTCGTATTGATAATAGATAACAGGTTTTTTCTCATATGCAAAATCAAACGCTACAGATGAAAAATCAGTAATCATTATATTAGAAGAATTAAATAGCATTTGATAGCTGCTGTTATAGTCGGCAAACTCCACATACTCATGCTTTTCAAAGTCTACAATCTGTTGCTGAATATCTGGGTGCGGAAAAAAAGTTATTTTATAATTATTTTTCTTAGCAAATTCGATTAGCCGTTCATCATTAATCAAAGCATTATACCTAGAAAAGTATTCACTATCTTTAAATTTCGGGTTGTACGGTCTTACTCCTTTTGCCTGATCTTTCGGTAATACAATATCTTTTCTCCAAGTCGGCATTATTAGAAGCTGCTTTTCTCCTTCACTCTTCTTAAGATTATCGTATCTCGGAAATCCACCCAACAAAATATTCTCTTTTTTATAGTTGTAATTCCCTTTCACAATAGACCGATATTCAGGTTTGGCAGAAGTGACTAATAATTTGATATTCTTACTGTATTTATTTAACCATTCAGAATGATCTGCCATTGTTATTCCATGCTGCAAAAAGACAAACTCAAAATTAAATAAATCTCTAAAATAAATCTCCATATTAAAAAATGGATTTACAACCCATATATCTGCATGTGTCGATATTACTTTGGAAGAGGATAAGGTTAAAATTTTATGTCTAAAAGATCTGTATGGTATAACCTTTCCATATTTTTTAATCCTGTTGTAATCCTTGCTATCTTTTTTTATTATAAAGTATTTTTTTACCCCATCATTCTTGCTGATTGCATATTTAAAGAGGTGCTCTGCATTATCATCAGCTTTATCTTGTCTGTCTATGAATAACCAAACTGGCTTCCTGTTAAAAATAGTAAAAACATGGTGTGCCACTCTTGCCAACATTGCCTTTTTAATAGCTGATTTTCGTTTCTTTGATTTATCTCCTAATTTATTAAGGGATTTTAAGAAACGAAATTCTTTTATAAATCTATTTTTAACATTGTTTTGTTTGAACATTAATTTTTTATAATTATAATAAAAGATATAATCCTTTTTAGCTGCATAAGCGTTAAATAGATCATTTGACAAACCTGAATACTTAAAGAATCGAAGTTTTGCCATTTTTCTTTTTTTACCTTTAGCTATAAAAAATTCAATATGGTGATTGCCATCAAGATAGCTTTTCGGAATATCTATAGAAAAACCAGGATATTTTTTTATTACTTCTCCCAAACTTATATAATCGTTATGCCTTCTTTTTATTTTCTTTGCTTTTATTTTTGTTTCTCCAATTTTAGCATAAAAATTAAAGCCTTTAGAATTAAAAAGAGAGCTCCAAAATCCTTCAATATGAATAGAATCATCATTTTCTTCTAAAATCTCAATAGTTAGAGTTTGATTCGATAACTTCGAAACAATTTTATCTTCTCTGAATAAATAATAATCTTGTTCAGTTTCTTTTTCATATACATACTTACTATAATTTTCACCGTGTTTTATTTTTAAAGCATGATATAGATAGAAATGGCTGACACTTTTTGTATTAATAATGACATCGTCGTCAATATACGATAATACTTCTCGTATCAATGTTAAAAATTCGCGGTATTCATTTTCGTCTAAAGGTGTTTCACTAATATCCTTAATCAATAATTTCCACTTCAAATCATGCATAACCATGTATTGAAGAAACAAAGGTATTTTCTGTTCATTATTTTTGGTAATATCGATTAAATTCTTGGAGAAAGTGATAAGTGAATGGTTAAACCAATTCTTATTTGCTTTAGCAGTCTGCATGGCAGACGATCCATCTTCTCTAACTCTATAATGATATTTTGCCTCCTTAACAAGACCATACTTTTTCTTTTGCGATATAATTAAATTAACTAGCTTAGCATCTTCACCTATTTTACAATTTTCATCAAACCTGATTTTTTTCAAGGCATCATTTTTTATAAATGTAGAACAGCAATGAGTTAATATATGATGTGGTTCTTTTTCCACATCCAATATTCTCGTGGAAGAAAACTTATTATTTAGATTATGTTCTCCAGTTCTTCCTTCCTCAAAAAATATTGGGATTGCTACAATATCAATTTCATTTTTATGTTGGTTAAAGAAGTTTAAAACATTTTCGAATGTTTCTTCTGAAACTAAATCATCCGGATCCAAAAATTGAATATATCTGCCTTCGGCATACTTTAAACCATAATTTCGGGCACTGCTCACTCCGCCATTCTGTTTCTTTACATATACAATATTTTTTGGATATTTTTGAGCATATTCTTTACAAATCATTTCACTTTTATCAGGGCTTTCATCATTCACAAGTATTAACTGAATATTCTCGAATCCTAAAGTCTGGTTAATAACGCTTTCTATTGCATCAGTTAGATATAACTCGACATTATAAATCGGCATTATAACACTGAAATCATAGTTAAAACTCTTTTCGTTCATAAAAGATTACTCCTAACAAAATGTTTATATGAATAAGAATCCGGGTAAATAAAAGTAAAAACAATTAGAGTGCTAAATTTTTGAAAACACATAATTAATTTAGTAAAATGTATGAAAAGGATTCCTTACCTGTTTTTTAAAGTCTTTGTAAGAAAACTTTTAAATACGTTTACATGGTTAAGTTCTAAAGCATCATTTGGTGTTTTTAGGACAAAGTCAAATGCAAGGGCCCAAATCGGTATTTCTACAACAAAACCAGCATGTCTAAAATCTCTTAATTTATATCCCCATACTTCAATTGTTTTTTTCAGTTCTTTTCGTTTACATACTTTTAATCTATTAAAATATTTTATATATAATCTGTCATTTTCTTTCATCTCATAATACTGGTTAATAAAGTGCCCTGTTAATTCAAGTCTAAACCCTTTTATTTTTGTCGAAGTAACAGTACATGAACTAAGCAGTACTCTTTCTTTTTTTATATTTTCAAGAGCTTCTGTATTTTCTTTTAATAAGTGAAACATAAATTCTTTATAGTACATCGGCATATCTTGTTCTTTTATAAATTGCGGATCAATAAATTTTAAAACTTTTATAAAATTATCAACAAAAACTTTTTGTTCTTGTTGATCTAAAACAGACTTATAAACATCTCTATAGTTCGGATATAAAAACAATTTCATATGATATACAATTAAAAATTGCAGATAAGGCAAAACTATATCATATTTTTTTATTGAATCCATCAACAAAGTCATGTAACATTCATTCAACAAATATGTGTACCTTTTTTTGTTAAACCACGAACGATCAACTAACGAGTTCTGTTCTTTCCGTTTTCTATAAAAATACTTTCCTTCTGCAACTGCTCCGTATCTTTTTTCTTTCAGTAATAACTGATTAAAAAAGATAGCGTCTTCCCAAAACTTTATAGATTCATCAAACTGGACGGTACGATTTAGTGTATGTCTTCTGTAAAAAGTGCCGCCAATATAAAAGTGAATAGCTTTATAATCGTTGAGAATATTTATAACTCTTGTTCCTTTTTCAAATCTATTATTTAATTTATGTTCGCCTTCTTTTTCACCTGTGTAATAAACAGGTAATACCGCGATATTTACATCTTCGGAATCACAAAAAAAATCATAAACACTTTGCAGTGCATTATGAGACAATGCATCGTCAGAATCAAGAAAACCAATAAATTTAGATTGTTCGCTTACATTTGATAATCCACAATTTCTTGCAGCAGAGGGTCCAGAGTTTTCAATTTTCATGATTTTAATATTATTAGGATATAGATTTTTAAAGGACTCACAAATTTGAGGACTGCTGTCAACACTGCCATCATCTATTAATATCAGTTCTATATTTTCCTTAAATCCTATTGACTGGTTAATGACACTCTCTATTGAGTACCTTAAATAATTCTCAGAATTATATATTGGCATAATTATAGAAAACATGTTTGTACCTCTTTATTTAGAAGTTAAAGGATCGTTTCAATTACTCTTTTAGAAGCCTTGCCATCTTCTAAATTACAAAATTCATTATAAAAATCCTCATAGTTATGATCTATATAAGGATTATGTAACAACTCTATTACCGTATCTATAAGTTCTTCACTTGTTTGAACCAAGTTTCCTGGCGTTTTTTGCTGAAAATTAAAGTAAAAACCTCTGATAGAGTCTCGATAAGCCGGGAGATCATACACAAAAAATACGATGGGTTTTTTTAAATTCATATAATCAAAAAAGACAGAAGAATAATCCGTAATCAATAAATCACTAATTAAATATAA
Organism: Bacillus sp. PS217; assembly: GCF_037963535.1. NCBI lineage: Bacteria > Bacillati > Bacillota > Bacilli > Caryophanales > Bacillaceae > Bacillus > Bacillus sp. PS217. The sequence continues at coordinate 3,636,541 of NZ_CP150157.1, forward strand.
ATCTCGAATATCTTTATATAAGGAAACATCCTTCACAAAATCTTTATATTTCCCTAAATTAAATTGTTCTGAAACTAGATAATGCATTCTTAAAAGAATAACCACAGAGTCCCCAAGCTTCCTCTTCATTTCCTCTAAATCAAATTGAAGTTTAAATTTATACTGACCAACTTTCTTAAACTCATTGTCTCTCCAAGTTGGTGCATATAAAATTATTTTTTTATCTTCGCTAATTTCTAACTCTTGTTTTACCCTATTTATTAATGATTCTTTATTTGGTGAATATAGAATGTCATTTCGCGGATAACCTGTTTCTAAAATTTGTTTTTTAAATTGAAATGCCCGTTTAAAAATTTCAGTCGAATAAGCATTAGGAGAAATCAAATAATCCCATTTGCTTGCTTCCTGCAGAAAATTCTGTTTATATTTTTCAGTTGTGGTTCCAGGCATATGCACTTCATCCATATCATTAGCAAGTTTTTTTAGCGGAGTGCCGTGCCACGTCTGTACATACAATGTGTTTTTTGGTTTTGGAATCCATAAAGGGAGCCGGCTGTTTGTAATCCAATATTTCGCTGTAGCCATGTACCAAATCCACTTAAAAGAAAACCTTTTTATATATGCTGCATCTACGCCGTCTAATGCCGACAAATATCGTTTATCAATGCTCCATATCATTTTATAATCATATTGATCTTTATTTTCCTGTAAATATTCATAGATTGCTCGGGGATTGCAGCTAAACTGTTTTCCTGAGTAGCTTTCAAATAAAATTAATTTATTGTTTCTTGGCAGAAGAGCAAAAATCTTAAAAAGAACTGAATAGGCCCTGACTAATAAACTTCTGCATTTTTGTAAAATAAAAGATTTCATAATGAACTCCTTAAAGAGTGAAAAATTTATATTTGCGCAAACAAGAAAAAAAGAAGCAACTGAATTACTTCAAGCCTCTTTAAGTTAGTGCTTCTATAAACTAGCCATGTCTTTTTTGATTTGGGTAGTTGAAATGCCTTCTGTTCTCGGGAGGTAAATGACCTCACAATATTCCTTTAAGAAGTCAAATTTCCCTTTCCAATCATCGCCGATCACAAATGTATCTATATCGTACTTTTGAATATCTGAGATTTTTTGTTCCCAGTTTTTTTCGGGAATCACTTCATCCACAAAATCAATTGTTTCTAAAATGAATTTTCGATGTTCATAGGAATGATGCGATTTTTTTTGTTTTTGAAGATTAAATTCATCTGTAGATAATCCCACGATTAAGTAATCACCCAGATTTTTTGCTCTTTGCAGCAGCTTCATGTGTCCATAATGAAATAAATCAAATGTTCCGTACGTTATCACTTTCTTCATCAGATAACATCACCTTCCAACCGTTTTCAACTGAGAGTACCAGAAAAAAACCAAAAACCTTAACAGATTGTTTATAATTTCGACACATTTTTTACGTACCATTAATATTGAACAATAATAGCATAAGTTCCTATAAAAGTTAAGGCTCTTTAAAAATGTCAATCACCAGCATTTTTTGGTATCATCGTTGTATTGATGTATAATTTTTACAGGTCTAATGCCTTATCCATACCCATTATAACAAGTTTTCTTTTTCGAAAAAATCGAATCCTTTGTCGCGTTTTTAAGTGAAACGATTTTCTTTCTGCTGCGTCATTTATTTTGTACGCCCCTCCTCATATTAATTCATCGTCAAAACGTGAAGGAATTGTAATGTGAATGTTAAAAGTTCCTAAAGATTTTTGTGGTAAGATAGAGTAAAATGTTTTCAGACAAAGAGTCTTTAATCAAACTATACGAATGACACGTGTTTTTTATAGACATATAGATGAAAAGGAGGGTTGATACGATGCAAACGAAACCCATTAATCAATTAGATTTTGTAGACGGTGAACTGACTTCATTTGTATCACATTTAGAAACGTCATTTTTGGACCAGAATAAAGGTGCGTTCATCGTAACAGCGAATCCTGAAATCGGATTTGAAGCGATGCAAAATCCGCGTTATGAAGCGGTTCTTTCATCTGCTGATTTTATTTTGCCGGATGGCATTGGTGTTGTGTTGGTTTCCAAGCTAATTGGTAAGCCGCTTCAATCCAGAATCGCCGGTTATGATTTGTTTACGTCTTTGCTTGAGAAGGCTGATCAAAAGAAAAAACGGGTTTTCTTTTACGGTGCAGCTAAGCATGTGATTGCTCAGACAATCGAGCGAGTCGAACGTGATTATCCTGGGATTGAAATTGCCGGATATTCTGACGGTTATGTGAAGAATCAACGTGAGGTAGCAGACAAGATCGCAGCCTCAAATCCTGACATGGTATTTGTTGCTTTAGGTTATCCTAATCAGGAGTTCTTTATCCATAAATACCGACATCTATTCCCTCAGGCTGTTTCTGTAGGGCTGGGCGGAAGCTTTGATGTGTTCAGCGGCAATGTCAAAAGAGCGCCCTCATTTTTTATCCGTTTTCACCTTGAATGGATGTACAGGCTGATCACAAACCCTGCGCGCTGGAGAAGAATGCTTAGCATTCCTAAGTATGTTACAGCCGTGCTGAAACATGAACGAACTTCAGCAAAGCCGCAATATACGGGACAGGTCAAAGATCAATCACGCCATCTGTAATGGGCCTTAAAGGAGCTATGGTATGTAATGAAATGCATGAATCTTTCGCTGTGCCTGCCGACAATCCGCGGCAGCCGTTTTGAGCTGATGACAGATTGAAATCCTGGTTTGCGTTTTTTTACTATTTGTTCATCAAAGTCATCGGCGCATTGCTGTTTTGGGTCAAACCGGGAAGTCAAGTGACCCTTCTTGTTTCCTTTCCTGATAATGCCCGGGCAATATTAAAGGAATATCAGATGGGACACTACTCATTTCCCATTCATGTACTTCTGACCCAGCATGCCAAATCGCTGGAAACAGAATTTCCTGAGCTTACTGTTTCAGTTATTAACGAAAAACACCCGCTTCATATATATAAAGCGGTCTTTTCTATGCTGAGCAGTAAAGCTGTGATTGTTGATAACTATTTTGTTTTGACAACCGTTTTGACCTGCAGACCTGATATCGAGTGTATCCAAGTTTGGCATGCGAATGGAGCGTTTAAACGATTTGGGTTAAAGGATATCAACACACAGAATCGTTCGCGGGCTGACGTGAGACGCTTTCGCAAAGTGTATGCTTCATTTGACCGGATTGTCGTCGGTTCTGAACATATGGCTGACATATTCAAAGAATTCTTCGATATAAAAGGTGATAAATTTCTTCGGTTTGGCGTGCCTTTAACCGATGCTTACTATGAGGTGAAGGAAAACAGCAATGACCTTAAAAGCAAATATCACCTGCCGGCAGAGAAAAAAATCATCCTGTATGCGCCAACCTTTAGGGATCATCAGTTTGAAAGCTTTTCGCTGCCGTTTTCAGAAAAACAGCTGCAGCATGATTTAAAAGGAGAATATTTACTTGCAGTAAAACTTCATCCTGTTATGAAGCAATCTGCTCAATTGCATGGGGATAGTGCGTGGATAAAAGACGTATCAGATCTCCCTCTTGCAGACCTTTTAAAAATGAGTGATCTGTTAATATCAGATTATTCTTCTGTCCCTTTTGAATTTGCTTTGCTGGACAAACCCATTTTGTTTTATACGTATGATATGGAGGCTTACAACAGAACCCGCGGTTTAATCCGCCATTATACAGAGGTAATCCCCGGGGTTCCTTGCCGTGATTCAGGAATGCTCTTGGACCAGCTGAAAGATATGAACAGGCTTCAAGCTGAAGTGGAGCGCTTTTCACGTGAATGGAATCTGTACTCGAGAGGGAATGCCAGCAAGCTGCTTTTAAGCTATGTAAATGAGAAATCAAGCTGATCTTTATATATAATAGAGATCGGTATTGCAAATAATATGAAAACCTTTTATAAAACATTATGAGTTGTAGTAAGGAAGGAGTCATTTTATGATTTATGCTGAGATTCTAGCCGGTGGAAAAGGTTCCCGCATGGGGAACGTCAATATGCCAAAACAGTTTTTGCCATTAAATAAACGCCCAATTATCATTCATACGGTTGAAAAGTTTTTATTAAATGACCGTTTCGATAAGATTTTAATCGTCTCCCCTAAAGAGTGGATTAACCATACAAAAGACATTTTAAAGAAATTTATCGGGCAGGATGATCGCCTGATTGTCGTTGAAGGCGGCAGCGACCGTAATGAATCTATTATGAGCGGCATCCGCTATATTGAAAAAGAATTCGGTATTCAGGATGATGACGTGATCATCACTCACGATTCTGTGCGTCCGTTTCTCACTCATCGCATTATCGATGAAAACATTGATGCTGTTCTTCAATACGGCGCGGTTGATACTGTTATCTCAGCCATTGATACAATTATTGCTTCAGAAGACCAGGAATTTATTTCTGATATCCCTGTCCGCGATAACATGTATCAGGGGCAAACACCGCAAAGCTTCCGGATCAGCAAATTGGTCGAGCTTTATAATAAACTGTCCGATGAGCAAAAAGCTGTCCTTACTGACGCTTGCAAGATCTGCTCGTTAGCAGGTGAAAAAGTGAAGCTGGTCCGCGGTGAAGTCTTTAACATTAAAGTAACGACACCATATGACTTAAAAGTGGCTAATGCCATTTTACAGGAGCGAATTTCACAATGATTAATCAAACATATCGTTTAGTTTCTGCCCGACAATTTGAAGTGACATATAAAGATAAAGTTGTCCATTCAGATAAGGTCGTCGTCCGTCCTACCCATTTATCCATCTGTGCTGCAGACCAGCGTTATTATACTGGCTCACGCGGCAAAGAAGCGATGGACAAAAAACTGCCGATGGCTCTGATCCATGAAGGGATCGGAAAAGTCATGTTTGATCCGACAGGCACATTTAAAGTTGGAACCCGGGTTGTTATGGTGCCAAATACACCGGTTGAAGAGCATGAAGTCATCGCGGAGAATTACCTGCGGTCCAGCAGATTCCGTTCAAGCGGTTATGATGGATTTATGCAGGATTATATGTTCATGGCGCCTGATCGGCTTGTTGAGCTTCCAGACAGCATTAATCCGCATGTCGCAGCCTTCACTGAGCTTATTACAATTGCAGTTCACGCGCTTTCCCGCTTTGAGCGCATGGCGCATAAGAAGCGTGACACATTCGGTGTCTGGGGGGACGGAAATCTCGGATTTATCATGACGCTTCTACTGAAGAAAAAATATCCAGACAGCAAGGTGTTTATTTTCGGAAAAACACCTTACAAGCTTGATCATTTTTCTTTTGTTGATGCAGCTTATCAAATTAACGACATTCCTGAAGATGTCAGAATCGATCATGCCTTTGAATGCGTGGGCGGACGCGGCAGTGAAAGCGCAATTGAACAGATCATTGCCCATGTCCATCCTGAAGCGTGTGTAGCGCTCCTAGGCGTGTCTGAATACCCTGTTGAAATTGAAACAAGAATGGTGCTTGAAAAAGGGATTACGCTGATCGGCAGCAGCCGGAGCGGACGCGAGGATTTTGCCCGTACTGTAGACTTTTTAGCTCAATACCCTGAAGTCGTTGATTATTTAGAAACATTAGTTGGCGGACGCTTCCCGGTACGCAGTATTGAGGAAATTACAAACGCGTTTGAAGCAGATTTGACTTCATCTTGGGGAAAAACTGTTATTGAATGGGAAATTTAAACAGTGAAAACATTCCTTACACGAATTGTAAAAGGAGTATTCGGCACTGCTTATAAACTATTGAGCGCTTTATTACCAGTACAGCACAACAAAATTGTCATAGCTTCCTATCGTGAGGATCATTTAAGTGATAATTTTAAAGGTGTCTATGAAAAGCTGAAGCAAGACCCGTCTCTTCGCATCACCCTGCTGTTCCGCAAGATGGATAAGGGGCTGATCGGACGAGCTGCATATTTGCTTCATCTTTTCAGCTCGTTATATCACCTTGCAACATGCCGCGTGCTTTTGTTGGATGATTATTATTTTCCTTTGTATGTTGTGCCAAAACGAAAGGAAACTGTTGCCATCCAGCTTTGGCATGCTTGCGGCGCGTTTAAAAAATTTGGCTACAGCATTGTGAACAAGCCGTTCGGCCCTTCTTCTGATTATTTGAAGATTGTTCCCGTGCATTCAAACTATGATTATGCCATTGTCAGTGCACCCGCTGCCGTTCCGCATTTCGCCGAAGCCTTTCAAATGGAGCAAAAGCAGATTTTGCCGCTCGGCATTCCAAGAACGGATTACTTTTATCATAAGGAACATATTCGCACTGTACTGGATGAGTTTCATCGGGTTTATCCTGAACTGAAGCATAAAAAAAAGCTTTTGTATGCTCCTACTTTTCGAGGCAGCGGACATCATCAAGAGGGTGACGCTATACCGCTTGATCTGCTACAATTAAAATCGGCGCTAAGCCATAAAGATTATGTCGTGATCCTCCATCTTCATCCGTATATGCGCAAACATGCGCACACGGAAGAGGATGATTTTGTGCTGGATTTAACTGATTCGTACTCTTTGTACGATTTGATGGCAATCTCTGATGGGCTGATAACCGATTATTCTTCAGTTATTTTCGAGTACAGCCTGCTGAAACGTCCGATGTATTTTTACTGCCCGGATTTAGAAGACTACTTGGAAGAACGTGATTTCTACTACCCGTTTGAATCGTTTGTACCCGGGCCGATTTCGAAAGACGTTCCATCGCTTGTACACGATATCGAGAGTGATCACGAGGCTGATACGAAACGTATTGAAGATTTTTCACAGGCATTTATCACCCATCAGGACGGCAAATCTTCAGAGCGGGTAGCCGATTTTATTTCATCATTTTTAACATCTGGTGCCGATTAGGAGAAAGTGAGGTACAAAGTGAAGCTGGCAAGAAAGATTAAGAACAGACTTTTCAGATCAAAAAAGAAAACGCAAAAAGAAAATGCAGCTGTCATTGTCCATCCAGCTGATAACAGGGTTTTTTCTCTATTTGATAAAACGAAGCGAATTGAAGAAAACCAGCAAGTCCCTGTCAGAAAGATTTCTGAGTTTTCTTGGAATGGGTCAATTCTAAAAATTGCGGGTTATATGTATATCAAGGGCCTGCCGCTTCAAAAAGAGGATCAGGTTCGAAAACGTTTATTATTGGTGAACAACGGTGTTTTATTTACAGCTGTTTCACTGCGGGATGTTCCGGTAGATAAGCTGTCAATTGATACTTCAAATGTGCCTGGAGCCTATAAGTGGGCAGGATTTTCACAGCAGATTAACTTTTCTAAGCTGATGAATGACAAGCCTCTTCCGCAGGGCGAGTATAAGCTGTTTCTCGAGATTGAAGCTGTAGATGACCAAAATGTAAAACATCAGGAAGTGCATACAGTCGGAAATGTAAGTAATTTCCTCTCTAATGATGTGTATGCCACAAAAATGGAATTTCATTCTGCTAAAAAGCTGATGAAGTTCAATTTGATCGTTAATTATGATGAGGGCGAAAAGACGATTAATTTGTCTTGCAACAAACTGCAGGAAATTGATCCGAGCCTTTTGGAGCTGGATACTGGAAAAGAGGCAAACCGCTTTTTGCGCAAGCTGAATACAAGCTTATTCCATTTTGCTTATGATGTATTCCGCCTGCTTCCAATTAAGTCTAATAAAATTGTCTTTGCTTCTGACAGCCGACTTGATATGACAGGAAACTTCGAATTTGTTTATGAAGAGCTGCTGAAACGTGAAGAAAATTTTGATTTCAAATTTTTCTTAAAGAGCAGCATTCGAGATAGAAAAAGCCTGTCTGAACTGATGTCGATGGCTTATCATTTCGCGACAAGCAAAATCATTTTTATAGATGATTTTTATCCGATTATTTATCCGTTAAAAATCCGTAAAAATGCGGACCTTGTCCAGCTATGGCATGCTGTCGGCGCCTTTAAGACATTCGGCTACAGCCGAATCGGTCTGCCGGGAGGACCGTCACCGCATTCGAAAAACCATAGAAACTACACGAAGGTTATTGTCAGCTCTGAAAATATACGGAAGCACTACGCAGAGGGCTTTGGGGTAGACATTGAGAACGTCATTGCTACGGGCGTACCGCGAACAGACTTTTTCTTTGATGAAGCGAAGAAGGCATTTGTAAAAGAACGCCTTTACACGGAATATCCGTTTCTAAAGGACAAAAAGGTCATTCTTTTTGCTCCAACCTTCCGCGGAAACGGTCAGCAATCAGCTCATTATCCTTTTGAAGTGCTTGATTTTGACCGTCTGTATCGAGAGTTAAAGGATGAATATATCTTCTTATTCAAAATTCATCCATTCGTACGAAACGATGCCAATATACCTTATCAGTACAGCGATTTCTTTTATGATTTCTCTTCGTTCAGGGAAATTAACGAGCTATTGCTCGTAACAGATATTCTGATAACGGATTACTCTTCTGTTTGCTTTGAGTATGCTTTATTAAATAAACCAATGATCTTCTTCAGCTATGATGTAGATGATTATATTCGCAAACGTGATTTCTATTACGATTACTTTGACTTTATTCCTGGCCCTCTTGCGAAAACGTCTGAGCAAATGATTTCGATCATTAAAGAAGAGAAGTATAACTTTGAGCAAATTGATTCATTTGTTCATTATTTCTTCGATGATCTTGATGGAAAAGCAAGTGAGCGAGTCGTCGATCAAATTGTTTTCCCTCAGGAAGAAGAGCCATCAGAGGATAAAGTTCTTAAAAGATAAATCAAAAACACCTTTTGCAGCCGCAAAAGGTGTTTTTTTTATCGATATTCCGGAACATCAAAGTAAAGTGTATAGCCGTCCAGCAATGAATACAGGCTGTACATGCGGTTTACTTGTTTGTACGCCCAGCCGATGTCTGTTGCGTATTGATGTGTCGCTGTAGCTGACCATCTCATTTTGTACAGCGTGTCCTGATTGTAAGCTGTGTTGTGGATATACGATGAGCCTATGAATTTAGCTCCGCCGATAATGGCCGCTTCAGGTGTGAACCAGCCCTGCTCGTACGCATATTTGGCTCCGTAGTAATTCGGATTGCTGTCGTATGCTCCAATTCCATACATGTTGTATACGGTTTTTCCGTTATAGGTTAATCCATTGGCTAAGGCGGATGTCCCGTTTCCTGTTTCAAGAAGAGCGTGTGAGATTAAATACAGTTCGTTGATGCTATATTGATTGGCGGCATCGATAAATGCCTTTGCTCTCCCTGTCAGGATGCCTTTACCCGCAAGCACTTTCTGATTGACCTCAGTAACGCTGAGACCCGCTGTCTGTGACAGCTTGAGAAATTGGAAGTAGTATTTGCTGTCTCTGGAAAAGTTATTCGGATCCACGTATTGAACTACTTCATCACTGCTTGCGTTTCGCCAGCCCAAATTGATCTTAGCCCAGCCGTTTATCTGTCCGATGATTTTCACTTTATCGCCTTTTTTAAATTGGCCGATCACGTTTGTCGGGCTGACTTCCGGCGTTGACCGGATATTTAGTACATCAGCCGTAACGGTTGATGTTGCTGTATTAATGTACGTGAGCGATACGTAAGCCGCTCCGTCTGTTTGCGGACTTACTGTCATTTGTTTTTGGACCATATCACGAAGCGAGAGATTGTAATTTGTTTTCATGATTTGCGGACCGTTTTTGATCTTCACGATAGATGATGTCCATCCGTATAATTGTTTTAGCTTCGTTGATGCCGCAGCAGCTGTATCATTGCCTGTGAACTGCTCATTTACGCTGATTTTATAAAGAGTATTGCTTTTCGTTGTATAGCTCGGGGTTACACTTTTCGATTTAAGATAGGTTAACCCATTATTCAATGCTGTTTTGCTGCTGAGCTGTGTTGTCACGATTTTGTATTGTGTATATGCTGTCTGGCCTGTTTTTGATGTTGTGACTGCGATATGATTTTGTTTGAAAAATGTTAAAACGCGGTCAATCTCTTCTTGGCTGATGATAGCTTCAGTTGTGATTTGATAGCTGCTCGCAGCTGTCTGACCGGTTTTCTGGCTTGCTGCTGATATATGATTCGATTTGAAAAACGTGAGTGCCTGATTGACTTTCGTTTGATCAAGCAGAGATTCGGTTGTGATTTTAAACGTGTCAGCTATTTGTTTTTTGACGGATTTCGCAGAAGCACTCAGCTGATTTTGCTTTAATATGTTCAAGCCCTTTGTGACTTTTGCTTGATCTGATGTTTCTTCTGAGATGAGCTGATATTGATTTTCTGCTGTTGATCCAGCTGCTGTTTTTGCAGCTTTTACTTTTTTCTGAGCAAAGAAGGCTGCTGCTTTGTTTGCTTGCTGCTCGCCTAAAATCTTTGCCGTCGTGATTTGATAAGCAGCAGACGTTGTCGTTTTTTTGACGCTGGATGACGTGTAATGCCATTTTTTCTTTTTAAAGAAAGTGTCTATTTTTTGGAGCTGCTGTTTTGTTATACCCTTCATATTCACGGTATATGATGTGCTTTTTCCAACCTGTTGATAACTGCCGGATACGCCAGTGTTTTTCTTGATTTGGCTGATGGCGTCCTTTACTGTACTCAGCCCTTTGAAATAAGCTGATTGGACATTGTATGACTCAACGGTTGTTTTTTGATTGATGGACTTGTAGCTGCCTGTGATGCCAGTGCTCTGTTTCAGCTGCTGCAATAGAGTTTTGGCATTGGCTTCACCTGAAATGGCGGCAGTTGTAAACGTATAATAGGCTTGCCCTTTCACTGTTTCCTTTAATGATGCCTGCAGCCCAGATTCCTTTTGGAAGGCGTTTTTGATCTGCGCTGCTCTGCTGTCTCCCACGATTGTGCCAGACTGAATGGTTGTGACAGACACCGTGTGTGTGATGGGCTGATACGAGCTTTTAATCCCCGTTTGCTTGGCCAGGCTCTGGATAAGCGCCTTGACTTTTGTCTCATCAGCAATGTCTGATGTCATGACGTTCATATAGGGCTGAGCTGCTCCGTAAGCTTTTACAGCGCCAGCCACTCCCGTCTCCTGTTTCAGCTTTGCTAGGATAGTGTTGGCCTGTTTTTCTCCGGAGATGGCACCTGACGAGATGGTGACATATGGCTGTTTGCTTCCAACAGGACTTGACGTTCCTGTAATCGATGTCTGTTTGGCGAGTCCGCTCAGTATTGCTTTCGCTTCTGATTCGCTATGAATGCCTGAAGCGGAAATTTGGTAGGTCGTTGTTGTGCCTGAAGCCTGATAGGATGCATCCCAGCCAGTATCTTTTTCCAGTTTGGCGACAGCTTGTGAGGCTTGGCTTTCTGTACTGAACGTATTCGACGGCTCTACTTTATATAGTGAGTAGTCGGTATACGCGGCTGCCTGGGCAGAACCAGACATGGCAAAAAAGGCAAGGGACGCGGCGGATAGAAGCATAGGTGCGATTAGTCTCTTTTTCATTCCTTCTCCTCTTTCTTATTCTATGAGTATATAAAACTAGTTTATTTATCGGCACGCGCATGCTTCATTTATAGGTGAATCACTTCCATTTTCTAATAAAAAAAACTTAACCTCGAAGTGAGATTAAGTTTAAATATGAGACACGATAAGGGTACAAGTTCCTTTTATCGTAAAATCGGGCATTTGAGCCGGCAAAATAAAGTGATCACCTTTTTTGAGCGGACATGTTTTGTCCTCATACTTGAGCAAACCGCTTCCTTCTATCACGCTGCAAATCAGAAAGGATTCATCCTGAGTCATTTCAGCTTCGCCATTGATGTCCCATTTATACACCGAAAAATATTCCCCTTGAACAAACGTTTTAATGGTTATGCCTTTTCTTGATTCGGTCGATTCATCTATATACCCGTCCACATGGGGAACCGTGGCGGCATTGACCGCTTTGGCAAAATGAAGCTCTCTCGGACTTCCGTTGCTATCAAGACGGTCATAATCGTACACCCGGTATGTGGCATCTGAATTTTGCTGAGTCTCTAAAACAAGGGCCCCCTTGCACAATGCGTGCAGCGTTCCGCTCGGCACATAATAGAAATCACCCGGTTTAATTTTGATTCTTCGCAGCAGGCCCTCCCAGTCACCGCTGTTGATCATTGTGACAAGTTCGGTTTTTGAGCGGGCCGTATGCCCGTAAATGATTTCTGCGTTTTCCTTACAGTCGATAATGTACCAGCATTCCGTCTTGCCGAGTTCTCCCTCTTCGTTTTCTCCGGCATAGTAATCATCAGGGTGAACTTTAATTGACGTATCTTCCTTCACATCCAGCAGCTTTGTCAGAAGCGGGAACCGATCCCCCTCTACGCCGCCGAATACTTCACGGTGCTCTTCCCAAAGCTCGATCAATGTCTTTCCTTTATACGGGCCATTTGCAACAGTGCTCGGTCCTTTTGGATGAGCGGAAATGGCCCAGCATTCCCCCGTTGATTCTGAAGGAATACTGTATCCAAATCTATCTCGTAAAGCGGTTCCGCCCCAGATTTTTTCTTTAAACACAGGCGTTAGAAAAATCGGTGATTGCGTCATGATCCGTACCCCTCCCCTGTAAATAACTGATCATCATTTTCCCGGTGCGCCCCTCTTACAAACGCCCGTATAAGCTGCCTTTTTCCGATGACAACATATGTACAAAGCATCATCTTTTCATTACCCCTTCAAAGAAAACGCTTCCTATCTATTATATCACGTCGAAAAGAAGCTTTGTTTCAGCCTTTTCCTCGATAAGAATAATTCTCCTTTTTTGATACAAATTAATAAAAACCGTCAAACTGTTTACGAAGGAGAGAAACTATGCAAATCGACTCTGATCTCCAGAACAATTTAGACACACTGAAAAAAACATTGGGACAAAACGACGATATGATGTTTTATACATTTGCTTTCGGAGATAGCAGACAAAAGGCGTGTTTACTGTATATTGACGGTCTGACAGAGAATAAAATGCTGGCACAATACGTCATTTCTCCTTTACAAAAAGAGGCGTTAGCCCATAAGGAATGCTCGATTGAAGACTTATCCGCCTTTTTTTTCGGCTTTCACCACAGCGTTGTTTCTACAATGAAAGAAATAGAGCAGCTCGTTTTTTCAGGGCAAGCCATTTTGCTCGCTGATGGCTATCGCGGAGGATTAGCTTTCGACACAAAGTCAGTCGCAACACGCAGTCTTGATGAACCCTCCTCCGAAGTCGTGGAACGCGGCCCTAAAATAGGATTTATTGAAAAACTGCGGACAAACACGGCGCTTTTGCGTGAACGGACGAGTGATCCTAATCTCGTCATCAAAGAAATGACACTCGGAAAAAGGACCAAAAAGAAAATCGCTGTCGCTTATATTCAGGATATCGCCCCAGATTATGTCGTCAAAGAAGTGTTTAAAAGGCTGAAATCAGTCAATATAGATAATTTGCCGGAATCGGGGACGCTTGAACAGCTGATTGAAGACGAACCATTTTCAATTTTCCCCACAATATTAAGCACAGAACGACCGGACCGGGTCGAAAGTTCTCTATTAGAAGGGCGAGTGTCCATATTAGTGGATGGTACGCCGTTTGCTTTGATTGTACCGGCTACGGTTGACGAATTTATTCATTCGCCCGATGATTACAGCCAGCGCTGGATCCCAATGTCACTTGTACGCCTTCTTCGTTATTCCAGCATCCTGATCACCATTTATTTGCCCGGTCTGTATATTTCTCTCGTTTCTTTTCACACCGGGCTATTGCCGACTAGAATGGCCATTTCCATTGCAGGCAGCAGGCTTAACGTACCATTCCCGCCTTTTGTAGAGGCCTTTATCATGATCTTTACGATCGAATTGATTCGAGAAGCCGGATTAAGGCTGCCTAAGCCGATTGGACAGACAATTGGCCTTATCGGCGGGGTCGTCATCGGACAGGCAGCTGTTCAGGCGCAAATTGTCAGTGCGCTTATGGTCATTGTCGTTTCTGTCACAGCACTGGCATCCTTTACCGTTCCTTCATACGCCTATAACTTTCCGCTGCGGATCATTCGGATCGGGGTTATGATAAGTGCAACAGCGCTTGGCATGTATGGCGTTATAATGGTTTATCTGTTTGTGATCGGCCATCTCATGCGCCTGAAAAGCTTTGGACAGGATTACATTATCCCGATCATGGCGCAGCCTGGACAGGATTTGAAAGACACAGTCATCCGTATTCCCACGATGTTTTTAAAAAGAAGACCGACACGAAACGATCCCGAAGATAACATCAGACAAAGGTGATGGCTATGAGGAAATCAGAGCATAAACTGACATTTATGCAGACGCTCATTATGATCAGCAGCACATTGATTGGTGCCGGGGTGCTGACCCTTCCCCGCTCAGCCGCCGAAACCGGCAGTCCGAGCGGATGGCTAATGATACTGCTCCAGGGCGTTATTTTTATTATCATCGCTCTGCTTTTTTTGCCTTTTCTTCAAAAAAACAGCGGAAAAACTCTTTTTAAGCTCAACAGCATTGTAGCTGGAACATTCATCGGCTTTCTATTGAATTTATATATCTGTCTATATTTCATTGGGATTGTTTGCTTTCAAGCTCGGATTTTGGGAGAGGTTGTCGGATTCTTTTTGTTGAAAAATACGCCAATGGCAGTTGTGGTGTTTATATTTCTTGTCGTTGCCATCTATCATGTAGGCGGAGGCGTTTATTCAATTGCAAAAGTATACGCTTATATTTTTCCTATAACCCTTATTATTTTTATGATGCTTCTGATGTTCAGCTTTCGCTTGTTCCAGCTTGATTTTATCCGGCCGGTATTTGAAGGAGGCTATCAAAGCTTTTTCTCTTTATTCCCAAAAACATTATTATATCTCTCCGGATTTGAAATCATTTTTTACCTGGTCCCCTTTATGAGAGATCCAAAGCAAGTGAAAAAGGCTGTTGCTCTGGGCATCGCGACTTCCACATTGTTCTACAGCATTACTTTGCTCATTGTGATTGGCTGTATGACTGTGGCTGAGGCAAAAACGGTGACATGGCCGACCATTTCCCTTATTCACGCATTAGAGGTTCCGGGTATTTTTATTGAACGATTTGATTTGTTCTTACAGCTGACCTGGACAGCCCAGCAATTTGCCTGTATGCTCGGATCCTTTAAAGGCGCCCATATCGGGTTAACGGAAATCTTTCATCTGAAAAATAAAAACAATGCATGGCTGCTGACTGCAATGCTGGCTGCGACGTTTTTCATAACGATGTACCCCAAGGACTTGAATGACGTGTTTTATTACGGGACGCTTCTTGGATATGCTTTCTTAATTGTGATTACAATTCCATTCTTCGTCTGGTTTTTAAGCTGGATACAGAAAAAATTAGGGAGGGGGCAGCTGCAATGAAAACAGCATCAAAATTCTCCGTCATGTTTTTTATGCTGCTGGCCCTCTGCGGGTGCTGGGATGTCAAAGATATCGAGCAACTATCCTTCGCCAGAGGGCTGGCGATCGATGAGACAAATGATCACCAGTACAAACTGACGTATCAAAACCTTCTTCCCCAAAGCGAAGACAGCCAAGCATCCGGAAAACCCGAATTTGTTAATGTAACGTCCCACGGGAAAACGATTCTGGAAGCAGTCAGTGATGTATCCATCAAGGACCCTCCTGTTTATAGCGATCATTTAAAAGTGATCCTTCTGGGAGAAAAACTGATGAGGAATCAAAATGTAGACCAAGTCCTCAACCACTTTATCCGGGATGATGAGCTGCGGCGAAGCAGCTATTTGATGGCAGCCAGAGGGAATGCAGCTGATGTTTTCACAAAAGGAAACCCCAATCAGCAGCAGCCGATGCCCTCCGAAAAACTGATTGATTTGACAACTCACAGCGGGTATAACGGTAAGATTATGATACCGCTGCGCATCGGAAGAGCTTCTGTCTACTCTCAGAACGGGTACAGTTATCTTATTCAAGCCGTGAAAAACGAAAAGGGAAAAGCCAAGTATGACGGAGCAGGCATTATCAAAAGGGGCAGCAATAAACTCGTTGGGTTTCTTTCAGCTGATGAAACCCAAACACTGTCATGGGTCATGGGGACGATCCAAGGCGGTGTCATGCCGACGACAGATAAAGGACATCCGATTACGTTTGAAATCAAAAAGTCGAAAACCAAAATTAAGCCTATCATTGAAAACGGAAAGCCTATCTTTCATATTTCTGTTAAAACGAAGGGCATCCTGACAGAAGACCAAAACCCGAATGAAAACTCCTTTAGCAAAAGTTATTTGCACAGGCTGGAAAACATTTTTGAAAAAAAGCTTGAACGAGATGTAAAGCAGGTGATGGATAAACTGCAGCACGAGTATAAAACCGATCCGGTCTTTTTATCAGACCACATAAGGATTCAACACCCTGACTACTGGAATAAAGTAAAAGGGCATTGGGAGGAAATATTTTCTGAGACTGATTTTAAGTACGATATTTCTTTTAAAATCATTAACTTTGGCACGGTGGGAAAGTAAGCAATCAAAAGGGTGCGCATGATCGCGCACCCTTTTTTATGTTCCGACAGTCTGCTGTTTTCCGGCCGATCCTCCCTGTCCGTTTTTGTCCCGTAAATCCTGCTCAATTTCTTCAAGGCTTTTTCCCTTTGTCTCTGTCACTTTAAATCGGACAAATAAGAACGCCATGATACCGATCGCAGCATAAATCAGGAATAAATAACTGATTCCGATCGCTTCCATTAATATTGGATAGGTTAATGAAACAATCAGTGTCCCAACGTGCAACATTAAGGTCGAAACACCGGTCCCGATTCCTCTGACGTGAAGCGGGAACAATTCAGGAAGCATCACCCACACAACCGGTCCCCAGCTGACCGCAAAGACAACGATAAACACGCCTAAACAAATGACGGTCGTCCATGAGGCAGCCGGAGTGTTATCGAAAAAGAGATTTACTAAAGCGAGAACGATCAAGCTGATCACCATGCCCGCATTCCCGAATAGCAGTAACGGCTTTCTTCCAATCTTGTCGATGATTTTAATCGCTACTAATGTCATGACAACATTGACTGTGCCGATTCCGACCGTGCCTAAAATCGAAGCGGAGTTTCCGAATCCGACGTTTGTAAAGGTCTTTGGCGCATAGTAGATGATCGTATTCGTTCCGATAAATTGCTGCAAAAAAGCGAGTCCCAAACCGGCAATAAGCGCTGGGCGCACCCATGGATCGAACAGCTCCTTCAGGCCGCCTTCATCCTGCTTTTCCGCTTCTTTTATATCATGTATTTCCTGATCAATATCTTTTGTGCCACGCAATTTTTCAAGAATGTTCTTCGCTTTGCTTTCTTCGCCATTCGTGAACAGCCAACGCGGGCTCTCCGGCATAAACAAAATGCCAATGAGCAAGAGCAATGACGGCACAGCAGCCAATCCAAGCATCCAGCGCCACGCTTCGGCATCTGCAAATATGTAATTGACAATGTAAGAAAGAAGGATGCCGACCGTGATCATCAGCTGATTCAGTGATGACAGCGCCCCACGTTTATGTTTTGGCGCCAGTTCAGATAAATAAAGGGGCACGATTGTCGTCGATGTTCCGACTGCAAGTCCCAAAATGATGCGAAACAGCACCATGACTCCCGTATTTGGGGCCAGTGCCACACCAAGACCGCCTATACAAAACAGCAGCGCGGCTGCCATAATTGCTTTTTTTCTTCCGAAACGGTCAGTCAGCTTGCCGGCCGCTCCTGAGCCCAATATCGCCCCAACCAGCAAGGAGCTGACAACAAGACCTTCTGTAAACGCGTTTAAGCCTAACTCCTTTTTCATAAATAAAATAGCTCCGGAAATCACTCCGGTATCATAGCCATATAACGCGCCTCCAAGAGCTCCGAAAAAATAAAGCCATATATTTGACTGCTTTTTCATAAAGATGACTCCCTTTCTCCATCAGCTGCAATGACATTGTCTGTGGGATTTTTTTAGAAATCTTTTAGCCTCTTTTTCCGGCCATTAAACCTTTTTATTTTGCTGATCATAAGTTTTCCAATCATTTACTTGTATTTTTTTCAATGTCGCCGAAACATTTTACCTGCTGCGGCGTCCAATATAAGGTGATTCAGCACATTATCGTTATCAATTTTCAAAAACAAGAACTTATAAATATAGGAATATTTATCGAAAAATGTCTTTCGAGTAGTTGCCCCATGGCAAATAGAATGGTACGCTTCAAATATTAAAGAAACGTGAGGTATTGATATATGGAAGAACGATCACAGCGCAGAAAGAAAAAAAGAAAACTAAAAAAATGGGTGAAAGTTGTTGCAGGATTAATGGCTTTTTTAGTCATTGCGGCAGGCTCTGTCGGCGCCTATGCTTTTGTAAAGCTGAACAATGCTTCTAAGGAAGCTCATGTCAGCCTTGCACGCGGAGAACAATCTGTAAAACGGATCAAAGAATTTGATCCTGGAAAAGATTCTTTTTCTGTATTGCTCTTAGGAATTGATGCCAGGGAGAAAAACGGCGAGACCGTCGATCAGGCAAGAAGTGACGCGAATGTGCTGGTTACATTTAATCGGAAAGAAAAAACAGCTAAAATGCTGAGCATTCCGCGTGACGCCTATGTAAACATCCCAGGCCACGGGTATGATAAATTCACACATGCTCACGCTTACGGCGGCGTTGACTTAACTGTGAAAACAGTTGAAGAAATGCTGGATATTCCAGTCGATTATGTCGTAGAAAGCAATTTCACGGCTTTTGAAGACGTCGTAAACGAGTTAAATGGCGTCAAAGTAACTGTAAAAAGCGATAAAGTCATTCAGCAAATCAAAAAAGATACAAAAGGTAAAGTCGTTCTTCAAAAAGGAACACATACGCTTGATGGGGAAGAAGCGCTCGCTTACGTAAGAACACGTAAAGCGGACAGTGACCTTTTACGCGGGCAAAGACAAATGGAAGTGCTGAGCGCCATTATAGATAAATCAAAATCATTGAGCTCAATTCCGGCATATGATGATATTGTGGATACGATGGGGCAAAATTTAAAAATGAACTTATCCCTTAAAGATGCCATCGGCCTGTTCCCGTTCATCACTTCATTGAAATCAGTTGAGTCTATTCAGCTGACGGGTTATGATTATGAACCTGCCGGAGTCTATTATTTCAAATTGAATCAGCAAAAGCTGCAGGAAGTTAAAGAAGAGCTGCAAAACGATTTAGGTGTATAATGAACGGGATGGCGATTACGCCATCCCGTTTTACATATTTCCTTGTTGAAAATTATCAAAGTAACGTTTAGCCTTAATTTATATGGATTATGTTTCACAGGCAAGCTGAACATACTACACGAAGCAGCTTCATTTTTAAGGAGGTTCCCCTACATATGAAATGTATTGCGATTGATCTAGACGGAACATTACTGAATAAAGAAAGCGTCATTTCTGCGGAAAACAGAGAGGCGATCAAGCGGGCCGTTGATGCCGGCATCCTCGTCACCATTTGCACGGGAAGAGCGACATTTGATGTAAAAGCGCTGCTGGATGACTTGGACATCCCTATCATTGCAGCTAATGGCGGTACGATCCACGACACGGGTTACCGTTTGATCAGCCGGACATTAATGGATCAGGAAGCCGGTAAAGCGATTGCTGATTACTTACTTTCAAAAAACATTTACTTTGAGGTATATACAGATGACCATCTGCTTTCTCCTTTTGACGGCGAAGCTAAGCTGCACGCGGAGCTTGACATTCTAAAGAGCGCAAACCCAAACGAGCAGGCGGATGAATTGTGGCAGGGAGCCATGACTCAATTCAAACAGTTTGGCATTAAACCAATCCCTCATATCGAATCGGTTTTTGACGGCGGTGAAAACATTTATAAGCTTCTTTGCTTCTCCTTTGATATGGACAAGCTGAAACAAGCGAAGGAAGAACTGAAGCATCATAAAAAACTGGCGCAAACCTCTTCAGGAAAACATATTATCGAAATCCTGCCGGCCTCGTCAGGAAAAGGACGCGCGTTAACAAAGCTGGCTGACCTATACGGAATTGAAACACAGGATATCTATGCGATCGGCGATAGTCCAAACGATTTGTCCATGTTTGAAGTCGCCGGACACCGTATCGCCATGGAAAATGCGATTGATGAATTAAAAGAAAAAAGCACCTTTGTCACAAAAAGCAATGACGAAAATGGTGTGGCCTACTTTATAGACCAGCTTCTTTCAGGACAATATGCATAAAGAAAAGACTCCAGAGATTGGAGTCTTTTTCTTTTATTGCACCCGTATACTTCCTGCGTATTTATCCTTCCAATATGTGCTCGTGTTCATATTGGTGATGGTCACGCCGTTTGATAATGTGACATGAACAACTTGTCCGTTTCCGATATAGATGGAGGGATTTAAGCTTGTTGATTGAAAGAACACAATGTCTCCCGGCTTCAGGTCCGCCTTCTCAATCTTAGTTCCGGCATTGTACTGGCTTGTTGCGTATCGAGGCAGGGAAATGCCAGCTGCTTTCTGGTAGACATATTGGACAAATCCAGCTGTATCAAATCCTGTCTCAGGTGTTACTCCGCCCTGTTTGTAAGGCACTTCTCCGACATAAAGCGTCGCTTCGGAAACAATCGGATTTTCTTTCGGGATTGTCAGGTTGTCAAATCGGCGAATACCCGTCATCTTCGATTTCCAGTAATCCTCTGACAAATAGGAAATGGTTACTTTTTCTGACCGGCTTGCCTGAATGAACCTGCCTGCGCCCGCATAAATGCCTGCATGTGAAATTCCCGTTTTATACGTATTGCTGAAATAGACGACATCACCAGGCTTTATGTTCTGAGGGGCTACCTTCTCGCCCACTGCCCACTGCTGTTCGGCTGATCGCGGCAGATAAATGCCAAGTGCCTGTTGAAACACATATTGCACAAGCCCCGAGCAATCAAAGCCCTCTGACGGCGTGCTTCCGCCAAACACATATGGGACACCGATATATTTTTCGGCCTCCTGAACGACAGGAACATCAGCCGTTGCCGGATCGGCAGCGATTCGTCTCGCCCCGATATAAGTTCCGCTCCAATAGCTGCTTTGTTTGTAATTGGTGATGATAACCCCTTTTGACTGTGTACTGTGAACCATTTGGCCGTCTCCGATATAAAGGGCGTCATGTGTCGGAACAGTGCCGGTGCTTCCCTCTTTCTTGAAAAACAAAATATCACCCGGCTTCAGGTTTTCCGGCTTTACAGCTGTTCCGATTTTATACTGGTCGTTTACAGATCTCGGCAGATGAATATCAGCCTTACTGAACACATATTGTATCAATCCTGATGGATCGAAACCCTCTTTCGGCGTTTCCCCGCCATATTTATACTGATATCCAAGCAGGTTTTTTGCTTCGCTGACAATCAATTCTGATGATGTATCAGCTTCCGCAATCTCCGCTTTTGTCATAATTGGAACCAAAAAACAAATGATAACCGCCACAAGCAAAAACTTCTTCCAGTTTGCCAGTGTGTTCACTTTTATTATCTCCTCCTCTTTTTGCAGTTTTAACATCGGTATTTTTTTGAATATGTTAAGAGACTTTTTAATATTTTTACAGAATGAATATGCTGGGCAAATAAAAAGAGAGTGTCTCCTCAGACACTCTCTTTTTTGAATTATTTATTGGCGTTTACCGGTTCTTCCTGCTGTTGGATTTTATTCATTTCCATATCAATCTTCTGTTTTTCCTGATCTGTCAGCTGATCATTGAATTTAAAAGCTGACATAAACATGAACACGATGGCTACGGCAACAAACGGCCAGATGGCTTTGACAAATTTCATCTTTATCACTCCGTTTATTTAGATTTTAGTTTGTCACTATGATCAATATCAAACGTCAGTTTTCCGTCTTCTACTTTCCAAGCGAAATTAGAGTCTTTCGTCAGTTCGCGAATAATGGTTTTCTGTTTAAGGCTGTCTTTTTTCACAGGTGCAGGTGTCGCTTCATGGATATCGATCGGTGTCACTTCAAAGCGTCCTGTTCCATTTTTCTTCAGGTGATACTGAACCAGTGCACTGTCTCTTGTTCTCGTCCAGCCTTGGTCAAAGACAAAGTTGCCGAGGCTGTAGAAAATGACGGTTCCGTTATATACTTCAATCGGTTCTAAGACGTGCGGGTGATGGCCGACGATGATGTCAGCTCCCGCATCAGACATGGCTCTTGCAAGCTGTCGCTGGCGGTCGTTTGGATCATTGTCATACTCTTGGCCCCAGTGTGACTGCACAACAACGATGTCCGCATGTTTTTTCGCTTCTGAAATCATAGGGATGAAGATTTCAGGATCTGCGGGCAGCACGCCCGGCGTATTCTTTTTAGCCGCGAAACCTTTCCCGGACACATCGGTAAAGCCAAGCGTCGCAATCGTTACCCCGTTGACTTTCTGGTACGAAATTTTCTTTTTCGCATCACTTAAGCTGTATCCCGCTCCAACGATATCAAGGTTTTGCTTCGCAAATTCTCCAAGCGTATCTTTCATGCCCTGAACGCCGTAATCCATTGCGTGGTTGTTTGCGCTGTTGAGAACCGTGAAATTCATGTCCTTCAAGACTTTCACTGATTCCTTATTCGTCTGCAGATGAATCTCTTTATCTGCTTGTTTATAATTCTTTTGATAGGTTACCGGGTTTTCAAAGTTTCCTGCTACATAATCCGAGGCTCTAAAGATCGGTTCAACATATTGAAAAATACTGTCTGCCCCTTTTTGCTCCGTTACTTTTTCAACATAGCGTCCCATCATAATATCGCCTACAAATGAGGCTGAGAGTACGTCGTCAGAATACGTTTTGACCTTCGGCGTTTCCGCTTTTCCCGCCCACATGAAAGCGAACATAAGGACAAAAACGATCGGAATGGCAATAAATACGTGCTTATTGGTTTTCTTTTTTTGCTGTTTTGTCAGCTTTAGCAGCTTTTCATGAAAGCTCAGTTCTTTTTTCATCGTTTGACACACCTTACATTAAATTAAGTAGTAAACAAACATGATAGCAAAGGTCGCTCCGCTCAATAGCAGCGTGCTTCCGAACGTAATGGTTAAACCTTGTTTCTGAATGGTATTGGCAATTAAACCTGGCACGATGATGCCGATTCCTCGAAATTCTGCGATTTCAAATGGTACAATCGGGTATAGAAAATCAAACGCGATTTTTAGGACGATCCCTGTTATCAGCATGGCAGCGAATTTTCTGCGTCCGTACAAAATCATAAATTTGGATAAACCGTATTTCACAATAACATAAGTGAGCAAGCTCACTAGCAAAACAAGTAAAATAAAGACCGGCTGATTAAACACAAGTCCTAAATATCCCGGTACAACAAGTCCTGCTGGCACGATCCCTGTTTTTTCCGCAAAAATTAAACTGAGTAGTACACCTAAAATTAGTGCGATGTATAAATCTGATCCGAACATGTTTGCATTTCCCCCTAGCTTACGAGCTGCTTAACCTTGTATTCGTGGATTTTTTCAATTAAAGGCTCTGCGGCACCATGAATATTGCCGACGCCATATATGACACGGTTGTGCATTCTTTTCTTTAACAATTCCATAATTTCATCTGTTGACTTATACTCTAGATCATGCAGTTTGTCTGCAGGAATTTTGCCTTCTTCGTAGGCTTTTACGATCGGTTCTGTTGTTTCACCGATTAAGATCAGTTCACTTGCTTCAATATAAGGCAATACGTCATTTGCGAATTGCTGTGTCCGATCGACACGGTCTGCGCGGCAGTTCATGATGATGATCGGATCATCGGTCGGGTAACCGATTTCTTTTACACGTTTCCATATATTCAAAGTAGAAGAAGCGTCGTTTGCGGCAAACCCATTAACAAAGTGCCCAGGCTCGCTCGGACTGATCAGCGGAAGAATTCTCATTGCTCCCGGATCTGGCGGCGCATTCAGCATTCCCTTAAATGCTGTTTCTTCATCAATGCCGAGTGCTTGAGCTACACCCAGCGCCAGAGAAGCGTTATCAGGGAATACCATGTATTCAAATTTACGTAAATACTCATCTGTAATTTTTGAGTTATCAGCAATGATGACTTTTGTGTTTCGTTCTTTTGCTTTTTGTTTAAAGAACTCGGTATATTCACTATCTGTAATGACAAGATGGCCATTATAAGGAATTGTAGCGGTAAACGCTTCTGCAATTTCATCAAGCGTCGGCCCCATGACATCCATATGGTCTTCTAAAACATTCACAATGACGCCGATATTGGCCTGCAGAAGTTCTTCCTGAAAGATGATTTGATAATCTGGGTTAACAGCCATGCATTCACTGACAATCGCGTTAGCCCCTCTTTCTACTGTTTCTCTCATGACTTCTTTTTGCTCTCCGATATTCGGCCCCTGAGGTTTCCGTTTAATCGGCTTTTCCTCCGGTGTGTCCCAGTAAATCATTCTTGCATCTGTTCCTGTTGTTTTTCCAACAGTCTTGTAACCGGCTTCTATTAATATTCCGGTTGTCAGCCTTGTCACAGTCGATTTTCCGCGGATGCCGTTAATATTCACCCGAACAGGGAGGGCATCAATGTTTTTCTGATGTCGTCGTTTTTCTAATATTCCGATGACCAGTATGACAGCACAGGCTATAATGAGTAACCACATTGCTTTTCGACATCTCCTTCTATATTGTTGTAAATTCATTCATCAGTATATAGAATCACTATGAATTCTCAATCGGCATTATGTAACATAATCTTCCCTAATCGACTAAGCCAAACTTCTCTTTTGAAAGAGATTTTATACCTACAAACTGTTTTCTATTTTTGGAAAACAGCAGGACTTATACCTCATCACTTTTTTTAAAAATCGAAGAGAATGCGCTTTCATTTTTCCCCTGATATCCTTCTGGACGTATAGTCACACCCTGGTGTTTGTGTTTAATATGCATTTCAAATCAATCTTTTTTTCAGCCTGTGTTATCAAGCATCTCCTGCTATCATGCGTGTTTCCGGTTCTTATGAACACAAAATAGTTTTATCCTGTTTCTTAAGGACAAGGTCATAATGTCATCCTTTCTGCATGGAATAAGCAATATGAGGCCCATTCCAAAATGACTAAGGAGGTTCGAGATGAAAACGCTAAACATACGAGTCCGAATTCTCTAACATAATTAAACATTTTCTGGGATGATAGTCTTTTCTGTTTCTCACCATTTACAGGTCTAAACGCATGACTTTGAAACAATTTTAATAAAACTTAATATTTGTTCAAGAAATCTTCATCCATATTTGTGAAGACTTTGTCAAAAAAAGAGTGAAAACCTTAAATTTTTCAATTATATATACAATTTACAAGTAGATTTCTTTTGATATTTTTATTGCTAACTTTGGATTGTTCATGATAATCTATCTATGTAAACGGTTACATAAACAAGGAGGAGCTGTTTTGGCTACAATTAAAGATGTCGCCGGAGCGGCGGGCGTTTCAGTTGCGACGGTTTCCCGCGTCCTGAATGAGAATGGCTATGTACACGAAGAAACGCGAACGCGTGTCATAGCGGCGATGGCGAAGCTGAACTATTACCCGAATGAAGTCGCCAGATCTCTATATAAAAGAGAATCCCGACTGATCGGACTTTTGCTCCCGGATATCACAAACCCTTTCTTCCCCCAGCTTGCCCGCGGTGCGGAGGATGAATTGAACCGGGAAGGCTATCGCCTTATTTTCGGCAACAGTGACGAGGAATTGAAAAAAGAACTTGAATACCTTCAAACCTTTAAGCAAAATCATGTCGCAGGCATTATTGCCGCAACAAATTACCCGGATCTCGAGGAATACAGCGGCATGAATTATCCAGTTGTTTTTCTGGACAGAACACTTGAAGGGGCTCCTTCTGTGTCCAGTGACGGCTATACAGGAGGAAAGTTAGCCGCTCAGGCTATCATTCACGGAAAAAGCCAGCGCATTACGCTCTTGAGAGGACCCGCTCACCTGCCGACCGCTCAAGACCGATTTAACGGCGCTTTGGAAATCTTAAAGCAGGCTGAAGTTGATTTTCAGGTCATTGAGACAGCTTCATTTTCAATTAAAGATGCACAATCGATGGCGAAGGAGCTGTTTGCCGCTTATCCAGCGACAGATGGTGTGATCGCGAGTAATGATATTCAAGCCGCTGCCGTTTTACATGAAGCATTGCGGCGCGGAAAAAACGTGCCGGAGGACATTCAAATTATCGGCTATGATGACATTCCGCAAAGCGGACTTCTGTTCCCGCCACTTTCTACAATTAAACAGCCCGCATATGATATGGGGAGAGAAGCTGCCAAACTGCTTTTGGGTATCATCAAAAAACAGCCGCTGGCAGAAACGGCAATTCAAATGCCTGTCACCTATATAGGAAGAAAGACGACAAGAAAGGAAGATTAAGATGCGTAATATTTGTGTGATTGGTAGCTGTTCTATGGATTTAGTGGTCACCTCGGACAAACGCCCAAAAGCCGGTGAAACGGTTCTTGGCACGTCATTTCAGACTGTGCCGGGCGGCAAAGGAGCAAATCAGGCCGTTGCCGCAGCCAGACTTGGGGCTCAAGTGTTTATGGTCGGCAAGGTCGGAGACGATCATTATGGAACAGCTATTTTGAATAATCTCAAAGCTAACGGCGTTTGCACTAACTATATGGAACCGGTTACACATACAGAAAGCGGAACCGCTCATATTGTGCTTGCTGAAGGCGACAACAGCATTGTCGTTGTCAAAGGCGCGAACGATGACATCACCCCAGCGTATGCGTTAAACGCGCTCGAACAGATTGAAAAGGTCGATATGGTGCTGATTCAGCAGGAAATCCCAGAAGAAACGGTTGATGAGGTGTGCAAATACTGCCATTCTCACGATATTCCGATCATGCTAAACCCGGCACCGGCCCGCCCGCTCAAGCAGGAAACAATTGATCACGCCACCTATCTGACGCCGAATGAACACGAGGCTTCGATTTTATTCCCTGAGCTTACCATTTCTGAAGCTTTGGCGCTTTATCCGGCAAAGCTCTTTATTACGGAAGGAAAACAAGGCGTCCGCTATTCGGCTGGCAGCAAAGAAGTGCTCATCCCGTCCTTCCCTGTAGAGCCCGTTGATACAACCGGAGCCGGTGATACGTTTAACGCAGCCTTTGCCGTGGCCCTGGCTGAGGGAAAAGATATTGAAGCCGCATTGCGGTTTGCCAATCGTGCCGCTTCCCTTTCTGTCTGTTCCTTCGGGGCCCAAGGCGGAATGCCGACAAGAAATGAAGTAGAGGAGCTGCTGTCATGAAAAAACACGGTATACTGAACAGCCATCTTGCCAAGATTTTAGCAGACCTTGGCCACACTGATAAAATTGTCATCGCGGATGCCGGACTGCCGGTTCCCGACGGCGTTTTGAAAATTGATCTTTCACTGAAGCCGGGCCTTCCGGCTTTCCAAGATACAGCGGCAGTACTGGCTGAGGAAATGGCGGTCGAAAAAGTCATTGCTGCAGCTGACATAAAAGCATCCAATCAGGAGAATGCGAAATTTCTAGAAAATCTTTTCTCTGAACAAGAGATTGAATACCTTTCTCACGAGGAGTTTAAGCTGCTGACAAAAGAAGCAAAGGCAGTCATAAGAACAGGAGAATTCACACCATATGCCAACTGCATTCTGCAGGCGGGTGTGCTTTTCTAGAAAGGAGGATGAAACATGCAGATTAAAATGAAAGACATTCATAAAGCATTTGGAAAAAACCAGGTGCTGTCAGGTGTTTCCTTTCAGCTCATGCCTGGCGAGGTTCACGCATTAATGGGAGAAAACGGCGCCGGCAAGTCCACGCTTATGAACATTTTGACAGGCCTGCACAAAGCAGATAAAGGTCAAATCAGCATAAACGGAAACGAAACGTATTTTTCCAATCCAAAAGAAGCGGAACAGCATGGAATAGCCTTTATCCATCAGGAATTGAATATCTGGCCGGAAATGACCGTTCTTGAGAATCTATTTATCGGTAAAGAGATATCCTCCAAGCTGGGCGTCTTACAAACAAGAAAAATGAAAGCGCTAGCAAAAGAGCAATTTGACAAACTCTCCGTCTCTCTTTCTCTTGATCAAGAAGCCGGCGAATGTTCCGTCGGACAGCAGCAAATGATCGAAATCGCAAAAGCGCTTATGACAAATGCCGAGGTCATCATTATGGATGAACCGACCGCAGCGTTGACTGAACGTGAAATCAGCAAGCTCTTCGAGGTCATTACAGCGTTAAAAAAGAACGGCGTCTCCATTGTCTATATTTCGCATCGCATGGAAGAAATTTTTGCGATTTGCGACAGAATTACCATCATGCGTGACGGAAAAACGGTAGATACAACAAACATCTCAGAAACTGATTTTGATGAAGTCGTCAAAAAAATGGTCGGACGGGAGCTGACTGAACGATATCCAAAACGCACTCCTTCTCTCGGTGATAAAGTATTCGAGGTGAAAAATGCCTCCGTAAAAGGGAGTTTTGAAGATGTCAGCTTTTATGTTCGTTCCGGTGAAATCGTCGGTGTTTCAGGATTAATGGGAGCCGGCCGGACAGAAATGATGAGAGCGCTGTTCGGTGTTGACAGGCTGGACACGGGTGAGATATGGATCGCTGGGAAAAAAACGGCTATTAAGAACCCGCAGGAAGCCGTGAAAAAAGGTCTCGGCTTTATTACAGAGAATCGCAAGGATGAAGGGCTTCTGCTCGACACCTCGATCCGCGAAAATATTGCCCTGCCCAATCTGTCCAGCTTCTCACCAAAGGGCCTCATTGATCATAAGCGGGAGGCTGAATTTGTCGATCTGTTAATCAAACGCCTCACTATCAAAACAGCATCACCGGAAACGCACGCACGCCATTTATCAGGAGGAAACCAGCAAAAAGTGGTGATAGCCAAGTGGATCGGCATCGGACCGAAAGTGCTTATCTTGGATGAGCCAACAAGAGGTGTGGATGTTGGCGCCAAACGAGAGATTTATACGCTGATGAATGAGCTGACCGAACGCGGCGTCGCTATCATCATGGTGTCATCAGAGCTGCCTGAAATTCTGGGAATGAGCGATCGGATTATCGTTGTCCATGAAGGCAGAATCAGCGGAGAAATCCATGCGCGAGAAGCAACACAAGAACGAATTATGACACTTGCCACGGGAGGGCGGTAATATGAAAACGGAACAACTGCAAACAGAACAAAAACGGATTCACTTCGACGGAGTCATGCAAAAACTCGGCCCGTTTCTTGGTTTATTTATTCTCGTTATCATTGTATCTATTTTAAATCCCAGCTTTCTTGAACCGCTGAATATTTTAAACCTGCTTCGCCAGGTCGCCATTAACGGATTAATCGCGTTCGGGATGACCTTTGTCATTTTGACAGGCGGCATTGATCTTTCTGTCGGCGCTATTCTTGCCCTGTCCAGTGCTTTAGTTGCGGGGATGATTGTGTCCGGTGTCGATCCGGTTCTCGCGATCATCCTTGGCTGTATCATTGGTGCCGTACTAGGCATGATCAACGGATTATTGATTACTAAAGGAAAAATGGCACCCTTTATCGCCACGCTTGCGACCATGACTGTGTTTCGCGGACTGACGCTAGTGTATACAGATGGAAATCCGATTACCGGACTTGGCACAAACTACGCTTTTCAGATGTTCGGACGCGGTTACTTTTTAGGCATTCCTGTACCGGCAATTACGATGGTTCTTGCCTTTGTCATCCTTTGGGTGCTTCTTCATAAAACACCATTCGGACGCCGAACGTACGCTATCGGCGGCAACGAAAAAGCCGCGCTCATTTCAGGCATCAAAGTGACGCGCGTGAAAGTGATGATCTATTCTTTAGCCGGGCTTTTATCCGCTCTTGCAGGTGCCATATTGACTTCCCGCCTGCATTCGGCCCAGCCGACTGCGGGAGAATCGTACGAACTTGATGCTATCGCGGCAGTCGTCTTAGGAGGGACAAGTCTTTCCGGCGGCCGAGGACGCATTGTCGGCACGTTAATCGGGGTGCTGATCATCGGCACACTTAATAACGGGCTTAATCTGCTTGGCGTTTCATCATTTTATCAGCTGGTTGTCAAAGGGATTGTTATCTTAATTGCGGTATTATTAGACCGCAAGAAGTCAGCTTAGGAGGGTTTTCACATGAAAAAGGCTGTATCCGTCATTTTAACGTTATCATTATTTTTGTTAACCGCCTGTTCGCTTGAGCCTCCCCAATGGGCAAAGCCGTCAAACTCGGGGAACAAAAAGGAATTCACCATTGGCTTGTCCGTCTCAACGCTTAATAATCCTTTTTTTGTCTCATTAAAAAAGGGTATCGAAAAAGAAGCTAAAAAACGGGGAATGAAAGTCATCATTGTTGATGCACAAAATGATTCATCGAAACAGACAAGTGACGTGGAAGATTTAATTCAGCAAGGTGTTGATGCATTATTAATCAACCCGACTGATTCTTCGGCGATCTCAACGGCAGTAGAATCTGCAAACGCAGTCGGTGTGCCCGTCATAACAATCGATCGATCTGCCGAACAAGGAAAAGTTGAAACCCTCGTTGCTTCCGATAATGTAAAAGGCGGTGAAATGGCCGCGACGTTTATTGCCGACAAACTTGGAAAAGGAGCAAAGGTGGCAGAGCTTGAAGGCGTCCCCGGCGCATCTGCCACACGGGAACGCGGCTCAGGATTCCATAACATCGCAGACCAAAAACTCCAAGTTGTCACAAAACAATCAGCTGACTTTGACCGCACGAAAGGCCTGACTGTCATGGAAAACCTGCTGCAGGGACATCCTGATATCCAAGCTGTTTTTGCTCACAACGATGAAATGGCGCTCGGTGCTCTCGAGGCAATTAACAGCTCGGGGAAAGACATATTGGTGATCGGTTTTGACGGCAATAAAGATGCGCTCGCTTCCATTAAAAACGGAAAGCTGTCAGCCACCGTCGCTCAGCAGCCTGAATTAATCGGTAAATTGGCTACAGAAGCAGCAGATGATATTTTGCACGGGAAAAAAGTGCAAAAAACAATATCCGCGCCTCTCAAACTAGAAACACAAAAATAATTGTCTGATGTTTAGGAACCTGCGATAACGTGAATAGAGATATAGAATGAATTATTTCTCTTACGTGAGGAGAGGAACGGCATGAACAAACCAACAAAACTTTTTTCAACATTAGCACTTGCGGCTGGAATGACTGCGGCGGCGGCTGGAGGCGCTGGAACGATCCATGCTCAACAGCCAGAAACAACGGTAAGCATTGATGATTTATACAGTTATCCGATTGACTCTTATTTGGTATCAGCAGAGGCTCTAAATGTCAGAACGAAGCCTTCCGCATCAAGCCAAAAAGCCGATACGCTGCACTTAGGAGATAGCCTAAAGCTGATTTCCTTCTCAAATGCTGACTGGGCAAAGGTTCAGTATAAAAACGGAAAAATAGGATTTGTCTCCACTCATTACATTGTAAAAGCAGCGACAACGGTAAAAACCAAAACAAAAACAAAAGTATATACATCCGCTGATGGAAAGAGCATTAAGACTCTTCCAGCAGACACAAGCGTTTCTTTTTTAGGCTGGAGTAAAACGAATAAAGGCGGTTTTGATTTTGATTGGGTATTCGTTGATTACGGCGGTGCGACAGGTTATATGAAAACAAAGGATTTACACATGACAAAATAACTGAGAGGGATTCCGCATAAATGCGGAATCCCTTTTATTATGAATTGATTTGTCACATTCCCAAGATATTTCTCAGGAAATATTGTCGTATGCTGTGTCGAAACCTTACATGATCATCAACATTTTTGTTCACGCTAAAAAGCGGAGGTGTAAATATGGATCAATTTGAAGCAGCATATGAATCGTATAAAGCCCGGCAAACAACTGTCGATCAAGAAAATGTTCCATCTGGAAAAGAAGAAATTATTGCGGTTAGAAGAAATGAGGAAGACAATATTATCGCAGTGAAAACCAATACAGGAAGAGAGCTCGACTATCCTACTGCGCTGTCAGAAGCAAAATCAGGAAAACTCGCTCATGTTGATGTCTTCCATAAATACGGGCGTGACATTTTGCGAAGTGAACCGGACGGCATCAAGGAAAATAACCTGTCTGAGCTGCCGGATTTTTAAACAAATACAGCCCTGCCGTATGTTCGACAGGGCTTTCTTTTAAACAAAAGGCTGCTGGATGTATTCGGCTAACCGTTTTGCACTGTGAGAAATATCCCCTGCAGCTGCATAATTCACGCCATAGAACACATATGGAGGCAGATACTTCATGCCGATCAGATTACTCGTGGCCTGAAATGGTTTCAATAGCTCACTAATCGAGTAATGATTTGCTCCGCCCGCTTGATATTTTTCCGCTTCGCTCCCTGTTGATACAGCCAGCATCAGCTCCTTGCCATGCAAGGCATTTCCTTCTGAACCAAAAGCCCAGCCGTAAGTCAGCACAAGATCCTGCCATTTTTTCAAGAGCGGCGGAGAGCTGTACCAATATAGCGGGAATTGAAAGACAATCCGATCGTATTCCTCGCACAGCTGCTGTTCCTTCGCAACATCTATTTCTTCATCCGGGTATTCCTTATAAAGATCACGTACTGTGATATTGTCGTGTTTACTCAATTCCTCAGCCCACGCCTTATTGACAACTGAGGTCTCCATATGAGGATGAACTGCCAAAACCAATATTTTCATCAGACCACACCTTTACTGTTTTGATGTTATTTTATCTAAAATCAGGAAAAGAGCCAAATAAAAAGAAAGCCCTGTAAAAGGGGCTTTCTTTTTTTCTTTTATTCAGGGCTTCCTTCAGTTGTTTCGATATCTTTCGCAAAATCAGGGTTATCCAGATTCGCATTAAAGAAATCCGCTGTGTTCGGAAGTCTGAGATTCATGTTCATTTTTTGAGAAATCGTAACCGTGCAATCCTCAAGCACATAGTCAAAAACGTGTCCGCCTGAATTGCGTCCTTCGTCAATGAAGTGCAGGTGATAGCCAGAAACGGCGATTCCGTTTGCATAAGCTGGTGTCAAGAAACCTACGATTGTTCCTCTCACGTTGTCGAAGTTGAAAATCGGCTGTGTTTTGACCGCTTCAACCATTGGCACGTAAGGTTTTTCTTGAAGTTCTACCGTTCTTGTCTGCACCTTTTTAAACAATCCGTCAATACGAATTGCATAAAATAAGTTTCTGCTTGGCAGCATGCTGTTGATCTCTTTTTCAAAGTCTTCGCGTGTCATTTTCGCATCAATTTTGTGCGTCATGTCCGGTGTAAAGAACGTAAATGAACAGAACGGTGAACGGTCTCCTTTTTGGACCGGTGTCGCGGTTCCGTCTGAGCGAAGACGGTAAAATTCGCCGTCAAACCCAATCAGCTCTCCGTCAAGCTTGTTAAAGGTTCCGATACCGAAGTCTCCATATTTCGGAATCTCTGACAGTTCAAAATCTCCGTCATATACTCCGTCTAATAGAGAAGTCATTGTTGATACTTGATAAATCTGGCTCACAGGCTGATCTTTTTGACCACGGCTGAGCACTTGAATGTTGCTTTCTCGTTTCATATTTCCCTTCACTCCTTTTATTTAGTGCTGTTCATAAAACAGTGTCGTGATGCGCAGAGTGCTAGAGAGCTTTCGTTTTCATGAGTTCCCCGAATTCTTTCGGAAGCTTGTCACTTGCTAAATTAATGTTATCACTGTAGTCAACCGGGACATCGATGATGACAGGACCTTCAGCGTTCATGCCTTGACGCAGAACATCTGCCAGCTGGTCTGGTGATTCTACGCGCAAGCCAGTTGCTCCGAAGCTTTCCGCATATTTCACGATATCGATATTTCCGAAATCGACCGCAGATGTACGGTTATATTTTTTCAATTGCTGGAATGCAACCATGTCATATGTGCTGTCGTTCCATACAATGTGTACAATTGGTGCTTTTAGTCGTACCGCTGTCTCTAATTCCATTGCTGAGAATAAGAAACCGCCGTCACCAGAGACAGAAACCACTTTTTCTCCCGGTTTCACCAATGAAGCGCCGATTGCCCAAGGAAGCGCAACGCCGAGTGTTTGCATACCGTTACTGATCATTAATGTTAACGGCTCGTAGCTGCGGAAATAACGTGACATCCAAATGGCGTGCGAACCGATATCGCAAGTTACTGTAACATGATCATCGACTGCATTACGCAACTCTTTAACGATTTCAAGAGGGTGCGCTCTGTCTGATTTCCAATCTGCAGGCACCTGCTCACCTTCATGCATATATTGTTTTAAATCAGAAAGGATTTTCTGCTCACGCTCTGCAAATTCTACTTTCACAGCATCGTGTTCGATATGATTGATCGTGGACGGAATGTCACCGATCAATTCAAGATCAGGCTGGTAAGCATGATCAATGTCAGCGATAATCTCGTCTAAATGGATAATTGTCCGGTCTCCATTGACATTCCAGAATTTCGGATCATATTCAATCGGGTCATAGCCGATCGTCAGAACAACATCTGCCTGCTCTAGCAGTAAATCGCCAGGCTGGTTGCGGAACAAACCGATACGGCCAAAATACTGATCCTCTAAATCTCTAGAAAGGGTACCGGCAGCTTGATATGTTTCAACAAATGGAAGCTGAACCTTTTTCAAAAGCTTGCGAACCGCTTTAATTGCTTCCGGTCTTCCGCCTTTCATGCCGACCAAAACGACAGGAAGTTTTGCTGTTTGGATTTTTGCTATGGCCGCACTGATTGCATCATCTGCTGCAGGACCGAGTTTTGGCGCTGCAACAGCACGCACGTTTTTCGTATTTGTGACTTCATTCACAACATCTTGCGGAAAGCTCACAAAAGCGGCCCCAGCCTGCCCTGCTGACGCTATCCTAAATGCATTTGTAACAGCTTCCGGTATATTTTTTACATCTTGAACTTCTACACTGTATTTTGTAATCGGCTGGAATAGCGCCGCATTATCCAAAGATTGATGTGTCCGTTTTAAACGATCTGCACGGATCACGTTTCCAGCAAGCGCAACGACAGGGTCTCCTTCAGTGTTCGCTGTCAGCAGGCCTGTTGCCAAGTTAGAGGCACCCGGTCCTGATGTGACTAACACGACTCCCGGTTTTCCAGTTAAACGGCCGACTGCTTGGGCCATGAATGCTGCGTTTTGTTCGTGCCGGGCAACGATAATTTCAGGTCCTTTATCTTGTAAAGCGTCAAATACCGCATCAATTTTTGCACCTGGAATGCCAAATACATGTGTGACACCTTGCTCCACTAAGCAATCAACAACAAGCTCCGCCCCTCTGTTTTTTACAAGGGATTTTTGTTCTTTTGTTGCTTTTGTCAACACCCTCACTCCTTATTATGCATTTTAAACGTAAAATTTTAAATATCTTGTGATAAGTTTCACTATACACTCTTTGGAAATTGACCTCCAATATCGATTCGCCTTATGATTAATATGTAATACGAATTATTAACCTATGGAAAGGAATGCATATTGAATGGAGCTTCGCCATCTTCAATACTTTATCGCAGTAGCCGAAGAGCTTCATTTCGGAAAGGCTGCCCGGCGGCTGAACATGACGCAGCCTCCTCTCAGCCAGCAGATCAAACAGCTGGAGGAAGAAGTCGGAGTTACGCTTCTGAAAAGGACAAAACGATTTGTCGAGCTTACCGCAGCAGGAGAAATCTTTTTAAATCATTGCCGCATGGCATTGATGCAAATCGGACAAGGAATTGAACTGGCACAGCGGACGGCCCGCGGCGAGCAAGGCCTTCTCGTAATCGGTTTTGTCGGATCAGCTACATATGAATTTCTGCCGCCGATTGTCCGGGAATATCGTAAAAAATTCCCATCTGTGAAAATAGAACTGCGTGAAATATCCTCGTCTAGGCAGCAGGAGGAGCTACTAAAGGGCAACATTGATATTGGTATACTTCATCCTCCCTTACAGCATACAGCTTTACATATCGAAACCGCCCAAAGCAGCCCTTGTGTTTTAGCTTTGCCTAAGCAACACCCATTGACTTCTAAGGAATCAATTACGATTGAGGATTTAAGAGATGAACCAATTATTACTGTTGCTAAAGAAGCATGGCCTACTCTATACATGGATTTTATTCAGTTCTGTGAACAAGCGGGCTTCAGACCCAACATTGTCCAGGAAGCCACAGAATATCAAATGGTGATTGGTTTAGTCAGTGCCGGAATTGGTATGACATTTGTTCCTTCCTCAGCCAAAAAATTATTTAATTTGGATGTTACTTATCGAAAAATGGACCAAATACAGCTTAATGCAGAATGGGTTATCGCTTACCGCAAAGACAATCATAATCCGCTTATAAAGCATTTTATTCATATTTCAAATTGTCAGCAGACAAGAACTAAAGAGAGTGATGCAGGTACATGAACGATACTTGCAATCTCTTTTTTCTTTTGGGATTCTTATGGAATTTTTATTAATTTAATATAATCGCTTAGTACAACTTTATATCAGTATACGTATACATACAGTACAAATAGTTGGCAAGGACATCAGTAAGCGCAGGACATTAGTTTGATTTTAAAAATGAAAGATAGAGAGGTGAAGTAAATTATTGAGTTCACCGGCATATTCACATTGCTCGCTTTTTTCGTAACAATGATTTTTATTTTCTGGAGACCAAAAGGACTAAATGAAGCTATCCCCGCCACATTTGGCGCTTTAATGGTTTTATTGTGCGGAAGTGTGTCATTGGCAGACTTAGGGGAAATCGGAACAAAAGTCACGGGTGCATCGGTTACAATCCTTGCCACTATGATTATGGCCATTGCACTAGAAAGCTTTGGTTTCTTTTATTGGGTGGCTGCAAAACTGCTCCAACAATCCAAGGGTTCAGGCATCAAGCTTTTTTGGCTAACCAATTTGCTCTGCTTTCTCATGACCATTTTCCTGAATAATGATGGGAGCATTTTGATCACAACTCCAATCCTTTTGCTTGTACTAAAATATTTAGGTTTAAAAAAACATCAAAAAGCCCCATATTTATTAAGCGGTGTTTTAATAGCCACAGCCTCTAGCGCACCGATTGGCGTAAGTAATATTGTTAATTTAATTTCTCTCAAAATCATTGGAATGGATCTATATCTTCACACCGCCATGATGTTTGTCCCTAGTATGATGGGACTCATTTTTATGACTTGTCTACTGTTTATGTTCTTTTATAAACGTCTTCCCAAGAACCTGCCAGATATACCGGGCCATTTTCAGTCTCTGCGGCATAGAAGGTACCATCCTCTTCATTCGCCATCAGCTCCTTTACCAGAACGAAATCAAACAAAAATCATGTTGTTTGTGCTTGCATTTGTTTTTCTCGTCAGAATGAGTCTATTTGCAGCATCATATACCGGTATTTCTGTTCCTCTAGTCGCTGTCATCGGATCTTTTATCCTGTTGAGCTGGAGATGGATTTATTTCAAAACCTCCCCAAGAGACTTGTTATATAAATCGCCTTGGCACATTTTTATATTCGCTTTTACTATGTATGTCTTAATTTATGGTCTGCATAATATTGGATTCACAGAGTTACTTGTGAATTATTTTGAACCTGTGGTTTCTGGAAGCCTCGCCCATGCAACTTTCGCATCAGGTATCTCTACTTCAGTTTTTTCTAATCTCTTTAACAACCATCCAGCGTTAATGATCAGTACTTTTACCTTAACTGAAATGACCCTGAATCCTTCAGCAACAAAAATCATCTACTTGGCCAATATTATCGGCAGTGATATCGGTTCATTATTATTACCTATGGGAACCTTAGCAACGCTTATTTGGATGCATATATTAAAACAGCATGATGAAAGTATTTCATGGGGCGAATATATAAAAACGACCATTATCATCATTCCGCTGACTGTTCTTTTTACGTTAACATGTTTATATTTTTGGATCAGTTGGTTATTTCTTTAGCACAGTATGAAACGAAAAACTGCCTTCTGCTTTTAAGAGGGCAGTTTTGTATACACTAGGGAAGATGCATTGTCTTTAGATGATTTAACTTCCAAATGACTGGCTCTCCACTTGCGTTAATAAGCTCAATGATATTATTAGAGACATCCTTTAATAGACCAACTTTTTCTGGCACCTCTCCCATATCAAATATGACCAATTCACCAATATTTTTTTTGATCTGCTCCTCAAAATTACGCACAAGAGGAACTTTGGAAGGCACGACCGGCAATTGTGAGTTGTCAAGAGTATACGGTGTTTGTTCAGTTGAATAAGGGGTAAACCATTTTAAATGATGCATAGATATAAAAAGTATTTTAAATACGGGTGAGAAAAATACAATATAATCGTTTAAAACATTTGTAACATACCCATGGATCGATCGACCCCCAGTTACATAAACTTCAATAAACTGGCCTTTGACCTTGTTTAATGTATTTCTATATGAAAAAGCTTGAGTTTCTGCCTCTATCATTGGATCTTCCGGATTGATCAAAAATGGCTTCTCAGTACTGGTCATTATTTTCGCCTTGTTCATTTGATGAAGATGCAACAAGGGAATATAAAGATAATTGCAGCCATCAAAAATAACAAAAATATCCTGTCCGATATCTATGAGGGTGCCGACAAACCTTGTATCTCCTGAAATGACAACCTCAACATCTGTGTTAAGGAATTGATTCAAACCTTTCACGATTCTCCTCCTTTAACTGAAAAAGGGCATCACTTAATCTGATGCTCCTCCATTATCTATTAAAATTTACGTTTCCAGTGATAGTCTATCGTTCTGACAATCGTTTCATAGCTATAATCTTCCTTTTGTTTTCCTGAACTTTTTATTGAACTTGAATAACCTGGTGATCTTGATGATTGATAATCTGATGATCTTGGTGATCGTTTAGATGATTTTGATGATTGATAATCTGAAGATTTTAATGATCGTTTAGATGATTTTGAAGAACTTTTTGAACGTGACGAACGGTCAGATTTGGATGATTGATAATCCGAAGATTTTAGTGATCGTTTAGATGATTTTGAAGAACTTTTTGAACGTGACGAACGACCAGATTTGGATGATTGATCATCTGAAGATTTTAGTGATCGTTTAGATGATTTTGATGAGCTATATGATTTTGAAGAAATGAACGAATTGCTGTCCTTATCATTATTGTCTTCCTGGTTTTGTTCATTTTTTTGATCCTCTTTTTTGTACGACCCTTTTGGACCTAAGCTGATGCTTTTTATGTGAAAAGGATAGATGCGAAGCACCTCTTGATTTTTCACTATAGTATAATGGCCGTCGGCATTATCTACAAGGATACCCTCAATGGCTTCCGGACCTCCACGATTAATTGAAACCCATTTATGAGTCAGACTCTTAAAAACCTCGCTTAAATCATCAGCTTCCAAAACTCCAACTGGCGTCTGCTCTTCTATTTTCAAATCAGGCTCGTGTTTACTTATACTTTTGATGTGATGGATATTAAAATACACTACCCCATCCTCATTTGTGTTTAACGCAGCGTAATCATCTCCCAGCCAGACCAATCTTCCTTTTTTAGATTCCGGACCCCCTTGGTTAAATTGAACTGATTGGTTTATTAAATGTCCGATTAAGCTATGAAAATCATCAGCATCGAGCATTTCCTCAGTCTCAATTGTTGTGGTGCTATTATTGGTATCCTCAGTAATACTTTTCACATGCTCCAACTGATAATAAATTATTTTTTTTTCAGCTTGTAAAGCTATATAATCTGATTTTACAGCTGTTAATTTTCCTTTTTTAGATTCCGGACCTCCACGATATACAGTAACAATTTTATCTTTCATTGAGTGCAAAAAGTTATAATACGATATTTCATTATTTGAATGATATTTCATTCTCCTCTTGCTCATTCAAATTCCTCCTAGTCACTTATACATAGATGATAAACATACTGCATATATACGTGTCACATTTATTTGTTGAACTAATTCAATAGCCTAATTGTCGCTTTTTCCGCGAATACCCATTTTCACGCATTCATAAAATACTTAAATGATCTTTGAGGTATTGTGAACGGTTTTTAATATACTCGCAGATCACATCCGGCTCACGGTCAAAACGCTCAACATCATTCTTTTTATATGGGTCCATCAAGATAAAAGGCCTAATCCGCTCATACATCGCCATGATTTTCGGTTCCATATATTCTATTGTAAAAAGAGATTGGAGCGTTTTTTCTAACAGGCGCCTGTAGGACTTGCGAAACTCGGATTCATCCAATATCCGGGCGGTTAGTGTATTAAATCCTTGAATTCTTACATAATCGGCAGCCATCCGCTCTCCATGGATATCCCTGCCCCAAGTCGCATCATAATCCCAAGGAATCACCTCAAATAATCCGGTTTCCCCGCTTCTGTATAATGCGTAGTTGTGGACAAACCCGTCATAGTTTGAGGTGAATACAATACCGGCAAGCCAGCGCAAATACTTGTCGACATCCACATGCTTTGTCACTTCTGACTTAAACTGAGCTTTAGGGACCGTATTAATTTTAAAAATCATATCCTGTAAATAAAAATCATCCTCCTCAGTCCCTGTTTTCTTTTCATATCCAAGCTCCAGCGATGTTTTCGTTTCCCTTTCTAAATCGCTCATCAGAGAAAAGTTGGCATCATCATCCACCGCATAAAAAATCGCGCCATCAGCCAGCTTCCTTTTCGCCAAATAATATTCATCTACGGATTCAAGTTCAAGATAAACCCCTTCATTCTTCCCATTCATCTTTACAAACACAAACTCTGCCTTTGGAGACAGTGTCCCTAGCTCCGAGAAAAAATCCAGAGACAATTTGTTTCTCATCAAGGAAGGATCTTTATACTCCGCATTTAAGTGAATCTCTCGCGCGCCGCGGAATGTTTTCGGCTGATAAAAGGAAATATGGTATGACTTCTTTTTGAAGTCTCTGATATGTGATCCCCGATAAGCGATATCAATATCCAGCCTTTTTTGATTTACCTTCATCACAGCTGGCACCGGATCATCGTCCCATATATCCTTTTTTAATTCACGCAAGTCTTTTGGATGAACAAACAGCTGATAAAGCGGTAAATTGGATTGATTCTTCATCCATAATCCTCCTTACAAATTTTAGGCTTTTATTTTTATAAGATCTCAGCGGAACACTTATACACTTTTTAAAACCGCGCGTACTATGAGGGTAGTAAGGATCTTCATCCTTAACATATTTTTAAAAGGAGGATTTCAAATTGGGCCACTATTCCCATTCTGACATCGAAGAAGCGGTGAAATCCG
Organism: Bacillus sp. PS217; assembly: GCF_037963535.1. Taxonomy (NCBI): domain Bacteria; kingdom Bacillati; phylum Bacillota; class Bacilli; order Caryophanales; family Bacillaceae; genus Bacillus; species Bacillus sp. PS217. The sequence goes on from NZ_CP150157.1 coordinate 3,677,797, forward strand.
CAAAAAAAGAAGGTTTAAAGGATTATTTATACCAAGAGCCTCATGGAAAAAAACGCAGTCATAAAAAGTCGCACCGCACTCACAAAAAATCTCGCAGCCATAAAAAATCATACTGCTCTCACAAAAAATCTCGCAGTCACAAAAAATCATTCTGTTCTCACAAAAAATCTCGCAGCCACAAAAAATCATACTGCTCTCACAAGAAATCTCGCAGCCACAAAAAATCGTACCGTTCTCACAAAAAATCTCGCAGCTATAAAAAATCTTACCGTTCTTACAAAAAATCTCGCAGCTATAAAAAATCTTGCCGTTCTTACAAAAAATCTCGCAGCTACAAAAAGTCATACTGTTCTCACAAGAAAAAATCTCGCAGCTATAAAAAGTCATGCCGCACACACAAAAAATCTTATCGTTCCCATAAGAAATACTACAAAAAACCGCACCACCACTGCGACGACTACAAAAGACACGATGATTATGACAGCAAAAAAGAATACTGGAAAGACGGCAATTGCTGGGTAGTCAAAAAGAAATACAAATAATCTAAGTTTTCATTGTTTCAATAGGCTGCCGGCGGAGGTACGGAAGCCTATTTTTTTATTTGCCCTGTATTAGATATATGTCATGACATAACATATGCAACCCGCATCATTTGGTTTCCTTTAAACCATTTCGTTATAATCAAGGTATCCTAACGATAAAGGCGGTTGTTGCTATGTACATATTTCAAGCTGATCAGCTTAGTGCCAAAGACACATACAAGCTATTGTCAGGTACCGTTATTCCCCGCCCCATTGCATTTGTGACAACACTTTCTTCAGAAGGAGCGGTCAATGCCGCGCCTTTCAGTTTTTATAACGTCGTCAGCTCAGATCCTCCGCTTCTCAGTATTTCTGTTAACAGGACGGAAGGACGCCAAAAAGATACAGCGCGAAACGCAGTGGAGAACGGAGAATTTGTCGTTCATGTCAGTGATGAAGCCATCATTGAAGATATCAATGAAACAGCTGCAAGCTTAAGGCCGGATGAAAGCGAGCTTACACGCACCTCGCTTCATCCTATTGAAAGCAAAGCTGTTTCAGTTCCCGGCATTAAGGAAGCCCGCGTTCGCTTTGAGTGCAAATTAGAGCGGCATATTACCTTTGACAATGATCAAGGCATCACTACAGCAGATCTGCTCATCGGAAGAGTTGTCTGCTTCCACCTAGATGAAAAGGTGTATGATGCAGAAAAGGGATATATTTTAACGGATGAATTAAAGCCTGCCTCACGATTGGCGGGAAATCACTATGCCAAGCTGGGGGAAGAATTCACACTGATTCGTCCCAGCTGAAGAGAAGGACTATTTAAATAGAAGAAACTAGTCAAAAAGACCTTATGATTACAAAATATCGCCTGTAAATAACTGAAAAAATATCAAAAAAAAGAACACCCAGAGTAAGCTCGGGGTGTTCTTTTATGAAACGTTTTTCCTTTTTCTTCGTATAAAGGTAGATTAGGAGGAATTGGAATGACAAACTTTTGGATTTTAATGCTGATCGCTATTACCATCAGTCTCGCCTCTCAATTTTTTATAAAGAAAAAATACGGTATTGATAAATCCGGCTGGCGATATAAGCATGTCAGCAATACACACAAATGGATCGAAATCACTTTACTTATTTTGTTTGTGTTTTCACTCTCCTTTTTTCCCGTTGAATATTTGCTTCTTTTATTTTTTATTGTGATTGACTCAATACGAATTTTTATGGAGTGGCATTATAGACCTGAAGATAAACAGTATATGTACCACATTGTAGAGGTCTCCCTTATGTTTATGCTTTTGATTTATATTTGTACCCTATAGTTATTTAAATCCCCACAGCCGCTCCGTCTCCCCGAGGATCGGCTCCGCCTTGGAGAAAGCCTTCTTCATCAACTTTGATTGCAGCCGCTTGTCCCATCAGCGGATCATAGTCACCGACAACCTCCACGAGATGCCCGCTGTCTTTCAGTTTTTGGATTGTTTTGTCTGTGAATCTGCCCTCGACTCTGAGACCTTCGTATTCCTCTCCCCACGTTCTGCCCCATACCCAGCGCGGTTCGCTGATTGCCTGCTGTGGATGCATTCCGTAGTCCAGCATTCGGGTAATGATGGCCGTCTGAGTCTGCGGCTGGCCTTCGCCGCCTTGTGTGCCGTACAGAATTTTTGGCTTTCCGCCTTTACAGACCATAGCCGGCATCAACGTATGGAAGGTGCGCTTTCTCGGTTCAAGCGTGTTGACATGATTTTCATCCAGTGAGAAAAATGATCCGCGGTTTTGCAGTAATATGCCTGTATCACCGGCAGTGACTGCCGAGCCAAATTCAAAGTACAGGCTTTGAATGAATGACACTGCGTTGCCATCCGCATCAATTACGGCCGCATATGCCGTATCACTTCCCACCGGCCTGCTTTCTGCCGGTTCTGCCAGATAGCCGATTTCTCCCGCCAATCGTTTCGCATAATTTTTATCCAAAAGCCTTTCAAGCGGAATGTCAGCAAACGCAGGGTCAGTCAAAAAGGCATTCCGATCTACAAAACTCTTTTTCAGCGCCTCCACAAGCACATGATAATACTCAAATGAACTGTGTTCGATTTGGGTGAAATCATAGTTTTCCAAAATGTTCAGTGTTAATAAACCGGTAAATCCCTGAGAATTCGGCGGCGCCTGATACACACTGTATCCTCGATAATCACTTGATACAGGCGCTGCCCACTCACCCCGATGCGCTTTAAAATCATCGATTGTCATGTAACTGCCGTTATTCTGTAAATGTGAGACAATCCGCTGAGCGAGATCTCCTTCATAAAATGCGCTTCTTCCTTTTTCAGCAATCAAGTTCAGACTGTCTGCAAGCTCTTTTTGCACAAACCGCTCTCCCGGGACAGGTGCTTTGCCCCTTCTCGTGAAGATGTCAGCCGTGTAAGGCGTGGAAGCCAGCAATTCAATATTCTTTTCTGTGTGACGACACTGATCAGCTGATACAGGAAACCCATTTTGGGCATAATCGCGTGCGGGCTCCAATACATCTGCAGGAGACAGACGCCCGTACTCCTTCAGGACCGCATCCCAGCTATCAACCATTCCCGGCACGGTAATGGCACTGTCAATTCCCCGCAGCGGAATCGCGCTTTTTCCCTTATATACATCTCTCGTTACGTTTTTTCCTGAACGGCCGCTGCCATTGTAGACTTTTACTGCCTTTGTTTCCTGGTGAAAGGTCAGCCAAAAGGAATCCCCGCCAAGTCCGGTCATATGCGGGTACACAACCGCAAGACAAGCACTCACCGCAACAGCGGCGTCAAACGCGTTGCCTCCCTTATCCAGTATGCGGTTTCCGGCTTGAGAAGCGAGATAATGCGGACTGACGACCATTTGCTTTGTACCGATGACAGATTTGTTCATCACAAGTCCCCTTTTTTAAGAAATTTTCTTCAGTATAGGGAGCCTGATTTTTCACATCTACTGATCCGGCAGAAAAACTGACGAACTTTCTACTTTTCGCAAATAACAAGATATTTTTGCATTCATTTCGAAAACAAATAAAAAATTATTATTTCGATACGTAACTTTTATGATAAAATGATTGCTAAAAGGCTACGAAAGCAGGTGGAGCAATTGAGTCATGAATATCAAATCCCCAACCTTGTACTTGATGAGACTGATAAACAAATTCTCACGATTTTGCATGAAGAAGGCAGAATTTCTTATACGGATCTTGGCAAAAGAGTCGATTTGTCACGGGTCGCCGTCCAGGCCCGTATCAACCAATTAATTGAAGCCGGTGTTATTGAAAAATTCACCGCTGTCATCAATCCCGCTAAAATCGGCATTCATGTTTCCGTGTTTTTCAATGTCGAGGTAGAACCGCAATTTTTAGAAGAGGTCGCTCTTAAGCTTGAGGAAGAGCCTGCGGTCACCAGCCTTTATCACATGACAGGCCCGAGCAAGCTGCATATGCATGGGATCTTTGCCAACGATCAAGAAATGGAAGAATTCTTAACAAAACGGCTGTATCCATTGCGAGGCGTCGTCAGTGTTGATTGCCAGATGCTGATCAAACGATACAAAAGCCGTATGGGAATGAAGCTGTAAAGGAGAGAAACGAATGAAAAACCATCCTTATCGGGATATGACGGCCGCAATGGTTCGCACCGGCATATTAGGGTTCGGCGGCGGACCTTCCGTGATTCCGCTGATCCGCCATGAAGCGGTCAATAAATATAAATGGATTGACGATGATGAATTCGGAGAAATATTAGCAATCGCTAATGCGCTTCCCGGACCGATTGCCACCAAAATGGCTGCTTATCTGGGCTTTAAGCTAAAAGGCACATTAGGTGCAGTTGTGGCGACCCTCGCCCACATTCTGCCTACATGTCTTGCGATGGTGGGCTTGTTTGCGGCTGTAAATGTGTTAAGCCATTCAGCAATTGTTGCAGGTATGATCGGTGCCGTCACGCCGGTAATTGCGGTAATGCTCGGAATCATGGCGTACGAGTTTGGCCAAAAAGCGCTTAAAGGTTTCGGCTGGGTTACCGGCATCCTGTTTTTTATCATCGCTTTTATCGGCCTGCAAACTTTACAGATTAATCCCGGCCTGGTCATTATCATTTTCTTAGCGTACGGGGCGTTTCATTTTAAACTGAAAGACAAAATCACAAATAAACATTCAAAAGATAAAGGAATGTCAGCCTCATGATATCGATCTATTTATTTATGGCGTTTTTTATCGCAAACCTACTGGGATATGGCGGCGGACCTGCGTCTATCCCGCTAATGTTTGAAGAAGTTGTAAACAGATACAGCTGGCTCTCAAACGATCAATTCTCAAATATGCTCGCACTTGCGAACGCTTTGCCGGGCCCGATCGCCACGAAAATCGCTGCGTATGTCGGCTACAGCGCAGGCGGGTGGCCCGGCTTCCTAATTGCCCTGATCGCAACCGTCGTACCGTCGGCGCTCGCATTGATCGTCCTGCTGCGCATCATCCAGCGCTTCCGCCAATCACCTGTCATCAAAGGCATGACGCTGTCCGTCCAGCCTGTCATCGCGGTCATGATGCTCATTCTTACCTGGCAAATCGGCGCAGACGGCATCAAAGCGATCGGCTGGATCCAATCGATCGTGATTGCGGGAATTTCGCTCCTTGCCATGACAAAATTCAAAATGCATCCGGCATTTTTGATTATCGCGGCGTTTTTATATGGGGGCCTTGTGATCCCTCATTTATAGAAAAAAGCACCTGGACAGGTGCTTTTTTATTTTGGCCCAGAAATGCCGTTTGATATGACAGCTGTTTCTTCTCCTGCGTCACTCTTGATGATGTGCTTGACTTGCAGCGTGGTTCCTGCCATTCTCACAGATTGCTTCAACTCGGACGAATTGGTTTCAACTTGTATCCAAACAGGAGGCTGGACCTTCCAAAATAAATAGAGTGCAAGAATCAGCAAGCCAGCAATGACCGACAGCAAAAACTTCATATCGCATCGCTTCTTTTCAGTAAGCGGCTCGCAGCGGACAGCGCTTGATGATCACGAAGAATATCGCCTGGACGATTGCCTTCTCCCAGCACATAGCCTTTAAAGGACATTCCCATAAAATGAAAAATATGTTCGAATTGCTGAATCAGCGGCAGCCCTTTTATTTTTGGATTGTCTCCGCCCACTGCTATTACATATGCCTGTTTCACTGACATTTGCTGTTTAAAATCAGGAAATCTCGGATCTCTCAACGTCTGTGACCAGCGATCAATAAACAGCTTTAATGTCCCTGACATGCCAAACCAATAAATTGGGGTGGCGAATACAAGAATATGGCACTGCAATATCCGTTCAATGATAGAATCGTAGTCATCTTGAACAGGACGAAAGCCGCCTTGGGCGTGACGCAGATCTTCAATTGGCTGAATTCGATATTTCTGCAAATAAATGTGCTCCGCATCGAATCCTTGAACAGCCTTCTCCGCAAGAACATCCGTATTTCCGCCAGACCGAGTTCCGCCGTTAATAACCGCAATTTTCATGATGCATCTGCTCCTTTGTTTACGAATGATTTTCTTCATCTTATAATGGATTCATCAATCAATACAGATGATTATTTCGATTAATACAATCGCTAAAACCGATTTAGAAAGGAAGAGAACAAGTGGAATTGAAGCAGCTGATCACCTTTATTACGGCGGCAGAACATGTAAACTTCACCCTAACCGCCAAAATGCTTAATTATGCACAATCAAGCGTTACCTCTCAGATCAAATCACTTGAAGAAGAAATTGGGACGCCTTTATTTGAACGGCTCGGCAAGCGGCTTATCTTGACAGAAGCAGGAAAAACGTTCAAATCTTATGCACAGAAGATCATTGCGTTAACAGAAGAAGCGAAAATGGCCACAAATCAAGTAAGAGAAACAACCGGAACCTTAAAAATCGGGGCGACGGAAAGCCAGTGCACATACCGCCTGCCGCCTATCATAAAAGAATTTAAACAGGCTTTTCCCCAAGTAAAGCTCATATTCAAACCATATATCTCCAATGAACAAGCGAAAGAACAGCTCTTACAGGGCCAGCTTGATATCACCTTCATCTTGGATGTAAACCGGATGGAAGACGCACTGCACGTTGAATCTTTGATTCAGGATGAGATCAAAATGGTGGCTGCTAATGACCATCCTTTTCCTGCGGATTTACCAGTAACATTGAAGGATCTTCAAAACGAAACTCTTCTGCTGACAGAGGACGGCTGCTCGTACCGCACGCTCTTTGAGAACAATTTGCATGACTCCGGTGTCTATCCTAACAAATTGGAATTCGTCAGCATAGAAGCCATCAAACAATGCGTGATGGCCGGACTTGGGATTGGAATCTTGCCTGAAATGACAGTAAAAGATGATATTGCAGCAGGCCGGATGAAAGAACTCAATTGGCAGAGCGATTGCCCCGTTTTCACTCAATTAGCATGGCATAAGGACAAATGGATGTCTGCGCCATTAAAGGCTTTTATCGATTTGACACGGAAAACATTCAAATAAAACCTCTCCACAAGGACGACAAGGTTTTTGAGACCAGGAAAGCACACACATACAAAAAAACACTTGATGACTTAGAGCCCCAAGTGTTACATGTGATTTTTCTGATAAAACGTTCGCAAAACATGCGTTTCAAGGTCAGCCAGGCGGACAGGGATTGGCAATCTGCTTTCTTGATTGATCAAGCTCATCGTGATCTGATAGCTGCTGTCTAAATCAATATAATTACCGCAAGACAAGAAAATAGGCTTCACGTCCCCCCGCGTTCGCAGCGCCCGGCCATATACCTCGCCGTCAATGAGAATATCGGTGTATGCACCGACTTCATTTTCAGGCATCACGAAATCATAGCCTTTGATTTTGAGATAGGTTTTCGCAATCCCAATCGTCGGCTTGCCCAGAAAAAAAGCCGCATGGGTGGCAACGCCCATATGATTGTAATGCAGATATCCGTTGCCATCAAACAAGAAGACATCCGGCTCCGTCTCCAGCTTTTTCGCCGCCTCGATGATCAAAGGCAGCTCGCGAAACGCAAGAAAACCGGAAACATACGGCACGCTGATTCTCCCCATGCTGTGCACTTTTTCAATGACTTCTTTTGTATCAGCGTCAATCACGATAATACTGCACACTCCGTATGGTTCTCCGTTCTGCTCCCAATAGGCGAGATCGACGCCTGCGCAGGTGTTGATGGAGTTGGGATGGATCGTGTGGGATAGGTTGATACGATTTCTAAGGGATTGTTGTGTTTGAACAAAATCCGATTCATCTTTTAGATGAAAATCGTGTATTTGATGTATTTCCATTTTACTTGTTTCCCTCTCTTCGCGCTCAATTGTCCTGCATGTCGATTCTAGCAATGACACCAAATTATATCATTGAAAAAAGCAGATAGTATAATCTGCTTTTTTATTACTATTCATTTTTCATTTCTTTCATAAAAATATAATCCAATTGTTTAATTAATTCTTTAAGTTCAGTACACATAATATCCTCTAAAGGATTTTCCCAATCTTCGTTTTTTATCAGTTCAATCCCATAGCTTCCGGCTGGATCACCTTCTGGGTACCACCCTACGTCAAGCAGCAAATTTTTTGTCTTATGAGAAATCTGCAGGAGATCTTGATTAAAGTCAAATAACCAAGCATCATCATTTGCCTCTAGCGTCTTAGGATCAGTATCTTTTAATGTAATATAATCAACAGTCCAACCAGCCGGTATCTTTAGCCTTAAATAATTGGGAATCTGTTGGCTTAGTGGCTGCAAACCCTCTAAAACCCCGCTTCCCACACTCCAGATTTGATATTCTAACTCTTCTAATAATTGTTCTATCTCATTAAAAGACTCATCTTCATAAACCTTATCTGTTTTTAAGCCAGCTACTTTGATATGGTATTGATTATTTTCATAACTTACCTTAATAAAGGCCTTACGTTTTTCATTTTGTAGTATTAGTAATTCACATTTTTCTTGCATTCTTTTTTCTGAACATAAATTGTTCAGTACTACAGACCAGCCATTACAGATTTTTAATGGCTGTAGTTGAGAAATATGGTCTCTGCCCATCCCGCTTCTCCTTCATTATTCTAAAAAATCTGCCGATTGACAACCCAAAAAGAAGTTTAAACTATTCTAATATATCAGTAAACAAGGCACTTCTAACGTTAACCTATATTGAAAGCTGTATACAATGAGAAACAAAAACGCCAGCCCTTGGTGTCCATAGACTGACGTTTCTTGAAAACCTCTCTTAACCTTTTTTAAAAACGATAAAATTCCCGTTAGGATAATCGCCATTCCAACCACACGGGAAATAACCCGCTTTATAAATTTCAAAAACCTTTTCAAAAAAATTATTTGTATTACCATTAATTGCTCTATTAATAGCACAATTGTTTAGGTCAGCTACTATATCCTCAAAAAAAGTCTTGAATTCAGTAGAAGCATGTCTGATGCTCTCAGAAAAAATATCTAATAATGCGTCTATATTTTCCGGCTTTTGATTATCTTCTAATTCGTAAAACCGCTCCCATACTTCACTCATTTCAATTTCCCTTATATCTTTCCATGTATACTCATCTTCTCCATATACTTCTTCATAAGCCAAGTATTCAGCCTTTTCTTGGTCATTAATTATTTGAGTAAAATTAGATACATTAACTGATTTTATAGGCTTGAAGGTTTTTGAAAATTCAACTACCTCTTCCACCAGATTATGATATTTTCCAAAATTCATTACTTGTTATACCACCTTTCCCAAAGATCAACTGTTGCTCCACCGCCTCTTTTCCAAACGGGTTTTCTTGAGGAGCTACCTTCTTTCCTTTCTAATTTATATGCTTCTAATCCTTTCTCCTTTATTTTCTTTAATTCTGTTTCTAAATAATCATCCCTCATATAAAGAGGCAACCCTTTTTCTTGTAATTCTCTTAATTTTTGTTGTAAATCATATACCTGTTTTTCAATGACGTCTACACTTTGGTTAACATTAATCTCATCTAATTTTTTTCTCACAAAACTACTATAAACTGAATGATATCCCTTATGCCGTGAAGTAGCACTTATATCATCATCCGGGACCCTTAAGAAAAAGCCATTTGACGCATCATCCATATCCATTCCTAACTTCTTCAAAACAGGATGACTTCGAAACTCCTTCGGGATAATATGTTGAGCCTGATATGGAGTACGTTTTGTTGAACGTGGAAGTCCCATTTGCTCAAACATATTTTTACCTAATTTAGTTGAACTCCCCCCTGTAACCTTTCCTGGGGTCCCTGGAATTAATCTTGTGGTAGTGCTTCCACTGCTACCTCTACCCACCATCTTCACAACCCCAAGATCTTTCACAGCTTTCGTTTTCACATCAGCGTGAACAATTGGGAAAGTTGTCCCATCCGGTGTGACAGTCTTGTGGACACGAATTTTTACATTCGTCGGCACTTTGAATTCTTTTACTTGATCTAGAATCTTTCTCCCTTTTTCAACTTTTGCTACTTGTGGCGATTTAGCAAGCGGGATGCCTTTATCAATATGTTTCGCCAATGCACCGGCTCCAACCAAGCTCAATGCTGCTTCGAGCGCCCCTTGCTTCCGCTTCTCCTCAGACACTTTGTTTCCAAACATATCCCGTCCCGTGACGGCTTCTGAGAATCCGTTTGACGCAACAAGGCCGTATGCGCCCATTTCAGTCATTTTGAGAATGTCTAAGGATTTGCCTGTTTTGTAGGCATCTAATGCGTGTTCAGCAGCGATAGCTGCTTTTCCGGTTTTGTAGATGGCTTTTCCGCCTTTGAAGGCCCGGCCTGCCCAGCCGACGACTGGTATGAATCCGGCAGCGGCCATAGCTCCTGCTGTCACACGCTCTGCGGTGGAGAGTTTTTCTCCGGTAACCGGATCAACGCCTTCGGTTGCTCTTTTATAATCATAATAGCCAGTGACTTCTCCAGTAAAGTTGCAAACTCCATCCCATGTTTTTTCGTACCACGGTTTGTTTGCTTCTTCCTCGGCTTTTTCCTGGAGCCGTCTTGCTTCTGCTTGCTGGGTTTTTGCATCGATATAGGTTGTTCCTTGATTTTCTACTTCAATGACGCTTTTGTAGACTTCATTGCTGTGGAAGGCTTTTTTGTCATAGTACATAGGAGAAGCGCTCTTCCCATTGCTGGTGGCCTGCATGAGAACGGAATATTTGGTGAGCACTGCGTTGTCCAGAGATTCTAAATTTTGATATTCAGTTGTCAGGGATTCATCAAGCTTATCGACAGCTGTGATCGTGTCACGTCTGATTTTTTGGGCATCGCCCATCTTATCTGCATAGTCGTCAAGCGTATACATGTCGAGGTCAATAATATCGCTGATGCCTGACAAAATAGAATCGATTTCTTCTTTATGGGCGGAGACAATCTCTGAGGCTTTCAGGTCTCCATTGGGCAGCTCATGATCCAAAAAAGAAGTTTCCACATATGAATCATTCAGTTCTTGATCTTTAATATCTCCTGAAATGCCATTTAAAAACGCAATTTGAGCAGAGACAAGCGTCAGCCAGCTGTCTACGATTTCCGCCTGTCCCTGAAAAAAATCTTTAATATTGTCCGCGCCTTTTCCTTTAAAATTATCGCCTAAATCTGCAACTCCCTGAAACGCTTTTTTCAGCGTATTCAGCTGCTCCTCAAGCGTCTCATATTGCTTTTTTCTGCTCTTCGCTTCTTCGATTAAAGATTTAGATTCAAATACTTTGCTCATCGCACTGCCCTTTCTTTTCTATTTTACCGCTATCGCCTCGTCCTGCTCTTTGAGTGAATCTACATTATCCTTTGTATCCTCGATATTTTTCTGTACCGCTTTTTTATAATCTCCGAGCATGGTTTTGATGTTCTCCTCACGCTCATGGTATTTTTTCGTATAATCGAGTTTGTTTTTTCCATTGGACCCCGCGGCGCCGATTGATACGTCAGCAAGCGCATCTTTGACAGACTCTAATGTTTTGATTACAGCATCGTATTTCAATTTAATTTCTGACATAAAAAAGATCACCACAATTTAATAGATTTAATTTGATTAACAGCATCCTCCAAGAATTCTTCACCCTTAGCAAGAGTATGACCAGCAAAATTCGCTAGCTTTAATTCTTTGTCATAGAGAAATTTCATAGATTCCAACTGAATAATCTCCATCTGAATCGAAGCCATATACTCGTTATATTTATCATTCACAATCTTAGATGCTTCCGATTTCGCCTCTTCTCTTCCCTTGTCGAAATCATCGGCTTTTGTTCCCGTCCAATGCTTGCCCAATTCTGGTTTTACAATTTCTTTGATTTCAGTGATTGCCTCTTCTTGCAGTGTGTCTATGTCCTTTTTTGCTTTTTTCAGCTTTTCGATCTTGTCTTCCACGTCGGAAATTTTTCCGTTGAGCGAACTTTTGATATCCGCCAGCATACTTTCATAACCCATCTGAATCACCTCTTAATACTCAAAAAGTCGTATGGAGGGGCTGATGAAGATAGACTTTTCCATACTTTATTTCCATATATTATATTTTAAAATAGCCAGAAGGCGGCTTAAATAGGGTAAATGGCTTAATTTAGGCATATAACGCTCTTGAAATGTAGGTATTTGATCTTGTTTTTGTTCGTTATACAGCTAATGAAAACGTTTTTTAAAATGAAATCACCTAAAGTCATAGTTATAAAGGCACTTGAAAGAGGCAGATGTTGTTGATCTGTCTCTTCTTATTTTATGGTAATTACTGTAAAATGGTATAGGGTGATGATAGTGAGTTTTTTCAGTCCGATGATTTTTTTGTTGTCATTCCTTTTCTGTCCTTCTTTGTTTTCGGTATTGCAGCCACATTGCTATTTAATAAGTCAATACCTCTTACGGTGCTGGCTTATTGGCATCAGGTGTGACCCTTTGGATCAAAAGCTTGTATTAGCTGCAGTCCCAGTTGTACAGAACGTTTGAAAAGTCTTTTTTCCTTAGATCGTCAGGTGTGATGAAAAAATTGGCGATGCCGACGTCTCCCCACATTGAATCGATATCATCGTCTGAATCAATTTGTAAAAGCATGATGGTGTGTTCTTTATATGCGTATTCCCGTGGATCATGCTGGGTAAAAGAAGCGTATCCGCCGATTTTATGGCCAAATCCGTTTTCAGCCAGTTCATTATAAATGTCTTCTTCATCCTCGCCGAACTGACCAAAGAACTCCATTGTTTCCATGCCCGTATACTGCTCAAATTGAAAATCTGTAGGCAGCACCCATTCCGAAGATTTCACAGGCTCGACTGCCGCTTCTGATAAAATCGGAAAATCACATTCGCCTGTGCCGATAAATGAAAAATCAGAAACAAGCTCGTCTTCGTTTTCTATGATATTTTCAAAATAGATCACTCTGAAATTCTTTTGTTCACATCGATCGTCAAAATTCAATCCATAGACGTCATCATGAACAGAAATGTAGAACTGCAGGATACCTGAAGAAGGGTAGCCGTCAAGCTGGGGAATGTGCGAGAAATTAATCTGTGCCAGAAGCTTCATCGGCTGTCCATTTTCATCAGTCGGGTATGTTTCATGCTTGGGGAAATAGGGATCACCGGCAATTTTGCTGTCATATCGTCCTGTTTTCCCTTTTTGGACATTCAGTTTCACGTATTCTTTCGCTGATTTCTCCAGCAAGTCGCGGTACGGTCTCATTTTTTCGGGCAGATGATTCATCAGATTCTCTCCTTTTCCGGCATCTCCAATTATTTTTGGAAGGTTTTATTTTCTGGTTTTCTTCTAATGTTTTTCAAACGAATGTTTAAAGAAGACCTACTTCTGCATAATTTTCCAAACAATAGTTAAATAGTAGCAAATGTATTCAGCACCCCGCAATAGATGAAAAAAAGACTGGTGCGCAACCAGCCTTTCTTTTTCAACTATTGAATTGCACCTGACGGAACAACCGCCTTCCGTCCGACAGAATAATACTCCACTCCTGCAGCCAAAGCCTCATCCAATGTGTAGCAGTTTCTGCCGTCAAATATGAGCGGCGTTTCCATCAAATTCTGATAAGCCGCTAACGGAAATTTTTTAATGTCAGCCCAGTCGGTTAAAATCATGACGGCGTCAGACCCTTTGACAGCTTCCTCGATCGTCTCTTTATATTCAACAGCTTGCGGGAGAACATGCTTTGCATGGCTAACTGCAATGGGATCGTAGGCTCTGATACGGGCGTCGAGCGCAGCGAGACGGTCTGCAATAACAATTGACGGCGCTTCTCTCATATCGTCCGTATTCGGTTTAAATGACAGGCCTAAAAGGGCAATCGTTTTTCCCGTCACCCCGCCGAGCCTGTTCAGCGCTTTATCAACCAGCATCGCCTGCTGATTGTTGTTGACTTTGATAACCGATTTCAGCAGTTCAAAATCATGCTCGACATTGCCGGCAATTTGCACGAGGGCGTTTGTGTCCTTTGGAAAACAAGAGCCGCCGTAGCCTATGCCCGCTTTTAAAAACTGGCTCCCGATCCGCTTATCCTGTCCCATCCCGTACGCGACTGCTTCAATATCGGCGCCGACCTTTTCACATATATTCGAAATTTCGTTTATAAAACTGATCTTAGTGGCCAGAAAAGCATTTGAGGCATATTTGATCATCTCGGCGCTTCTGATATCCGTTTGGTAAATCGGGATTTGAAACGGACGGAAGAGCTCCTCCAGCGTATTTGCTGTTTTCTCATCGGCCGTCCCGATCACGATCCTGTCACCATGAAAGGTGTCATAGATCGCCGACCCCTCACGCAAAAATTCCGGATTGGATGCAACCGAAATACTGACAGGCTCCGCTAGATGTTCAGTGATCAGTCCATTAATCAAATCGTTTGTCCCAACGGGCACTGTGCTTTTCGTTACCACAACTGTATCTCGTTTGACATGCTTTGCGATGCGTTTGGCCGCATCTGTAATTTGCTCCAGATTGGCGTGGCCATCGCTTTTCTGCGGTGTGCCGACCGCTATAAAAATGATGTCTGCCTGTGCCAAGCCTGTCTCATAGCTCGTTTCAAAGTTCAGCCGTCCATCAGCTGTATTTTTTCTCATCAGCTCTTCAAGACCTGGTTCAAATATGGGGGAAATGCCCTTTCTCATTTCATCAATCTTGTGAGCGTCAATATCAATGCAGGTTACATGATGTCCAATCTCAGAAAGAGAAACACCTGTCACAAGACCGACATAGCCTGTTCCGATGACTGTTATATTCATTGTTTCCCTCCAACAGTTAAATTGCTGCTTTGCAGCTTCCGTAATATCGTATGAGAACATCCTATCATGAATGCGAATGATCTCCCGCATAGCCTGTCGGGTACAGCCTGTACAGATTTCTGAAATGTGATTCAACCATACAATACACTATTATATCGCTCTCAAAAAGAAAGTGGTGAAATGAGAATCGGCTGTTAAAAAAGACCAAACAATTTTCTTCTTTTGACCGGCTGCGGAGGCTGTCTGAAGATGGTCTGATTCCGCAGGAGAAGCTCTGCATTTTCCGTCAGCATATAAGGAAGTTCCGAGCCGAATTCTTTCTCTAGAACATAAAGAGCCTCTTGAGTGTGAAAATTTCTCGTTTTCACATTATGGGCATCTGAGGCTACGAAATGGATCAAATTGGATTCAACCAGCCGGAGAGAAAATGCTTTCAGCTGCTTGCCGAAGGTCCCCGCAAGACTTCCTGAAGTAATCTGAGATGCTGCTCCTTTTTCCACAAGATGATACAGCAAGGACGGGTTTTCGCGAATTTCCCTGTTGCGTTCAGGATGGGCGATAACCGGAATATATCCTTTCAGCTGCAAATCATAAAAAAGCTGCTCCGCATATCGGGGAACGTGATCAAACGGAAACTCAATCAAGATGTGTTTTGTATCATTCAGCGAAAGCAGCTGCTGTTTGGCAAGGTCTTGTTCCACCTCGCCGTAGATTCTGATTTCCTGTCCCGGAAGCACATGTAAAGGAATGTCTTCTTTGATTAAACGTTTGTTTAACTGATCTGCTGCTTCTCTGACTGCGGCTGGCTCGTTTTTATACACACCGTTGTTATGATGAGGTGTCGCAATGATCGTCCGGATTCCCTGACGAACAGCGGCTCTTGCCATTTCTATGCTGTCGGCCGAATCACCTGCCCCGTCATCCATTGCGGGAAGAATGTGACAGTGAATATCGATCATGTCCTAGCCCCCTTTTTTCGCAAAAATAAATAACGGGCACGATGCACGTTATTTATTTTGCATGAAATTGTCCTTGTTTCCGTAATATCCGTATTCAGAGTGCTTCGAAAGCTTTTTGCCGTTCATAATCGCCCCAAGAAGCTTGCTTTTGCACGTTTCAAGCGCCTCTTTCGCTTTTGCGGCTTGTTCTTTTTCTGTTTTCCCGCTTGAAATAACCAGAACAGAACCGTCTGCCACGTTGCCTAAAATCTGTGCATCTGCTACGGCAAGAATAGGCGGCGTATCAAAAATGACCATATCATATGCCGCACACGCTTCGTATGCAAGCTCCTTCATCCACTTCGAGGAGAGAAGCTCGGCCGGGTTTGGCGGGATCGGGCCGCTCGTCAGCACGTCAAGATGTTTTTCATTCGATGCTTGTACAGCCTGCTCCATAGAGCTTTTTTTTAATAAAACAGATGTTAAGCCAACCGTATTTTCAAGAAAAAAGGCCGTATGTACTGTTGGTTTTCGCAAATCAGCATCAATCAGGAGCACTTTTTTTCCCTGTTGGGCGAATACGACAGCCAGGTTGGCGGCCGTTGTTGATTTTCCTTCCCCCGGACAAGCCGATGTAATCATGACTGATTTCATTTGCCGGTCCACTGAAGCAAATTCTATATTCGTGCGAATCGTCCGATATTGTTCAGAGTTCAAGGATTTCGGCTCTGTCATCGCAATGACATTTCTCCGCATCCGCGAGCCTCTGTTTTTTCTAAGCGCCAAAATGTCCACTCCCCGTTTTTTCAGATTGGAAACCCTGTAAGGTCTTTGCTGTTTTCTGCTCATTCGCAATGGTGGAAACTGTCCCTAAAACAGGTATGTCCAGCAAGGATTCGAGCTGCTCTTCCGATTTGATCGTATTATCCAAATGCTCAAGCAGGAAGGCCAGTCCGATGCTTCCCGCCAATCCGGCCGCAAACGCGATGGCAATGTTTAGAAGCGGCTTTGGCGATACAGGGGACGGATGTTCTGAAACCTCGGCTTTTGACAGAATGCTGACATTGTCAACATTCATAATAGATGTGATTTTGTCTTGAAAAACAGATGCTATAGTATTGGCAATATGAGCCGCTGTTTCCGCGTTTTCATCCCTGACTGATATGTTGACCACTTGGGAGTCCTGTTCGCTGGATACGGTAATTTTGTCATTCAGTTCTTGGGATGTCATCGACAGGCCCATTTCTTTAATGACTTCATCTAAGATGGCAGGGCTCTTAATGATGACATTGTACGTATTGATTAACTGAAGATTGGTTTGGACATCGTTAAATTGGACTTCTTTTCGTTCATTTTTCGATTGGTTGACCAGAATCTGAGTTGAGTTTTCATAGATGGGTGTAAGTGCGAAGAAACTAATGAGTCCGCCGGCAGCAGTGGCAGCTGCGGTTACAATCATAATCAAAAGTATGCGTTTTGTTAACGTTGATAATATCTCTTTTAAGCTTGTAGATTCTCCCATGATACCTCCAAATCTCTTATAACATCCTTTTCCATCTACGATTATACAACGTTGAAACCGCATTTCTCCAGCTTTTCACGTGACATAATTCGACATTTTTTCACAAAACGAAATGTTACTCTTTTTTATGTAAGCGCTATATTTACTGTGTTGACAGCGCTGTCTCATTTTCTCTTATTCGTGCAGTCACGTAACCTCGCATAAAAAAATCCCGCAAAAGGCGTGCGGGATTTTTATGTTGCATATCCATTTTTAATATGAGAAATCAAATTTTCAAGCATTTCCTTCGTCGTCATCTCAGATGACTGCTCACCAATTTCATGTGCATGCATCAAAATTTTCAGAAATTCTTCTTGATTCAATTTCTTTTCACTCATCTTTTTTTTCCTTTCAGCTTCCATTAAGTTGAAAACACGATTATTATATGATGCTGGTTATCAATTTGCAATCTCTAATACATCATTCGACACATCCTATTTTTTATGTCCTTTTTTAGGAAAAACTTTTTAAGGCCGATGTGTTGCGATATAATAGAGAAATTGGATCTTTTTATTACGTGACTCGGTTAGGAGCGATAATCATGCTTCAGAATATGATTTCCAAAGACGATGTGCTGGCATCTGCTGAACAGTTAAAAGAACTTCTTCCTTACAATGAGGAAAATGTTCAGCTGATCAAAAAAGCCCTTATTTTATATCGGCAGGATTCAGTCTATCGTTTACAAGCAGTGAGTCCGACGGAAGTTACGGCTTACGTGCAGGATGTTGTGCCTGTGCGGGTCACATTGAACTTGTTTGTCATAGTCAAAAGCGGCTGTTCATGTCCGTCCGGAAGAATCTGCCGCCATATGCTGGCTGTGTTTTTATATGTATATGCAATGTTCGAGCGAGTGGGTACTTTTACAGAGTATTGGCTGGAGAGGGAAAAGCTTGAGGAAAGCAAAGAGCTCGTCCGCCGCCAGTTTCAGGAAAAGGTGCTGCCTAATGAAGAATCACTTTCAAGCTGGCTTGCTTTTTTTGATTCAGAGTTTTCTCTCTGGCAGGCACGTACGCCAGAAGGCAGCCAAAACATGCAGGGCCTCTATTACGGCTACCTGTCCGCATTAAAAAAACATGCGCCGAACAAGCCGGAGCTGAAAAGCCTGTATCAGATTCATTCCGCGATTGCGGTTTGGCTTCGCATGTTCACATTGATTGAAGCGGGCAAGCTAAACCCCGAACAAGATTTTTATTCCCTCAATCCGTACGTTGAACAGCTGATGGATACAATCTACAGCTCTATTGATAAATTAAAAACGTACGCGCTGTCTTTTGCGCTTGATCCGTTTTTGGATAAAACACCGGATGTTATCCGACCTTTGCTGTTGAAAGAAGAAATTTTCCAATATGAACGCATCCGCGTCTTCGGTGAAATTTGGAGTGCGCTGCTGTCGCGGCCAAAATGGGTGGCACGCGAACAGGAGATATTGAAAAAAGAAGCTGGACGGCGTTTTTCTCCCGAATTGCAATTCGGGCGCCTGCATTTGGAATTCCTGCAAAAGAATGATGACGTTATTTTTGCGGAAGCGGATCAATTCCCACCGGAAGCGCTCCCTTATACGTTCCAATGGCTGAGTGAAATGACTGCCAAGAAGGACTGGAAACGGCTTAAAACATGGTACCAGCAAATTGAGCCAATTGCGATGGGTTATACGAAGCTGGATAAGCCGTTTAAAGAGATTCGCGATGTGATCGGCGAGCTGTTCCTTCTGTTGAATGCCTATGTGCAGCAAACCAATGATCAAGCGCTGTTTGAGCGCTTTGCCGCGGGCTGTCTGCCGTATACGTTCACAGAATACAGCCATCATTTATATGAAAAAAAACGCTATGCCGAGTGGATTGAAATTCATAGCCTTGTCGGCTTTTCCATCAATGAAATGGATAAAATGATGCTCAAGGAAATTGCAGCGAGCGACCCTGAGGCGCTTATACCGGCTTACCATAGAGAAGTGGCTTTTTTCATTGATCAGAAGAACCGCAACTCGTACAAGGAAGCCGCCCGGTATTTGAAAAAATTGCGCACCCTGTACAAAAAAGCGAAAAAGCAGAAGGTGTGGGAGCGGTATATTCAGCTGCTGAGCTCGCATTACAAGCGCCTGCGTGCGCTTCAAGAAGAACTGCAGAAAGGAAAGTTGATTGATGGCGAGTCTTAAAGAAATTCTCATCCACGTCGAACAAATGGAAGATGGGTCATTTACGCTCTCAGCCTTTGATGAAAATGAGCAGCCTCTTCCCTACAGCCATATGAAAAAGCATTTGTTCCAATGGCATGAATCCTCATTTTACGGAACCTTTCTAGAGGATTTCAGCTTCATCGGGACGACTGCTGTCCTGCTATCGCCATGGATGACTGTAGAGCTTCTCGGCAAAAACTCGTTCAACTCATTCAGCTCCGTGCAGCTTACAGAAGAAACGGAGCCGCTGATCGAGGCGGCATCGACCATCTATGAATTTATCGCGGACGGCGATTTTCTGCCTGACTATGACGCATGGACAAACGGTGTTTTTCGCTGGAAAGACCGCGATAATATACTGGAAGGCTTTACTGCGGAATGGTTTTCCTCTGCCGTACAGGATTACATCCAGTACGACGATGACCTGCGGGAGAAATGGGAACATATCAAGGAAAAATCGCCTGCGGTTACGACATTCCGCGGCCATTTTCTTGATGAAGAGGATTTTCTGGAAGGCATTGGCTGGATTGACGATCAATCTCCATTTACTGTCGGCTTGCGCTTAAATGAACCGGACTTTGACGGAGACGAATGGAAGATCGAGATGTTTTTACGCGATAAAAAGAGCGGTGCTGTAGAATTCTTTGACGGACTGAAGAGCCTCAAAAAATCGTGGCAGGCGTACAGCGATAAAATCGCGCGTGAGCAGGACCGCTTTCACAGAACGGTTCCGTGGCTGTCGTTTGATTCCGGGACAACGCTGATCTCGGAGGAAGAAGCCTGGATCTTCCTGTCAGAAGCAAGTGAGACGCTTGTCGATATGGGGGTAGAAATCCTCCTGCCGTCCTGGTGGCAGATTGTCAGAGACAGCAACATGATGCTGAAAGCAAAGGTGTCGTCCTCCCCGCGCGGCGAGTCATTTGTCGGCATGAATGCACTGCTTGATTTCAACTGGCGGTTTGCGACAAATGGAATTGAACTGACTGAGGCTGAATTTAATGAGCTTGTCGCCAGCAACAGGCGCCTTGTTAATATCCGCGGGCAATGGGTTAAAATCGATCCGCAGTTTATCAAACAGATGAAACGCCTGATGGAAAAAGCAGAATCAGAGGGACTCCACATGTCTGATATTCTGGCGCGAGAGCTAATGGATCAGCAGGATGGCGGACTTGAGGATTCGGACCTGATTGATACATCCGCTTTTGCCGGCATTCAGTTTGATCTGTCTAAACAGCTCAGGTCACTGATTCGAAAGCTCACTGCCGCGGAAAACCTGCCGGAGCACGAAGTCAGTCCTTCTTTCAAAGGAACGCTCCGCCCTTATCAGAAATACGGCATGAACTGGCTGCTGTTTCTGCGGGAAAGCGGTTTTGGCGCCTGTCTAGCTGACGATATGGGGCTTGGGAAAACGATTCAAATGATCGCCTATTTCCTTCACGTGAAGGAAAGCGGCCGGCAAAAAACGCCTCATTTGATTATTGCGCCGACATCCGTACTTGGCAACTGGCAGCGGGAGCTTCAAACCTTTGCACCTGATCTGTCTGTCGCGCTCCATTATGGGCCGCGCCGGCCAAAGGGTGATGATTTCGCCGCGCATTATGAAAACGCAGACGTGGTGCTCACTTCATATGGACTGTCACATGCTGATACTGAAGAGCTTTCTTCTGTGACATGGAACACGATCTGCCTTGATGAAGCGCAAAATATTAAAAACGCGCATACGAAGCAATCACGCGCAATCAGGAAGCTGAAGGGGCTTCACCATATCGCGCTGAGCGGCACGCCGATGGAAAACCGACTGACTGAGCTGTGGTCTATTTTTGACTTCATGAATAAAGGCTACCTCGGCAGTTTGACCGGCTTCCATAAACGCTATGTGCTGCCGATCGAAAAAGACCGGGACGAAAAGAGAATCGGACAGCTTCAGCAATTAATCCGGCCATTCCTTCTCCGCCGGACGAAACGGGATGAAGAGGTCGCGCTTAATCTTCCTGAGAAGCTGGAAGAAAAAGAATTTATCCCTCTGTCAGCCGAGCAGGCATCCCTTTATGAGCAGCTCGTCAAAGACACTTTTGACCATATGACATCCCTGACCGGCATGCAGCGAAAAGCGCTGATCCTCAGCATGCTTGGACGGCTCAAGCAAATATGCGATCATCCCGCGCTTTATTTAAAGGAAGAGCAAACCGAGCTGCTGGCCGGCAGATCAGTCAAGCTCGAAAAATTGCTGGAACTGATGACAGCGATCCGCTCCCAAAACGAAAGCTGCCTGATTTTCACGCAATACATTCAGATGGGGAACATGATGAAGCGGCTGCTTGAAAAAACGTTCGGGGAACCTGTGCAATTTTTAAATGGGAGTCTCTCCAAGCAAGAGCGGGATACACTCGTTGAGAAATTTCAAAGGAAAGAATATCCGACACTGATTCTTTCACTCAAAGCTGGAGGCACCGGACTTAATTTGACCGCCGCCAATCACGTCATCCATTATGACAGATGGTGGAACCCGGCGGTTGAAAATCAAGCGACTGACCGTGCATACCGCATAGGCCAGGAGCGCTTTGTCCACGTTCATAAAATGATTACGACGGGAACAATCGAAGAAAAAATTGATGTCATGCTTGAATCCAAGCAAACCCTGAACGATCAAATTATCCAAAGTGAAAACTGGATTACCGAGCTTTCCACACAGGAGCTTGAAGAACTGTTTACATTAAGCGCTACAGCGCAATGATCATGACTAAAAAAGCTGGCTCTGATAGAGCCAGCTTTTTTCCGTTCATAGCCGTCACGCCGAATCTCCAAAAAATCCGTTACGCCGGTTATATCAACAGGATGCGCTTTTGGAGCAGCACATATACCTACAGCAAATGTTTCATCATATGTGCGACACCATGTTCGTCATTGGTTAAGGTGACAGCATCGGCTATCGATTTGATGTCTTCCCGGGCATTGCCCATCGCTACACCTTTTCCCGCAGCCTCCAGCATCGATTTGTCATTTAAACTGTCACCTACAGCAGCGGTTTCCTCGAGCGGAATATTCAGCTGTTTTGCAAGCCTCTTCAGCGCCTGCCCCTTGGAAGCTTTGCGGGAAGAAAGCTCAAAGTTGTGCTCAGCCGAACTGACAAGCGTCAAATCTTCGGCATGCTCATATCTTTTCCAGCCTGCCTCAAGCTTTTCTTTGAAGAAAGAAAAGCCGAGAATATTGTAAAAATCGATTGGCTGATCGGCTTCAAACAGCTCTTGAAAAGAGTTAATGTAAGCAAAGCCCGATTGGCTGTATTGCACCTCGGCCGCCTGCTTAAGGACAGAAAGATCTGTTTCCGGGTTTGCGCTTCTGAATCTGTCCAGCTCAACATCAAGAAGTTCTCTGCCGTTTTGCGGCGTATAAATCGCTGAACCTGTGAATACCTCATAATAATAGTTTTCCGACTCAAGCCATGAGAGAATGTCATACGCCCGTTTCTTATCAATCGTTTCGTGATGATAAAGCCTGCCGTCGGGATCGTGAATGACGGCGCCGTTTGCACTGATGACCCATGTTTTGATCCCCAGCGGTTCAAAGATTGACATGACGTCAAAATGAGCGCGCCCAGTTGACACCACCACTTCAATGCCGTCCAGCTGCGCCTGCCGCAGTGCGTTTTCATTTTCCAAGCTTACCTGATGCTTGCTGTTGAGTAAGGTTCCATCTAAATCAATCGCAATTAATTTCACGTTTGTCAGTCCTTTCCTTCATCCTGCTCTGTCACGAGAAGCTCAACGCCGTTTCGGTCAAGCAAGTCACAAAATGCCTGATTCGGAAGCCTGTCTGTAATCAAAAGGTCGATTTCATTCAGCTCCGCATACTGATAAAAACTGGTGCTGCCCAGCTTCGAATGATCTGCAAGCGCGATGACCTGCTTTGCCTGCTGTATCATTTTCCGCTTCACCATGCCATCCTCTTCATGCGCAATTGTAATGCCATGTTCGGAAATGCCGACCACACCAATCAGCGCTTTATCAACATGGTAGCTTGAGAGCTTTTCAATCACAGAGGACCCGTACAGAAAGCGGTGCTCCTTTTCCAGCTTGCCTCCCAGCAGATAAATTTCAATTCCCTCTTTATCGGACAGCACATCCGCAAGATTAATCGAATTGGTGATTACCGTACAATCAACCGCATTCAAATGCTTTGCACATGCCTGAACAGTTGTAGAGGCGTCTAAAATCACCCGGTCTCCATCATGAATAAGCGATGCTGCAAGCCTGCCGATCTTATTTTTTTCCTCAGACACTGTTTTCAGGCGGCCGGAATAGCTTTGAATTTTCTGATGCACAGTCGGCAAAATGGCGCCGCCTCTTGTGCGGATGATGGCATTCTGTTCCTCAAGTTTCACAAGATCTCGTCGCGCTGTATCCCTTGACACTTGCAGGAGCGTACAGATCTGCTCCGTTGTAATTCGGTTATGCTGTTTTAAAAAATCCAAAATCGCTACTAATCTTTCTTCTTGGTACACGCCCTCATTCCTTTTCTCAGCAATCATTTATAAGTAATTATAAGTTTTTATTTGATTTTATTCAACATTAATAAGTGGTTTTAAGTAAAAATGCGTCGAGAGAACCAATTTTTCCTAAGTAGGCAAAAAGAAAGAACCAGTCTGGTCGACTGGTCAATTTTGAGGGGATGATGCGAAGATCCGGATAATAGTGAATGGATAGATAACGGGAGGAGCAGGGGTGTCAATCAGCAGCTTTTTCCCGGGGTTTAGGGTCCATAAAACGAACAGTGTCAGCCAACACTTCTGTTACATACACGTTAACGCCTTCCGTGTTTTCATAGCTTCTTGTCTGAATCCGTCCGCTTACGCCGACGAGAGAACCTTTTTGGCAATACAACGCCGTGTTTTCAGCTGTTTTTCTCCAAAGTGTGCAATTGACGTAATCAGCTTCGATTTCACCTGAAGCATTCTTGAAGCTGCGGTTCACCGCGAGCGTAACATGTGCAACTGCCGCACCGGCGGAAGTGTAGCGAAGATCAGGATCTTTTGTAAGACGTCCGACAAGCATGACCTGATTGAACATGCGATTCCTCCTCTCCTTGCGGTTGTATGTATTGTAAATGATGCAACAAGAAAAGAAAAACGCTTAAAAATGGCTTTCAGCCTCTGTTTTTATCTTTCGTTTTCATTTTTCCTTCAGCTAAAAACATCTTTTGCTTTTTTCCTTTGAAGAAATATGTACTTTTTAAAAAACGGAAAAAGATTTGCTTTGTCAGCCAGTTTTGCGTATTCATGCGCACATAGGAAGAGCCATCCCACGCAAACCACTGAAAGCTCAATTTTTTTTCCGGCATTGACAGCTTGATTTTATACTGCTCCATGCCATCTTGTGTTTCGTATAAAAAACTTATTCTTCCTTTTTTGTTCAGATGAACCTCAAACACTTCTTTACGGCTTAACATATATGTTACTTCCTTTTGAATCAAATGGCTTTCAGAAGGAGCGCCGTCAATATAAATTTCTTTTAAACGAAATTGATTCATACCACATCTCTCCGTAATCCATAGTCAGTTACAGTATAATGAAAAAATAGAAATTATTAAATGTTTCGCTCATACAAAATTCTTTAGCCCCAGCATTGCAGGATTTTTTCCTCGAAAACGTTTATGTTATAATGGAAGGCAAGAAAACTTTGGAAGTAATCGGGGTGAGAAGAAATGAAAACCTTTAAACTGGTTGACCTGAATGTGGAACGAGTGGACAAGGAAGAACAATCAATTGAACAGTTTCCCCTTATTGACGGACTGATTATAAATAAAGAAGACGGTGAAAATCACTGGCTGATTGAGGCGCTTGTACAGAAAGAACATCTGTCTTTTTTTGAACAGCTTCAAAACAGCCAATCTGAAGCCAAAGTATTTGTAACGATCACGAAAAAAAGCAATCGCCCCGCCCAGCTGACAGCAGCAGTGAAAAATATCGTCAAGCTGGAAGAAAGCATCCAGGTTTTACTCTACGGACAAATGGTCACAAGAAAACAGCAGGGCACTGAAACCATTCTCGAGTCCCTTGTAAAAGAGGGCTATACAGGAACAAAACTCATTGAGGCATTTAAGCAAAAATTATAAATATGAGGGGGCATGTTCCCCAAAACAGACACAGAACCGAAGAACATCACAATAGACATTTTGAATAGATATGTTCTGCATGAAAAAAGCTGCCGTTTTGAACGGCAGCTTTTCTTTTCGTGCTTTCACTCTTGCATATTTAATTTGTATGGCCAAAAGAATCAACCAATTCCCCTTTCACAACAAGGCGCCCTTCAGTTTTGACCGCCTTGTCACATGTGATTAACGTAATCTCTTTTTTGTTCGTCTCCTCAATTACATCTGCACCCATTTCCGATATGATGTCTTTAGATGTTACAGAATAGATATAATCCTTTTTAAAATCCGTGATGACAATTTGGGCACCTGTTTTTATGTTTTCCAGAGGTCCGAACAGAAGATTCTTTTGCTTCAAATGATGGCCCGCCAACGGATAATTTCCCTCACCCATTTTTTGATCCGGGCGCATTGTTGCCGCCCCTATCAAAAGATTTTCATTGGTTGTGCCTTTTACGATCGGAAGCTCCAGATCGACACTTTTAATTGTTATCCGCCGCCTTGATTGTGAAGTGAATCACGTGCTTTCGACGTTCTCCACTTGATTGGAATGCTTTAATGGCGATCCCGGCATCTGTAGCTTCAGGCTTTCCTTCAGAGGAATCAGAAATCTCAAACTCTATTTTCTCAGTGTTCAGCACCTAACCGGCTGGCGCTTTCGTTTCACCAAAAGCGTATTGTCCCGGTGCAAGGCCTGAAGCTGTGACTTTATGATGCCGGATATGACTGGTTTCGAAGTCTGTATGAAAATTCGCGAACGATTCAGCATGGTGGATCTTCCGGTTCTGATCATTACAGCTGCCATTATCGGCCATGACAAATACAAGGCTTTTCATGCCGGAGCGAATGACATTTTGCAAAAACCTTATCATTACTCTGAATTTATGGCGCGTATTCAAAACCTGATCATGATGAAACATACAGCAAATCAAGCCACTAGAATGGAAATGGCATTTCTCCAATCGCAAATCAAGCCTCATTTTCTTTATAATGTATTAAACACGATTATTTCTCTCACTCATTTGGATATTGAAAAGGCCCGGGAGGTAACAGAGGAATTTACTAACTATTTAAGAATGAGTTTTGACTTTCAAAATACATCAGCCATCAGTTCCTTCAGACATGAGCTTTCGATTATCAATTCCTATCTTTCTATAGAAAAGACGCGATTCGGTAATCGGCTTGAGGTTCTTTTCGATATAGATGAAGACATTGACTTTATCCTTCCGCCTTTAATGATTCAGCCCTTGGTGGAAAATGCCGTTCTTCATGGTGTCAGCAAGAAAAGAGGCGGAGGATGGATCAAACTGACAGCTAAAAAACAAAGCAAAAATGAGTATCACATCAAAGTAGAGGATAACGGTCCCGGGATAACTCCGGAAAAACAAATAGATCTCTTATCAACGGATTTTGATCGCAGCGTCGGATTGAAAAATATCAATCAGCGGCTGAAACATTTTTGCGGGAGCGAGTTGATGATTACCAGCACTCCGGATGCAGGCACCTCTGTCTCAATGCTCATTCATCTCGCTGAAACAACGGAAAGCCCCGCGGGACTGAAGGACATAGAACAAACCTAAACGAAAATTGAGATAAAAAAAGACGCCGTTTCTAACGGCATCTTTTTTATTCCGGCGACTTTGCTTGCTGCTTCAGCAGGTCTCTGATTTCTTTCAGCAGCTCCTCCTGCGCATCCACAGCTTCCTCCGCAGCCTCTTCTTCTGCTGCTTCTTTTTTGCGCCTTAACCCATTCAAAGTCCGAATGACGATAAAAATGGAGAACGATATAATTAAGAAGTTCACAATCGTCTGTATAAAGCTGCCATACTTCACTACAGCATCGCCAAACGTAAACGACAGGCCTGAAAAGTCAAGCCCTCCCAGCAGCAAACCGACCAAAGGCATAATGATATCATTTACTAGAGATGTGACGATCTTTCCGAAAGCGCCGCCTATCACAACACCAATCGCAAGGTCTACGATATTCCCCCGCATGGCAAAGGCTTTAAATTCATTCCACATACAATCACCTGCTTTTCTATATTTGTAAAGAAAAAAAGACAAATGTGCCGCTGGCCATCTGCCTTTTTTCAATTATTCTCCGAGGGCAAAAGTCAGTTCTACTTCGCAAACGACTTCGCCATCAACTGTGGCAACGCCTTTTCCGCGCCCGATTGTACCGCGGGCACGAATGATTTCAACCTCAAGGTGAAGCTGGTCACCAGGCTTGACTTGTTTTTTAAAGCGGCAGTTATCAATGCCTGCAAAAAAAGCCAGTCTGCCGCGGTTTTCTTCTTTAATCAACATCGCAACAGCTCCGACTTGAGCGAGTGCTTCTACGATTAATACGCCGGGCATAACTGGGTACTGAGGAAAATGTCCGTTAAAGAACTCTTCATTAGCGGTTACATTTTTATAGCCTTTTGCCCGTTTGCCCTCTTCAACTTCCGTAATCCGATCCACAAGCAAAAACGGATAACGGTGAGGAATAATTTCTTTAATTTGCTGAGTATCAAGCATTGTCTTGACATCTCCTTCATCTGCATTAGTATGTATAGCAATCATCAAAGATCCAATCTGTACATTTGAAAAGTATATTATGAATTAATCTCTTTTTCAACCGCGCTAAAATGTAACCAACTGTCAATGAGAGCCGTCAAAAGTTATGATATGATAATTATAGATTTTACCAATAGCAAAGAGGTAGGAAAATGATTTCGAAGTTTATTGAAAAAAGAATGCTAAACATGTTAGACGAGTGGTATTCCGCAATGAGCAAACGCAAAATGAATCACGTTTGCACACTGAAAGAGAAAATTGACCAGCACCTTCCGAAGATCAAAAAGAACACAAAACTTTGGATGCGTTATCAATTGTTTCAGGCCCGCCATCAGCTGCTTTTTGAAAACCAGAACGGACTCGATTCATTGTTCGATGACCTATATGGCCTGGAAGACAAAATGGATGATGAATTGAAATATTATCTGTATTTTTTCTCTGGGTTATATGAGATGGTAAAAACAGCTCCGAAACATGCAGTACATCATTTTAAAAAAGCTGAACAGTACCTGGCCGCCATTCACAATACGTTTGAAGCCGCTGATTTATATTATCAAACCGCCGGCGCCTATTACTTGATGAAATCACCGCCGCTTTCCATCCAATACGTCAAAAAAGCATTACACATCTATTTGCACCAATTCGGCTATATCAAAAAGGTAATCACCTGTAAACTTTTGCTCGCCGTGAATTATATTGATCAAGAACGCTATGAAAAAGCTGAACAGCTTTTCAAAGAAATCATTAAGAAAACCCAGCAACTACATGACGAAAACCTGCTATGCCACGCTTATTATAACCTTGGCTTTTTAAAAGCGACCGAGAAAAAAGACCAGGAAGCGCTTCTTTACTTTAGAAAAGTATTAAAGAATCAAGAATTTGAAATGAATTCACCAGTCTCATATCTTCATTGTGTGTACGAGTCTGTCAGAGCGCTTTTTAAAACAGGGAACATCACAGAAGCTAAAGCCGTCCTTCAAAAAGGAAAAGAATTATCTGAAAAGGTAGACATTCAAACCATTTATTTAAAATTAAAAACGCTTGAAGCCCTCTACACATCAGCCGAAGACCCTTATGAGCAGCTGCTCGAATATGTGCTTGAATTAGAAAAAATCGAGGCGTGGGTGGATTTAGAAGTGCTGTTAGAGGATATTACGGAATACTACAAAAAAAAGGACGATTTCGAAAAAGCCGCTTTTTTTATCATGCGCGGCTGATTGAAAAACGCCCATTTTCTTATTATCTGACTGAATTGATTAAACCGAGCATTTGATCTCCCATTGTGATCGTTCTGCTGTTCAGCTGATATGAACGCTGGGACGTGATCAAATCTGTCATTTGTTCTGAAATATCGACATTGGACATCTCAAGTGAGCCCTGCTGCATGCCGATGTTTTGTCTATTAGCGCCGTTTAGCTCTTCAAAAGCTGCCGCATTATCAATAGAGAAAAGGTTATTCCCTTCGGATTTCAGCTCTTGAGGGTTATTCACTTGGACAACGCCAAGATTAAACCGCTGAACCGCGTTTCCGTCAGATGCGGTTAAGGTGCCGTTCTTATTGATGGTGATATTCTTCATTGAGCTGTCGATGTTCACTGTATTGCCGTTCTCATCAAGTACGGGATACCCATTTCCAGTGACGAGCTGCAGCTGGTTGGCATTCGCAGCGGACGGCGTTACATACAGCGCCCCGTCCCTCGTATACTGGCGGTTTCCATTTACATTTACCTGAAGATACTGGTATGGAGACGTAAATGCGATATCCAGATCGCGATCGGTCTTCTGAATGCTTCCTTGATCAGAGACCAGGCGTGAATTCATCATCGCTCCGACGCCATGGCGCAAGCCGGGCGGCGTTTTTCGGGCTTTTGCCACTTCCTCGTTTTTTTCATCAACCTGATCGAATTGCTGTCTGACAAGCTCAGAAAAATTCGTATCTTTTGCCTTATAGCCGGTTGTGTTGCTGTTTGAAAGGTTGCTGCTGATTGTGTCAATCTGCTGCTGCAGCTGGTTTAAGGTTGTTGATGCCGTTAGCATTGACCTGAGCATAGTTGATGTCCCCCGTTTTTTCTTCCGTTATCTTAAATTTTTCCAATTTCATTTGCTGCTTTATCCATACTTTTATCGTAAGCCTGAATAACCTTCTGATTCGCCTCAAACGATCTGTACGCTTCAGTCATTTCTGTATAGGCGCTTGTCACATCCACGTTTGAAAGCTCTGAGACGCCTTGTTTTAATGAATAGGATACCTGATTATTTCCGGCTGCGCTTGGCAGATCATTACCGTCCGCCGTGCTGTACAAATCATTTCCGTCCCGTTTGAGATTGCGGACATCTTCCGCCATTCTGACATCAATCTGGCCGGCTGTGCGTCCGTTCGTTGTCACAGTACCGTTTTCAGACACAGTAAAATTCTCATTATCAACAGTGATTGGCTGGCGATCCGTCGATAAAATAGGGCGTCCGTTGATCGTCAGCTGGTTGTTCTCATTTAGTGAAAATGTGCTGCTTTTTGAATAACGGATTCCATCCGCTGTTTGAACCGGATAAAAAAGAGCAGCTTTTTCATTGGTTTCCGCATTCATCGGAACTTGATTTTCGATCAATGCAATGTCTGTAGGCTGGTCTGTGGACTTCAGGCTTCCCTGTGTAAAGAGAGGCTTGAGCTCCTGCATATATACTCCGGTATTCACGGAACCGATTTCCGTCCTTGATGTCCCGGCCGGAGATTTTGATTCTATTCTGCTGAGCAGCATCTCAGGGAACGCGCGCATAGAGCCTTGATCAGCTTTATATCCTGATGTATTTGCGTTAGCAATATTATTTGAAAGCATTTCCGTTCTTCGCTGCTGGGCAATCATTGCGGATGTTGCTGTATATAATCCTTTTAACAAATTTCCCACCTCTAAAAATGGCATTTTTTCCAGTTGTCATATAGGAACGTTCGTTCTATAATAAAAACTCAGTATTTTATCCTATTATCGTCATTTAACATCTTTTCGTGAAGGCTTTTTCATAAAAAAACCTCATTCTTTTTCAGAATGAGGTTTGTGAAATCAGCTTAGTTTGCGTTTAGGAAGCTTGTCCATATTATCAAGCATGACACCTGTGCCGATGGCTACGCAATCCATAGGATTTTCAGCAACGAGGACCGGTACCTTCAGCTCTTCAGCAAGCAGCTGGTCAAGGCCGTTTAAGAGCGCGCCTCCGCCGGTAATAATAACGCCGCGGTCAATAATATCAGCAGAAAGTTCAGGCGGTGTTCTTTCGAGCACTTGTTTCGCAGCCTGAACAATAACAGCGACAGATTCACGAAGGGCTTCTTCAACTTCTTTACTGTTTACTGTAATTGTTCTTGGAAGACCGGAAACCATGTCCCGTCCGCGAATGGAAATTTCCTCGTGACGTGCGTCTGGGAAAACAGTTGCGACTTTAATCTTAATATCCTCCGCAGTACGTTCGCCGATCAGCAGCTTGTACTCGCGTTTGATATAATTTAAGATTTCCATGTCAAACTTGTCCCCAGCCATTTTAATAGAAGAGGAGGTGACAATATCGCCCATTGAAATAACCGCGATATCCGTCGTCCCGCCTCCGATGTCTACAACCATGTTACCGCTTGGCTGGAATATTTCCATACCCGCGCCGATAGCGGCAACTTTAGGTTCTTCTTCAAGGTACACATGTTTCCCGCCGCTTTTTTCTGCAGCTTCTTTAATTGCTTTTTGCTCAACGGATGTAATATTCGTCGGGCAGCAAATGAGCATGCGCGGCTTTGAGAACAGGCCTTTTACATTCAGCTTGTTAATAAAATGTTTCAGCATTGCTTCTGTTACTTCAAAGTCAGCAATAACTCCGTCTTTCAGCGGGCGAATCGCAACAATATTCCCAGGTGTACGTCCAACCATTCGTCTTGCCTCTTCTCCAACCGCCAGCACTTTGCCGCTGTTTTTATCAAGTGCAACAACGGAAGGTTCATTCAGAACAATTCCTTTACCTTTAACATGGATCAGTACATTTGCAGTACCGAGGTCAATACCAATATCCCTTGCAAACATCTATTTATATCCTCCTTGAAAATCTGTTTCACAGTAAATATCCACATTGTGCCCTAATTATATATATTATCATAAAATATAGAAAAAAAGTTGGAAGCACAATAAGTTCTTTACAAATTTTTGCGGATGTTTTATGAACGATTTCAAGAAGGCAATGCCAGGTGATTACGATTGCTGAACAGGCTCTCCTTCGAGAATTTCATCTTTTTTATATTTGAGCTTTGTCGCTTCTCCTCCTCTTAAATGCCTGATGGATTTATGATAATCGAGTATTTCTTTCACTTCGTTTGCCAAGTCGGGGTTAATTTCAGGCAGACGCTCTGTTAAATCCTTGTGTACTGTACTTTTGGAAACACCAAATTCCTTCGCAATGACACGAACGGTTTTCTTTGTCTCCACGATGTACTTCCCTATCTTGATTGTTCGCTCTTTGATGTAATCGTGCACACCACTCGACCTCCCTAAAATGGATGTGAGAAGTGTGAAATGAGATCCGTATTCTGTAAAGAGTCGTTCATTATGCCGCTTCTTCGTTGTATGGTTTTAAAAGTAAGTTTGTGAAATATGCCCACGATCCCTCACCTCAAACACTCTCTTTGTTAGGTTTGTAACAGTGTATTAGCATTCTTTTGGGAATATGCTAAAAACTCAATAAGGACAAGGGGTGAAACAAACTTTTTCAGATTCAGCAAACTATTTCGCGTCACTAAATTTTCATCTTTACAACTATTGATCGCTCCTGTAAAATGAAATAAGCAATTAGTTACTTAGGTAAGTTTTTTAGAAGGAGACCGACATGTCCTACGTCAACAGACACCTCATTCATCAAATCAACCAAAGCGCCCGCCTGATTGCCAAGAAAGCCAATGAACAGCTAGAGCCATTCGGCCTTTATTCATCTCAATGGTCAGTTTTATATTGTTTGCGTACGATCGGACCAATGACTCAAAAAGAGATTTGGTCCTATTTAAATGTGGAAGCGCCGACTGTGACTCGGACGATCAAACGCCTGGAGGAGAACGGCTGGGTTCAGAGACGGCAAGGTGAAGACAAACGGGAAAAACTTGTTGTCCTCACAAAAGAAGCCGAGAAAAAATACGAAGAAATCAATGTGAAAATGCTGAAATTCGAGGAAGAGCTGCTTGCAGATTTCCGGGATGAAGATAAAGAAGCTTTTTCTCATTTATTCCGCATGTTTTTACAACAATGAAAATAAGGAAGTGACATACATTTGAAAAAAGCGGATGCGATATGGACCAAGGATTTTATTATGGTCCTGCTTGTCAATTTATTTGTGTTTGTGTTCTTTTATACATTTTTAACTGTATTGCCGATCTATACGCTGCAAGAGCTTGGCGGCACAGAATCACAAGGCGGGCTTTTAATCAGCCTGTTCCTTCTGTCTGCGATCATTACACGGCCTTTCTCCGGAGCCATCGTTGAGCGTTTCGGGAAGAAAAGAATGGCGATTGTATCAATGGCGCTCTTCGCCCTATCATCTTTTCTGTATATGCCGATTCATAACTTTTCCCTGCTGCTCGGATTGCGGTTCTTCCAAGGGATTTGGTTCAGCATTTTAACGACTGTTACAGGTGCAATTGCCGCTGATATTATTCCAGCCAAACGGCGCGGTGAAGGGCTTGGATACTTTGCCATGTCTATGAACCTCGCTATGGCGATCGGGCCTTTCCTTGGTCTGAATTTGATGAGAGTGGTAAGCTTTCCTGTATTCTTTACAGCCTTTGCGCTGTTTATGGTTGCGGGCTTACTTGTTTCGTTCTTGATAAAAGTGCCGCAAAGTAAAGACAGCGGTACGACTGTATTCCGTTTTGCGTTCTCGGATATGTTTGAAAAGGGCGCACTCAAAATTGCGACGGTCGGTTTGTTTATTTCTTTCTGTTATTCAACAGTCACATCATATCTGTCTGTATTCGCCAAATCAGTTGACCTTTCGGATATCAGCGGATATTTCTTTGTTTGCTTTGCGGTGACAATGATGATTGCACGCCCGTTCACAGGGAAATTGTTCGACAAAGTCGGACCGGGCATTGTCATTTACCCATCAATCCTGATTTTCTCTGTTGGACTCTGCATGCTGTCCTTCACACATAGCGGCTTAATGCTTCTGCTTTCAGGGGCGGTTATCGGTCTTGGCTACGGATCAATCGTTCCTTGCATGCA
Organism: Bacillus sp. PS217; assembly: GCF_037963535.1. Taxonomy (NCBI): domain Bacteria; kingdom Bacillati; phylum Bacillota; class Bacilli; order Caryophanales; family Bacillaceae; genus Bacillus; species Bacillus sp. PS217. The sequence continues at coordinate 3,712,204 of NZ_CP150157.1, forward strand.
AACATTGGCGATTCAGAAATCTCCGGCTCACCGCTCCGGTTTTGCAACGGCAACGTTCTTTACCTTCTTTGACAGCGGAATTGCTGTAGGATCTTATGTATTCGGATTGTTTGTAGCATCTGCCGGCTTCTCTGCCATTTATTTAACAGCGGGGCTGTTCGTTTTAATTGCCCTGCTTCTCTACACGTGGAGCCAGAAAAAACCTGCTGAGGCTGAAGGAAAAGTGTCTATTGCAGAATAACTTGTCAGACTGCCGGGAAATCCCGGCAGTCTTTTTTGCATATAAAAAACGGCGTCCCTCTCGGTTGAACGAGAGAACGCCGCTTATAGCAATTATTCAATGACAGGCCGCGCAGGTGAATCAGGATCTAACGAAAAATCATAGGACGCTTCATCACGAAACATCGGATCGGCATAAATGGATTGCTGATCGTTTTTTGTTGCTTTTCGATACGAAGAAAATGAATCATATTCTTTCTTTTTCCACATCCATATGCCGTCTTGATCCGCTTCCTTGTGGTACACGTTATGATTGACCGTATTTCCTTCATTTTCTGTAAAATCGTTTCCGATAAATAATCTGGAATCACCGGCCGTCAATATATTCTTTTCAATTGTGTTGTTTTTCGTATCGTACTGCAGCAGCAACTGTCCGCCGTACAGTCCCTTTGTGTCATTCCGGTACAGAATATTGCGGGCAATCAGAGAATTGCTGGTGCCGCCCCGCTTTTTGTCATATCCTCCGATTGAAATACCGGTGTACGCATTGTTGTACACTTTGTTGTCAGTGATCTGAATGGCATTTGCATACTTTCCTTTGTGTTCAGACGTTGCTTCAATCCCAATATCGTTATCGTAAACTGTGTTGTTCTTAATTTCGATCTTGTGTCCTCCATCGACATAAATCCCGCCCGCTGAGTATTCATCTCCATAAGCAGGATTGCCGTAAGTCGAGTTTTGATAAACTGTATTGTTTTCTACGACTCCGTTTCGCACGTAATCGTTTTTATCCGCGGTTCCCTCATAACCAATTAGATCAATCCCGATGTTATTATTGTTGCGGACCACATTGCCTGCAACTGTGAAGCCGTCGATATTACCGTTCAGCACAACTGCTTCACTCGCTCCAAGCGTCAGTTTCTCAACTGTATTGTCCTCGATTCGGATGTCTTTCATGCTGCCAGTCCCATAAACTGCGATTCCGTGAGCATTTCCTTCATCCGCAGTTGTCTTAATCCCCCGGATGTGATTATCCTTAATGGCGATATGACCGCTGGACCCTGATACATAAATCCCTATAGCAGTTGCTTCCTCAGATGAAACAGAAAGATCTTGAATTGTTAAACCGCTGATGGCAATATCATGTTTATCGTGAATACGAATAAGCGGTGTTTCATATTCAGCGTTCGCAACGGATTCACCGCTAATCACGACGTTTTCATTTTCATAGTTTCGGAATGTGATAGGCTTTCCGTCCGTACCGCTGTGCTTTACATCAAGGATTTCATGATACGTGCCCTCCCGAATCATGACAGTTGTGCCGGCAGCAGCCTTCTCAGATGCGTGTGCCAATGTACGAAACGGCTTTTCTTTTGTTCCTTCATTTTGATCACTGCCATTTGGCGAAACATACAGATAATCCCCAGATCCTTCCTCATTCGCTTTTGTCTTATCATAAACGAAAGCGAGGATGACAGACGTTAAAACACCCGCCAAAAGAATAAAATACCATTTTCTCATTTTCGATTCCCATTTCGTTTTAGAATAGATTTTAAAACAATTATAAATGTTCTATTTATGGAAAACCATTCAAAAATATGAAAATATACCGTCTAAATAGATCTTATTCAGCCTGGCTGACCTGCGCATGTTCAACCGTTTCAATTGCCAATGATGCAGGCGGGTGAACACGCATCAGAACAATGTAGAAAAGAAAGGAGATCAGCACACCTACAAACCAAGAAATATCGTATAAGCTTTTCAATGCAGGAACATACATGCCAATCAGCGAAATCAGCGCTCCTAACATTGTGGCTGCAAACGCACGGTAATTGTAGCCCTTCCAATACACATACCGTCCTGTTTCGGAATACAGGTCATCTACCGAGAGCTCACATTTGCGAATGATAAAATAGTCGGCCATCATCACGCCTGCCACCGGTCCAAGCATGCCGCCTATTAAGCCAAGAAACGCATACACGCTTGTCGCGCTCTCCATCAGCTTCCACGGAACCGTAAATAAAGCGAGCAACGCTGTGATAAAGCTGCCACGTTTGAAATTGATATATTTCGGCAGGGCATTCGCTATATCATAAGCGGGCGATACGATGTTCGCCGCGACATTTACAGAGATCGTGGCGATGCAGAGCGTGATCACGGACAAGACGATGACATAAGGGTTATCAAATCGCGCCAAAATATCGACAACATCCCAAATCGGCTCTCCGAACGCGACCTGCGAGCCGGAGGTCACCGTAATACTTGCGAATGCGAACAGCGCAAACGTTCCCGGTAAACCGTAAAATTGTCCTTTGATTTGCTCTTTTTGTGTTTCAGCAAAGCGTGTAAAATCAGGTATATTTAAGATCAATGTCGCCCAGATGCCGATGATGCCAGTAACTCCGGCAGCAAACGGCCAGAATGTTTCTGAAAACGTATGAAACTTTCCTGGTTGAGAGTATATCGGGCCCAATCCTCCGGCAATATCAACGGCCCACCATACCATGCCGCCAAATACCAGATACACTAAAGGCCCTGCCCACACCTCAAAACGTTTAATCGACTCCATGCCGTGATGCAATACGAGTAAATGAATGGCCCAAAAGAATACAAAGGAAAGCAAACCAGACAAGTGAATGCCGAGAATGTTCCACTCGCCACCAATTTCTCCCCAGCCCGGCCACATATTCAAAAGCAAAATGTTCAGTGCCGTGCTACCCGCAAAGGTCTGGATGCCAAGCCACATGATAGCTGTAAACGCCCTTAGAAGCGCGGGGATATTTGCGCCGTATATCCCGTAAGAAGCCCGAATGATCACGGGAAACGGCAGCCCGTATTTTGTCCCCGCATGGCCGTTTAAGGCAAGAGCGCCAAATAGGATAAGTGATGCCGTAATAATGATCGCCAGCACCTGCCAAGGCGAAAGGCCGATCGCAATTAATCCTCCCACCGTCGCGTAGGTCGGTATGTTATGTATACATCCCATCCAAATGGAGGCAAAGTTCATTGCTTTCCACGTCCGTTTTTCCTGTCCCAAAGGCACCAGATCTTCATTGCTCAGCCTGTTGGATTGCTGCTGACTCTCTTTTAATTTCATAGCCGGCTCCCCTTTCCATATTGTCTATATGTCATCACGTTATGTTTTTTGACATCAGATGTCACTTAATATAACTGAAGAGTCAGACAATAACACTGGCTATGATATACAATTTTCCCGTTTGTATTTGAACAGCTTAAACAAGAAAAAGAGACAGACCTCAGAGCCCGTCTCTTTCTCAAGATGCAGTTTTCATTAATGCAGCAAACCTCACAGCCATTAACAGGCTTGCTCCGCCCGCTATGATCATAATGATTCCCATCATATCAAAATGGGCTGCCGTGATTTCTTTACCAAAAAGAATGCCAAGGATCACCGAAGACAAAATCGATCCTAGGTAACGGCAGGTTTGAAACAGGCCTGAAGTCGTTCCTACCATGTTGGAAGGACTCGTTTTTAGCATCGCTGCCTGAAGCGCGACATTGCCCAGTCCGTAGCCTATACCCAAGAGCGACAGAATGAGCCCTTTACCGATGGTCTGGACATTGATAAAAAAGATGGTTAAGAGCACGGCTCCAGCCGTCATCAAAAGTGCTCCCGCAAAGATCGGCTTGACGACACCAGATCGGTCGATCCATTTGCCGGTTAGAGGTGACACAACGATGCTCATTCCAGACATAAACAGCATAAACAGGCCGCTCGTTTGAACAGAAAGATGCATTTCATCCTGAAAGTAACTTGGCAAACCAAAAAATAAACAATAGAAGAAAACATTCAATAAAATAAACTGAACATACACGGCTGACAGGTTTCGCTGTGTTTTAAACAGACGGACATCAATAAACGGCTTATCCGTTTTCAGTTCGCGCCAGACAAACGCACAGAGCAGAAGCAAGCCAAGCACACCTTCAACCGCATGCGGCGACGTGCTGAACGACAGCAAAAAGGATAGAAGGAAAATGATTCCCCCGGCAAATAAAACAATTCCAAGAATGTCGAGCTGCTGAATAATGGTTTTGATTCCTGCCCCTTTTTTCTGATCTTTCGGGAACATATACAGGCCCAATAAGAAGCTGAGGATAATAAACGGCAAATTAACGATAAAGATCGCCGGCCAGCCTCCCCATACAATCAAAAACCCGCCGACTGTAGGCCCCAGCGCCGTCATGGCTGACGCAAAAATAGAGAGTACAGCCAAGGCTGAAGCTTGGCGTTCATGAATATGATTCCGAATCAAGCCGACACCTGACGGATAAATCGCACTGCTCCCCACCGATTGAAACAGCCGCATGACCAATAATGTCATAAACGTCGGCGCAAACGGCGCCCCGATGGCAGAAACCGCAACAAGAATAAGCCCGAATAAAAACAAGCGTTTCCGCCCAATCAAATCACCGAGCTTCCCCGTTACGGGCTGTGCCACGGCACTCGCCAAGTAAAACGAGGAAATCAGCCAGGAAACCGTTGTAAACGAGAGGTGAAACTCATGCTGGATGCTATGGAGCGCAAGAGAGATCATAGACGAGTTCAGCGGATTCAGCATTGTTCCCGAAGCCACCGCTGTTAAAAAAACAGCCCGGCTTTTTTTCGATAACATCATTTCACTTGTTCCAGAAACTCTTCCGTTGTCCGCGATTTACCGATTCTCGGGAAAATAAAGCGCAGTGTGGCTTCATGCTCTTCATCGCTAAATGTGGACATGGCATCTGTAATAAAAATCTGCTGATAGCCAAGCTGAAATGCCTCCCGTGCTGTGCTTTCCACCCCGATATTCGTTGCGATGCCGCACAATACAATCGTATCAATGCCGCGGCGTCTGAGCTGCAAGTCTAAATCTGTGCCAAAAAAAGCACCCCATTGCCGTTTTGTCACAGTATAATCGCCATCCTGCACACCGATTTCCGGAACAAATTCGGCCCAGTCCGCAGGCATTTTCCCTGAACCTCCCTGCGCAGGCTCATCCGTTTGCGGCTTCAGGGCGTCCGCTCCATCATGAAAGGCTACATTTACAAAGCTGATGAACCCGTTATGTTTCCGAAATTCATCTACGAGCTTTTTCGCGTTCGGGACAACCTGGCCGCTTTGATCAATCGGCACAATTCCCTTTTGTAAATCAATGATAACCAATGCTGTTTTTTGAAAATCAATGTTGAGTGTATTCATCATACGTCTCCTCCTGATACTGTTAGTGTTTCTCACATTGCATATTTTACTCTTCACACTGCCTAAGTTCTTTTATGATGCTTGTGAAATTCTCAGAAGGAGCGTTTTCTCATGATTTTTCTTTTATGTAGTAGTAACAGGTTGTGCATACGAACAAACCGGCAAGCACAGTAATCATAAGGGGCGTCATCGCTTCATCACCTGCCTGCTGTCTATCGGTTCCTGCCTAAAAATGCCCATGAATTTGCGGCGGTCCATCCAAAGACACATAACCATTAATATCGTGCTAAGATCCTGCACGCCAATATCAAAACAATAGTTAATCAAGACGATGTTCACAATAATGGGCATAAAAATAACCGCCCCTAATGCAGCCGTTCGCGGAATCAGTAATAAAACAGCTGCCAGGATTTCACCAAAACCTATAAACAGTTCATAGACATGAGAATAACCGAAAAATGTCCACGCGATCGTAAACCCCTTCCCGGCAGCCGCCTCGATTTCAGGCGTCACCTCGCCAAACTGGCCAATCACCACTTTCGCCAGACCGTACACGAAAAAATTAAAGGCTAAAAACAATCGGAACGTCGCAGGAATCGACTTGCGTAATGCTCTCCTCAGCCTGCCGCCTTTATTCATCATACATCCCCCTCAGTGTATTATTTGATGTAGTACACTTAATACAGTATAGAGTATTCTAATTAATGTCAATTCCCTTTTCCGCCCATATGAATAGCTTCTTTTATAGATATAAAGTCTTATATTGTAAAAAATGCCGTTCTCCTTTCTTTCCGTCCCTCGATAACATTTCTTAAAAACCATGTCAGGAAATCTTACATGAAAATGTTTTATCATTCTTTTTTCTCTATAATGAAGAAATATAATAATTGCTTTTTATTCTGAAAGATACGGAGGAATGAGACATGCAAATGGGCGATACAGTTTTTATGTTCTTTTGCGCTTTACTCGTGTGGCTGATGACCCCGGGATTAGCGTTATTTTATGGAGGAATGGTAAAGAGCAAAAATGTGCTGAGCACTGCCATGCACAGTTTCTCTTCCATTGCCATCGTTTCCATCGTTTGGGTGCTGTTCGGATATACACTTGCCTTCGCACCAGGCAATTCAATCATCGGCGGGCTGGAGTGGGCAGGCCTCAAAGGGGTCGGATTTGATCCAGGAGATTACAGCGATACCATCCCCCACTCGTTATTTATGATGTTCCAAATGACGTTCGCCGTTCTGACTACAGCGATTATTTCCGGGGCTTTTGCAGAGCGGATGCGATTCGGCGCTTTTCTTTTATTCTCGGTTTTATGGGCCTCTTTGGTTTACACACCCGTAGCGCACTGGGTATGGGGCGGCGGCTGGATCGGCCAGCTTGGAGCGCTCGATTTCGCTGGCGGCAATGTTGTTCATATTTCCTCCGGGGTGGCAGGACTTGTTCTTGCCATTGTGCTCGGCAAACGGAAAGACGGTACAGCGTCTTCTCCGCATAACCTCATTTACACCTTCTTAGGAGGAGCTTTGATTTGGTTCGGCTGGTTCGGCTTTAACGTCGGCAGCGCATTGACCTTAGATGGTGTGGCCATGTACGCCTTCATCAACACAAACACCGCGGCTGCAGCCGGGATCGCCGGCTGGATCTTAGTAGAATGGATCATTAACAAAAAACCGACAATGCTCGGAGCGGTATCTGGTGCAATTGCCGGGCTTGTCGCCATTACGCCGGCTGCCGGATTTGTCACACCGTTCGCTTCTATTATTATCGGCATCATCGGCGGGGCAGTTTGTTTCTGGGGCGTATTCTCGCTTAAAAAGAAATTCGGATACGACGACGCGCTTGACGCCTTTGGCCTGCACGGGATCGGCGGCACATGGGGCGGAATCGCAACAGGATTATTCGCAACAACCTCTGTTAACTCAGCGGGCGCAGATGGGTTATTTTACGGTGATGCAAGCTTAATCTGGAAACAAATCGTCGCCATCGCCGCCACTTATGTTTTTGTATTTATTGTCACTTTCGTTATTATTAAATTTGTAAGCCTCTTCCTTCCCCTTCGCGCAACTGAAGAAGAAGAGTCACTTGGGCTTGACTTAACGATGCACGGGGAAAAAGCATATCAAGATTCTATGTGAGGAGTGACGCTATGAGCGGTCAAATGTTCAAGGTAGAAATTGTAACGCGTCCGGCAAATTTTGAAAAGCTGAAGCAGGAACTCGGAAAAATCGGAGTGACCTCTCTGACTTTCTCCAATGTACACGGCTGCGGCCTTCAAAAAGCACATACGGAGCTCTATCGAGGGGTAAAAATAGAAAGCAATGTATACGAGCGTTTAAAAATAGAAATTGTGGTCAGCAAGGTTCCTGTTGATCAAGTGACTGAGACCGCTAAAAGGGTGCTGAAAACGGGATCACCGGGTGACGGTAAAATATTTGTCTATGAAATCAGCAATACGATCAACATCCGCACAGGCGAAGAAGGACCTGAAGCACTTTAATATCGGTACGAGATTCGGACACTCCGGATCTCTTTTTTTGTGCACAGAATCCCCCCCAGAAACCGCGATTCCTCTTCGAATTCTCTTCAAGCGCCGTTATTTCAGACAATCTCTATTTTTATTTGAAACTTTTCATGAGTAAGATTAGTCTACTAAATATAAAAATGTAAAAGGTGATTATTTGAACTACGAAATTTTTAAAGCAATCCATGGACTATCTCATCACAATTCAGTTCTCGATTCCATTATGGTCTTCATCACGGAATATGCCATTGTCGCCTATGCCCTTATCCTATTGGCAATCTGGCTGTTTGGGAACACACAAAGCAGAAAACATGTGCTATACGCAGGCATCACAGGAATTGCAGGCCTTGTGATCAACTATTTGATTACGCTTATTTATTTCGAACCGCGCCCGTTCGTTGCGCATACAGTGCATACACTGATTCCGCATGCTGCGGATGCTTCATTTCCAAGTGACCACACGACAGGTGCATTAGCGATTTCTATTGCGATGCTTTTCAGAAACCGCAAAATCGGCTGGCCGCTTGTCATTTTTGGGCTTTTGACAGGCTTTTCGAGAATTTGGGTGGGACATCACTATCCGGTAGATGTATTGGGCAGCCTCGTTGTCGCCATCATTATCGGGTTCCTTTTCTTTAGATTTTCAGACCTGCTTCGCCCGTTCGTCGATTTGGTCGTGAGGATCTACGAAGCCATTATCAATAAACTGACGAAAAAACCAACCGATCAAAATTTCTAAGAAAGACAAAAGCCGGCGTCTGAAATCAAGACAGCCGGCTTTAATATTTTTCATACATCTCTTGTTTTCTTCGCTTCGCCAACACATATAAACCATAAAACAATCCAATACCAACAGCATCGATGAGCACATCCCGGATACAACCATTCCTGCTGAAGAAGAGCTGAAGAACTTCTGTGAAAAAAGCAAACGCGAACGAGCCGGCTGCAGCTGATCTTATGCTGCCCCGCTGTTTCCACAGCAAATAGGTCAGCACAAAGAAGGAAAACGCGTGCCCGATTTTTTGAATAAGCGCTTCAGGTATAGCAAGCTCTGTAAAATCCATGTCTAAAAAACGAGACATATCAGGGTGCGGCTGAAAATGAAAAGCCACCGTTTGTGACACGACCATGCCGCTGAAGCTTTCCGTACAGACAGAGAGCAGGATAAAAAAGATCCAGCCTGCGAGCAATAGGCGGTTCATGACATAACCTCCTTTATAACGTACGTGCCTACATGTAACTACATAGACGGTAAAACAAAGCAAAAAGTAACAGAAAAAAACGCCCATCACAAGGATAGACGTTTTCTTCATTAAGACTGTTCAGTGTCTTCTGTTGTGCTGCTTTCTTTGGAACCAGATTTGTCAGTTGAATCATCCTTTTTCTCACCGGATTTTTCTTCTGTTCCTTTTTCAGTTGATCCGTCCTTTTTCTCGGAAGATTGCTGAATGGATTCTTCTGTTTCTTGGGTGGCAGCTTTTTCTTCAGCAGCTGCTGCTTTTTCAATAGAAGAAACTGGTTTGTCCATAAAGTTTAACGGATTCATTGCGACCCCATCTTTACGGATTTCAAAGTGCACGTGGTTTCCGCTGTCTTCACTGTAAAGGTTCTTGCCAGATTTTCCGATCACTTGATTTTGTTTTACTTTGTCACCTTGCTCAACGCTTACTTCGGAAAGAGATTGATACACAGTCGATAAACCGTCGGCATGTTCTACTTCCACAACATATCCCAGCACTGGATCTTTTTCAGCTTTAACAACCGTACCACTCAGAGAAGCAGAGACATCGAAATCTTTTCCGTCTTTCTCAGCTAAGTCAATTCCTTTGCTTAGGCTGTACGTGTTATTATAGGTAACGAGTGCTGCTTCTTTCTCTTCTTTTGCGGCATCGGTTTCATAGAACTTTTTCACAACAGAAACGTTTTCAGAATCAACAACCGGCATTGCGACATTTTCCATTGACTTTCCTACTTCAACTGCATCGTCGTTGTTGTCATATGCGGAGTTTCCGCCGTTATCAGCTAACTGATCCTTTACCTCATCATTTGATACTGATTGATACCAAAGGACAGCTGTTAAAATGACGGCCGCACTGACTAAGTAAATTGCAGGGAACACCCAGCGTTTACGAAAAAACTGCTGAAGTTTTTTGACTTGAGAAGTTTTCTTTTCTTCCTCTCTCATTGTTTCATCACCTCAGCAACATTCTGAACACTTTTCTGAAAATATATACAACCTATCCAAAAAAACTTTTTTAGATGTAGTTTGCACAGACTGAACGAAAATATGTATTTTTTTGAGAGGAGTGCCAAAAACGTATGAACATGACATTGCGCCTTGCTGAAAATAAAGATCTGGAGGCTGTTGTGGCGATTTATAATTCAACGATTGCTTCTCGAATGGTAACAGCCGATACCGAACCGGTAACTCCTGAAGACCGGATGGAATGGTTTTCGGGACATACAGAGGCACGTCCGCTCTATGTGGCCGAGGATGAAAACGGAAACGTCGCTGCCTGGATCAGCTTTGAAACATTTTATGGAAGGCCAGCCTATAATAAAACAGCGGAAGTCAGCATATACATTGACGAAGCATGCCGCGGCAAAGGTGTTGGATCATATTTGCTTCAAGAAGCGCTCCGCATTGCCCCGAATCTTGGCATCCGCTCACTTATGGCCTTCATTTTCAGGCATAATAAACCAAGCCTGAAGCTGTTTGAAAAGCACGGGTTTGCAGAATGGGGATTATTCCCCGGCATCGCCGAAATGGACGGGAAAAGATACGATTTAAAAATTTTAGGGAGAGAGCTTTCATGATTAGTCTGGATAAAGATGAAAACGAAATTGAACATCATAATGAAGAAAATAGCCTCGCTGAACAGGAGACTGCACCTGTTGAACAGGAGACCCGCCAGCTGAGCGCCTCCGCTGTCAAGTCGCTATCCGACATTGCCAAGTGGGGAAAAATTTCTGGCATCTTGTTAATCATTATGGGATCGCTGGTCACTCTGACCGCCTTGATGACAGTGATTGGCGCCATCCCGGGCGTACTGCTCATTATTTCAGGCGTATTTTTGATGCGCTCAGCAAAAGCAGCCGCGGAAGCCGAAGGAACTCTTACCGGCGCCGCAGGTGAAAGCATGCTTGAGAACTATGGAACGTTTATTAAAATGCAGCTGTTTTACGCAGCATCCAGTATCGCCATGGGCCTGATTGGCATCATTTTGGCCATTTTCTTGCTGGTGATTATCGGCATAGCCGCTTATGAAAACACCGATACGTATGAAGATTCGGATTCCTATTATTATGAGGATGATCCGGTGTTTGAATAATGATGAGACAGGACAGGGCATGAGTTCCATATAAACGGAACCATGCCTATTTTATTTGACTATTCAAAGCAGGCCGGCGTAAACACCAAATCCTGAAGCAAGCATACAATAGACATCTCTAGTAGAGGAAATCAACAAAGCAACGCTGTTACCCAGAAATGAATATCAAAAAAACGGATGAAGTCGGAATCAATCCGAAACCGCACTTTTTATTTCGGGTGTCTGCATGCAAAAAAACACACCCGGATCGTCTGGAAAATCTCAACAATCCGGGTGCAGATCTTCTTTAATACATTTTTTTGCGTCTGTCTTCCTCAGTCAAAAATTCAACAAAACTCCGCATCGCAAAAGGCTCTTCCTTTATTTGTCGTGCGTAGGAGCTTTTCCGCTCTTCTGAAAGGATTTCGCTCTTTTTGATCCTGTTCAGCATATAGATGTGAACCGTTTTTTGGATTTGTTTATGCTGATAGCCTGCCTCTTTAAAAAATGCGAGCCCGAGCGCCGCCAAAAGGGCGAATATGCCTGCGCTGATCAGGGACTCCCTGTCAGCTGAAGCATGAAATAGAAAAGCAGCTAAATTAAAGAGAGAGAATGCAGCAAGCGGAATAGCAAGAAAACGGTAAATGACGGTTTTTTTCATGAAAGGCTGTACGGCCTTTTGAATTTTTTGCATTTCTGTTTTGATGAACCCCGGCATTTGTTCGACTCTATAAAAGTTCATGTAATCCTCCCCCTTTATTTGATGTTTCAAGCTTCACGAACGTTATCATATGTGTTTATTTTAACGCAGGTGCAAGCTGGTTTTAAAGAAATCTGCCCGTATTTTTCACGAAGAATCTGGATCGCCGCTCTTTATTCTTTTAAAATGTGAGTGTTATAATTTGTAATGGGAATCAGATCACTGTTATTCATGGAATACTAATGGCAATCTTCTTGATAAATATGAATGAGCGGGGTTACAAAGTGAGTATTTCTTCCATCCTTTTATCACTTTTTTTCATTTTAAATATTCTTTTGGCCATCATTGTCATCTTCAAAGAACGGCGCGATGCCAGTGCATCTTGGGCGTGGCTGCTTGTTCTTTTCTTTATTCCCGTTTTAGGCTTTATTTTATACTTATTATTCGGCCATAATCTCAGACGCAAGCATTTGTTTCAATGGGAAGACCGGAAAAAGATTGGAATTGAAAGGCTGCTGAAACATCAGCTTGAAGATTTAGAAACCAAGCAATTTCAGTTTAACAACCGGGCAACCTTTGATAACAAAGATTTAATTTATATGCTGATTATGAATAACCATGCTGTGTTTACAGAGGATAATTCAGTTGACGTCATTACAGATGGACGGGATAAATTTCAGCGGCTGCTGAGTGACATTTCAAAGGCTAAGGATCATATCCATTTACAGTATTATATTTATAAAGGCGATGAATTAGGCAAAAAATTGCGGGACGCTCTCATCCAAAAGGCGAAAGAAGGTGTTCAGGTCAGAGTGCTTTATGATGAACTCGGGTCCCGAACGCTGAGAAAAAAGTTTTTTAAAGAGCTTCGCGAGGCTGGCGGGCATGTGGAGGTCTTTTTCCCGTCAAAGCTCAGGCCGATTAACCTGCGGCTGAATTACCGAAACCATCGAAAGCTTGTGATCATAGACGGAATGACCGGTTATGTCGGAGGCTTTAACGTCGGAGATGAGTATCTAGGGCTTAATCCGAAATTCGGTTATTGGCGGGATACGCATATCCGGCTGCAAGGAACGGCCGTGCACGCCATCCAAACACGATTCATCCTTGACTGGAACCAAGCTTCTCATCACCATACGCTGACATATATTCCAAATCACTTTCCTGATTACGGCCCAAAAGGCAACGTCGGGATGCAGATTGTCACAAGCGGCCCTGATTCGGAATGGGAACAAATTAAAAATGGCTACATCAAAATGATTTCAAACGCCAAGCGTTCCATTTTGATTCAAACACCTTATTTTATCCCAGATGCAAGCCTGTTGGATGCTTTAAGGATCGCTTGCCTTTCGGGCATTGACGTTAACATTATGATTCCGAACAAGCCTGATCATGCCTTTGTATACTGGGCAACACTTTCGTATATCGGCGATCTGCTGAAAGCCGGAGCCACTGTCTATATTTACGATAACGGCTTTATTCACGCGAAAACCATCGTGGTGGATGACGAAATCGCTTCAGTCGGCACAGCGAACATTGATGTCCGAAGCTTCAGGCTGAATTTTGAGGTTAATGCATTTATTTACGATATCACCATTGCTAAAAAACTGGTTTCGACTTTTAAAGAAGATTTGCTAGTATCCAGAAAATTCACCTATGAGGAGTATCTGCAGCGCCCGTTGTGGATTCGAATAAAAGAATCCGTCTCGCGGCTGTTGTCGCCGATCTTATAAGATGCGAAAACCCCCGGCCTTTACGGCCGGGGGTTTTCCTGATGGTCACAGTAAATGATGATCGCCTCCCGCAAAAAAGCGGCAAGACCTTCTCCATATTGATTGATTGAATCGGTAAATCGCTCGTCAGTGATATACACTTCCCCGAGTCCTCTGAAAATGTCGAGTGTGCAATCGTAATGATATTGGCAAATATGATCGCGAAATGCCCCCACAGCGGCCTGAACCTCTGCATCATCGGGCCCATGTATCATTCGCGCCGCAATTCGTCTGTAAATCGAATCAAATTCAGCCATGATTGTGCGCCAATCATCTGCCGAGTATGCAGATGTCCTTTTCTCTGTTTCTTCTGCGATTTCCTTACCATACAGCTTTCTGACTTCATCAGCGTATGTCTGCTGATGCTCTTCAATGTCTTTCATGCTTAATCCGGCAAATAAATCCCTCTTATTCATCGTTTCCCCTCCATCAACGGACAAAAGCGTCCTGTCAATTGTTTGAATCATCTCATCCATTCTTTGTTTTTTCTTCATCAATATCTCCTTTTGCAACTGAAGTGCCGCTTTCCGGTCAAAATTCGGATGATCCAGCATCTCTTTAATCTCATCCAGACGAAACCCGATTTCCTTGAAAAATAAAATCTGCTGCAGTCTTTCCAGGTCTGCGTCACTGTACAAACGATACCCAGCATCAGTAAGCGCTGAAGGATTCAGAAGCTCAATATTGTCATAGTGATGGAGCGTCCGAATGCTAACACCTGATATCTCCGCCACTTGTTTAACTTGATATTTCATACATAACACCTCCTCTTTTTTATCGTAAACAATCACGCAACGTTAGGGTCAATCCCCAAAATGTTATTTTCTATATACAAAACTTCTCACAAATAGTGTATAAAAGAAAAGTGAGTATTTTTTTGTAAAGGGGAGCCAGTATACATGAATCCTGAAACAATGAACAAAACCCTCATCAGTATTTCGAAATGGGGAAAAGCTACAGGCATTTTATTTATTATTATGGGCGCAATTACCGCGCTTTCAGGCGCGTTCATTTTTCTAATCGGTGCCGTGCCAGGCGTACTGCAAATTATTTCCGGTATCTTTTTGATGAGGTCAGCTAGGGAAGCAGGCCAAATGGCTGAACACAATAGCGGACAGTCTGAAGACTTAATGCTGGAGAATTACGCGAAATTCGTAAAGATGCAAGGGATTTATTTGATCGTAAGCATTGCTGTATCCATTCTTGCGATTATCGCCTTCTTCATCTTTTTAATGCTTGGGATTGCTGACGGCCTTTTCAGCGATACGTACAGCACTTATTAATGAGAAAAACCCGGAGCTGGCTCCGGGTTTTTTATTATTCCGCTTCGCTTACCACTGTGAAGCGTTCATTTTTGTGTTCGGGATGTTCAAGCTCGTCCAGTACAGCAATGGCATAATCTGCATAGCTGATATAGCTGTCGCCTTTTGCATTTACGATGACATTGTCTTTTCCTTTTTGGTAAGAGCCAGTCCGTTTTCCTGCCGGATCAAAAAATGCCGCAGGACTGAGGAACGTCCAGGAAATGGAGTCTGTCTGCTGCAAATCTTTCAGGTTCTCGCCTTGATTTGATGCAGTTGGCAAATATTCTTTCGGAAATTCCGGCGTATCCATTAAACGGGTTGTTTTGGCTTCATCAACAAACAGGCTTCCCGCTCCGCCAACAACAAGCAATCTTGTGTGCTTCGCGTCCTTTAAGATGCTGATGAGTGCTCTTCCTGCTTCAACATGAAGATGTTCTTGGCCGGGTGCTGCTCCAAAAGCGTTTACGACCGCGTCGAAAGGCTTGATGTCTTCCGCAGTAAGTTCAAACACATCTTTCTCCAAAACCGCTACGTCCTGCTCCTGCACTTTTGAAGCGTTTCTGACGATGGCTGTCACTTCATGGCCTCTTGTTTTCGCTTCTTTCAAAATCTCGTTTCCCGCTTTCCCGCTTGCGCCTATAATACCAATTTTCATTTTTCATTTCCTCCTTATTTGTAACAATTTTAGTTACATTTTAGCGGTGAGAAGTCATCCCTTTTGATTAAAAGAGATGATTCATAACATCTTTTAATGACTTGCTCGCCAGTTCATTTTCCATCGCTCTTTGCACACTTTCAAACGTTTCATCCAGAGCGTTCTGAATTTTTTTCCCTACCGGACATTTCGGATTCGGGTTTTCATGAACCGCAAAGAGTTCTTCTTGCTTTTGGACAGCCCGGTACACTTCTAAAAGAGAAATATCAGCAGGATCTTTTTTAAGGCTTGCACCCGGCACCCCTGCGCGTGATGTGAGAATATCAGCTTTTTTCAGCAGGCTGATCATTCTTCGCACGACTACTGGATTCGTGTTGACACTGTCTGCAATGATTTCTGAAGATGTTTTTTCATCCATCGAGATGAGGGATAAAATATGAATGGCAACAGCAAGACGGCTGTTAATCATGTTTTTTCACCACCGTTGTAACTATAATAGTTACATTTGATTCGTTTGTCAACATCTAATATACACTAAATACACGGGTTTTGTGCACCGTTTTTAGTCAATAGAACGGCCGGATGCACTCCGGCCGCGTCTTATCAAAATAAGAAATATCTTTGTCCAAGTGGGACATAATCGACAGGCTGGCAAGACAATTCCTCCCCGTCAGCAAAGACCTGATAGGTTTTTGGATCAATCTCAATCTTCGGCAAAGCCGAATTCAGCTTCATATCCAGCTTGCTCAGCTTTCTGATATTTTTGACTGGAGAAATCCCTTTTTCCAGCCCTAAGCTTTCCGCCACACCACGCTCTATGCTTGCCTGAGACATAAATGTAATCGAGGTTGAGCGGTTGGCTTTTCCGTAAGACGCATACATTTGGCGCATGAAAACCGGTTCAGGAGTCGGGATGGACGCGTTCGGATCTCCCATTTGCGCACGTGCAATCATGCCGCCCTTTAAGACCAGTTCCGGTTTTACGCCGAAAAATACCGGGTCCCACAGAACGAGATCAGCAAGCTTCCCTTTTTCCACCGAGCCGACTTCATGGCTGAGCCCGTGCGTAATTGCCGGATTAATCGTGTATTTGGCAATGTACCTTTTTGCGCGCACATTGTCATTACCGTTTTCACCGGCAAGAGCGCCGCGCTGTTTTTTCATTTTATCGGCTACCTGCCATGTTCGGATGATCACTTCACCGACCCGTCCCATCGCTTGGGAATCCGATGATGTCATGCTGATCGCACCGATATCATGGAGAATATCCTCCGCGGCAATCGTCGCCGCCCTGATTCTGGAATGGCTGAACGCCACATCTTCAGGCACTTTCGCATCTAAATGGTGGCAGACCATCATCATGTCAAGATGCTCATCCATCGTATTAACGGTATAAGGAATGGTTGGCGTTGTAGATGACGGCAGAATGTTCGCGTAAGAAGCGAGCTTCATAATATCCGGGGCATGGCCGCCGCCTGCACCTTCAATGTGATAAGTATGAATGACCCGGTCCCCGATCGCGTCGAGCGTGTTTTCCAAAAAGCCCGCTTCGTTAATCGTATCGGTATGGATGGCAACTTGAATATCAGCCTCGTCCACGACTTCCATACACGTTTTAATGGCGCTTGGCGTCGTGCCCCAGTCTTCATGAAGCTTAAGGCCGATGGCGCCTGCTTCCACCTGCTCGATCAGCGGCGCTTTATCGGATGCATTCCCTTTTCCTAAGAAGCCGACATTGATCGGAAACTCCTCGGCCGCTTCCAGCATCCTCGCCATATACCACGCCCCGGACGTACATGTTGTCGCTTTGCTTCCTGTAGCGGGTCCTGTTCCGCCTCCCAAAAGGGTCGTCACACCTGAAGAAAGCGCAACTTCCATCTGCTGAGGACAAATAAAATGAATGTGCGTGTCCACTCCCCCGGCTGTTAAAATTTTGCCTTCACCGGAAATCACCTCTGTCCCCGCTCCGATGACCATGTGCGGATCGACTCCATCCATGATATCAGGATTTCCGCTTTTTCCGACACCGACAATCCGGCCGTCTTTCACACCGACATCCGCTTTGACAATGCCTGTGTAATCCAATAGCACGACGTTGGTGATAACCAAATCCAAAGCGCCGTCCTTCCCTGTGATTCTGCCGTTTTGGCCCATGCCGTCGCGGATTGTTTTTCCGCCGCCAAAGATCATTTCTTCACCATATACTGTGAAATCCTTTTCGACTTCGATCCATAAATCCGTGTCACCCAATCTGATTTTATCGCCCGTTGTCGGGCCAAACAGCTCCGCATATTCCTCCCGTGACATTTTCATCGGATTACACCCTCCATCCAGCCGGCTTGTTTTAAGTTGGCCAACGTTTTTTCTTTGCCGCGTTCATCGATAAACGTGTCGGCCATTCCGTTCAGCCCTCTAATTGTCTTGCGTCCTCTGATTTCCACTAGTGAGACCGTTTTCTGCTCTCCCGGCTCAAAACGGACCGACGTGCCTGATGGAACATCAAGACGCATGCCGATCGCCAGCTCACGGTCAAATAATAAAGCCCCGTTGGCCTCCGCAAAATGAAAATGCGAACCGACTTGAATGGAGCGTGATCCGGTGTTTTTTACCGTTACCTCCCGTATCTCACGGCCTTCATTAATCGTAATGGTTCCCTCAGCAATTTGAAATGCTCCCGGCTTCATGACTTCACCTCCGCAGAAATTGGCTGATGTACCGTAACAAGCTTTACACCATCCGGAAATGTGGCCTCCACCTGAATGCTGTCCAGCATCTCAGGCACACCCCCCATCACATCTTTTTCCGTTAATACATGGCGGCCGGCTTCCATCAGCTCTGCTACTCCCTTCCCATCACGTGCGCCTTCCATAATAAAGCAGGTGATATAAGCAGCAGCCTCAGGATAGTTCAGCAGAACGCCCCGCGCCTTTCGCTGTTTGGCTAATTCCCCCGCTGCAAAAATGAGCAATTTTTCTTGTTCAACCGGTGTCAGTTTCATCTGTAGTCCTCCTTCTTTTGTCATATAAAGCAGATGCGGCTACTACGAATTTGCGGAACAGTCAGGCGGGACATCACCTCCCTTTCTTCGAGAATGGGGGTCATACGGTAAGATGCCTTTCAAAGCGGCATGCCGTTTCTTTAGGCCTTCCCATGGTAACAGCCGTTCCCCTGTCGATCACAGAAAGATAGTCAGCACAGATTAACGCGTTTTCCAGACTGCGCCCGACTAAGATAACAGAAATGTCTTTTTTTCTGGAAATTTCTATAATAACTTGTCTGACTAGTTCGACAATTAAAATCTGAATTCCTCCCAATTGTTCATTAAGTAAAATATTTTTCAGATTTACCATCAGCGCTCTGGTGATTGCAAGCTGCTGCTGTTGGCCGCCTTTTCGTTTTGAACAAACGTTTGATTAAAATAAATAGCCCCCCTGTTTAGCCGGAGTCGGCCTAATACAGCAACAATCTGCCCCGGGTGAACCTCTATGCTAAGGCTGTGCTAAACCATCGATTGGTCATAACCAGACGTTACATTCCTGATGGCAGCCTGTTGTTTTGCTCCGCAACCGGAAGCATGGCATGCAGGCCAGTCTGAGGCGCCGTCCTCCACAATACCTAGAACCCGACTATTGCCATTAACTCCGTATCATGGACGGTCACTTCGCTGATCGCCACCGTTCCTCTTAACGAGTGAAGAATTCCGGTCTTCACTGAATCCCCGCTTGTGTCGATATCAACTGTTTTTTCGCACTCCCGTGGCTTCCGACACTTTCTTCGGTGCAGTACATTCCGTCATCAAAACCCCTTTGTTTGATTTCTTCAAATGATGTTATAAAAGTTTACAACTTATGTCATCATTATATAGAAGAGGCCTATTAATTCAAAGAATATTTAAAAAATTTAGTTACCTTGACCAAATCAGCTTCTTTTTTTGTTATATTTATTCACATCAGAAAAAGCGAAAAAAAAAAAAGACAAGAAACATTTCGTTTCCTGCCTCTTCCGTACGATTAATCTTTATCTGAAAATTTATCCTTGGCTTTCCCGATATCCTTTTGGATTTCGCCTTTTGCCTTATCTTTTTTGCCTTCAGCCTGCATGTCCGTTCTGTCAGCCATATCTCCGACTTTATCCTTCACTTCTCCTTTGGCTTTATTAAAGCCGCCCTTCATTTTGTCTTTTACACTATCGTTACCCATGTTAATTCTCCCCTCTCAATTATGTGTGTACTTGTTACCTTCCCGATCTGAGAGGCATTAAACATTCTAATGTTATTTATCGATTTCGTAGCGCTCTCCGTAACGGAGCACCTTGTATATCGCCAGCCCGTCTGATGACTTTTTCTCTGAATATCGGACCGGCAGCAGGGCAAAAAACACATAATACGTAGAAAAATAGACAAACTGATAGAAAAACACATTCGGCTTTAATACACTGTGTATAATCAGCAGATTGATTGCAAAAATCGTGATGAGGTTAAACAAGCAGCCCCCTGCATACACGAGTGCATTTGAGCATCGATTGTCAATTTTCAACTCCCCGTACCGGCAAAAAGAATCGATAAAATAAATCGTTCTGAACCGTATGGGTCCAATTTTAAGCAGCGTTTTTCCCATGCCTATATCCAACGATCCTTTTCCGCCAAAAATAAAAGCCATAAAGCTGTGCCCTGAAACATGTATAATCTGTACAAGCGGCAAAACAATGAGGAAAGACCACAGAAACTTCACCATATCATTAAAACCAAACATTGAATTCCCCCTCACGTGCAGATGCATCCCAAAACGGCTTTTGTTCAAAAAACAGTGCTGTAGCGATTTTTCCTGTTCTCCCCGGAAATAAACGTTCCGATGCTCCCCTTTTTTTGCATAAAAAAAAACCATCTGCCAGCAGATGGTTTTGTCTCATACTTCATATAAACAATCGTTCCTTTGAATCATCTCTCTCATGCTGACCGCTTTTTCATAAAAATACACCGCTTCTTTATATTGTTCGCGATGACTGAAATAAGAGGCAGCATCTAAAGCAAATTCTTCAATATATACATACAGGCCCTTTTCTTCCATATAATCAAATACTTCTTGAATCATATCCAAATTGACAGATTCCACATATAATGCCTGCAGAAATTTATATTTTGCCAGACTGAAGAAGTCGTTTCGTTTTTGGGCAATGGCAATCCCTTTTTCATAGTACCGTATCGCGGCTTCGCTATCTTGTTTTTTGAAAAGAACGCGAGTCAGGCTGAAGAGCGCTTTTGGAAGCTGTTCCAGCTGATAATCCTCGAAGACAGGAAGCGCTTTTTCAAAGTATTCGGCGGCCTGATCCAGCTCCCCCTTGTCATCATAGCAATTCCCGATATTATAAAGGGCTGATCCGATCAAACGGGGCTGTCCTTCCAATAAAGCAAGGCGATACGCGTCATCTAAATGTTCAAGCGCTTTTTCATAATTTCTGTAGTCAATGTAGTTTCCTGATATGACGAAATGGCATTGAATTCTTCTGACTCTGTAAAAATCGTGAGCCTTATACGTCTCCAGCGCCTGTACGGCATGGTTCATGGAAAAGTGCGTCTGCTTCATAATATAAAAGACTTCCGCCACTTTAAAATGAAATTCCGCTCTTTCAATTTCATCTTCTACAAACGCAAGCATCTTCTCAGCTTTCCGATAAAAGGATATAGCCGAGATGTAATTGTTCTGTTCAAATTCGTACATTCCTCTAAACAAGTGAAAATAATACTCAGATAATCCGGAGATGCTGTCCTGATTGCTTTCCAGCGTTTTGATCAATTCACGATATTGAAGCTGAGATTCCTCGTGCAGGTCAGGCTTTACATAATCCAGCATAATTTGGTGCCGGTAGCTGATCAGCTGATAATACAGGAGAAGCAGCTGATCCTCTTCCATCTGTTCGATATCTAGATCAATTTCTTCTTTCAGCTTTACGGCATCAGCCACTTGAAATGCTAAAATGTGCTTATACCACTTATTGATTTTCACTCCTACTTGAGATGACGGGATCTCGTACGCGGCCATGCCCCTCCAACCCTTTCTATTTTCTAATTGGTTATATTTTATCATAATGTATGGCTTTGGAATTAAATTTTCTTACAATGATTCCTTCTTTATGCCTATCCTTATATATTTCGGTTTTTCTACGTATTTTTTGCACTCGGATTCTAATAAAAAAGCTTACCGGACAGTGCCGATAAGCTTTTGACTTCAAATTAACCGCCAATATAAGACATTTCCACTTTCTTTTTGCCAGATGCTTTTGATAGCGTACGATCGACTGAATACTGATCGATCCGATTTTTCCATACTGTCCCGATCATTTCTGATAGTTCGTCATCACTTAATTCCTGGCGAACCGGAGCTCTGAGGTCAAATCCGCTTGAAGCGAATAAGCAGGTAAACAGCTCTCCTCTCGCAGAAAGACGGGCTCTGTTGCAAGATCCGCAGAATGCATCAGATACAGATGATATGACGCCGATTTCTCCGGAGCCGTCCAAGTAGCGGAATCTGGAAGCCACTTCGCCTATATAATTAGGCGCTATCGGCTCAACAGGCATGTGTTCATTGATCAAATCTATGATTTCCGCCTTTGTCATGACGTCTTTTTTTTCCCATTGGTTGGTGTTGCCTACGTCCATAAATTCAATGAATCTCAGGATATGCCCTTTTTCTTTAAAATAACGGGCCATAGGCAGTATATCTTTTTCATTGACGCCCTTTTGAACGACCATATTGATTTTAACACCGAGCCCCGCTTGCTTCGCCGCTTCAATGCCTTCCAGCACCTTGCTGACAGAAACACCGCGCCCGTTTATCTTCTTAAAACGCTCGTCTTCTAAAGAATCAAGGCTGATCGTAACCCTTTTCAGCCCAGCCTCCTTGAGCCTCTTAGCATAAACAGGCAGCAGTGATCCGTTTGTCGTCATCGCGATGTCACGAATACCCGGTATGCGGGCCAGTTTTTTGATTAATTCCGGCATATCCTTTCTCATGAGGGGCTCTCCGCCGGTCAAGCGGATTTTTTCAACGCCAAATCTTGTGACAAACAATGTCGCAAGCCGTTCCAGCTCCTCAAATGAAAGCAGCTCCTCTTTCTTTAAAAAAGGATAATCCGGGCCGAATAATTCGGCGGGCATACAGTACGTGCATCGGAAGTTGCAGCGGTCTGTAACAGAAATGCGAAGGTCTCTCAGCGGTCTGTTTCTTTTATCCAACATCTGACGCGACTCTGTAATCATAGCTACAGCCCCTTCCTACTCCCTGATTCTCTCAGGGTGTGTATATACATTAAATGATCCGTTTCTGACAAATCCAATCGCTGTGATATTCAATTCTTCAGCCATTTGAATCGCAAGCTCCGTCGGGGCCGACTTGGAAATGACAATCGACACGCCGATTTTGGCCGCTTTTAACAGGACCTCTGATGAGATTCTGCCGCTGAACACAATCAGTTTGTCGCGTACGGACATCCCGTTTAGAAGGCAGTGTCCGTATAGTTTATCAAGTGCGTTGTGCCGACCGATATCGGTGCGCATCAACAGAAGCTTCTCTGTGTCGCAAAGCGCCGCATTATGGACGCCTCCCGTATCCTGAAACGTCCCGCTCCCTTGCTGCATGTCTTTCATAAGCGCCAGACATGCCTCAGGCGATATCTTGATTTGGCTGACAGCCGTCTTGGCTGTTTTGACATCCTGCTGAAAATAAAAATGACGGCCCTTTCCGCAGCATGAGCCGATCACCCGTTTCGTATAATCCTTTTGATCCAATGTCTCAGGGTGAACGAGGTCGACATATACAAAACCGAGACTTTCATCTATTGTAAACCTTTTAATTTCTTTTTGAAATCGTATAACACCCTCTGATGCGAGAAATCCGATGACAAGCTCTTCGATATGCTCAGGCGTACAAACGAGCGTCACAAATTCACTGCCATTCAGTATCACTGTCAAAGGGAATTCCGTCACCATCCGGTCTTCTACTTTGCTTATTTCCCCTTGTTCATAGCGCCATACATCCCTGACCGCAGTTACTTTATCGTTCAATGTCTCTTCCCCTCCGCAATGTTCCTGCCTTTATATTTTTTCACACTCCTCGGATTTTGTCGAATTCTGAGACACAAAAAGAGCCCTCTATATAAAGGGCTTTCACAGGATGTGATGACGGCGGTGTTTAGGCAGGACGCCTAAGCATTTAGCCGCCGTTCCTTTTACCAATGTGCATTGACAACGAACGCGGGGTTTGTCGACACGCTGACACACCTCTGTATAAAGGACTCTATGTTTGATTATGCTGATTCTTTTTCAGAACCGTAAACAGCACAATAGCTGCGATCAAGGTGAGAATGCTGACAAAAAAGAAGGCTGCCAGTTTTAGAAGAACACCAAGCAATATGAATGCAACGGTGGCTATAAGAAAAATCATTCCGAATAATTTCATATGTTCAACCCCTTTTTAGGGTATCATTCCCGGCCAAATTGTTTTTAAACCAATAAAATAAGGCGCCTTGGGGAGCGCCTGATCTTTAGGTTCCTTACTCAGTAAATTTTTGTGCTTCTTTTTCCCAAGCCTGTTCGAACTCATCCGCACTGTTCGCTGAAATATATTCTCCGCCGCCAGCGACAGCTGCTTGTTTCATCTCTTCATTACCCTTGACATCAAAGTTGAAGCCAATGATGTTTACAATCGTATCCACATTTGATGCACGGAGCTTTTCGATTTCTGCCGCAGGGTCTCCGCCGCACGTTTCTTCACCGTCAGTGATTAAATACACCACGTTTTTCCCGTCTGCGTCAAATGCTTCAAATTCTTTTCTTGTGTCTGCAAGTGCTTTGGCAATCGGTGTCCATCCAGTCGGCTTGAGCTCACTCAATGAATTGTCAAACAGAGACCCTTCATATGGATGAAGGCCGTAAATGGTTTCCGTCGTACTGCACGAAAGGGCTTTACCGGACAGTTTATTGTTCCCTGCATGCCCGAAAACGCGAAGCATAAGATTTGTATCCTTCGGAAGAAGTTCGGCAAAAGATTTTACTGATTTTTTGGCAATGTCTATTTTGCGCTCTCCTCCTGTTTTTTGAACCATGCTTCCGCTTCCGTCAAACAAAACAGCTACATTTGTATCAGCCTGTTTCTCAGCGGCAAAAGACGGGGAGGCAATGGAAACAGTCAACAATCCAATGATACCGGCAGCCAGCAATTTTTTCATATGATTACTTCCTTTCTTTTTCATATTTTCCAACTATATGTTGGATTCTTCTTTATGCTAGAATACGAAAATGCAAAAAGATATAGGACATGCTGCCTTTTGTGCTGCTTTCACGATCTGTCCAAAATCGCTTGAAATACCGTTCATTTTTAGCCATTTCCGCCCAGAAAGCATAAACAGATTGTGTGATCATTCATTCTTTTTTCGCCTTGATTATGACAGAAAAACGGAAATCTGCTACTATGCTACAGGCAGACAGCTAATTAGTTTTGAAGTTTTTGTTACATACAAAAAGAGGCTGACCATCACCAGCCTCTTTTTTCTTATTTAGATAACATTAGTGATTGCTGAGTGAAAATTTTCTCAACATCTTTTTGGGTATAAGCCGGGAAGTATTCACCGCCGCCTACTTTCGCAATTGCGTTCAGCTGGCCTTTGTATCCCTCTTTATAATCAAAGCCGATCACATTAACAGTGATATTGTCTTTTTGCAGTTCCTTTGCTGTTTTAATCGGGTTTCCTCCGCACGTTTCCTCACCGTCTGTCAACAGATACACCACTTTTTCCCCTTTTGCATCAAGCTGGTCAAAAGAAGATTTCGCCTCGTTCAGCGCTTTGGCAATTGGCGTCCAGCCAGTCGGCCCAATTGTATTGAGAGAATTGAGGAAGCTTTGCTCGTTAAAGCTTTGGAAGCCGTATACGTTGCGAATGGCTTCACATGACTGAACTTTTCCGGAATTTTTATTGTTTCCTTCAGAGCCAAACACGCTCATTTTCACCTGAGTTCCTTCTGGCAATGAGCTCGCAAACTTTGAAATTTCTTTTTTGGCTGAATTAAATTTAGATACACCATCTATTCTTTTCGCCATACTTCCGCTGGCATCAAGCAAGACCGCCACGTTCGCCGGCGCTTTAGCCTCCGTTTCTGTCTTTTCAGCTGCAAAAGCAGGTGAAGTTAATCCAAAAAGCAATCCTGTCATCATGATCAGTGAAAATCTTTTCTTCATGTTCGTACCCCTTTACCAATTTGTTTCTGCGTGCAGATGTTCAACGCTGAACATAATCTATCGTAATCAACAAAAACCGAGAAATAAATAGGGCGGGCTTCCCCATTGCTGTTGTTTACTTTTGCATAGAAACCTATGTTTTTATTAGTGATTTCCACCTAACGCCCCTATGAAAAGAGAAGATTGTCCGCCTTTCGACTTTCGTTATATGAGTCTGTCGAAGTCTGTCGACAAATGTGGATGACTTTACCACAATCTCAAAGCCTGAAATCAGGAAAAAAGGACTGATCCTTAAAGACGGTCAGAAGCTCCTCTAAACCGTTTCAGCTGCTCTTAGATAAAAGATATTCAGGAACAGAAAAAGACGCCCAATGAGCGTCTTTTTCTACTTTTTCGCCATATATTTATTCAAAAACGCATCTGCCTCAGAAATTTGTGTGCCTTGGTAATAGTACTTTACAATGTCATCAACCGTTTTGCCTTCTTTGGCCATAAAATTCGCTCCGTATTGGCTCATCCCCACACCGTGGCCAAATCCTCTCGTCGTGACTGTAATTGTGTCTCCATTTCGCTTCCATTCAAAATCGGCGGAGTTGAGACCCAACTTTTCACGTATGTCTCTTCCTTTCAGCGTCTTGCCGTTAATGACGGCAGTTGCGACCTGGTGGCCCGGTGTCTCGCCGGTAATCTTCCCTACTGCGCTAGATCCATCCAGCTTGACGCCAAGCTTTTGCTGAAATTCTGCCGCTGTAAAGGTTTTCGTTTCCTTATATTTCGGAGACTTTTTATCCCATGGGCTTTTGACGCTTTTTAAATATGGGATAGCACTTGTCCAATAAGCTTCTGCATTCTCTGTGTAGCCGTTGCTTGTGGAGAAAAAGGATGCTTCAATCGGCTGGTTGTTGTACGTTAAGATTTTGCCTTGTGTACTGGCTACCGCAGCTGTGATTTTCTTCAGTTTTGTCTCATAGCTTGTGCCCCACTGTTTTTTCAGCTCCGCTTTGTTTTTATACACCTGGAACATCTGTGTATCATCCACCAGTGAGCCTTTAGGAGCCTCAACCGCTGAATTTGACACCATCAGTCTGACAATAAATGTTCTGGCGGCGAGGGCCTGGGCTTTCAGTGCTTCAGATTCAAAGGTTGCCGGCATTTCGGAGGCGACGACTCCAATCACATACTCTTCAAGCGGAATGTTTTCTACGGATTGATTTGCGGTTCGATAGACGGGAATAGAAACAGGTGATGCTTTCAATGTTTCTGCTCCTTTCGATGCTGGTTTCGTGCTGACTGCTGTCTTTTCTGATTCTACACTGGCCCCCGCTTCCTTATTATACTGGAATGGTATAACCAAGAGTGTGGGAACCAAGAGAATCAATGCACATAGTACGGATAGTGTGATTGCGAATTGTTTCATATTCAGCTGCCTCCTGCTCGGGATTCGACTCTAGTCTAGTCTATGGGCAGGAACAAGCTAATATGACTCTCGTTTTGGACAGAAACTTTATTTGTCATTTACGTATTCTTTTTTGCTATTTTGCGCATAATGATGATAATACACAAAAAATAAAAAACCAGTATGCCAGAGTGACATACTGATTTTCAAGTAAGTTTATGCATTTAAGTCAGAAACGACTTCTTTATTCTCTTGCTCAGAAGCAGACTCATCATTTACACGTTCGATGTCTGCGCCCAGAGCGGCAAGCTTCTGATGGAAATCAACGTAACCGCGGTCTAAGTGCTTCAATTCAGTAACACGTGTGTGACCTTCAGCCACTAACCCCGCAAGAATCAGCGCTGCACCTGCACGCAAATCAGTCGCTGCAACTTCAGCTCCCTGAAGCTGTACAGGACCGTTAATGATGACAGAACGTCCTTCAATCTTGATATCACCATTCATACGGCGGAATTCTTCCGCATGCATAAAACGGTTTTCAAAAACGGTTTCTGTAATCATGCTTGTGCCGCTTGCACGAAGCAGAAGCGCCATCATTTGTGACTGCATATCAGTCGGGAAGCCCGGGTGAGGCATTGTTTTGATGTCAATCGGTTTAAGTTCTTTCGGGCCGATGACACGCAGACCTTCACCTTCATCCTTAATTGTTACACCCATCTCTTCCATTTTTGCAATTAAAGAGGTGAGGTGTTCAGGAACCGCTCCTTTTACTAATACGTTTCCTTCAGTGATTGCAGCAGCAACCATAAATGTGCCCGCTTCAATACGGTCAGGAATAATATGGTGTTTTACGCCGTGAAGCTTTTCGACTCCTTCAATTTTGATGGTGCCGGTGCCAGCTCCGCGGATTTTTCCGCCCATGCCGTTGATATAGTTTGCTAAATCAACGATTTCGGGTTCTTTTGCCACGTTTTCCAGCGTTGTTGTTCCTTCAGCTAGAGCGGCTGCCATAATCAGGTTCTCTGTAGCTCCTACACTTGGGAAGTCCAGATAAATTTTTGCGCCTTGCAGTCGGCCTTTTACTTCAGCTTCAATGAAGCCATTACCGACTTTGATTTTTGCGCCCATTGCTTCAAAACCTTTTAAATGCTGATCAATCGGTCTGGAACCAATTGCGCATCCGCCCGGAAGTGCAACTCTTGCATGACCTGTACGCGCAAGAAGCGGCCCCATGACAAGCACAGACGCACGCATTTTACGAACATATTCAAAAGGTGCTTCAGTTTGCAAAGCGTATGAAGCATTTACAGTCACTTCATTATTTTCAAAATGCACATCTGCTCCTAAATGACGCAACACTTCGTTAATTGTATATACATCGGAGAGCGTAGGTACATCACAAATTACGCTTTTTTCTTCACTTGCTAATAAAGATGCAGCGATAACAGGTAAAACGGCATTTTTAGCGCCTTCAACTTTGACTGTGCCGTTTAACTTCTGACCGCCGCGGACGATGATTTTTTCCAAGGTATTCCCCTCCGCGTCCCTAAATTCTCTATATTAATATTCAGTCGTAACGATTGGTGTGCCAACCGTAACGGTATGTTTTCCGCCCATTCCTGCACTTCTAAGTGCAATTTGCAAATTCATTTTATGTTTCGAGGTCATAATGTACTCTTCCCACTCATCTGTAAACGCAGAAATAGAAACGAAATTTGGCTCAACTACATGTTCTACTGATCTTGCTTGAAATTCATTTAATAACTGATTTGCTTTTTTTTGCAAAACAATATTCATATTATCATCTAAGTGACCATTTAGACAAGTAAAAATAACTACTTTTTCTTGGAATATCCCAAGTGTCTCCCGTTCAAACTGTTCATATGTATCATTCCAGCTATCCGGTGTCTCTAGACTCATTTGCTCATATAATAAATACGAAGTTGGATTGTGTTTTTTGAGGGTTGTGACAAGCTGCAGTCTAAAAGAAGTACGATTTTTTTTGTCAGTATATGTGCCAATTGCCTTTACGACTTTATCTTCCTGTGCAATCGTCCAATCATATTGACGATACTCTGATTTTAAACGTTGCACTTTTTGATAAAATTCTTTTTCGGTCAGTGACATGTTTTGTTTTGCATGCAATGTCCACTTATCTATTGACACATCTTGGCGTTCCATCCCCTCTGCCATCTGTGCTAACGGCGTTAATTCACTCGCATGAATGGTATGGAAAACAGCAATGACGAAGCTTAACATGACGGAAATGATAATAGCGTGGCTTACTTGTTTTTTCTTCATGTTCATCTCTCCCCCTTATCCCCAGTTTTACCGGAGGCAAGAGGCGCCATACGTAAAAATCTTCGTCAAAACTCGAGCTATTCGCTTCAACCCGCTTCTCCCAACCATTTAATGAGAATAATGTTCAAAACCTATTAAAATAGATAGGGAAGCTGCTGTGAATAATTGAGGTAATCTAAAAAGAAATTGGCAACGGCCGTTCCAATGGCAATTGTCAGCAAAATCATCAGGAGTCTTGCCTGCACGACTTTGCCTTTTTTGATTAACGGATCTATATTGACGGCTTGCAACGCCCACCAAGTCACTGCTATAAAAATAAGGTGAACGACAATGCCGATTGCAGCCTGCTGTCCCAATACACTCATCTATTACACTCCTTTCTCTGCGTTCATACCCTTTCTTATTATATAAGAAGCACAGATAAAGATGATACATTTTATACAGAACGGAATAATCAGCCAAATCTAGGGCTAATCCCCGCTTAAAGTGCGATTCTTTTACATGGTATACTTTATTGGAAAGGAGCTGGCAAATGTGAATCATTCGTTTTTTCAGCCTGAAAAGCAATATGGTGAGGACCTGCCAATTTTTGATCAGGAATGGGAAGCAATTGCATTCTATTATGATTATAGACAGTCACAGATTGAAGAACTGAATGAATTGTGTCAGTTTTTTAACATTTCTCTTACCTATACGAGAGAAAGCCTTGAAGAGCTTGAAAACCTCTATTTTCAAAGTATACAAGAACTTTTGCTTGCTGATTGGAATCTTCCTATTGAAGAATTCGAGAAAATGATCAGTGTTTATCTTATAGATTGCGTGATTGCCCGCCATGAAGATGCTGAATGGGTTGTAAAACCTTATCCCTATAAAGACGGCGCTTATACACTTGGCTTTAGAAGACATCGCAAATCGTGGCATACAATGAATGCCTGTGATGGTTTATACCTGCGTCCAAAAGAGGATCGCCCGCTGCTGTCGCTGTTTGATTCTCTTGTTCGTTCATAAAAAAATCCTTCTCATAAAGAGAAGGATTTTTTCTTATTTCCCTGCTACATCCAATCTGTTCAAAGCCCGCTGTAACGCAAGCTCAGCCCGACGAATGTCAGTATCATCTGATTGAGTATTCAAACGCTCCTGCGCCCGCTGGCGTGCAGCTTCAGCGCGCTCTTTATCGATGCCTTCCGCTGTCTCGGCAGCCTGGGCAAGGATGGTGACCTGATCAGGACGGACTTCGACAAATCCGCCGCTGACGGCAACCATTTCAGTCTGCCCGTCTTTTTTCAGACGGACAGCGCCGATTTTAAGAGGAGCCACGGTTGGAATATGGCCTGGCAAAATACCGAGATCGCCGCTTTCGGCTCTCACACTCACCATTTCGATATCCGCATCGTATACTGGGCCGTCGGGAGTAACGATATTGACTTTAACGGTCTTCATGCTTTTACCCTCCTAGGACCAGATTAAACTTCTACACCCATTTCTTTTGCTTTCTCAACAACTTCTTCGATACGGCCTACAAGACGGAATGCATCTTCTGGAAGATGGTCATATTTACCGGCTAAGATTTCTTTGAAGCCTTGTACCGTCTCTTTTACAGGCACGTAAGAACCTTTTTGTCCAGTGAACTGTTCAGCCACGTGGAAGTTCTGAGAAAGGAAGAACTGGATACGACGAGCGCGGTGAACGACAAGTTTGTCTTCCTCGCCTAATTCATCCATACCGAGAATCGCAATGATATCTTGAAGCTCTTTGTAACGCTGAAGCGTTGACTGTACTTCACGCGCAACCGCATAGTGCTCTTCTCCAACAATTTCAGGAGCAAGGGCGCGTGATGTAGATGCCAACGGATCAACCGCAGGGTAAATACCCATTTCAGTTAATTTACGCTCAAGGTTTGTTGTCGCATCCAAGTGAGCGAACGTTGTCGCCGGCGCCGGGTCAGTGTAGTCATCGGCAGGCACGTAGATCGCCTGGATAGATGTAACTGATCCAACGTTCGTAGACGTGATACGCTCTTGGAGCTGACCCATCTCAGTTGCAAGCGTCGGCTGATAACCAACCGCTGAAGGCATACGGCCAAGAAGGGCTGAAACCTCTGAACCCGCTTGTGTGAAACGGAAAATGTTATCGATGAAGAACAGTACGTCCTGTCCTTGTACATCACGGAAGTGCTCAGCCATTGTAAGGCCTGTCAAAGCAACACGCATACGTGCGCCCGGCGGCTCGTTCATTTGTCCGAATACCATGGCTGTTTTGTTGATTACGCCAGAGTCACTCATTTCGTAGAAAAGGTCGTTCCCTTCACGAGTACGCTCTCCTACGCCGGCGAATACAGAGATACCGCCGTGCTCTTGCGCGATATTGTTGATTAATTCCTGGATTAATACGGTTTTACCTACACCGGCACCACCGAACAATCCGATTTTACCGCCCTTAATGTAAGGAGCAAGCAAATCAACAACTTTAATACCTGTTTCAAGAATTTCAACTTCTGTTGAAAGCTGATCGAATGAAGGCGCCTGTCTGTGAATCGGATCCTTTTTCGCATCCGCAGGAACCGGCTCATTCAAATCAATATTTTCTCCGAGAACGTTAAATACACGTCCAAGTGTTACATCACCAACCGGTACTGAGATTGGCGCTCCTGTATCTACAGCTTCCATACCGCGCTGAACACCATCTGTAGATGCCATTGCGATTGTACGGACTGTATCATCACCTAAATGAAGAGCGACCTCAAGCGTTAAATCAATACCTACTTCGTTTTCACTTGCAGCTGGCTGTGAAATTTTAATCGCATTATAAATTTCAGGCAAGTGACCGTCTTCAAAACGCACGTCGACGACCGGTCCTAATACCTGGCTAACGCGTCCTTTCTTCATCGCTATCCCTCCTGACAAAATCTTTCTATTCTAAAGCGGCTGCTCCGCCGACAATTTCCGTAATTTCTTGTGTGATGGCTGCTTGGCGAGCGCGGTTGTAAGAAAGCGAAAGTGAATCGATAAGTTCCTTCGCGTTGTCTGTCGCATTTTTCATCGCCGTCATTCTTGCAGCGTGCTCACTTGCTTTACTGTCAAGAAGCGCACCGAAGATTAAGCTTTCTGCATATTGAGGAAGCAAAACCTCCAGAACCTCCTCTTCAGATGGTTCAAATTCATAAGACGCCGTTCTTTTTCCGCCGCCGTTGCCCAAATCAGATAACGGCAGAAGTTTTTTCTCCGTTACTTCTTGAGTAATGGCGCTGACAAAATGGTTATAAACAAGGTGCAATTCATCAAACGCACCGTCTATAAACATTTGGATCGTTTGACGGGCAAGATCTTTAATTTCTGTAAACGTCACTTCATCCCCAAGTCCTGTTAACTCGGAAATGATCGGAATCTCACGTTTCTTAAAGAAATCACGGCCCACTCTTCCGATGGCAATCACCGCATACTCATCCTTAGACTGATGACGTTCTTGCATGGCCTGATAAGCACTCCGTAAAACCGAACTGTTAAAAGCGCCGGCAAGACCGCGGTCAGACGTAATGACAAGGTATGCCGTTTTTTTCACTTCTCTGCTGAGAAGCATCGGATGCTTTACGTTGCCGGAAACTCTTCCGACGTTTGACACAACCTCTTGGATTTTATCCATATATGGCACAAATGATTTTGCATTGTTTTCAGCACGATTCAGCTTAGCCGCAGATACCATCTGCATGGCTTTTGTAATCTGACTTGTTTTTTTCGTTGACGTGATCCTTGACTTAATATCGCGTAATGAGGCCAAAGATTTCACCACCTTTTCTCTTCATCTGCGTAAAAAGAGAGAAAAAGAGAACCTTTTTCTCTCATCAGCATTCGAGTTAGTTGCTTGGTGCAAATAAATGTGCGTTTGAAGCCTTCGATTGCAGCATTGAAGTCTTCATCAGCAGGAAGGTTTCCTGTTTTCGCAATTCCGTCAAGCAGGTCTTTATGGTTTTGGTCAAGGTACATGTAGTACTCTTCTTCAAAACGTCTGATATCCGCCACAGGAATATCATCGAGATATCCTTTTGTCAGCGCATAAAGAATGGCTACTTGCTTTTCAACCGGAAGCGGCTTGTTCAGATCCTGCTTCAGCACTTCAACTGTACGCGCACCGCGGTTCAGTTTTGCCTGAGTCGCTTGGTCGAGGTCAGAACCGAATTGAGCGAATGCTTCCAGCTCACGGTATGACGCAAGGTCAAGACGCAAAGTACCTGATACTTTTTTCATCGCTTTGATTTGCGCTGAGCCGCCGACACGGGATACAGACAATCCGGCATTGATCGCTGGACGTACGCCTGAGAAGAACAAATCAGATTGCAGGAAGATCTGTCCGTCGGTGATGGAAATGACGTTCGTCGGAATATAAGCAGAGATATCTCCGGCTTGTGTTTCTACGAACGGCAGAGCTGTAATTGATCCTGCGCCTTTCGCGTCGCTAAGCTTTGCTGCACGCTCAAGCAGACGGGAATGAAGATAGAATACATCCCCAGGGAACGCTTCACGGCCTGGCGGACGGCGAAGAAGCAAGGACAGCTCACGGTAAGCAGCCGCTTGTTTAGAAAGATCATCGTATACAACAAGAACGTGCTTGCCGCTGTACATAAATTCTTCTGCCATTGTAACCCCAGCATACGGTGCCAGGTACAGAAGCGGTGCCGGCTGTGACGCAGACGCCGTTACAACAATTGTATAATCAAGCGCGCCGTGTTTACGCAATGTTTCTACTACGCCGCGGACTGTTGATTCTTTTTGGCCGATCGCAACATATACGCAGATCATGTCTTGGTCTTTTTGGTTCAGGATCGCATCGATCGCAACAGATGTTTTACCTGTTTGACGGTCACCGATGATCAGCTCACGCTGGCCGCGGCCGATTGGAATCAGTGCATCGATCGCTTTGATACCGGTTTGAAGCGGTTCATGAACGGATTTACGGTCCATAACGCCTGGTGCAGGGCTCTCAATCGGACGAGTTTTGCTTGTAAGGATCGGGCCAAGTCCGTCTACCGGCTGGCCTAACGGATTTACAATACGGCCGATTAACTCTTCACCAACAGGAACCTCCATGATGCGGCCTGTTCTTTTTACTTCGTCTCCCTCACGGATCTCACTGAAAGGTCCTAAGATGACGATACCTACGTTTGATTCTTCAAGGTTTTGAGCCATACCCAAAACACCGTTTGAAAATTCGACAAGTTCACCGGCCATACAGTTGTCAAGGCCGTGCACACGTGCAATACCGTCACCGACTTGGATGACTGTACCTACGTCTTGAACTTCAATATCAGATTGATAATTTTGTATTTGCTGTTTTATCAGCGTGCTAATCTCTTCAGCTTTGATGCTCACTTAGGTTTCACCCCTTCTATCGATTTTCCCCGGCTAATTGACGTTCAATGCGCTGAAGCTTCCCGCTTACGCTGCCGTCATAAATCCGGTTTCCAATGCGGACTTTAATGCCGCCTATTAAATCCGTCTGCACTTCATTTCTGATTCTCAGTGAAGCGACTCCGGCTTTTTTTGCAAACACTTGTGATAATGGTAAAATTTCCGCATCCGTCAGCGGTTTCACTGAATATACGATTGCGTCTTCTGTTTGACGGGCCTCATTTGCGAGTTTGATAAACTCATCTGTGAGCTCAGGCACAATCGCGGCACGATGGCGGTCAATCAAAAGAAAAATCGTATTAAGCACGGACTGTGACAAAGAGCCAAATGCATTTTGGATCAGCTCTTTTTTCTTCGCAGCCGGCACCTTCGGATGGTTCAACACATCATTAAGCGCTTTTTCATTTTGAAATACTTGTTTTACAACAGTTAGCTCTTCTTCTACTTGATTCAGCTGAGCGGACTCATTGGCTATATCAAAAAGAGCTGATGCATATCGTTTAGAGACAGCTGATCCACTCATCGGCTTTCTCCTACCTCTTTAAGATAGTCCTGGATCAATTTCTCTTGCGCTTGTTCATCCAGTTCTTTTTCGATCACTTTCGACGCAATCATGACAGAAAGAGACGCTACTTGCTCACGGAGAGCAGAAACCGCCTGTTCTTTTTCCTTCACGATTTCAGTTCTTGCTGCTTCTTTCAGACGTTCAGATTCTGCACGTGCAGCCTGAATAATCTCTTCTTTTTGCTTCTCTCCCAGTTTCTTTGCGTTTTCGATAAGAGTTTGGGATTCTTGTCTTGCTTCTTTTAAAAGAACGCGCTGCTCTTCAATCAGCTGCTGCGCTTCTTTATTTTTTTCTTCAGCAGACGTAATTTCTCCAGCGATGTGGTCTTCACGCTGTTTCATTATGTTTAATAGCGGCCCTAAAGCGTATTTCTTCAGAAGCGCTAATAAGATTAACATAGCTAACAGTTGGAACAGGATATCTCCGCCGTTAAACGACAATCCTAGTTCAAGTGGTAATTGAGACATCTACTACGGCAACTCCCTTCTGCAGGTTTTTCTTTGCTGATCCAGCAGCCGCACTTGTCTCTTTTCAGCCGGCAAGGCGGGATGCTTATCAGACATAAAGCAATGGCGAAGGTTCTCTTGGAATGATCTTCGCCATTTTTAGTTCATATAAGGCTTTTATGCTTAGCCAAAGAACGCTAAGAATGCGATAACGACAGCGATAATAGGAAGGGCTTCAACTAATGCGATACCCATGAACATAAGAGTTCTCAGTTCTTTACCTGCTTCCGGCTGACGGGCAATCCCCTCTACCGTACGTGAAACAATCAAACCGTTACCAATACCTGCACCAAGTGCGCCTAAACCAATTGCAATCGCAGCTGCTATTAAATTCATGAAAAAGTTCCTCCTTTAAAATGTTATCCGTTTGGATATAATGTTTTAATGATCATGACTGATTTTATGAGACATGTACACCATCGTCAGCATTGTAAAGATAAATGCCTGGATAGCACCAATAAATAAACTGAATGCTTGCCATGCCAGCATCGGCAGAATGGCACCGATTGTACCGACAAGACCGAGAGCCACGCTTTGCGAATAATGGCTTGTTGCTAATCCCGCAAGCAGGCCGAGAAGAATCTCACCGGCGAAGATGTTACCATACAGCCGCAAACCTAGAGTCAGCGTATTCGCAAACTCTTCGATGATTTTCATCGGGAGCATGAATGGAACAGGTCTTAAATAGTCTTTGGAATATTCCTTGAGCCCTTTCATCTTCACACCATAGTAGTGGGTTAAAGCAACAACCATCACGGCTAGCGTTAATGTAATGGCAGGATCGGCTGTCGGAGACTTCCACCAGAGCTCATGTCCGATTGTAATAGAGAACGGCAGCCCCAGCATATTCGACACAAATATGTACATCAGCAATGTGACA
Source organism: Bacillus sp. PS217 (assembly GCF_037963535.1). Lineage (NCBI taxonomy): Bacteria > Bacillati > Bacillota > Bacilli > Caryophanales > Bacillaceae > Bacillus > Bacillus sp. PS217. Next base: position 3,749,168 of record NZ_CP150157.1, read on the forward strand.
CCAAGTGCCAAGAAGTTAGCCCCTGTTTTTAAATCCATTGTACTGCCAATAATATTGCGGACGAAATCAACAATCCATTCCATAAAGTTCTGGGCTTTTCCGGGACGGATCGAAAGCGTTCTTGTCGTCAATATAGCAATCAATAAAACAATCACACTCGCCACAGTAATCATCAGAATGTTTGTCAGATTAAAAGTAAGACCTAGAAATTCTATAGTTCTGTAACCATGATTCAAAGGGTTTTCACCTCTCTTCCATTGATGAACGTTTAAGCTGGATAAAGGAATCTATCATAATGACAGGGTATATTGTCATTAATCCAATAACTGTACTTGCCATATGAAAATATTCGGGATTTTTAAAGGCAACAGCCACAGCAAGAATCGCATTGCACCACCGCGCTGCGCTCCCAAGAGATCGTATGGACTTTCCTTTCTCAACAGCTCTGTCAAAAGCATTCATTCTCCTGACGAGCAGTAAAAAATTAAACAAACTGAAAACAGTTCCCAGAATAAGGCCTAAAAAAACGGTTTTATACGCTGTTAAACCATAACCCAGTACATACACTGCCAAAATGAACAATAAATATTTGCGTTGTCTGCTAAATGTAAGCTTGGGATCGTCCATCAATTATCTGTCTCCTGATGAAAAAATAATGTATAGCTTGGATACGGCAAAAATCAGCGGTTAACCCTTAGTAGAAGACCTTTTTTGACCGGCAAAACGGGCCTGTTCGAAAAAATCATTCATCCGCAAGCCTTGCAGGGATGCTGTTTCATTCGCTTAAATAAATCCTCATAATACGGGTTTGCTGAGAGGATTTACATTGAGGATGAGGACTATAATGAAAGCTATGAAAACCTTCTCATAATACCCTCGTTTAGCATACAATAGCCCCTAACATGTGTCAATCTGTTTAAAGTTAAAAAACTTTTTATACTTTACGTCTCCACAGAATGTTCACATTTTCACCTATAATTGTATACAGATTCACCGAATAGCAAAAAACTGGATAAAAAAATGAAACCCCCTTTTGGGGATTTCATTTTTTATTTTGTTCCAAACATGCGGTCACCCGCATCTCCGAGACCTGGAACAATATATCCTTTTTCATTTAATTTTTCATCTAGCGCCGCAATGTAAATATCAACGTCCGAATGATGCTTCTGCAATTCTTCCACACCCTCCGGCGCTGCTACAAGACACATGAAACGGATATTTTTCGCACCGCGTTTTTTAAGGCTGTGAATGGCTTCAACTGCGGAACCGCCTGTAGCGAGCATCGGGTCAACCACGATGAATTCACGCTCTTCCACATCAGAAGGAAGCTTGACATAGTATTCCACGGGTTTTAAGGTTTCTGGATCACGGTAAAGGCCGACATGTCCCACTTTTGCCGCAGGAATCAGCTTTAAAATGCCGTCAACCATTCCCAATCCTGCTCTGAGGATAGGAACCACTCCGAGTTTTTTCCCTGAGATGACTTTCGATTTCGCAGCCTGAACCGGTGTATTGATATCCACTTCTTCCAGAGGAAGATCGCGGGTAATTTCAAATGCCATGAGTGTAGCCACTTCATCTACTAACTCTCTAAAATCCTTCGTACCTGTATTTTCATTCCGTATATATGTCAGCTTGTGCTGAATTAAAGGATGATCAAATACATAAACCTTTCCCATACTGTGTTTCAGCTCCTTTTTTATTGTCCCATCAACAATTACACACTTCTATTGATTCTACAAAAAAAGACATTGAGTTTCAAGAACATCGTCAAAAAACCCGCCGGGCATAAGCCCCAGCGGGTTTTAGGATCTTAATAATCTAATTCTTTATATAAAGGAAATTTATCAGTCAGAGCAGCTACACGCTGTCTTGCTTCTTCAAGTTTTCCTTCGTCTTCGTGGTTTTTCAATGCAAGCGCAATGATAGCACCGACTTCTTCTAATGCGTCTCCGTCAAAACCACGGCTGGTTACAGCAGCTGTCCCAAGACGGATGCCGCTTGTTACGAAAGGTTTTTCAGGATCATATGGAATCGCGTTTTTGTTAGACGTAATACCAATTTCATCAAGTACATGCTCCGCAACCTTACCAGTCAGTCCGAGCGAACGAAGGTCAACAAGGATAAGGTGGTTGTCTGTTCCGCCTGAAACGAGCTGGATGCCCTCTTTCGTTAAGGCTTCAGCCAGACGTTTCGCGTTTGAAATGACGTTTTGTGCATATGTTTTGAAATCGTCCTGCAATACTTCACCGAATGAAACAGCTTTTGCGGCAATAACGTGCATCAGAGGGCCGCCTTGAATTCCAGGGAAGATCGATTTATCAATTTTCTTGCCAAACTCTTCACGGCAAAGGATCATACCGCCGCGAGGACCGCGAAGTGTTTTATGTGTTGTTGTTGTAACGAAATCAGCGTAAGGAACCGGGTTTGGATGAAGGCCTGCCGCAACAAGTCCTGCGATATGTGCCATATCCACCATGAAGTAAGCGCCGACTTCATCAGCAATTTCACGGAATTTCTTAAAGTCGATTGTACGAGGATACGCACTTGCTCCTGCTACGATAAGCTTCGGTTTATGAGCGAGGGCTTTTTCACGCACGTCATCGTAATCAATATATTGAGTTTCTTTATCTACGCCGTACTCAACAAAGTTATATTGAACACCGCTGAAGTTGACTGGGCTTCCGTGTGTTAAATGGCCGCCGTGGGAGAGGTTCATCCCAAGTACAGTATCGCCTTGCTCCAAAATCGTGAAGTACACGGCCATGTTTGCTTGCGCGCCTGAATGAGGCTGAACGTTTACATGCTCCGCTCCAAAGATTTCCTTCGCGCGGTCACGGGCGATATCTTCAACGACATCGACGTGCTCGCATCCGCCGTAGTAGCGTTTGCCCGGATATCCTTCTGCGTACTTATTTGTCAAAACAGATCCTTGTGCTTCCATAACCGCTTCACTTACAAAGTTCTCAGAAGCAATCAATTCGATCTTAGTCTGTTGGCGTTCACGCTCATTTTTAATGGCGTTAAACACTTGTTCGTCTTGCGCAGGTAAATGTTTCATCAGCGAGATCCTCTCCTATCCGTATCCTGTTCTTTGTTTTTACCATCACTATTGTACATGGTTTTTAAGGCCGATGTAAAAGATTATTTTTAAAAAATCTAAATTTTTATTGGTAAAAACGAATATTAATAACTTAAATTTAATTTAAAGTTCGGAATTTATTTCACTGTCTTAAAATAAAAGAAAAGACTGGCTATGCAGTCCTTTCATTCGCACTCATAAACCGCCCGCACTCCGCCGATTAGTTTCGGCCGTGTACGCGCCAATGTCACATGAGCTGAACCGAGGCTGTTTTGAGAGACACGCACAGGGACAGCCACCGGCTTCAGATGCATGCCGATAAACGTATCGCCTATATCAATTCCGGCGTCAGCCTGAATGGTTTCAACAAGAACAGGAGACTTCATCTGCTTAAACGCATAAGACGCCATCGCGCCGCCCGCTTTTGGAACGGGCACGGCAGAAACGGTTGGAAGCCTGAACAGCTTGGCTGTTTCTGCTTCGACGACAAGCGCTCTGTTTAAATGCTCGCAGCATTGAAACGCCAGATGGACTCCCGTTTTTTCCCGGAGCTCAGCAAGTCCGCTGTAGATGCTTTCAGCGATATCTACACTGCCCGATGTGCCGATCCGGCTGCCGGCCACTTCGCTCGTGCTGCATCCAAGGACGAAGAGCTGATCTTGTTTCAATTCCGCTTGGTCCTGAAACTCAGACAGCATCGTCTTCCACGTTTGTTTCAACTCATTCATTAAACAGCACCCCTACAGGTTTTTCTCTTCATAATCTGAGATTTTTCCAATACGCGTTTGGTGTCTTCCCCCGGTAAACTCAGTAGTCAGCCAGATTTTTGCGATTTCCCGAGCCAAACCAGGTCCGATCACCCGTTCACCCATCGCAAGGATGTTTGTGTCATTATGCTCCCTCGTCGCCTTCGCGCTGAAGGTATCGTGCGCCAGCGCGCAGCGAATCCCTTTTACTTTATTAGCGGAAATGCTCATGCCGATGCCTGTCCCGCAAATTAAAATGCCTCTGTCAACTTCGCCGCTAACCACTTTTTCGGCCACCGGAAAAGCATAATCCGGATAATCGACAGAGCCGCTGCCGCAGTCACAGCCCATATCAATATATTCAATTTGCAATTCGTCCATTAACTCTTTGATTTCATTTCGAATGTGAACGCCGCCATGATCCGATGCAATGGCTACTTTCATCTGCTTTTCCTCCCAGCGTGTGTGATGCGGCCCGCCCGCTTTATTGACCGCGCAGCCTGTCCGCTCTTTGATTCACACCATATGATGTGCTTTTCACTATATTCTACTCCTTCACGCAGGATTTGCAAATGACCTGTTTGCAGATTTTCTGACAACTTATCTACGGTCTTTTTTCAGCTGTTTTGCCAGCTGCCGAAGAAGCTCTTCAAGCTCATCTCGCGTTTGTTTATAGATGTCAATTGAGCCGCCGAACGGATCGAGGACATCACCATGGCTGCCTGTGACATATTCTTTTAACGTAAACACTTTATCACGATAACGTCCAAATTGGCTGGCAATGATCTGCTTGTGCTGATGGGTCATAGCCAGAACCAAATCAGCCGACTCCATATGTTCTTCAGTTAATGGAGAAGACACATGATTAAGGGCAATGTGTTTTTCAAACAGCGCTTCGACTGCATGAGGCGTCGCTTTCCCATTAGGTGAAGCAAACACGCCTGCCGAGCGGACATTGACATTCAGCCCTTCCATTTCTGCAATTGATTTAAAAAGCGCCTCAGCCATTGGGCTGCGGCACGTATTTCCAGTACAGACAAAAATAATATCCATGTCAGTCACCCCTTATTTTTCTCTATTATATATGAAGAAAAAAGAAACGGCGACTTCGTTTCTTTTATTGGTATATTAAATTGGCAAAAGCAGCTTTAATCCAAACACGATTAATATGATGCCCCCGAGCGCTTCGCTGTATGTGCCAAGCCATGACTGCACTTGTTTTCCGACCAGCAGGCCCAGCCATGTCAACATCATGCTGAACAGCCCGAACAGGGTAATTGTGAGGAGCGGATGCGAGCCGTATATCCCCAAGCTCAAGCCGACGGAAAAGCTGTCAAGGCTGACGCCGATGGCAAACAGCAATAAGCCCGGCCCTGCCGGTGACATGAATCGTTCTTCTGACTGTTTAAAAGAGGCCATAAGCATTTGAACCCCAAGAACAAAAAGCAGCGCCCCACCGATATAAACCGCTAACACGCCGAGGAGCCCTGACAGCATGTTACCGGCCGCCATCCCTGCGAGAGGCATGATGACGTGAAAGAGGCCGATGATGAAACCAATATAGAATATCTGCTTCTTTCTAAGTTTGACCATGCCCATTCCAAGGCCGACAGAAAAAGCATCCATCCCTAAAGCAAACGCCATGATGCTTAATGTAATCAGTTCGCCTATAAACAAATCCGACATACATAAATAACCCCCTTGGACACGCCCCGCTTTTTTAGCCTATGCGTGTCCAAAAAGGGTTAGAACATCTGACTGCTTTCAGCGAATCACTCTTCCTCCGGCGGCTTTCATCAGCCTGTTCATAATAGCAAGACCGACACCTGTATCCGGAAAGGATTCCGCTATAATGAAATCCACCTTATTCTCATCAAAGCTGCGCAAAGCATCATACAGCCCTGCCGCAACAGTCTCAAGCTGAGCCCGTCTTCCGCAGCTCTTCACATAATCAGCGGAATAAACGCCCGCGTTTTCTTCTGTCGTCAGGACACCGACCCGTCTTCCGCCCTGTTGATATTCTTGAATGAGGTGCTGAATGCGCTCTGGGCTGCCTTCGCAAATGGCAAGAGGCGCTGTCGGCGCATAATGTGTATATTTCATCCCTGGAGAAATCGGCTTCTCGTTTTGATCGCTGAGCCCTTTATCCACATGAATCGGCCCGATCACCGCTTCAATTTGTTCCTTCGTAATGCCGCCAGGACGCAAGAGAACAGGGATGTCGTCCGCACATGAAAGCACAGTTGATTCGACCCCGATTCCGGTAGGGCCTCCATCCATAATACCGGCTATGCGGCCATCCAAGTCGTGAACCACATGCTCCGCTTTTGTGGGACTTGGCTTGCCTGATAGATTGGCGCTCGGTGCTGCAATCGGCAGTCCCGATTCGCGAATCAATGCAAGGGCAAGCGGGTGATCCGGCATTCTAATGGCAACCGTTTCAAGACCTGCCGTTACACGAGGTGAAAGCGCACCAGGTTTGCAAGGCAGAATGAGCGTAAGTGCTCCCGGCCAAAACCGTTTCATCAATGTTTTCGCCTTTTCCGGCGCTGGGCCCGTTAAATCCTCAAGCTGGCTGATATCCGCAATGTGGACAATCAGGGGATTATCGCTCGGCCGCCCTTTCGCCTCATATATTTTTTTGACGGCATCCGTATTTTTTGCGTTTGCGCCTAGGCCATATACTGTTTCTGTCGGAAAGGCAACGACCTCATTTTCTCGGAGCAAAGCGGCTGCTTGTGCAATTTGTGGATCATTTGTGGATAACTCGTCAGTTACATCCACAAACCATCTTTTCGTTTTCATTTCTGACCAAACTCCTTATTCACAACAATAAAACGATTGTTTTACGCGTGTAATCCTTTTGAAAGTATAAAAGATGTCCTGTAATAAAACAAGCGTTATCCACAAATTGTGGACAACGCTAATGAAGAAGTGGATAAGTATGTGTATAAACTGCACTTATCCAGACGCTTTTTTCATCAAAACGGCTCCTTCTGTTTGCCGCGATTCACAGAAGTGATCAGAAGAAAACAGCTCCTCCGGTACACTCTCAGCTCTTTCAAAACCCATGGCCGTCAAAAAGTCCGCAGAGGAATGCTGATTTGCTACTAGGTACACGGTTTTGATCTGATGCTTTTCGCACAGCACCTCCATGCTTTGAAAAAGCGTGACGATGTGGCCTTGGTGAAGCTTGTCCGATATGACAAGTGATCGCAGCAGCCCCTGGTCACAGCTTATTTTTTCAATACCGAGGCATCCGGCAATGTTTTTCTCACTGTCCTCCAGCATAAGAAATTGAGTGAAGCCTTCTTTCACGCCTTCATAGCTGGTTTTTGCCTGTTTTAAAAATGCCTCGAGCACATCTCCGTCTTTTTCCCTTGCCACCCGCAGTTGATAAAACATCCGTTCACCCCGTTTTTGCGTTCTTTCTTCCAATCTATGAGGCAAATCTATTTTTAGACCAGATGATTAGGAAAAAAGGTCGGAAATCCATTCGACTAAAAAGAATTTCACTTCTGTGCCGTCTTCTTTTTCTTCGTTCTCTTCTTTTTTGGCTTTTTCCGCTTTAGCGGTTACGTCCTCAAGCACTTTTTCAGTCTGCTTTTTTGAGGCTTCTTTATCTTCTTGTTCTTTGACGGCTTCCCCGTTAGAAAAATCGAGAAAGCAGAGGGGCGGGAACAGCACACACCACCAGTTGGCGCCGTCTCCGTTTCCAAGCGTAATCAAAATCGCTTCATACTCACCGGCAGGATATACCATGTTGCCGTAAAGCTTTGTCGGAAACGAGATTTTGTCAAAATCAACGGATATCGACTGATTCGCTCCTTCTTTCTCCATTGTTTCCTTTGCAATTGCTTTGATTTCAGGCAGCTTTGAACGAATCACGCGACGCGCTTCTTCAATAGAAGTAATATCCTTTACCCAAGTTGTGATTTCTTTATTCACCGCGTCTCTTATATGACGTTTTAATTGCTGGTCTTGATCACTATCGCTGTTTGCCAATATTCTCAAACGAATCGCCTGATCCGGTATGACCACCGGCTGATTTTCCGATTTCTGTGCCGTCTCTTCTTTTGCCAGCCCTACGAGCGCTCCAGATAATAAAAGAAAGATATATATACAAATGATTACTGTTTTTTTCATCGGTCCCCACCGTTCCTCTCCGTGCTTTGTTTCTAGCCCTATTATGGACAAGGAGAGCCGGGGGTAAACGTGCAGGGTGAAAAAAATCTAGCAAGCTGTTAATCTTATTTATGGTACGATAGTGTTTTAGGAGGTTTAAGATGAAATACAATTATACAGTGCTGTTATCAGCATTCACGATGTCCGTTCTTTATTCAGTAATTTATATTCATTCATTTATCATTGCCGCTCTCATCACAATGGCATTTTATTTTCTGTTTCCTTATTTGATCTTCGCACTGCCGCTTCAAATCATGATGAATAAAAAGCCGAAACGGTTCAGCCCTTTGTATCTGCTGTATTACCTTGCCGCTGCTTTTATTGCCAACGCGATCATTTTCGGCGTGCTTCAGCCTTCGGGACAATCTTTGTTTCAAAATACAGCCTTCTATCTTTTCGCTGTATTAACAGCTCTTATCTATTGGATATGGGATTCTGTTTTACTGCAAAAAAAGGAAGCCTAAGAGGCTTCCTTTTTTATTAAAACAAAATCGTCAGCAAATAACATAGAATGGAAGGTATCGCCGCAACAAAGAAAGCGGCCGCCATTTTCATGCGAGATGTACGGCCTTCTTTGGTTTCTGAATGGTAGTTTGCCCGCTGATCGCTTCCGCTTACAGCCAAACCCGATGTAATGATCGCGAGCCCCACTAAAGCGAGAGACGCAACGCCAAAAATCGCTTCATATGAAAGAGCCTGCGGAAAAATGGTGCCAATCATGCTCTCAATCGCAATGAGCAGGATTCCTGCTGTCAGGGCCTTTTTCATGTTTACATCCCCTTTGCTGGTGTTAAACAGCTTGATCCATTCACTCGCCAGCAAGCTGCTTATTTATTTTTATGAATCAGAGCGCATATGGTTCTGTCTTTTCCATTAATATCTTTCAGCACTTCCACTTCCGCCCCCTTAAACGCCTTGAGGATCAGGTCTTTGACCGCCGCTCCCTGTTTCCAGCCGATTTCAAAAACAACAAATACTTTATCCTTCATGACAAGCGGAATGTCTTCCATAAACCGCTTATAAAATTTCAGCCCGTCTCCGCCATCGGTGAGTGCGTGCAGCGGCTCATGAAAACGGACAATTTCCGATAAATCAGCCATTTCTTCCTCTGAAATATATGGCGGGTTTGAGACAATGATATCCGCTTTTTTTCCCGCCTTAATAAAAGGCTCAAGCAGATCGCCCTGATAAAAGCGCACATTCGCTCCAAGTTTTTCTGCATTGGCAGAGGCGACTTGCAGCGCCTCTTTCGAAATATCGACCGCCGACACAGAAAAGCTTTGGTTTTCAAGCGCAAGCGTGACGGCTATTGCGCCGCTCCCTGTACCAACGTCAACAACTTCGAGCTTGCCGTCTTCAGAAAAAACACTCCGATATTTTTCAAGCAAATGAAAGACAACTTCTTCAGTTTCCGGCCGCGGGATCAGCACATCATCATTCACCATAAATTCCCGTCCATAAAAAAACTCTTTTCCTATAATGTATTGAACCGGCACGCCCTCTTTATGCATCTCAACGTGACGCTTAAAGCGATACAGTTCGTCTTCACCAATCGGTTCCTGTAAGCTTGCGAGCAGCTTGCTTCTCTCCATTCCGGTATCATAAAGCAATAGGAGCTCGGCCGCATTTTCTTCTCTTCCCGCTTCGGTTAAATAAGAAGAAGCCCATTTCAGGGCTTCGAATATCGTCTTCATCTTAACCTTCCGACTGCTGAAGCTTGCTTGCCTGATCTTCAACAATCAGCGCTTCAACCACTTCGTCAAGTTTTCCTTCAAGAATCTGATCAAGCTTTTGAATCGTCAAACCGATTCTGTGATCCGTCACACGGTTTTGCGGGAAGTTGTATGTGCGGATACGTTCAGAGCGGTCACCAGATCCGACTGCTGATTTCCGTGTTTGATCATATTCAGCCTGGGCTTCCTGCTGAAATTTATCATAGATTCTGGCACGGAGAACCTTCATTGCTTTTTCTTTGTTCTTAATTTGAGATTTTTCATCCTGGCATGATACAACTACACCTGTCGGCAAGTGAGTCAGACGAACCGCAGACATTGTTGTGTTAACGCTTTGTCCTCCCGGTCCGCTTGAAGCAAACGTATCGACACGGATATCCTTCTCATGGATGTCAACCTCTACCTCTTCTGCCTCAGGAAGACATGCTACTGTTGCAGTGGATGTATGGATGCGTCCGCCTGATTCTGTTTCCGGAACACGCTGTACGCGGTGGGCGCCGTTTTCATATTTGAGTTTAGAATACGCGCCGCTTCCCGTAATCATAAAGATGATCTCTTTGTAGCCGCCTGTTCCGGTTACATTCGCTTCCATGACCTCTGTTTTCCAGCCCTGAAGCTCGGCATAACGGGAATACATTCTGTACAGGTTGCCCGCGAATAAAGCGGCTTCCTCGCCTCCCGCAGCCCCGCGGATCTCCATAATAACGTTTTTGTCATCATTAGGATCTTTCGGGATCAAGAGCACTTTCAGCCGTTCTGACAGTGTTTCCGTTTCCTTCTGAAGTTCAGAAATCTCTTCCTTCACCATGTCGCGCATCTCAGCGTCCAGCTTCTCTTCAAGCATCGCTTTTGCATCAGCCAGCTGTTCTGACGCATCTCTGTATTGTCTATATACGTCAACTGTTTCTTGTATATCAGATTGCTCTTTTGAATATTCTCTTAGCTTTTTCGGATCGTTGACTACTTCTGGATCGCTCAAAAGCTCATTTAATTTCTCGTATCGTTCTTCAATTGATTTTAAACGGTCTAACACGGTCTTCACCTCTGTTTTCCTGTGCGTAACATTCTCATTATAGTATAGTGATTAACCCCAGTCAAAAGCATTTCAATCCCAGCTGGAAAAGCCCCCTCTGCTATACTGGAATTCGAGGAGGGATGATGTTGCTGAAATCCATACATCATATTGCAATCATATGTTCAGATTACGAAAAGTCGAAAGCTTTCTACGTACATAAGCTTGGTTTTCAGGTGATTCAAGAAACGTACCGCGAAGAGCGCGGCTCCTATAAGCTTGATTTGTCGCTTAACGGCTCGTATGTCATTGAGCTGTTCTCGTTTCCCGATCCGCCCGAACGACAAACCCGGCCTGAAGCCGCAGGCCTGCGTCACCTCGCCTTTACAGTCGTCAGCTTGGATAAGGCGGTTCAGGAGCTTCATGAAAAAGGAATCGAAACAGAGCCAATCAGAACAGATCCGCTGACCGGCAAGCGTTTCACCTTCTTTTTTGATCCTGACCAGCTTCCATTAGAACTGTATGAACAATAACAGTTTTTGAAGAAAAAAAGGAGATACCCACTTTCTTTGCCGAATCTTTTCTTGTTTTGTCTAACGGGAAGGGAACCGCATTCTATGGTCGAATACCTAGCTTAAAAGGAGGTATGGGATCATGAATACAAATATGGTAGCAAGTGAACTCGGCGTCTCCGCAAAAACGGTGCAGCGGTGGGTGAAGCAGCTGAATCTTCCGGCCGAACGCAATGAGCTCGGACACTATTCGTTCACGGCAGAAGACGTGAAGGTTCTAAAATCCGTTCAAAAACAAATCTCTGAAGGCACGGCGATTCAGGATATTCATCTGCCGAAAAGCGCTAAAAAGCGCACAGGCTTCCTTGTCCAAAAAACAAGTAGCGACACAGAACGAAGAATCGAGCAGCTTGAACAAAAGCTGGACACCCTTTTACAGCAAAGGCAGGACGAAAGCGAATTGATGGCAAGGATGTCGGAACTGGAACGCCAGCTGAAACAAAAAGCCGATGAAGGTGTATCTTACCAGCTGCTTCAGCACCGCAGAGAAATCGATGATATTCTTGCAGATCTGCAATCACTGACCTCACAAATGAAAGAATTCACCGCTCAGCCGATCCCCGAGACTGCTGCTGCTTCTGAAAAAACCAAAACAAGAAAAAAACCGCTGCTGTCACTGTTCAAATTTCAAACCTAAAGCAAAAAGCTCCCCGTAAAGGGAGCTTTTTTTGTTACGCAGTAAGCGCGATAATGATTGGAAGTGAAATCAATGACAGAATCGCACTGACCACAAACGCAGTTGCAGTTTCTTCTTCTTGTTTCTCGAAACGAGTCGCAATCATGGCTGCAACGGCAGAACCAGGGAATGCAACAAGAAGGATTGCTTTTGTTGTTTGGTCAGCCGGAAGTCCGATAGCAAGAGCAATCAAGAACATTAATGCAGGCTGAACCGCAACTTTTAGTAACGCAATACCGATAGCCGGCATACTGAGTTTAATTTTACGAATACCAACGGTAACACCGACAGCAAAGAGAGCAACACCAGATGTTGTGCTTCCAAGCTGATCAAGCATTTTAACACCCAGCTCAGGAAGAGTGAAATTGAAAACCAGCACTAAGATCATACTGATTAACGGAGCAGCTGCAAGCGGCTCACAAAGACCATGCAGGATTGATTTTCCTGTCATCTTCCAGAAGCTGTCGCCACTCTCTTCGTTTTTCTTAGAAGACTCACCAACAGTAGCGATAATGATCGCGAGCGGATCAAGAATCGCGTTAACCACGATACCTGTGACCGCGATCGGAATCGCAACTTCATTCGCTCCGAATAAGCTTCCCAATACCGGGATACCCATAAATGCGAATGTCGGCTGTGCAGAGTTCAAAGAAAATACAGATGAGTTCGTTAAATCATACTTGAAAATAAATCTGCAAACCAAAAGAATGATGATATAGAAACCAACAATCCCAATAATTAAAGAAATCATTAAAGGTACTTGTGATAAAAATTCACTTCTGGAAGTTGTCAAAATACCAGCGATAAAGTGAGCTGGAAGTGCGTATTTCGTTACTAACGTACTTACCCCTTTTGCCGACTTGGCATCATAACTTCCAAAATGTCCTGCAAACCAACCCAGCACGATAACAAAGAAGATCGGCGCCAGGAGGATTAAGATATCTAAGATGCTCAAAATATTCTCCTCCAAATCCTATGTCCGTATACTTTAGCTTTACAAAAAGCTTTCCCTCGGACAGAAAAATTTACTCGCTAATTATTTCGCGATGACTTTTTTGTATTCAGGTGTCCACATTGCATCAAGTACCGCTTGTTTCACATCTTCAGGCTGACGATTTGCCACGCCATCTTTAATTGCTGCTTCAGCAACGGCAATCGCAACTTGGATAGAAACCTCTTGAAGCTTATCAATGCTTGGAAGCAATCCTGCTCCAGGTGTTTCAAGATCAACCATTTCAGCAATCGCATCAGCAGTTGCAGCAAACATAGCAGGTGTAATGATACGCGCTTCAGCTACAATTGAACCAAGTCCAAGGCCAGGGAACGCGAATGCGTTGTTAGATTGTCCGATTTCATAAGAAACACCGTTGTATTCTACATTGTCAAATGGGCTTCCTGTTGCAATAAGCACTTTTCCGTCAGTCCATTTGAACAGATCTTCAGGAACAGCTTCAGCAAGGTGAGTCGGGTTAGACATCGGCATGATAACCGGACGGTCTACGTGAGATGCCATTTCTTTTACAATTTCCTCTGTGAATGCACCTGAAACCCCAGAAGTACCAATCAAGATCGTTGGTTTCGCTTGACGAACAACTTCATCGAATGGAATTTGACCTTTTTCATCGCGCTTCCAGTCTTTCACTTCATCCGCATTGCGAAGGTAAGGTTTTTGGAAATCAAGGATGCCTTCGATGTCTTCAGTCAGCAAGCCTCTGTAATCAAGTGTGTAGAAACGTTTGTTAGCTTCTTCTTCAGATAATCCGGCTAGCACCATTGTGTCACGGATTTGGTCAGCAATACCGATACCAGCAGAACCAGCACCGAAGATAACAACACGCTGATCTTTAATAGAAGCGCCGGTTTTCTTCATAGCAGCAAGCACACCTGCAAGTGTAATCGCGCCAGTACCTTGAATATCATCATTAAATGTCAGGATTTCATGATTGTATTTTTTCATGATATTGCGTGCATTTTTGTTGCCAAGGTCTTCCCAGTGAAGAAGCGCTTTAGGGAAGAATTTCAATGCAGCTTTTACATAAGCGTCAATGAAAGCTTCGTAGCGTTCACCTTGAACACGTTCATGCTTGTTACCAATATATAAAGGATCGTTTAGAAGTTTTTCGTTGTTCGTACCGACATCAAGCACAACCGGGATAACACGGCTAGGATCAATACCAGCTGCAGCAGTGTAAACAGCCAATTTACCGATTGCGATATTAATACCGCCTACACCCCAGTCACCGATACCGAGAATGCTTTCGGAGTCAGTAGCAACAATAAGATCAATATCGCCTGCTGTCGCATGAAGGTTTTCAAACGCTTTTTCAATACCGTCAATGTTATCGATTGATAAGTAGATTCCTTGAGGTCTTCTATATTCATGGCTGTATTCCTGAATCGCTTCACCAACTGTTGGCGTGTACACAACAGGAAGCATTTCGCGAAGATGGTTTTTCAGCAATTTATAGAAAAGAACTTCGTTACGGTTTGCAAGATCACTTAAGTAAACATTTTGACGAAGGCGGTCAGGCTGCGCTTGGAATTGCTCGTACGCGCGTTGTGCTTGTTGATCAAGAGAAAGTACAGTTGGCGGCAGAAGCCCTTCTAAGCCGAGTTCTTGTCTTTCTTCTAGTGAAAAAGCAACGCCTTTATTTAAAGTAGGAATAGATAAAACTTCTTTTCCTCTAAGAGTTGTTTCTAAGTGGCCTTCTTTCGTTTTTTTTATGTTATTCAAGCAAATCTCCTTCTTTCTTGAAATAGTTAACCAAGTTAAGTAATAACCCATCTAAAATATGACCGATCATGATCTTTATGCGACTTTGTGACAATTATTCGAACAATGTCTCAAAACTATTTACATTACGTAAGCTATTGTATGCCTGTCAAAATCAAAATTCAAGGGAAGAAAATTACTTAATTTTTTAATATACTTATTTAAATTTTTTAATTGAATATTATCAGAATATAAAAAAAACACCGGTGTTTTTAGCCGGTGCATTCTATCTTTATACCCATGTTTTGGACTATTTTTTAGATTTACCTGGGACTTCGTGATGATGTCTGCATCTTGCTTCATATGATTCAGCTGCACCAACCAAAATGACCGGATCATCGTAAGAAGCAGGTTTGCCGTCAATGAGGCGCTGTGTTCTGCTCGCCGGTGATCCGCAAACAGAACAGACGGCTTGCAGCTTTGTCACACTTTCCGCAATCGCCATGATATTCGGGACGACACCGAACGGCTCTCCCCTAAAATCCATATCAAGGCCTGCTGCTATCACACGGTAGCCTTTATCGGCAAGAGATGATAAAACCTCAACAATTTCCTGATCAAAAAACTGCACTTCATCAACCGCAACCACATCTGTACTTTCACTGATGTGATCCCAAATGTCCGCAGCAGACGAAATGGCATAGCTCGTCATCGATGTTCCATTATGGGAGACAACAGCAGCTTCGCTGTATCGGTTATCAATTACAGGCTTAAATACCCTGACTTCCTGCTTGGCATAAGTTGCTCTCTTCACTCTTCTGATCAGCTCTTCAGATTTCCCCGAGAACATGCTGCCGCAAATCAGCTCAAGCCACCCGCTTTGTTTCATTATGTACATAGGCTTCGCTCCCCTCTCTCTGCCAGCTGTGTTTTAGACAATATAAAAAACAGGCAAGACTGCTGCTTGCCTGTTGAGAAATCTATTATTACTTAAGACCGTATTTTTTGTTAAAGCGATCAACACGACCATCAGCAGAAGCGAATTTTTGACGGCCAGTGTAGAATGGGTGGCATTCAGAGCAAATCTCAACGCGTACCTCTTCTTTTACTGAGCCTGTTTCAAATTCATTTCCGCAAGCGCATTTAACTGTTGCTTTTTTGAAATTAGGATGAATTCCTGCTTTCATTGTATCCATCTCCTTCCGCCCTGAATCCCGTGTGGAAACAGAGTTATTATTTCGGAGCATTGTCCGAAACGCATATGAGAAAATTATATCAGTGATTTACTTCTTTTGCAAATACAATTTACCTTCTTGCAGATGATAGATTTGCCTGTTTCCATTCTTGATTGAGAATATCGAAAAATTCCTGGTTTGTTTTGGTTTTTTTCATTTTTCTCATGAACTTTTCTGCGAAATCAGGTGAATCAGACATCGTTTTGCGGATAGACCATAAACGATCAAGATGCTCTTTAGGCACAAGCAGCTCTTCTTTGCGCGTTCCTGAACGGCGGATATCGATGGCAGGGAAGATGCGGCGCTCGGCAAGAGAGCGGTCAAGATGGAGCTCCATGTTGCCTGTTCCCTTGAATTCTTCATAAATGACATCATCCATACGTGAACCTGTATCGACCAGAGCCGTAGCAAGGATGGTTAAGCTGCCGCCCTCTTCGATATTTCTCGCAGCCCCGAAGAAGCGTTTCGGACGGTGGAACGCCGCTGGGTCAATCCCCCCGGAAAGCGTTCTTCCGCTTGGCGGAATCACTAAGTTGTAGGCGCGGGCAAGCCGTGTGATGCTGTCCATCAGGATAATGACGTCTTTTTTGTGTTCCACGAGACGCATCGCACGTTCAAGCACAAGCTCGGCCACTTTGATATGGTTTTCCGGCACTTCATCAAACGTTGAGCTGACGACATCCCCAGCTACAGAGCGCTCGATATCGGTTACTTCCTCAGGTCTTTCGTCAATTAAAAGCACGATCAGCTCTGCTTCAGGCTGGTTCGCTGTAATGCTGTTGGCAATTTCCTTCAGCAGCATCGTTTTTCCGGCTTTCGGCGGCGCAACAATCAATCCGCGCTGCCCAAATCCAACCGGCGCCATCATGTCCATAATTCTTGTAGACAAGAAGTTCGGCTTTGTTTCAAGCACCATTTGACGATCCGGGTAAAGTGGCGTAAGAGCCGGGAAATGCACACGCTCTTTTGCAGATTCGGGATCATCCCCATTTACTGCTTCAACGTGCAAAAGTCCATAGTAACGCTCATTTTCTTTTGGCGGGCGAACCTTGCCAGATACTTTGTCTCCGTTCCGCAAATCGAAACGGCGGATTTGTGAAGCTGAGATGTAAATGTCTTCTGAGCTTGGAGAGTAGTTAATCGGTCTCAGAAAGCCGAAACCTTCAGACTGGATGATCTCAAGAACGCCTTCCATAAACAGCAGATCTTCTTGTTCTGCATTCGCTTTCAGAATGGCGAAAATGAGTTCTTTTTTTGTCAGTTTGCTGTAATAGGAGATTTTATAATGTCTTGCAAGTTCATAAAGCTCTTTCAATTTCATATTTTCCAAAGAGGAAATAGATACGTCTTTCATAAAAACACCACGCTTTTCATAGTCAATATCTTACTCTGAACATGTCATCTGCTGCTTTTGCACAACATCCGCCAAAGCACATTCTTTTTTTAACATAAAGGAACTTCTATCGGTAACACTTCCACCCATGATCGGCGCTTTTGTTAAAAGGATTGTCTTAATGAGTTTTGAAGGAAGCGAGGACAAAAACATGAGAAGATCAATACTTATATCGTCTGTATGCGGTAGAAATTGAAACTTTCCTAGTGCTTAAAAGAAGGTATTACGCAGTAAAATTCGCAGCACTCTTTATTTTTACCTTATTTCAAAAAATTATTCAACTGAAATAAGGTTTTGACACGGAATTGATAGAGTTGACGCTTTTCTGCAAAAGTTAAAGCGGGCTCACACCCGCTTTTTCTGTTTGTTATGGACGGATTACAAGATTTGGTTTCTTTTTCAAGCTGTGTCTGCCGTCAACGAAACGAACAGTGCCCGATTTTGCACGGATAACTAAGCTTTCAGTTGTACCGACAGAGCCTTTGAATTGAACTCCTTTTAACAGCTCGCCGTCAGTAACCCCTGTAGCTGCAAAAATCGCGTCATCACCCTTCACAAGGTCTTCCATGCGAAGGACTTTGCTTAAATCAAGGCCCATTTTGTGACAGCGAGTGATTTCTTCTTCGCTTTGCGGAAGAAGTTTACCAATGATTTCTCCGCCGAGTGCTTTTAGCGCAACAGCGGAAAGCACACCCTCAGGAGCGCCGCCTGATCCGAACAGGATATCAACGCCCGTGTGGTCGAAAGCCGTGTTGATGGCGCCTGCGACATCGCCGTCATTGATCAATTTGATTCTGGCGCCGGCCTCACGAAGCTCGGAAATGATTTTTGCGTGTCTTTCACGGTTTAAAATTGTGGCAACGACGTCCTCAACGTCCTTGTTTTTCGCTTTTGCCACCGCTTTAAGGTTGTCAATGACAGGTGCTTCGATGTCAATGCAGCCCACCGCTTCCGGACCGACTGCGATTTTTTGCATATACATGTCAGGAGCATTCAGAAGCGTGCCATGGTCTGCGACCGCGATAACCGTCAGCGCGTTCCAGCCGCCGCTTGCTAAGATGTTTGTGCCTTCAAGAGGGTCAACTGCGACATCAACGCGAGGGCCGTACCCGTTTCCGAGTTTTTCCCCGATATACAGCATTGGCGCTTCGTCCATTTCCCCTTCACCGATTACAACGGTCCCTTTCATCGGCACTGTATCAAAAACGTCTCTCATTGCACTTGTTGCCGCTTCATCAGCCTCATCTTTTTTTCCCCGGCCCATCCATCTTGCTGATGCCAATGCCGCAGCTTCTGTCACACGTACCAATTCCATTGATAAACTTCTTTCCATTTCAACACGATCTCCTCTCACAAGAAACCATTATGAATTTTGAAGCTGTTCTATTTCTTCGTCAGTCATTCTTTCACGCCAAATTGTCGCTCCAAGCCCCTCAAGCTTCTTCTCAAGGCTGCTGTATCCGCGGTCAATATGCTCCAGTCCCGTAATTTCCGTGACGCCATCAGCCATCAGTCCGGCTACCACCAAGCAGGCTCCGGCACGCAGATCACTTGCCTTCACTTTTGCGCCTTGAAGCTCGACAGGACCTGTGATGATGGCAGATCTGCCTTCTACTTTCATATTGGCACCCATTCGTCTCAGCTCATCAATGTGCTTGAATCTTGCCGAGTAGATGGTGTCTGTGACGACACTCGTCCCTTTCGCCCTTGTCAGGAGCGCCGTCATCGGCTGCTGTAAATCAGTCGGAAACCCCGGGTATACGAGGGTTTTGACGTCAACCGGCTTTAAGTTCTTCTGCCCGCCGACAATGAGAAGCTGGTCGTCGCTTGTTTCGATATGATAGCCCATTTCTCTCAGCTTTGCCGTTAACGACTCTAGATGAGTGGGAATGACGTTATCGATAATGACTTCCTTGCCCATTGCAGCCCCTGCAATCATAAATGTCCCGGCCTCAATTCTGTCCGGAATGATCGTATGCTTGCAGCCGTGCAGTTCCTTCACGCCGTCGATTCGAATCACATTGGTGCCCGCACCTTTGATTTTGGCGCCCATGCTGGTAAGCAATGTCGCGACGTCAATGATCTCAGGCTCCTTGGCAGCGTTTTCGATGATCGTTTTCCCTTCTGCCAAAACAGCGGCGAGCATAATGTTAATCGTTGCCCCAACGCTTACGACATCTAAATAAATCCGTGCGCCTCTCAGCCTTTCAGCTCGCAAATAAATGGCGCCTTGTTCATTGGTTACTTCAGCTCCGAGTGCTTCAAAGCCTTTGATATGCTGATCAATCGGACGGGGCCCTAAGTGACAGCCGCCAGGCAATCCAATGACCGCCTGCTTGAAGCGGCCGAGCATCGCCCCCATTAAATAATATGACGCGCGAAGCTTTTTTACTTTCCCGTTAGGAAGCGGCATGCTGATCATCGACGTAGGGTCAACAACCATTTCCCCATTCTCAAAATGCACGTTGCCGCCGATTTCCTTTAACAGGTCACGCAGCGTTTCAATATCTGAAATCTCTGGAAGCCCTTCAATTGTCACCTCGGAATTTGCCAAAATGGTTGCAGGTATTAACGCAACAGCGCTGTTTTTAGCGCCGCTGATATGTACTGTACCGTTTAACGAGTCACCGCCGGCAATATTCAACTTTTCCATGATAGTCTCCTTCCATAAGAAGATAGCTGCGGAGCTAAATAAAATGTCATTTTATTCTGTCTCTGCAAATAAAGCTCATGTCCAAAATCTAGCCAATTCGAAGAGAAAGAATACAACACATTGTAAAATATCAGGAAGAAAATAGCGAAGCTTTGGGGGGTACAGGTTTCAAAAGATGCACAGAGACCCGCCGGCTCGAGAGACATCGTCGTCATCCGGCAAAAGCAGTACGCATACCCTTCATTCCGATATCAGCTTCTGCAGCCCAATGATTCCTTCTCTGTAAAGCGGCGTCAGCATCTGAAGATCCGCTGTATCAGGTCGGTGAAATACAAAGGCCGCGGCAAACAGGCATAAAGCTGTTTGCCGCCCCTTTCATTATTTGTTCCAGTCTGCCAGGAATTGTTCGATTCCTTTGTCTGTTAACGGGTGTTTAGTGAGCGCATGAATGACTTTCAGCGGCATTGTGCCGATATGAGCCCCTCTAAGAGCAGCTTCTGTCACGTGCTGCGGATGGCGGATTGACGCTGCAATGATTTGCGTGTCAAGGCCGTGAATATCAAAAATCTGTTTAACTTCTGAAATCAGGTCAAGCCCGTTGTGGCCGATGTCATCTAAACGTCCCAGGAATGGAGATACATATGTTGCCCCCGCTCTGGCAGCAAGAAGCGCCTGGTTGGCATTGAAGATCAATGTAACGTTTGTTTTGATGCCTAAGTCAGTAAGTGCTCTTACCGCTTTTAAACCGTCAGACGTCATTGGGATTTTCACCGTAATGTTCGGAGCGATCTTCGCCAGTTCTTTTCCTTCCTCGATCATTTCCTCAGCTTTCAAAGAAATAACCTCTGCGCTTACAGACCCTTTCACGACGTCTGTGATCTCGCGAAGACGGTCGTGGAATGATACGTTAGCTTCCTTTGCTACTAAACTAGGATTCGTCGTTACACCGGCGAGAATTCCTAATTCATTCGCTTCTCTAATTTCATCGATATTGGCTGTATCAACAAAGAATAACATTTTCAAAAAGCCTCCCTGATTAAGAAATTTTCTGAACTGCGAATATGATTGCGCTTTCTAAAGATAGACGGAAAACCGCCTGTCAAGCTGTCAGGCGGCTATAAAAAGTTCCAATTGAATTAAGCTTGGTTTGAAGAACCAAATTCACGCATTTTACCGATAACTGTTTCTTTGATCGCTTCACGAGCTGGTCCAAGGTATTTACGTGGATCGTACTCGTCAGGCTTAGCTGCCAATGTTTCGCGAACAGCTTTTGCAGAAGAAATTTGGTTTTCAGTATTCACGTTGATTTTAGCTGTACCAAGTGAAATTGATTTTTTGATGTCAGCAGTCGGAATTCCAGTACCGCCGTGAAGAACTAGCGGAAGACCAGTTGATTTTCCGATCTCTTCCATTTCTTTGAAGCCAAGGTTTGGCTCACCTTTGTAAGGGCCGTGAACAGAACCTAATGCAGGTGCAAGGCAGTCGATGCCAGTGCGCTCAACAAGCTCTTGGCACTCTTTAGGATCAGCGTAGATTACGCCTTCAGCGATAACGTCATCTTCTTGTCCGCCTACTGTTCCAAGCTCAGCTTCTACAGATACTCCGTGGAAATGAGCAAGCTCAACAACTTTAGCAGTTGTTGCTACGTTTTCTTCAAATGGATGGTGAGAAGCGTCGATCATTACAGATGTGAAACCTGCATGAATCGCTTTCGCACAAGATTCAAAGCTTGAACCATGGTCTAAGTGAATCGCAACAGGAACTGTCACTTTGTACTCTTCCATAAGTGCTTTTACCATAGCAACGACTGTTTTGAAGCCGCCCATGTAGCGTCCCGCACCTTCGGAAACACCAAGGATCACTGGAGATTTTTCTTCTTCAGCTGCTTGTAAAATCGCTTGAGTAAACTCAAGGTTGTTTAAGTTAAATTGTCCTACAGCGTACCCTTTTTCTTTAGCTGTATTCAACATTTCCGTCATAGAAACTAAAGGCATGTCGAATGTCCTCCTTATGTAGCCTGATTGTCTTCTAGCGAAAAAAGCTTTCCACCCTAGCATGACCCATATATTGCTGTCATATGTAAATACTCAGATCGCTTTTTCTCCATAACTAGGATACCAACTTTTCGACAAATCGGCAACATAATGACATGATTCATTTGTTTCTTCTTTTTGTCAGTTAGACTTCAGGGGCAGATATTTTTTGACGGCGTCTCTGATTTCGTCGATGTCAAACGGCTTTGCAAAGTGCGTCAGGGCGCCCAATTCCTTCGATTCCTGGATCATGTCGAGCTCTCCGTATGCCGTCATGATAATGACCCGGATGTTTTCGTCAATGACCTTCATCCGTTTTAAGATTTCGATTCCGTCCATGCCGGGAATTTTCATGTCCAAAAGCACAAGGTCGGGCCGTTCTTTTGTCACAATGTCAAGCGCCTGCAGGCCGTTCGCAGCCTGAAACGTCTGGTAGCCTTCTTTATTGAACACTTCATTTAGCAAAATACGAATGCCGTATTGATCATCAACGATTAAAATTTTTTCATTCATCATTTTACACCCCAATATTATGATTTTCGTCAAAAGTAAGCAGTATTGTATGTATTCTGTTTGATTTTCCTATTTCCTTTAATTATAATAGTCTACTTTACGACATTTTCTGAGCATTTTCTCTTTTGTTGTATACTGATATTGTACGTTATAAAGGAGGATTCACTTATGTTGAAAATATTCACGACGCAGTTAACAGGTATTTTTTCCCGCATTCAGGATAAGGAATCTGACGCGATTGAAGATGGGGCGCGGCTGCTTGCTCAAGCGGTGATCAGCGGGCATTCCATTTATTTATACGGAGCGAATGAGCTTCAGGGCGTCTTTTTTGAGGCCACCGAAAGCAAAGAACCCTTCCCATCTGTCAAAGCCTTTCCAGAAAGCGCTGAGGAAGTGACAGAAAGCGACAGGGTGCTGATGTTTTGCTCAGGGACGGGCACAGCCGAAGAACAGGCCCTCGCAAAAGAGCTTTATGAAAAAGGTGCGGGAGTCGTATGCGTATCGCCCGCAGCCAAAGACAGTGCGGGAATAGAACAGTATTGTGATGTGCATATTGATTCTAAATTAAAAATGCCGCTTGTTCCTGATGAAGAAGGCACCCGTTACGGGTTTCCCTCTTTAATGACTGCACTGTATGTCTATCACGCTTTATCGTTTACACTAAAAGAAATTCTGCAAGAGTATGCATAATATCTTATTGTACATGCTGGAACTTGCCGGAAACAAATAAAAAAGACTTGCCCGCTTTTGACAAACGGCAAGTCTTTTTTATTACTTCTGATTTGCAGCTTCGACAGACGCTCCGATAAAGCCTTTGAATAGAGGCTGAGGTCTTGTCGGTCTTGACTTGAACTCTGGGTGGAACTGAGAAGCCACGAACCAAGGGTGTTCTTTCAGCTCGATGATTTCAACAAGGCGTCCATCAGGGCTTGTGCCTGAGAATACGAAGCCTTGCTCTTCCATTTGCTGTCTGAATTCATTGTTAAACTCATAACGGTGGCGGTGGCGCTCGTACACCACTTCATCCTGATACACTTCAAAGGCTTTCGTGCCTTCTTCAAGCTTACAAGGGTAAAGGCCGAGACGAAGCGTTCCCCCGAGATCCTCCACATCCTTTTGTTCAGGAAGAAGATCAATGATCGGGTATTGAGTTGACGGATCAATTTCCGCTGAGTGAGCGCCTTTTAAGCCCAATACGTTTCGTGCGTATTCAATAGACGCCACCTGCATGCCCAAGCAAATGCCCAAGAACGGAATGTTATTTTCGCGCGCGTATTTTGTCGCGACGATTTTGCCTTCAACACCGCGGTCTCCGAATCCGCCCGGCACAATGATACCGTCTGTTCCGCTTGTGAGTTCTGCGATATTGTTTTCTGTCACTTCTTCCGCGTTGATCCACTTCACTTTTACATCTGTGTCAAACGCATAGCCCGCATGGCGGAGAGACTCGACAACAGAAATGTATGCGTCAGGAAGCTCAACGTATTTGCCGACAAGGCCGATTGTAATCGTTTGAGACAGGTTGCTGACTTTGTTAACAAGCTCTTTCCACTCGGACATTTCCGCTTCTTTGCATGCCAATTTCATGTGCTCGCAAACAAGCTTATCAAGCCCTTGTTTTTGAAGCTCCAGCGGAATGGAGTAAAGGTTGTCCGCATCTTCACATTCAATAACCGCTTTTGTATCGATGTCGCAGAATAGCGCGATTTTATCTTTCATATCTTGAGAAATCGGCATTTCTGTACGAACGACGATGATGTTTGGTTGAATGCCCAAGCTGCGCAATTCTTTTACGCTGTGCTGTGTCGGTTTTGTTTTTAATTCGCCAGCAGCTTTAATGTAAGGTACGAGCGTACAGTGGATGTACATTACGTTTTCACGGCCGATGTCGCTCTTCATTTGGCGGATCGCTTCAAGGAATGGCAGTGATTCGATGTCTCCGACAGTACCGCCGATTTCTGTAATGACAACATCTGCGTTTGTCTCTTTCCCTGCGCGGTAAACACGGTCTTTCAATTCGTTTGTGATGTGCGGAATGACCTGTACGGTTCCGCCAAGGTAATCTCCGCGGCGTTCTTTTTTAAGAACTGTTGAATAGATTTTACCTGTTGTCACGTTGCTGAATTTATTCAGGTTAATGTCGATAAAACGCTCATAGTGACCAAGGTCCAAGTCTGTTTCAGCGCCGTCATCCGTTACGAATACTTCACCGTGCTGGTACGGGCTCATTGTTCCCGGGTCAACGTTGATGTATGGATCGAATTTTTGAATCGTCACGTTCAGTCCGCGGTTTTTCAGCAAACGCCCTAATGAAGCTGCTACAATACCCTTTCCAAGTGAGGATACAACTCCCCCGGTTACAAAAATATATTTCGTCATTTCGTTTGCTCCTCTCTTCGCTCTTAGCTACATTTTTAAAATGTACTATTTTATAAAAAATCATTTAGCCTTTTAAATGATTTATAAGAAAAATGAGGGGTGAAAATAAGAAAGCTCCCTTTCAATTTCTTGAAAGGGAGCATAACGTACTATGTTCTCTCTTCGTTTTTGAAGAGCCCAAAATACATACTACCTAGTTCGACTATGAAAGTCAAGATCGTTTTGAAGATGAAATCTGATACTATTTAATTTCCTCTTCTTCATCATCATAGTCTTCATCATCTTCATCAATAATATCTTCTTCGATCTCAAGATCATCGTCGTCTTCATCAAGATCTTCTTCGTCAAAATCGTCGGCTTCAAGATCGAGTTCTTCCTCAACTTCATCCAAATCAAGGTCGTCTTCGTCGATCTCTTCAAACTCGTCAAGATCAAGATCTTCTTCGACTGCTTTCTTCGCTTTTTTCTTTTTCGCCTTGACTGTCGGCTGAGTTTCTTCATCAAGCTGATCATACGGATACCAGCTGCGAAGCCCCCACGTCTGGTCAGAAAGCGCCAGGAAGCGGCCGTCAATGTTTAAATCTGTATAAAATTGAGCAATGCGGTCTCCAAGCTCTTCTTTTTTCACGCCGAGCAAAGATGCGATTTCATTTAAAAGCTCCTGAAAAGGAACTGGTTTTTTATGTTCTTCAAATAATTCGTGAGCGATTTCAACTAAAGCCATTTCCTTTAGCTCTTCCTGTGAATATTGTTTGATACCCAAGGTCGGACACTCCCTTTCTATTACTTATATGTATCTGTTTTATCAATAATGAAAGCGATTTTGTATCGTTCTTATACAAACCATACCTCTCATTATAAACAAAATAAAACAGAATATGCTACCCTTAACAGCGTTAATTTAAATAATTTTACAAGAGTGATCCGACTGAGAGATGTTTTCCGTTAATCCGCGAGCATTCTGGAGATGACCAGTCTTTGAATTTCTTGAGTGCCTTCATAGATTTGCGTGATTTTTGCATCACGCATATAGCGTTCTACCGGATAATCTTTTGTATAGCCGTAGCCGCCGAAAATCTGCACGGCTTCGGTCGTTACCTTCATCGCCGTATCCCCAGCCATCAGTTTGGACATGGCGGAAGCTTTTCCATATGGAAGGCCCGATGATTCTAACCACGCAGCCTGATAGGTCAATAGCCTTGAAGCTTCTATCATTGTCGCCATATCCGCGAGTTTAAAAGCGATGCCCTGCTGCTCGCCGATCGATTTTCCGAATTGCTTTCGCTCTTTTGCATATTGAAGCGCCGCATCAAGCGCTCCTTGGGCGATGCCTACGGCTTGTGCAGCTATGCCGTTTCTGCCTCCGTCAAGCGTCTTCATCGCGATTTTGAAGCCTTCTCCTTCTTGTCCGAGACGCTTTGATGCGGGCACTACACAATCTTCGAACATGATTTCCGTTGTCGGTGAAGAACGGATGCCCAGCTTCTTTTCTTTCTTGCCTGTAAAAAATCCTTCAAAATCCTTTTCTACTATAAAAGCGGTAATGCCTTTTTTCTTTTTCTCGGGATCGGTGACGGCAAAAACAATGTAAATATCAGCAACGCCGCCGTTTGTGATAAACACTTTGGAACCATTTAATACATAGTCATCGCCGATTCGTTCAGCAGTTGTTTTCATGCTGCCGGCGTCAGAACCAGACCGTGCTTCGGTCAATGCGAATGCGCCGATTTTCTCTCCGAGGGCCAGCTGTGTTAAGTACTCTGTCTTCTGCTCCTCCGTCCCAAAGGCAAACAGCGGCCAGCTGCAAAGAGAGATATGGGCGGAAAGCGTCACACCGGTGGATGCGCACACTTTTGACAGCTCCTCCACCGCGATGACGTAGGCCAAATAGTCACTTCCGATTCCGCCGTAATCTTCAGGCCATGGAATTCCCGTCAGCCCCAGATTTGCCATTTCCCGAAACAGCTCGCGATCGAAGCGTTC
Source organism: Bacillus sp. PS217 (assembly GCF_037963535.1). Lineage (NCBI taxonomy): Bacteria > Bacillati > Bacillota > Bacilli > Caryophanales > Bacillaceae > Bacillus > Bacillus sp. PS217. Next base: position 3,776,076 of record NZ_CP150157.1, read on the forward strand.
TTGTTCGTCCCGTTCTGCCGCTGTCGGGGCCACCTCATGCTTCGCAAAATCGCGCACCAATTTTCGTATCATCTCATGTTCTTCTGATAATGAAAAATTCATTGCTTCTCCCCCATTTTCAGATCAGCGCCTAAAACGGATTGAGCCAGAAGCTCGACGACGTCGTACGTTTTGACTTGGTCTTCGGCTTCCTTCGCCTTTGTGCCGTCCCCAAGCATTGTGAGACAGTACGGACAGCCGGAACTGATCACCGATGGGTTGACTGCGAGCGCTTGCTCTGTCCTGGCGACGTTAATCCTGTTGCCTGTTTCTTCCTCCATCCACATTAATCCCCCGCCAGCTCCACAGCACATGCCGGTTTCCCGGTTTCTCTCCATTTCAACAAGCTGCACGCCCGGAATGGCTTTCAAAATCTCTCTCGGCGGATCATAGACTTCATTGTACCGGCCCAAATAGCACGAATCATGGAAGGTAATCGTCTCATGAAGCGGGTGCTGCGGCTTTAATTTTCCGTTTTTCACAAGCTCGGCCAGCACTTCTGTATGATGATAAACCTCGCCTTCAAATCCGAAATCCGGATATTCATTTTTAAATAAATTGTATGCATGGGGATCGATCGTAACGATTTTTTTGACATCATTTTTTTCAAATTCAGAAATATTCTTCTCAGCCAGCTCTTGGAACAAAAATTCATTTCCGAGGCGGCGCGGCGTGTCTCCTGAATTTTTTTCTTTATTGCCGAGGATCGCGAAGGACACGCCCGCGTGATTGAGCAGCTTGGCAAAGGAAATTGCGATTTTCTGGCTTCTGTTGTCGTAAGACCCCATGGAGCCTACCCAGAAAAGGTACTCAAATTCTTTTCCTTCTTTTTTCATTTCTTTTACAGTCGGAATCTCAGCATCCGGCGCCTCGTCACGCCAATTTTCACGTTCCTTGCGGTTGAGTCCCCACGGATTCCCCTGCCGCTCAATACTTGTCATTGCGCGCTGGGCGTCACTGTCCATTTTTCCTTCTGTCAGTACGAGGTAGCGGCGGAGATCGATGATTTTATCCACGTGCTCATTCATGACCGGGCATTGATCCTCACAGTTCCGGCAAGTGGTGCATGCCCAAATTTCTTCCTCTGTGATGACGTCGCCGATCAAGCTTGGATTGTAATCAAGCGCCGCTGCGGCTTCCTGCGATCCGCTGCCCGCTGACGCCGCAGCCAGCTGATTGCCTCTCGTATGCCGAAACGCTGCTGCGGGCACCCATGGGGAGCGCGAGGTGACGGCAGCGCCTTTTTCCGTGAGATGGTCTCTGAGACGCAAAATCAAGTCCATCGGAGACAGCATTTTTCCGGTGCCTGTTGCAGGACACATATTGGTACAGCGGCCGCACTCGACACACGCGTATAGATCAAGCAGCTGAGACTGTCTGAAATCCTCAATTTTTCCCGCTCCGTAGCTTTCTTTCGTTTCGTCGGTAAAATCAATTTTTTCAAGTTTTCCGGCAGATTCCATTCGATTGAAAAAGACGTTTGCCGGGCCGGCGATTAAATGGGCATGCTTCGACTGAGGCACGTACACTAAAAAGCTAAGCAAAAATAGGAGATGGATCCACCATGCGATATAGAAAATCACCGCCGCGCCTGTTTTCCCGACACCGCTAAGCATAAACGCAATACCTGAGGCAATTGGCTCGCTCCAAGAAAGCCCATGCTCATGCCAAATCAGATTCATCCCGTTCCCAAGCAGAACGGTCAGCATTAATCCTCCGATAAAAATGAGAACGAGTCCGGCTTTGAAACCGCGTTTCAGCCTCACGAGCTTTTCGATATAACGTCTGTAGAATGCCCACCCAACAGCAATTAAAATGAGAAACGTAACAATTTCCTGAAAAAAGGTGAAGGCGGGATAGACCGGGCCAAGCGGCAGATTCCGGCCGGGAGCCAGTCCTTTGATGATAAAGTCAATTGCTCCGAACTGAACCAATATAAATCCGTAGAAAAACATGACGTGAATGATTCCGCTTTTCTTGTCCTTGAGCAGTTTTTTCTGTCCGAATACATTCACCCATATGGCGTGAAGCCGTTCCTTGAACCGTTGATCAAATTGTTCTTTCTGGCCGAGCTTGATGTAGGCCAGTCTCGTTTTGACCAAGTACACAAACAAATAGACAGCGTAAGCGGTTACAATCAGAAATAATAATGCATTTGCGATGAGAAAGCCGCTCATTCCAATTCCCCCTTTTTACTGATAAAGACCGCGATCCCCTACCCCCGAATCTGTATAAGATTATCTTTATGATAAATAATGAATGAGTGTTCAGTCAATAATTAAATTCCTGCTGTTCGGGCACACTACCTTTACTACGGAAAGGAGTGCCGGTATGAAGGTATTTATCGTGATTATGATCATTGTCGTTATTTTCTTTGCCTTGATTCTGCTTGATATCTTCATGGGCCGTGCCGGATACAGAAAAAAGGCGTACGAGCCTATTTTTTCAAAAAAGAAGAGTGACATCGAATTGATCCACTGCGGCGCTGATCTCGTTGAGCGGATGATGAATGATATTCGCCAGGCCGCCTCTTCTGTTCACATGATGTTTTTTATTATGAAAAATGATGAGGTCAGCCACAATATGTATACCTTGCTGAAAACAAAAGCCCAAGCTGGCGTCTCCGTTTATTTGCTTCTGGATTGGGCGGGCTGCCGGGCAATTAAAAAAACGGCGCTGCAGACGATGAAAAATGCCGGCGTCCATGTCCATGTGATGAATCGTCCCCGTTTTCCTTTTTTCTTTTTTCACATGCAAAAACGGAATCACCGGAAGATTACGGTGATAGACGGAAAAATCGGTTATATCGGCGGGTTTAATATCGCCGAAGAATATCTTGGAAAGAAAGCGAAGTTCGGCAATTGGGAGGATTATCATCTGCGCATGATCGGAGAAGGCGTACATGATCTTCAAACGCTTTTTGCTTCTGATCTAAAACGTAATACCGGAATCGTTCTGGGTTCGGATGTTTGGCCAAAGCTTCAGCAAGGGACTATTTCTCACAAGATATATGCGACCGATGGTTATTCCCTTGAAAACATATACTTGGCCAACATTGCCCAAGCGAAGAATCGCCTTACGGTTTGCACGCCTTATTACATTCCATCAAAACCGCTTCAAGAGGCCCTTATTAACGCAAGAAAAAACGGCGTATCCGTGAGAATCATTGTACCGATGAAATCAGACCATCCGCTGGTACGAGAAGCAGCTTTTACGTATTATTCGGAGCTCTTGGATGCCGGCTGCCTTATTTATCGTTATTATCAAGGGTTTTATCATGTAAAAGCCCTCATCATAGACGACCATCTCAGCATTATCGGAACAGCCAACTTCGATAAACGAAGCCTGTTCTTAAATGAAGAGGTGAATGTTGAAATTGATGACGAAGCGTTTACAAGTGAAGTCTATGCCACGATTGAGGAGGATATGAAAAAGTCGGAGCTGCTGACGATGGAGGATTTCAGCAAGCGCACATTCAGGCAGCGCCCGGCGGAATGGCTCGGCAGGGCATTATCTTATTTCTTATAAAGGAGAGTTCCTATGATTTTCAGATTCGGGTTCGTTTCAAATGCGATGAGCCTTTGGGATGCGTCTCCCGCTAAAACATTGACATTCGCGCGGTATTCAAAGCTTTCAAAGACTGAAAGAAAAGAAGCGCTTCTGACTGTGACAAAAGCCAATTTGCGTAATACGATGAGAACCCTTCACTATATCATCGGCCACGGCATTCCTTTGTACCGTTTTTCCAGTTCGATTGTGCCGCTGGCTACGTATCCCGACGTGATGTGGGATTTTGTAACACCGTTTCAAAAAGAGTTTCGGGAGATTGGAGAGCTTGTTAAAACACATCAACTGCGAACAAGCTTTCATCCAAATCAATTCACTCTGTTTACGAGCCCGAAGGAATCCGTCACAAAAAATGCGGTAACCGATATGGCGTATCACTACCGCATGCTTGAGGCCATGGGCATTGCTGATCGCTCCGTTATCAACATTCATATTGGCGGCGCTTACGGAAATAAAGACACCGCCACTGCACAATTTCATCAAAATATAAAACAGCTGCCGCAGGAGATCAAAGAGCGGATGACACTTGAAAATGATGATAAAACATATACAACAGAAGAAACGCTTCAGGTCTGTGAGCAGGAGGATGTTCCGTTTGTCTTTGACTTTCATCATTTTTACGCCAATCCAGACGATCACGCCGACCTGAATGTAGCACTGCCCCGCATGATCAAAACGTGGGAGCGGATCGGCCTTCAGCCAAAGGTTCACTTGTCTTCCCCAAAATCGGAGCAAGCGATACGCAGCCATGCCGATTATGTTGACGCCAACTTTTTGCTGCCGCTGTTGGAACGCTTTAGGCAATGGGGAACGAATATTGATTTCATGATTGAAGCAAAGCAGAAAGACAAGGCGCTTCTCCGCTTGATGGATGAATTAAGCTCCATCCGCGGTGTCAAACGCATCGGGGGCGGTGCGCTGCAATGGAAGTCATAAATGTGCAAAAATAGGTTTACGACTTGTCAGCTTTGGGAACTTAGGCTATATAAGACAACAATCGATGGAGGAGAAAGATCATGAAAAATATCAAGTCTCTGAAAGTAGCCGCACAGGCCTTTACTTTAAGAAATTTGATTCATCTTTATAAAATGTGCCATTCCGGAAGCCACGAGGTTTATATTTATTCAAAGAAAACGATGTGCAAAATCAAAAGCTTAATTGAGCTTGAAACGTTCCGCATGGCTCATAATGAAAAGGAATATCTAATCGTAGTTGAAGGAACAAAAGCATCACAGCTCATTGAAAAATTCCAAAATCTCATCGAGCCTGCTGAGAGAGAAGCGCTCTAACTTACATACAAAAAAGGATAGACATCTGTCTATCCTTTTTCTTATGCTCTTACATAATGGAGCTGAACCGCTTGTCCAAATTGTTTTGTCCCATTTAACCGCAGTTTTGTTTCATTTGTTAGTTCGTGAAACAGCGGGATGCCGCTTCCTAAAACGACGGGAAAACAGTGATGATGAATTCGTCGATGGCATCTTCTTTCATAAAGGCATTCACCAGCTCTGCCCCGCCAGCTATCCAGATGTTTGGGCCTTTTTCCTGTTTCAAACGGGCAGTGAAGGCTCTGGCTCCCTCATTGATAAACGTCACATGTTCATCTTGATAACTGTCGGGCGATCCTGTAAAAACATAGCAGGTTTTATCCTGATACGGGAAAACCGGTGTTAGCACTTTAACGTGCTCATATGTGCTCCGCCCTAAAATGACTGTATCAACAGTCTGATAAAAATCACTGTAGCCGTTGTCACCTTCACCTTCAAATTCATCCAGCCAATCGATGCTTCCATCTTCTTTTGCGATCATCCCGTCCAATGAAACAGCAATGTACAGCACAGTTTTTCTTTCCATGTTCTCCTCCTATCGATGCACCATTTGCCCGAATTGCGCTTGATGCAGCCTGCTGTATAGGCCTCCGGCTTCGATCAGGTCTTGATGACGGCCTTGTTCTTCAATACCGTTGTTTGTGACGACTACAATTCTGTCCGCGTCTTTGATCGTTGCCAGCCTGTGGGCGATGACAAGCGTCGTGCGCCCCTCAGACAACTCTTGAAGCGCCTTTTGGATCGCCGCTTCCGTCTCTGTATCAAGGGCTGAGGTGGCTTCGTCGAGAATCAAGATCGACGGATTTTTCAAGAACATCCTTGCAATTGACAGACGCTGTTTTTGCCCGCCGGAAAGCTTCACGCCGCGTTCGCCAATCATAGTATCCAATCCATCGGGCATGTTATGGACGAGCTCTTCCAGATGCGCCTGCTTCACAGCTTGCCAAATGTCTTCTTCTGATGCGCCTAATCGGCCGTAGGCGATATTTTCTCTAAGCGTGCCCGAGAATAAGAAAACATCCTGCTGCACGACGCCAATCTGCCCGCGCAACGAAGAAAGCGTCATGTCTTTTATACTGATGCCGTCAATCGTAATGTCGCCCTCCGACGCTTCATAAAAACGCGGAAGCAGACTGCAAAGCGTTGATTTCCCCGCACCTGATGGACCAACGAACGCCACCGTTTCCCCCGCTTGAATGGATAGGTTGATGTCATTGAGGACATTGTGATGGCCATCATAGCCAAACGAAACATGTTTATAGCGGATATTGCCCTTCAGGCCGGAAACATCTTTCGCATCAGGCGAGTCCTGAATATCCGGCTCTGTCTCCATGAGCTCCATATAGCTTTTGAAACCCGCGATCCCCCTCGGATACATTTCGATAATGGCATTAATTTTGTCAATAGGCCTGAACAGCACATTCGTCAGGAGCACAAACGCCACAAATTCCCCGTACGATAAGGAGCCGCGAATGACAAACCACGTCCCGCACAAAAGGACAAACAGCGTGACAAACCGGGTCAGCATATAGCTGATTGAACCGTTTTTTGCCATGATTTTGTAGGAAGAAAGCTTTGTGACACGAAAACGCTGGTTGTTGACGGCGAAGCGTTCTTTTTCAAATGCTTCATTTCCGAACGCCTGCACAAGCCGGATGCCGCCGATGTTATTTTCTACACGCGCGCTGAAGTCTCCGATATCCTTGTTCAGCGTGGTAAATGCTTTGGTCATTTTTTTGTTGAAATAAAGTGCTAGCCAAATGACGATCGGCATAATGATAAACGTTAATAAAGCAAGCTGCCAGTTAATAAACAGCATCACTCCGAACGCCCCGAGAATGGTCATGACCGCAATGAATAAGTCTTCCGGACCGTGATGGGCGACTTCACCGATATACATTAAATCGTTCGTGAGCTTCGACATCAGCGTTCCCGTCTTGTTGTTGTCGTAAAATTTGAACGAGAGCTTTTGCAAATGGTCAAAAAGCGACTTTCTCATATCAGTCTCAATATTGATACCAAGCATGTGTCCCCAGTAGGTCACGATATACTGAAGAGCCGAGCTGAGCGCGTACACCGCAAATAACCCGATTGAGGTCGCGATGATCAGTCCCCAGTCCCTGCCCGGCAGCAAGGTATCAATAAAATAATTGACGATCAAAGGAAAACTCAGCTCCATTAAACCTCCCGCGATCGCTGAGAAAAAGTCGAGAAAGAACAACGTTTTATATGGTTTATAATATGAAAAAAATTGCCGCAGCACCCTATCTTCCCCCAATGTATAAATAACTGATAATATTTCTCAATTATACTATACACGGGCTGTTTTGAAAGATCAGATTTCTTTTTTCTTACAGAACACCTGAAAACAGGCGGGCAAATGACTCTTTTGTCCGGTCAGCCACGCCTCTTTTATAAAAGCCGACAGGGCTGAGCTTTTCACTTTCCTGCATATCTTCTTCAAAATGGGCCTCAAGGGTTCGGATCGCTTCGGCATCCGTGAAGAACACATTCACTTCAAAGTTGAGCTGAAAGCTGCGCATGTCCATATTCGCGGTACCGACGGAGGCGAGATCGCCATCAATGATCATGACTTTTTGATGCATGAAGCCTTTTTGGTAGGAGTACACTTCAATGCCCTCAAGGAGCAGCTCCGGGAAATAGGACCTCGACGCGTATTGGGTCAAAAAGCTGTCGTTCTTCTCCGGCACCATAACCCTTACCTCTACCCCCTTTGTCGCCGCTGCTTTTAGCGCCGTGCGAATGGATTCATTGGGGACAAAATAGGGCGTGGCGATCCATATTGATTTCTGCGCTGAAGAAATCATTTCATAATAAAGATCGCTCATGCTTTCCTTCATGTCAGGGCCTGTCGCGACAATTTGATAAATGCCTCCTCCTTCCACGGGAACCGGGGTATTGTACTCCTCTTGATCAATTAACACTTCATTGGAGACGTATTCCCAATCCAGCATAAAGATAGCGTGGAGCGTTTGCACAATTTCCCCCTCAAGCCGCAGGTGTGTATCTCTCCAAAATCCGATGTACGGATCTCTGCTGATATATTCCTTCCCAACATTTAATCCACCCACAAAACCGGTTTTCCCATCGATGATCACGATTTTCCGGTGATTTCTGAAATTCAGCTTCTGGTTGAAAAACCCGTATTTCAGCGGAGAAAACGGGACGATGTCCACCCCCGCTTGTTTCATTCTCATAATATCTCTTCTTGCTAGCTTCATGCTTCCTGCCGCATCGTATAAAAACCTCACCTCGACACCCTGGCGCGCTTTCTCCATCATAATATCCATCATGCCGCGTCCGAGCATGTCTGATTTAAACATGTAGTATTCAATATGTATGTAAGATTCCGCTTTTCTCATTGCTTTGAAAATGTCCGGGAAGGTTTCTTCGCCGTTTTTCAGCACTTTGATGTTGCTTTTCGTATTGATATTCATATGGGCAGCCCTGATGGAATATGTAAAGAACCTCTCTTGATTGTCCTTCAACCCTGTCACTTCGGGCGTTTCCTCCTTGTCAAACAGCTTCCTGAGCTTTTCCCTGTTGTACATTCGTTTTGTCTTAAACAGCTTTCCCTTTACATAAAGCTGTCCCGAAAACAGATAAAACACGTAGCCGACGATTGGAAAAAAGACAAGAATATGGATCCATAGCAGCGTGTGCTGCGAGGTGCGGTTTTCAAGAATTAATGAATAGATGCTGAACAAAATAATGCTTATATAGCAAAGCAATCCTCCGTAAAACTCAAGCCTGGAAACCGGAAAAAACCAAATGACATATGCCCCGATGAGCATCATATATAAAAAGAAAAATTCCAGTCTCCTTTTCAGCATCCTGATTCTCTCCAATCTGATTCAATTACCTCTGTATTACCTCTTTTTTCTAATCGATAAACCTTGTAAGTAAAAAACCTCTCCGCCAAAAGAGGAGAGGTTTAGAGAAAACTAACTGTCAGGGAATTCATCCGCATCGTTTCTGCAGAAATAAAGCAAGACTATTGGCAACGCCGAGTGACAACATGAGCGGCAGGCCGAACCCGCTCAGCACTCCGGCAAGCGCCGAAAAGAAGGCGGCGCTGTGACTGCAAATACGGTGGATAGAGTAAATTTGATACCCATTCTGATGAGAAAAATATATAAAACGGGATATTGATCAGAAAGAAAATAAGGAGTTAGTCAGGCTGAGTCATAATCTGCTGTTCCGCCGGTTTAAAATGAGTAAAATCCGTTTTATTCTTGATGTTATTTCCAAATACAAACACAACAGGATTCCCGGCCGCCCAGCCATTACCTTTTCAGAAGATATCTTATGTTTTCATCAAGATAAAAAAATCCCCCTCTTCAAGGGGGATTTTCACGAGCGTTTCCGATATACAACGTAGCTGCGGGTCAGATACTTGAGCGGCAGACTGAACACATGAACCAATCTTGTAAACGGCCACAGGATAAAAACGACGTAGCCTATCACAATATGAAACTTAAACCATAGCGGGACACTCTCCATCAAAGAGGCGTCAGGCCTGAACAAAACGATTTCCCTGAACCACGGCCCGACTGTGGTCCGGTAATCAAATCCTTTCGAATCAATGTTGAGAAACGTGGCCGCAACGCCCGACAGCATCATGAACAGCAGCAGGAGCAGCGTAAGGATATCGGATGGCGAGCTCGTTTTGCGGATTCTTTTGTCAAACAGCCTTCTGTACGTCAGGATGACAAGTCCGGTACATGCCGCAATGCCCGCCGTCAAGCCAGCGCCAATCGCCATTTTGTGATACATATGCTCTGAAATGCCAAGGGAAGCATACACGCCTTCCGGGATCAGAATCCCCATGACATGCCCGCCGACAACGCACAGCAGTCCCCAGTGAAAAAGTGTGCTGCCCGCCGCAAGTTTTTTCTTTTCTAACATCTCGCTTGATTTCGCCGTCCAGCCAAATTGGTCATGCTGGTAGCGGTAAATATGGCCGCCGATAAAGATTGTCAATACAATGTATGGCATAATACCCCAGAGGATCTGCCCGCTCATGCCTGAACAGCCCCTTCAACGCTTTCACGTACGCCAATGTTTTCAAGCGCGGCCAGCAGCACGTGCAGCAGTTCAGCGTATATACTGTCATTTTTTTCGAGACGGGATGCCAGCTCCCTCACATTGGACAGATATTTCTCAAACACGCTTCTCGCTGCTTCAATTTCTGCAGCCGCAGCAAATTCCAGCATCAGCGGCAGATAATCAGGCAGCTCTTTCTCTGTCGGCAGGAAACCGGATTGCTCGTATGTGTTTTTTAAATGCAGCAATTCAACGCCGCGTTCCCTTTGCTCGCCCGAGTTAAAGTAGGTGACATACATATTTGTTTTTTTCCCAAAGTCGAATGTATAGACATAGTGTTCAATCAGCGCTTCCGGTGAAAAGCTGGCTGACGCTTCGAAAAAGTGCAGCAGCTTCTCCCGGATTTGCCGGTTGCTGATTTCATGGATAAGAGCCTTCCAATCGGGAATCTCGGCTCTCCACTCTTCATCCGGATAAGAGAGAAGAGTGGAAAGAGCGGAGAACGTCATTTGCCGGTCTGTGGTGTTCATCTTGTTACACCTCATTTATCAAAAGTTAGAAACAGGAGCCGGGGCCGCCTGAAAATGATAAGCCGCAGCTCCCTTGTTCAGCATATAAATCTGAAACTTCTTCTCGATGACTGCTCGGTATCACAAAGCGGTCATCATATTTGGCAATCGCAAGCAGCCGATACATATCTTCAATTTGCTGTTCTGTTAAGCCGACACTGGAGATCAGTTCCGGGTCGATTGATTTATTCGTCTGGATCGCTCTCATATACTGGCGCATGACAGACATTTTCTTCAACGTTGACCGAATATGATCCGTATCACCGGCTGTTAACAGCTGCGCCAAATAATCTATCGGGATTCTCATTTGGTCGATAGCCGGAAAAATATCTTCCGCGGATTGCCGGCTGCCTTTTCCTTCAAAGAGATTCATAATCGGGCTGAGCGGCGGAATGTACCACACCATGGGCAACGTGCGGTACTCTGGATGAAGCGGCAGCGCAATCTTCCAGTCAATGATCATTTTATAGATCGGCGATTGCTGCGCAGCCTCTATCCATTCAGCCGGAATGCCTTGTTCTTTTGCCAGCTTGGCAACCTCAGGATCATTTGGATCAAGAAAAACGTCCAATTGGGAATGGTAGAGATCCTTTTCATTTTCAACAGATGCCGCTTCCTCCACTTTGTCCGCGTCATACAGCATGACGCCGAGGTAGCGGATTCTGCCAACACACGTCTCAGAGCAGATGGTTGGCAGTCCCGCCTCCAAACGCGGAAAGCAGAGTGTGCATTTTTCCGCTTTGTTCGTTTGCCAGTTAAAATAGACTTTTTTATAAGGACAGGATGAGACGCAATATCTCCATGAACGGCATGCATTTTGATCCACAAGCACAATGCCGTCCTCCTCGCGTTTGTACATGGCGCCGGATGGACAGGATGAGACGCACGCCGGGTTGATGCAGTGCTCGCAAATACGGGGCAAATACATCATAAAAACCTCATCGAATTCTGTTTTGATCGATTCCTCCATCTTTTGTACATTGGGATCTTCAAGTCCCGTTATGTGGCCGCCCGCGAGATCATCCTCCCAGTTCGGACCCCATTCGATATTCATGAAATCCCCCGTCAAGGACGATTTCGGGCGTGCTACTGGCTGGTGTTTTTTCTGCGGGCTGTTCGTTAATGTTTCATAATCATAGTTCCAGGGCTCATAGTAATCATCAATCGACGGCTGATTCGGATTATAGAAAAGGCCTGCAAGCCGATTGGTTTTCGAGCCCGATTTCAGCTCGAGCTTTCCTTTTTTCAATGTCCAGCCGCCTTTATATTTGTCCTGGTCCTCCCATTGCTTCGGGTAGCCGATGCCCGGCTTTGTTTCTACATTATTGAAGTACATATATTCCGCACCGGAACGGTTTGTCCACGTGTTTTTGCAGGTGACGCTGCACGTGTGGCAGCCGATGCATTTATCCAAGTTCATGACCATACCGATTTGCGCTTTAATCTTCAAGCCAATCGACCTCCTTCAGCTTGCGGATGACGACGTTCAGGTCGCGCTGATTCCCCGTTGGACCGTAATAATTAAAGCCGTAGCTGAGCTGAGCATAGCCCCCGATCATCTGGGTCGGCTTGACGTGTATCCTTGTCGGGCTGTTATGGGTGCCTCCGCGGTTATTCGTCAGCTTTGTGCCGGGCACGTTGATGTGGCGGTCCTGGGCATGGTGCATAAACGCCATTCCTTTAGGAATCCGATGAGACAAAACGGCTCTCGCGACGACAACACCGTTTCGGTTAAAGCATTCAATCCAATCGTTGTCTTTGATATCCGTGTCCTCTGCATCATCTTTATTCATCCACACGGTCGGCCCGCCGCGGAACAGCGTCAGCATCGGCAGAGAATCAAAATACATGCTGTGGACAGACCATTTATTATGCGGCGTCAAATAATTGAGGACGATTTCTTTTCCCTCTTGATCAGGCCGCTTGCTCAGAAACGGGCGATGCTGGAGGATCGGTTTGAATGTCGCCATCGTTTCACCGAATTCCATCATCAGTTCATGATCGACATAATAGGATTGTCTGCCTGTCAGCGTCCGCCACGGAATTAATTTTTCAACATTTGTTGTAAACGGCGAATACCTGCGCCCTCCTTTTTCAGAGCCGGAAAACGCCGGAGACGTGATCACCGTTTTCGGCTGGGCTGTAATTTGTTCGAACGTAAAGCATTCTTCCTCGCGTTCTTCCGCCAGGTCTTTCAGCTTCAGGTTTGTGATGTTTTCAAGTGATTCCCATGCTTTTACGGCGACCTTTCCATTCGAAGTGGATGATAGGGTTAAAACCGCTTCTGCCGCCTGCTTTGCTTCACTTATATTTGGACATCCCTTTGCCACGCTGTCTGAGGTGATTTCTCCCAGTCTCTGTTTGAGTGATTCATATTCATCGGCTATTGACCAGCTCATCCCTTTTGTTCCGCTCGGCTTTAAAGCAGCGTTAGGACCGAGTGCGGTCATTTTATGAAAAATGTGTTTGTAATCCCGTTCAACGACTTGGATGTTCGGCATCGTTTTTCCCGGAATGGCTTCACATTCGCCCTTGCTCCAGTCATTGATTTTGCCGAATGGCTGGGCCAATTCCTGCATGGTGTCGTGGAGCAGCGGCGTCGCAACCACTTCTTTCACCGGCTCCATATTGACTTCTTCTGCCAGATCGGAAACGGCTTTTGACAGCGCCTTGAAAATATCCCAGTCTGACTTCGATTCCCACGGAGCTGAGATCGCCGGAGCAAATGGATGAATGAACGGATGCATATCTGTGCTGCTGAGATCGTGTTTTTCATACCATGTCGCCGCCGGCAGCACGATATCGGAATACAGCGCCGTACCGGCCATTCGGAAGTCAAGATTGATTAACAAGTCGAGCTTTCCTTCCGGCGCCTGCTCCCGCCATTTGATTTCTTCAGGGCGGATGCTGTCGCTGTCGTCATTCATCAAGCCGTTCGTCGTCCCCAGCAAATGCTTGAGAAAATATTCATGCCCTTTTCCTGAGCTTGAGATCAGATTTGCCCGCCATACGAAGAGATTTCTTGGAAAATTCACTTCATTATCAGGATCTTCAATCGCGAATTTCAGTTTTTTCTCTTGGAGCTGTGAGGCCACGTACGCACCAACGTCTTCAGGTGTTGCTGCCCCTGCTTTTTCAGCTTCTTTATACAGATCGATGCCATTTTGATTGAAAGTCGGGTAAGACGGAAGCCACCCCAGCCGCGCGGCCAGCACATTGTAATCAGCGTGGTGCTTGTAGCGGGATGACGCAGCAATCGGTGATGCCAAATCACTGATCGGCTGGTCCTCATAACGCCACTGATCTGTCGCAAAGTAGAAAAATGAGGTGCCGTTTTGCAGCTTGGGCACGCCCTCCCAGTCCTTTGCAGTTGCAATCGTCTGCCACCCTTCAGCAGGTCGGAGCTTTTCCTGCCCCACGTAATGGGCCCAGCCTCCGCCGTTTACGCCTTGGGCGCCTACAAGTAAAACAAGATTTAACACTGCTCGGTAGATCGTGTCGGAGTTGAACCAGTGGTTAATGCCGGCCCCTACGATAATCATGGACCGGCCGTCTGTATCGATCGCATTTTGGGCAAACTCTCTGGCAATCTTAACGACAGCTTCTTTTTTGATTCCTGTCATTTGTTCCTGCCAGGCAGGCGTAAACGGCTCAGGGTCATCATAGGAGACAGCCGATCGTTCGCCGATGCCCCGGTTCACGCCGTAGTTAGCCAGTATCAAGTCAAACACGGTCGTGATGTACGTTTCTTCACCGTTCAGGTTCATTTTTTTAATAGGAAGATCCCGCTCGAGCACTTTGTTTCCGTCATTTGAAAAATACGGGATGCGCACCGTGCCGATTTCGTCCTCTATTCCCAGCACAGAGAGACGGGGTTCAATCGGTTCCCCGGTTTCTTCATCAATCATGTGCAGGTTCCATTTCTGCTGCCCGTCCCAGCGCGAGCCCATTGTCCCTTGGGGTATGGCAAATGAACTTGTCTGTTCATCCCAAACCGCAGGCTTCCACTGATCATGCTTTGTCTTCCGCCCGATGTCCTTCGCATGCAGAAACCGTCCCGCTGTGTATACGCCATTTTCTTTTGACAGAGTGACGAGAAATGGAAAATCAGTGTATTGCTTCGCGTACTCAATAAAACGTTCAGTTTCTTGGTTCACGTAAAATTCCTGCAGAATAACGTGACCCATCGCCATCGCAAGCGCCCCGTCAGTCCCTTGGCGAATACTCAGCCAGTCATCCGCGAACTTTGAGGATTCCGCAAAATCTGGACTGATCGAAATGACCTTAGCGCCTTTATAGCGGGCCTCCGCCAAAAAATGCGCGTCAGGCGTTCTCGTTAACGGAACGTTGGAGCCCCATGTGATAATATAGCCGGAATTGTACCAATCACTGCTTTCCGGAACGTCCGTCTGGTCACCCCAAATTTGCGGGGATGCTGGAGGAAGATCCGCATACCAGTCATAAAAACTGAGCATAGGGCCTCCGATTAACGACATAAACCGGGAGCCTGATGCGTGGCTGATCATGGACATGGCCGGAATCGGAGAAAAACCGACGTTTCGGTCAGGCCCGTATTTCATCACTGTATACAGCAGAGAGGCTGAAATCAGCTTCAGCACCTCCGGCCATTCAGCACGCACAAAACCGCCTTTCCCTCTCGCCTGTTTATAGGACTTCGCTTTTTCAGGGTTTTCGACGATCGATTTCCAGGCTTCCAATGGATTTTGATGTTCTTGCAGTGCCTCCCGCCATAAATTAATCAGTACACCGCGCACGTATGGATATTTCACACGCAGCGGGCTGTAGATATACCATGAAAAACTGGCCCCCCGCGGGCAGCCTCTCGGTTCAAAATCAGGCATATCCGGGCCTGTTGATGGATAATTCAAATTTTGCCCTTCCCACGTGACAATTCCGTTTTTCACATAAATATTCCAGCTACAAGACCCTGTACAGTTAACGCCGTGGGTGGAGCGAACGACTTTGTCGTACTGCCATCTGTTTCTGTATACATTCTCCCAATCGCGATCTTCGCGGGTGGTTTGGCTATGTTTATTTGAATGGTGTTCGATAGGAGAGAAATAATTCAATCTCCTAAACAACGGACTCCTTTTCTTTTTCTTCATGAGAGTTCACTCCTTCCGAGTCAGGTGATGCTAAGTTCACTATAAACAGAGACAGCGTGTTTCCTTGTGAACTATGTCACACACTCCGCTTTTTTCACAAAATGTTCACACAAAGGAGAAGGAAGGCTGCGTTCAGGCAGAACGCTTGGGTCATTAGCCGCCTTTCAAAGATCAAAAAAACCGGCTCTATTTAAGAACCGGGCTCGGCGTTTTCATCCTGTGATGTATGCAAATACCGCAAAAATAATTGATAGGAACAAAAAACATTTTGCTGAAGCATAGCCAAAAAGTTCATTTGCAGCTGCGGATGATAAGACATCATTTTCTTAAATATGTAATATGGGATGTTGAGAATCAGAATGTCTGAAGTGGCATTGACTGAGATAAAGGGCGATAAATAAAGCCCGCCTTTTTCATCAATCGGCAACACATCGCCTTTTTCCCACAGCGCAACGGTTTTCGACCCTTCAGGGAGCCTTGTGTCCATAAAACGGACACTGCCTTTTAATACAATATAAACAGATTGAGAATGAAGAAAAGATGGAGACTGATCACATGAACCGCGGATAAACGTGCCGTTTTTCAGCAAGGTTTCGACAATGGATAGAGGCACTTCATTAAACATAGGAAGTTGTTTCAGAAATAATAAATAGTCACACTGATTCATAGGAAAACCTCCTGTGCTAAGGATAGCTTTAGTGTAGCTCGACTGAGCCTGTACAGCAGTGATGTATTTCACAGCCTGTATGATGAATGTCACTTATCAGGAGGGTGAATGCATTTATAATGAAAGAAAAAAGGAGGATTTCGATGAAGGCGCTGATTCCGAAGCAGCACGGGGCGTGGGCGATGCTGCTGATCCCATTTTTACTCGGCATGGTCAAGGGAGGCCCCGTTATTTGGCATATTCCGCTCTTCCTTGGTTGGCTTTTCCTATACTTAGCGGTTTATCCCGTTACGCTTGCCTTAAAAAAGAAACAAAGCAAACCATATCAAAAGTGGATGTGTTATTACGGTTTTCCCGCCTGCTGCTTTTTGATGATCTCGGTCTTTCATAAGCCGCCTCTCATCTGGGTGGGCGTTTCTTTACTGCCGCTGTTTCTCATACATATGTATTTTGCCCGCAGAAAAAACGAACGAGCCTTATTGAATGATGTTGCAGGTGTCTTGTTCTTTTGTTCGGGCGGGTTTGCGAGCTGCTGGCTGGGGATGGGAACCCTTGACGGCTGGGCTTGGTTTATTTTCTTGCAGTCTGCTTTATTTTTTATCGGGAGTTCCTTTTATGTGAAATCGGTGATCCGCGAGAGAAAAAACAGGGCATTTGCATACTGGTCATGGGGATATCACCTGCTGCTCCCCTTTTTATCCGCTCTTTTCGGAGCAGGATGGGCGTTTCTCGCTTTTATCCCGAGCAGCTTGCGGGCATGGTTTTTTCATGGAAGGGATTGGCCCGTAAAAACGATTGGCATTCTTGAAATCGTGAATGCCTGCTTCTTTCTTGCCGTCATGTGCCTGTTTATCACAAGGTAAAAAAACAAGGACACCGCTGTCCTTGTTTTTTTCAGTCAATATTGCAAATCTCCAGCGGGCAATTTTCACACTCAATCTCACATCGTAAATAGTCCCGCTTGTACAAAATAATTTTTCCGGATTCGTCTATCGAAATAACCCCTTTTTTGCGGAGATCTCCGAGCATACGATTGACGCTTTCCCGTGCAGCCGCGCAAAACTTTGCCAAATCCTGATTTGTCAGGACAATGTTAATCAGAATGCCGTCGCTTCGCTCCACTCCGTAGCTGTTTGATAAGCGGATAAGGGTAGAATAGAGCGCCCCCTTTTTGCCATGAAGAAGCAGATCCCTGATTTTGGACTGAATCTTCCGGAGGTGCGTGCTCATCCATTTCATGAACTCAAATGTCAAAGCGCCGTTTTGGATTAATTCTTTTTCCAGCTTATTTTTATTAATGACGAGCACCTCGCCATCCTCTAGTACTTTTGCACTGAGCATATACCTTGGTTCTTCAGTGAAAAGTGTTAATTCTCCGACGATATCATGCTTTTGGCAGATTCTAAGCGTCAGGTCTTTTCCGTCAGATGTCAGCTTGCCGATTTCAATGAGTCCTGATTGAATCAGATAAAGCTCTTCTGCATCCATTCCTTCCCGAAACAAATACGTGTGTTTTTCCATTTTTCTTTTCGTGCTGATCGATTCCAGCAATTCATACAGATCGCTGGATATAAGATCACTATCAGATGGTCGAACAGAGAGAAAATTCATGAGCTCACCTCGAAGAAAGTCACGTTGTGTGTTTATTGTAACGTGAATTGATTTGTACCCATCGAGAAAAAACTAACAATCTTGTGAATGCCCCAGTGTTAGTTGATGCTCTGGCTGTTTCTCTCCGTGTGTGTTTTCATTCTTTCCTGCCAATACATCCATATGACAAGGACAAAACTGGCTAACGCCACCTCTGAAAGCGCCATAAACCCGATCGCGTACTGGCCTGTTGCCTGAAATACACTCGCCAATATGAGCGGAGGAAAAAAGCCGCCTAAACCGCCCATGGCAGACACAATCCCATTGGCAATCCCCGCTTGCTTCGAAAAATAGAAAGGCACCAGTTTAAAAACAGTTCCGTTTCCTATGCCTGAGCAGACGGCCACGGTTAATGATCCAAACGTATAAAGGCCGATTGTCGGCGAGAACGATAGGATAATGCCTGATAATGTAAGCCCGGCAAAAACAAACATCAAGATGCGGAGCGGGCTCATTTTATCAGCCAGGAATCCGCCCGCAGGCCTGAGCAGCGTAGAAACCGCAATAAAGCCAGCCGTCCGCAAGCCGGCATCTGCAGGATTCAGCCCAAAATGCTCCACCAGAAAGTTCGGCAGATAGATAGTGAAGGCGACAAAGGCACCGAACGTAATAAAATAAAACAGGCTCAGAAACCATAGCACATGATTTCGGTAAACAGCTTTGATTTGAGTCTTAACAGAAACTTTGACCTTCTTCTCATGCCTGTCGCCAAACAATACGTGCAGTAAGGCAAAGACAGCCAGCAAAATCAGATACATTTGCACGGTTGATTTCCACCCGACGGCTTGAGCGATAACCGGCGCTGCAAATGTCGTAACGGCTGTCCCGATATTTCCTGCACCGTAAATCCCATTGACGACACCGTGCTTTTCTTTCGGATAATATTTCGGGAGGGAGGTCACCCCAATGGAAAACACCGCTCCCCCGATCCCTAAGAAAAAGCCGCCTGCGATTAAATCAAACAGAGAATCCGCGATACTGATCCAAAATACAGGAAATAAAAGCAAGATGAAGCTGACCATAAACATGAGCCGCGCGCCAAACCTGTTCGTTAAATACCCTAAAGGAATGCGGAGAAGCGACCCGAGGATCACAGGAATTGCCGTCACCAAAGAAATCTCACCCTTGCTTAAATGAATATCTAATGTGATTTGGGAAATGAGTGATGAAATCAGCACCCAAACCATAAACCCTGCCACCAAGCTTAATGACTGTAACGATAATTGAATGTGTTGACGGTTGATCATTTGGCTTGCCCCTTTCAATGATTCAATAATCAGTCTTATCATACAAAAACTCGGCAAACAGGATTGTGAATTACATCACACGTTTTTCTCATAAAAAAAGGACAAAGCCCGAAGACTTTGTCCTTTTGATCGTGATTACATTTTTTCCGGAGCCGATACGCCGATCAGCTGAAGCGCATTGTTCAGCGTAATTTGCGTTGCCTTCATTAAAGCCAGGCGCGCGCGGCTCTTCTCTTCATTTTCAGGGTCGATGACTTTCTCTGCGTTGTAGAAGCTGTGCAGAGCAGAAGCCAGATCATAAATATAGTTTGTGACACGGTGCGGAATTCGTTTTTCCGCTGCTTCCGCCACTGCCTCTGGGAAGCCGCCGATCGTTTTCAGCAGATCATATTCTTTTTCTGATTGAATATGGCTGAAATCAAGATCTGCCGCCGGTTTAAGTCCCTGCTCTTCCCCTTGGCGAAGCATGCTGCAAATACGTGCATGCGCGTATTGTGCATAATACACAGGGTTTTCGTTAGATGTTGATACAGCAAGATCTAAGTCAAAATCCATATGGGTGTCTGCACTTCGCATTGCAAAGAAGTAACGCACGGCATCCAAGCCGACTTCTTCAATCAGGTCACGCATCGTTACGGCTTTACCGGTCCGTTTGCTCATTTTCATTTTCTCGCCGTTTTTGTAAAGGTGAACGAGCTGAATGATTTCTACTTCAAGCGTTCCTTTTTCATAGCCCAGCGCTTCGATTGCCGCTTTCATACGCGGGATGTAGCCGTGGTGATCGGCGCCCCAAACGTTGATCAGCTTATCAAAGCCGCGGTCAAGCTTGTCCTTATGATACGCGATATCAGGAAGCAGGTACGTGTACGTGCCGTCCTTCTTGATCAATACGCGGTCTTTATCATCGCCGAACGTCGTGGAACGGAACCAAGTCGCGCCGTCTTCTTCATAGACATGGCCTTTTTCGCGGAGCGCATCAAGCGCTTTGTCGATTTTTCCATTTTGGTACAGTGATGTTTCTGAATACCACACATCAAACGGCACACGGAAGTTTTCCAAGTCCTTGCGAAGCTTTTCCAGCTCGTATTTCAGGCCGTATTCACGGAAAAACGCGAGGCGTTCACTTTCCTCTTCGTTAACGAAACGATCACCGTATTCCTCAGCGAGACGCTTTCCGATCGCAATGATATCCTCGCCGCGGTAGCCATCCTCCGGCATCGGTTTTTCCAATCCGAGTGCTTCAAAGTAACGGACTTCAACAGAAAGCGCCAGATTGTTGATTTGGTTTCCCGCATCGTTAATGTAGTATTCGCGGCTTACATTGTAACCCGCTTTTGAAAGCACGTTGCACAAGGAATCGCCGACAGCCGCCCCGCGCGCATGCCCGAGGTGAAGGTCTCCCGTCGGATTCGCTGATACGAATTCTACCTGAACTCGTTCACCGTTTCCGATGTTTGTTTCCCCGTATGCTTCCCCCGCTTCCAGTACAGACGGAATCAGCTTTGTTAAATATTGATTGTTCATATAGAAATTGATAAAACCCGGGCCGGCGATATCCAGTTTTTCAATCGAAGCCTTTCCTTTATCAAAATGAGCGACAATCTCTTCAGCGATTTGACGCGGCGCTTTTTTTGCCACTCTTGCCAACTGCATCGCCATATTCGTTGAGTAGTCGCCGTGTGTTTTATCTTTCGGTGTTTCTAAAACAACATTGGGAATCTGGCTTTCTTCAGCCAGTCCCGCTTTCAGAACGGCCGCTTTGATTTCTTCTTTCAGCACGTCCTTCATTTGTTCCGCAATGTTCATGCGTGAGTTCCTCCCTCATACGTGATCGTCATATTATGTAAATGCTCCTGCTCGTCTCCGACATGCATGTCATATGCGATGCTGATACGGCCTTTTTCTTCATCGAGATCAGATTGAATCGATTTTGTGCTTGTTTTCAGCTCAAGCTCACCAAATGACATTTTATATTTAGCAATTGTGGAAGCTCCCGTTATGAAACGCTGATTCATTTTGACAGCGCCTGACCTCATGACCAGGACTTCGCCTTCGCTTACTTTCACAATCGTTTTGACTTTGCCTAAGTCGTGTTCTTCATAATAAGATAGATACACTTTATTTTGTTTTACATAGTAAAATCCGGTGGTGCGGAATTCGATGACTTCTTGGTTTCCGTCATCCTCGATCACAGACTTCACATGGAGTGTTATCGGTGTCTCTTGCTTCATTCTGACACGTCCTTTTCATCATTCCACTTTGACTTGAATAGTATAATCATTCGGTTTGTAAACTTCAACTGCTTCTATCTTACCATCATTGCTCATCAGATTTGAAGATAAACCTCATAAAAAGCATTTCCTTATATAGAAGAGAAAGTCATATCACTAATTACCTTTAGGAAATGTTACATTTTTCCGAAATCTATCATTTCCTTTTCACATTTTTTTCAAAATATATGTATTGAATTAGTAATTTGATAGTTTTAAGATAAAAGTACAACATAGATCTGCTAGAAAAACAAATAAAGGGAGGATTCAATTATGAAAAAAGCTGTCATTGTAGAAAACAAAGGTTGTGCAACATGCTCGATCGGAGCCGCTTGTCTAGTGGACGGTCCTATCCCTGATTTTGAAATTGCCGGTGCAACAGGTCTATTCGGTCTATGGGGGTAAGGATCTCCCAAAAGGGCATAGTCATTCTACTATGCCCTTTTTAAGTAAATTACAATTTTTAACTAAAATCTACCTCTTGGATATACATACACAATCGTTTTTTATTTGAATCATATGTATAGGGGATGGTATTTTGTTTATAGAGCAGATGTTTCCATTTATTAATGAAAGTGTAAGAGTTCACCAGCTTCCTGAGGGCGGCGTGTTAGAAATCGACTACTTGCGCGATAATGTCTCCATTTCTGACTTTGAGTATTTGGATCTCAACAAAACGGCTTACGAGCTTTGCATGCGCATGGATGGCCAAAAAACAGCTGAGCAGATTTTAGCTGAGCAATGTGCAGTGTATGATGAATCACCGGAAGACCATAAAGATTGGTATTACGACATGCTCAACATGCTCCAGAACAAGCAGGTTATTCAGCTTGGAAACCGGGCAAGCCGCCATACCATCACCACGAGCGGAAGCAATGAATTTCCGATGCCCCTGCACGCCACCTTTGAACTGACGCACCGCTGTAATTTGAAATGCGCCCACTGTTATTTGGAAAGCTCACCTGAAGCGCTCGGCACCGTGTCGATTGAGCAATTCAAAAAAACGGCTGATATGCTGTTTGATAACGGTGTATTGACATGCGAAATCACAGGCGGGGAAATTTTTGTCCATCCAAACGCCAATGAGATTCTTGACTATGTGTGTAAAAAGTTCAAAAAAGTCGCTGTCTTAACAAACGGAACACTCATGCGAAAAGAGAGCCTGGAGCTTTTGAAGACTTACAAGCAAAAAATCATCGTCGGCATTTCTCTTGATAGTGTCAATTCCGAGGTCCATGACTCCTTTAGAGGGAGAAAAGGCTCTTTTGCCCAAACTTGTAAAACGATAAAATTGTTGAGTGACCACGGTATATTTGTCAGAGTCGCCATGTCTGTCTTCGAAAAAAACATGTGGGAAATCCACGATATGGCCCAAAAGGTTCGGGATCTCGGGGCGAAGGCGTTTTCTTACAATTGGGTTGACGATTTCGGAAGAGGCAGGGATATTGTCCATCCAACGAAAGACGCCGAGCAGCACCGCAAGTTTATGGAATACGAGCAAAATGTGATTGATGAGTTTAAAGATCTGATTCCGATTATTCCTTATGAGAGAAAACGCGCGGCAAATTGCGGCGCTGGCTGGAAGTCCATTGTGATCAGCCCGTTCGGCGAAGTACGTCCTTGCGCCCTCTTTCCAAAGGAATTTTCATTGGGAAATATTTTTCATGATTCCTATGAAAGCATCTTTAACTCCCCTCTCGTCCATAAACTGTGGCAAGCGCAGGCGCCGCGGTTCAGCGAACATTGCATGAAAGACAAATGCCCGTTCAGCGGCTATTGCGGAGGCTGTTACTTAAAAGGGCTGAACTCTAACAAATATCACCGGAAAAACATTTGCTCTTGGGCGAAAAATGAACAATTAGAAGACGTGGTCCAGCTTATTTAGGAGGGAAACGATTTGTCACCAGCACAAAGAAGAATTTTACTGTATATCCTTTCATTTATCTTTGTCATCGGCGCAGTCGTCTATTTTGTCAAAAGCGATTATCTGTTTACGCTGATTTTCATTGCCATTGCCATTCTGTTCGGGATGCGCGCGCGGAAGGCTGACTCGCGATGAGCATTTTGGATATACACGATGTATCCGTTTGGTATGAACGGGACAACGTCATCTTAGAACAAGTAGATTTACATTTAGAAAAAGGCGCCGTTTACGGGTTGCTTGGGGTAAACGGCGCCGGAAAAACGACACTGATTAATACGCTGACAGGCGTGAACCGCAATTTCAGCGGGCGCTTTACACTGTGTGGAATTGAAGCGGAGGCCGGCATGCCGCAGAAAACATCAGATCAGCTGAAGACTCACCGTTACTTCGCCGCCGATTATCCGCTGCTATTTACAGAAATTACGGCGAAGGACTATGTGTCTTTCGTCCATTCGCTTTATCAAAAGGATTTTTCAGAGCAGCAGTTTGCCAGTTTGGCCGAGGCCTTTCATTTTTCGAAATACATCAACAGGAGAATTTCAGAGCTGTCCTTGGGGAACAGGCAAAAGGTTGTATTGATGACAGGCTTATTGCTGCGCGCTCCCCTGTTTATTTTGGATGAGCCGCTCGTCGGTTTGGATGTGGAATCGATAGAGGTCTTTTATCAGAAAATGCGCGAGTACTGTGAAGCAGGCGGGACCATTTTGTTTTCTTCTCATCTGCTCGATGTCGTGCAAAGATTTTGTGATTACGCGGCTATTCTTCACAACAAACAGATCCAAAAGGTCATTCCGATTGGAGAGGAGACCGATCTGCGGCGGGAATTTTTCGAGGTGATCGGCCATGAATAACATAATCCCCATCATGTCTTTGCTGTTCAAACAGCTTTACAGCCGGCAAGGGAAAAAGGACGCCATCCGCATTGCCGCAGGCCTTGTCATTCTGGCCGTGTTTGAAATCGGGCTGATCCGCCAGGCCGGCATTGATGAATCGGTGTTGCGCAAAACGTATATCATACTCGCGCTTCTCTTAATGAACGCATATATGGTGTTTCTTTCTGTGACATCTCAATGGAAGGAATCTTATATGAAACTGAGCTGCCTGCTGCCGATTTCTTCACGGAGCTTTTGGCTCGCCCAGAGTGTCGTTTTGTTTGTCGATACCTGTTTGAGAAGAACTTTATTCTTTTTTATTTTACCGCTGTTCTTATTTGGAAACGGAACGCTGTCAGGGGCGCAAACATTGTTTTGGCTCGGCAGGTTTTCGTTTTTTACCGTTTACTCCATTATTTTCGGAGTTGTGCTAAGCAACTATTTCGCCAAAAAGAAGAACTGGATGTTTCTGCTGCATGCGGCGATATTCGCCTGTGTATGCCTCAGCGCCGCTTTTATGCCGGCCGCCACGATTCCGCTTTGCGCGGTTCATATCCTGTGGGCAGTGGTCATTGACTTTCCTGTCTTTCTGCAGGCGCCTCCGCAGCAGAGCAAGATGCATTCATTTATGCGGCGATCTGAATTTTCGTTTTACAAAAGAGAATGGAACCGATTTATCTCTTCTAAAGCGATGCTGTTAAATTACGCGGTCATGGCGGCGTTCAGCGGCTTCTTTTCGTTCCAGATGATGAATACCGGCATCTTCAATCAGCAAGTGGTTTATATCGTGATTTCCGCGCTTTTGCTCATCTGCTCGCCGATCGCCCTTTTGTATTCGATTGAAAAAAATGACCGGATGCTGCTTATCACGCTTCCGATCAAGCGGAAAACGATGTTTTGGGCGAAATATCGCTTTTATTCAGGCCTATTGGCAGGCGGATTTCTCCTTGTCGTGATGATTGTGGGTTTCATCAGCGGCCGTCCGATTTCAGTTCTCACTTTTTTGCAGTGCATTGAGTTGCTGCTGGCGGGAGCTTTTATCAGGTTAACTGCAGATGAAAAAAGGCCCTCCTTCAGCTGGCAGACGGAGCAGCAGCTATGGAGCGGTTTCTCAAAATATCGGTCTTATCTGTTTTGTCTTCCCCTATTCTTAGCCACATTAGCCGGCACCGCTGTATCCTTGGCGGTCATTCCGATAGCCGGTCTGGTCATAGTCTATTACCTGCAAAAACAGGATGGTGGTTTCTTTGATACAAGCAAAAGAGAACGGCTTGGAAGTTAACCTGCTGAAGACTCATCAATTTTCAACTATTTCAATCGCCGCGAGCTTTCTGAAACCGATCGAAAGCGCGGCGGAACCTGAGGAAGAAACGATTTATTTTTACGGCGCCGCCGCATACCTGAAGGAGCAAATCATTGACGCTTTTGGTTATGCTGCCGGCAGCCGTTTCATGTACTCAGCGAATCTCTTTTTTGATCAGCAGCTGAAAACCTGCGGGACCCGTTTGATTCACCCATTATATAACGGGAATCTTCATGTTGACGCCCTGATGAAAACTTTTGCAGACTTGTCTTTCCCTTCTTCTCTTTCATTCGAAGCATTTGAAAAGGCCAGGAATGAGCTGCTGCTGAAAATCGAAAAGAAATTCACTGATCCCTTCTCCTACTCGGCGGCTCGCTTGGCTGAGGAGGTCTTCGGAAACCCGATGTACGGCACAGGCATGTTTGGCCGGAAAGACAGGATAGAGGCGATTCATCCTAAACGGTTTCTCGACGCAACGGACTTTATCGTTGATTTAGTGTCCCAGCAAAAACAGCTGAACATATTGGGACAAGTACAAGCATGTGATGTTCGGGGACATGCCCCGCAAACGTCCGCTGTAACGTCCGGAAGAATACCCGTAAACCGGCATGTTTTTGAAACAGAGACACGCAGCGCTGCAGGTCCTTCCGTCTTGACACTCGGATTTGACTGCGGAGAGATGAAAGATGCCAGCGATTATATCAAAATACAGCTAATAGACGGATTACTGGGAAAGTACGGCCATTCCGCTTTATTCAAGCACTTCAGAGAGAAGGATCTGGCAGTCTATCACGTTATCACCCGTTACGATGTCATGAACAATTTGCTGCTTGTTTCAATATGTACAGATCAGCTTCATGAGATAGACATTCCCCCGCGCGTTTTGGAAGCTGTCTCAGCTTTTCATACAGATGAGCGGGAACTAGAACAGGCAAAGCAGTTTTTACGCAATGAATTGCTGCTGCAATTCGATTCTCCCGAAGGTCTATTGGCCTATATGGGGATCCTGCGCCGCTTCTCCTGCACGAAAGAAGCCTTGCTGGATGGCATCTCAGCGGTTACATGCCGTGATGTATTGCAATTCATAGCGACCATCAATTATATCGGAGCTCATGTAGTAAGGGGATGAAGAGATGGAAAAGAAAGCCTTTTTTCAACAACTGGATGAACGAACCGATATCAGATACACAGACAGCGGACTAAAAATATTCAGATTGAAATTCCCCCGCGCCCACCTGCGGCTGTGCAATGTAAAAATCGATTTTGGAAGCCGGGATGTATGTATACGGGCAGAATCCGGTGATACACTGCTTCCGTATGGCACAGCGCATTTTTTAGAGCATCTTCTCTTCTGGCATAACGGCCGCAATCTGTACAGTGATTTTTTTGCGCATGGCGCGCTTTTAAACGCATTCACTACCTACACCGATACCAATTTCATGTTTACCTCATTACCGGATCGGCTCAGACAAACGATCCCCATCCTGCTTGATGCTTTATGGAACCACTCATTTGACAAGAAGATTGTCGCTCAGGAAAAAGCTGTGATTACAAGCGAAATTCAAACAGCACACCTTAACCATCAGCTCTCATATCATTATCAGCTGATCAGCATGCTTTCTCCCTCCTCACCAGCTGCCGTTTTCCCCGCAGGCAGAATCGAAGATATTGAGGCGCTGGACATCAGTGATTTACAAAAAGCCTATAAGGCTGCCTACCAAGCCCATCGGATGACGCTGTTTTTGATTGGGGGCTCAGAAAATACAGAAACGCTTTTGCCTCCTCACCTCCAGCTGGAAAAGCGTCCGGATTATCATGCTGAAAGAAAAATCATCCCGGCATGCCCTCCAGCCCTCTCACAAAAAATGGTGCTGGGTGATGAGGAGCGGATGGAAGATACATGGACCGGATTACAGATCGGCGCACTTCCCGGGCAAAACGATCTGTTGGCGATAAAGCTTTATTGGGATATCGCGGCTCGTATTCTATTTCAATTAGATTCACCGTTTTTTCAAGAGATTCAGCAAACGTACCGCCTAGAAATCGATCGTTTGTCAGCCGAGACCTATATCTATGAGGATGGCGGTTTCTTGATCCTTCACAGTCAAGGGACCCATTCTTCAGCTTATATCGATGTGGCTTCATACTATGTCACACAGAAGAAAGAACAGGTTGCCGCCTGGCTTCAATACGGCAAGGACTCTTTGACAGACGCGATCATTTATGACAGCGATTATGTGCGTAAATGCTTCGAGTGGGCAGCCGAGTGTGACAGGTGCGATTGCTCGTTTCTTGACATGTACCACATCATTCAAGATATGGATGCGCAGGTTTTCTTGTCTCTCATTGATGCAATGGCATCTTCTAACAAAGCGATCATTCACATTTCTCAGAAAGAGGCGATCAGACAATGAAAAAAAACACTGTCTTTACCCTTTTATTGCTGCTTATAGGTATGGCGGCTTATTCCTTCGGCTGGGTTCAGGCCGTTGCCGAAGCCGCCGCCCAATATGTACAGATGATCAACAATGATGCTGTGCGGCTCGGGCTGCTGGCTTGTACCGCTGCCCTCCTGATGCTGCCTGCTTTTCTCTATCTTCATTATGTCACCCAATCCGTGAAAAACATGACAGCAGCTTTTCAGAAACTCACACAGTCTCATCAAAGCTGCTGTGACTTTCAGCAACACAACTTGTGCAGCCGATATGCAGAAGACGTCAAATCGCTGCGTGACAGCTATAAAAACGTCCGCCAAACATACGTGATGGCTGCCGTGTTGTGCCAAGTCATCATATTCGGCTGCATGTTCGAAATCGTTAAAGCCGTCCCTTTCCGCCTTCACACGCCCCCTGCCCTTTCAATGGGACTTGCGATGCTACTGATTCTGTATTTATTGTTTTGCATGCGAACATATTTGCGGCAGCTTTTCCGGCACGGCAGCCTGTTCAGAAAAGTGTTTGCGGGAGCGCTGGCAGCAGCCGGGATTTGGTGGATGCTCAGTTTCTCTATAAGTGAACTGCTGTTTCTGATTATCCTGGCTACCATTCAGCAAATCGGATCATTTATTTATAAACGATTCTCTTATCGCAGCACCGCTTCTCTTGATCTATAAAATAGCTACATCGCAATCGCAGACGGACCCGCGCCAACCGGAATCACCGTCACGGCTGTATAATCACTTGTGCGGTACACGGTCACAGCATTGTCGTTGGGCTGTGCCGCATAAATATACTGTTTGTCCGGCGTTACGGCGAGGTCAAAAGCGCCGGGGAGAGACACGTTTGCAATGATCCTCTGTCTGGCCGTATTAACTACATATAAGTTATTAATAAGAAACGGTTCACTATATGGCTCTAGAAAATAAGCTCTAGTGCTATCGAGAGAAAATACAATCGTCCTCAGCGTTTCAAATAAACGGCTGAAGTCCCCTCCCCTGCTTAATGGAGACAAACTAATCTCCGTTACACCTTTCGGCCACAGCTCACCATTCAACACGTACGCAAAATTTCCAGCGTAAGGAGTTGCAATTAAACTGGGAAATTCAAATGAATCTATGATACTTTCTACCAACTGCCCAGTATTTGCATCATATTTATCAACCGACCAACTGCTTCCATTAGCGGTATAGACATACTGTCCATTCGGATCAAGAGCAAAGTCTAAAGCGCCGGGTATCGGAATGACATCAATGACCGATTGAGAGGCCGTGTTAATCACATATATAGATCCGGCGGCCATCACGTATGCGAACTCATCTGTTGGATCAAATTCGATCTTTCTCGGCCCTCCTCCAACAGTAATGGTATTTATGATGGTTAATGTTTTATTATCAATCACTGAGACAAGGTTGGTATTTCCATGGAGGACATACGTGAATGCTTTATCGAAAGTAACGCCTAGATTAGTTGGCACGTCAGAAAAAGGGATTGTTTTTACAACAGTGTTTAAATCTGCATCAATAACCGAAACCGTGCTGTCTCCAGTATTGGCAGTAAACACATACGATTGAGGGTCTGGTGATGGCGGTAAAACAAGTGTCCCGGTCACCGTAAGCGGACTGCCGTAGAAAGGCGGTACAATGAGCAGATCTTCCACTGTCATTTGACTAAAATCAGGACAGCGGTCAGACTGTGCTGCATAATAAACAACTTGATCAATCTCTTCAGTATGAATCACAGAAACCGCCCCATTGCCTTGTCCATATTGATTTCGTACAGGCGACACACTGACAAGAAGCGTAATGGTCCCTTGTACTCTCACAGCATATCGAACACCGATATCTTCTGGTTCCGGCCCAGTCTGGATTAAGCAAGGCTCACTGATACAGGACACATTGTCTGTACTCCATGTAACAGCCGCTGACGCTTCGGCCGAATCAACCTTGAAGCCCTCAGGGATATCTATCGGCACTTGAAACGGCGCTTCTCGGCTAATTTCCTCATCACAAAAACAGAAACAATTTTCCTGTAAAGCAGAAAGATCATTCTTTTTCATGATTTCACGTCCTTTTAGAAATGCACAACATATAGTTGATTAAATCGCAATAGCTCCCGGTGAAACCCCAAGAGATATGACAGTCTCCACGGAGTAATCATCCGTGTTGTAAACAGTGATGCTCTGTTCTAGAACATGAGTTGCATACAGAAACTCGCCATTCGGGGTAAACGCAAAGTCTCTTGCCGACTGCGGAACATTTCCTATAACGCCTGCTCCATTTGGACTGACAGAATATAAATTGCCAGTGAAGCCGTCATATAAATACACCTCTGCTCCACTCGTAAACATTCGATATTCCCCTTCATACTCCAGCTCTTGGGTGCTGCTGATGGTAAACGTATTTAAATCAATAACCGTCAAATAATTAAAAAAGAATTCTTGTTCTAATACATAGGCATACCGCTCCGGCCAATTTGTTTCTATGGTTGATACGATAAGCTCTCGTTCAATTGTTCCTGTGACTTCACCGGTAGTTAGGTCCACTTTTTGCACTATTCCAAAATTCAGAACATAGGCGAATAACCCATTGGGATCGATTGCAACATCATATCCTTCCACAGGAATCGACCTATCCACAGTTAACGTATCAATTCCAATCACATAAACCGCAGTACCGGTGAAAACATAAGCAAACTCATGATTAGGGATAAATCTAATCAATCGAGGCGGCTGATCCAGCAATATAGTTGCTGTCACTGTTAATGTGTCATAATCGATGACAGAAATCACATTATTGTTGGGATGTAAGACAAACACAGCGCTTTTATCTGGCGTAATTTCAATACCTGCCGGATTGTACGGAAGAGCAATCGTTGTCACAACAGTATGGGTGTTTGTATCAATCACAGAAACTGATTGATCATTTGGATTCGCTGTAAACGCGTAGACGGGTTCCGGCTCCGGTACAAGCACAATCGTCCCCGTCACCGATAAAGGACTGCCGTAAAACGGCGGAACAACAACAAGGTTCTCAATCGTGATGTCACTGATATCCGGGCAATCATCCGGTTCATCGGAATAATAGACGACTTGATCGATTTCTGCATTGTGAATGACGGAAACAGCCCCGTCCCCTTGTCCATATTGATTTCGCACAGGTGAGACACTGACGAGTAGCGTAACGGTTCCCTGCAGGCGCACTGCAAATTGAACACCGACCTCATCAGGCTCTGGCCCCGTTTGAATTAAGCAACGGTCACTGACACAAGAAAGGCTGTCTGCATTCCACGTCACGTTTGCAACAGCTTCAGCCGGATCAACGACAAATCCTTCAGGTAATTCAATCGGCGCTTGAAACATGGCTTCTCGGCTTGCTTCTCCCTCACAAAAACATAAGCACTCTTCTTGTTCTGCTCCTGCTTTTTCTTTAAAGGAAAGCTTGTTTTTTCTCATTCCTTCACTTCCTTTTCAGACATACACTGCTCACGCAGATATAACAGAATATGGAAGGTTAACGTGTTTGCTTGTACAAATTGCTGAGGGTAAACGCTTCTTTTTGAAAATATATCTCCAAACATGCGGTGTAACGAAAGAAAAAATTGCGGTTTTTTTGCGCTTCTCACAAGAATGTTGATGATAAAATATGACATATATAGAATTATGAAGGGAGGGATTTGCAAACGTGACAGGTGTCATATCTTCTTCTTCCATCGGAGAAAAGATTAACGAATGGTATATGTACATACGCCGATTCAGCATACCCGATGCAGAATATTTGCGACGAGAAATCAAGCAAGAGCTGGATCAAATGGAAGAAGATCAAGACCTTCATTTGTACTATTCACTGATGGAGTTTCGGCACAACCTAATGCTTGAGTACCTTGAACCGTTAGAAAAAATGAGGATTGAGGAACAGCCGAGACTGTCTGATCTGCTGCTTGAGATTGATAAAAAACAGGCTCGTTTAACTGGTCTGCTTGAGTACTATTTTAATTTCTTCAGAGGCATGTATGAGCTGGATCAGCGGGAATATCTGTCGGCTATTAAATTTTTCAAAAAGGCCGAAAGCAAGCTGATATTCGTTAAGGATCGGATAGAGAAAGCTGAGTTTTTCTTTAAGATGTCTGAATCTTATTACTATATGAAACAAACGTATTTTTCAATGGACTATGCACGGCAAGCATATGAAATATACAAAGAAAATGAAGCTTATAATATAAGATTGCTGCAGTGTCATTCTTTATTTGCCACCAATTTTTTAGATTTAAAACAGTATGAGGATGCCGTCTCACATTTTCAAAAAGCTTATTCTATGGCAGAAGCTGAAAAGCAGCCCCAATTAATGGGAAGAACTTTGTACAATATCGGGCTTTGTAAAAACAGCCAAAGCCAATATGAGGATGCCATAACATATTTCAAAAGAGCAATAGCTGTTTTTGAAGAATCAAATATTCTTCCTTCCTTACCTCAAGCGTATTTTTTAATTACACAGATCCATTATAAATTAGGAAAAATGGATAAAGCTCATGAATATCATAGTAAGGGAATGGCTTATTCACAAAAGGCCGGAGATGTAATATATTTATCAGAGTTTGAATTTTTGAAATCTTTATACTTATCAGGCCCGGATGAAGAAGCAATTCAAGGATTTTTTGATTTTCTCGAAAGTAAAATGTTGTATGCTGATCTTGAAGATTTCGCTATTGATGTGGCAAAATATTATCATGAACGTAAAAATTTTCAAAAAGCTTCTGCTTATTTTTTGAAGGTGGAACAAGTAAGGCAACTTATTCAAGGAGGAGTGAGTTTGTATGAAATTGAAGTCTAAACTATTACTCTCTTGTCTGGCTCTAAGCACTGTGTTCGTGGCAACAACTATTGCAAATGCACCTACACACCAAATTGAAGTTGCACAACGAGGAATGATTTAACCGCCGTCCATCGGCGGTTTTTTTTGTCCCCTCTTTACCCAATCTCCCAATTCATGCTATGATTTTTTTTCAATAATCTTGAAGAGAGTGGAAATGCAGCATGTCTCTGTAAAGTGTGAGAACCCACTTTACACAGTGGAATCGAGAAAATGATGTGACGGAGTTCGAAACGTCGAGTGCGACAGTTGAACAGGCAGCTGAGACGATCGGCGTAAACCCGGCTAGAATCGCCAAGTCCCTGTCCTTCAGAGGGGAAGGATATCAGGCGATTCTGATTGTGGCAGCCGGCGATGCCAAGATCGACAACAAAACGTTCAGGCAAACATTTGGCTTTAAAGCAAGAATGCTCTCTCCTAATGAGGTACTGGAGCAGACAGGCCATGAAATTGGAGGAGTTTGCCCCTTTGGTTTGGCTTATGATCCTGAGGTTTATCTTGATGTATCACTGAAACGGTTTGAGACTGTTTTCCCCGCATGCGGCAGCAGAAACTCAGCTATCGAGGAGAATTATCCGAATTTTCTTTCTCAAAAGTGTGGATTGATGTTTGTAAAGACTGGGAATAAAAAACATCCAGACATCGTCTGGATGTTTACTTAATTCACAAACCCAAGCAGCATTTCACGGATGATTTTGCTGGCTGTGTTTGCCGTTTGCTCTGAGTGGTCGTATACCGGCGCGACTTCCACTAAGTCAGCGCCCTTTACGTTTACCTCTGAACGCGCGATTTCATGGACGGATGCAAGCAATTCTTTAGACGTGATGCCGCCGGCGTCAACCGTTCCTGTACCCGGTGCGTGTGCAGGGTCTAATACGTCAATGTCAATTGTGACATAAACCGGACGGCCCGCCAGCTTCGGAAGCACCTCTTTCAGCGGTTCAAGCACCTCAAATTTTGAGATGTGCATGCCGTTTTCCTTCGCCCATTCAAACTCTTCTTTCATGCCGGAACGGATTCCGAATGAATACACATTGTGCGGTCCGATCAATTCTGCCGCCTTACGGATCGGCGTGGAGTGAGAAAGCGGTTCTCCCTCATAATCAACACGAAGATCTGTATGTGCGTCAAAATGGATAATCGCAAGGTCTGGATATTTCTTGTACATCGCTTTAATGACAGGCCATGACACGAGGTGCTCCCCGCCCATACCCATTGGGAACTTCCCTTTTTCTAAAATGCTGTCCACGTATTCCTCAATCATATCAAGGCTTCGCTGCGGATTTCCGAACGGCAGCGGAATGTCGCCGGCGTCAAAGAAGTTCAAGTCAGCCAGATCGCGGTCTAAATATGGGCTGTATTCCTCAAGGCCGATTGACACCTCACGGATTCTGCTTGGACCAAAGCGTGAGCCCGGGCGATAGCTGACTGTCCAGTCCATCGGCATGCCGTAAAGAATGGCGTCCGCCTCTTCCCACTCGGGACGGCTCGCGATAAATACTTTTCCTGAATAAGCTTCATCAAATCTCATCTATAATACCCTCGCTTTCCTGTAAAAAAGCGCAAGATTCGCTCCTGCGCCATACCTTCATTATTTAATCAGGTCACTCACAAATTTCGGCAGAACAAACGCCGCTTTATGAATATCTTTTGTGTAATATTTCGTCTCAATATCGAAGAAACGGCTGTCTTCCACTGCAAGCGGATCATATTTTTTCGAGCCAATTGTAAATGTCCACAAACCGCTTGGATATGTCGGAATGTTCGCCGTATACAGCTTCGTAATCGGGAAGATTTCCTTCACGTCGCGCTGTACATTTGTGATTAATTCCGGTGTAAACCATGGGTTGTCCGTCTGTGCGACAAAAATGCCGTCTTCTTTCAGCGCTTTAGCGATTCCTGCGTAGAATCCTTTTGTAAACAGGTTTACAGCCGGTCCGACTGGTTCAGTCGAATCTACCATGATGACGTCATATTGATTTTCAGATTTTGCAATGTGCATAAATCCGTCATCTACCTGCACGTCAACGCGCGGATCATCCAGTTTGCCTGCGATAGAAGGAAGGAACTTTTTAGAGTATTCGATCACCTTGCCGTCAATATCTACAAGTGTCGCTTTTTTCACGCTTGGGTGCTTCAGGATTTCTCTGATAACGCCGCCGTCACCGCCGCCGACTACAAGAACGTGCTCCGGATTTGGGTGCGTAAATAATGGCACATGCGCCACCATTTCGTGATAAACGAATTCGTCTTTTTCAGATGTCATCACCATGCCGTCCAAAAACAGCATGTTGCCGAACTCTTCTGTTTCCACCATTTCTAAATGCTGAAACTCCGTTTGTTCTGTATGTAACGTTTTGTTAACCTTCATCGTAATGCCAAAGTTTTTCGTCTGCTTCTCTGTGTACCAAAGTTCGCTCAATTGTCATCTCCCTTTCGAGGCTGTATTCATTTATTGTAAGCGTCTTATCAGCTTTTATTCTCGGTTGAAATCTCATTTTCACCTAAGGAAAAAGTATAGAGGATGGCGGGGAAAAAGTAAAGATGCGTCCTGTTCTGCGATGTTTAAAAACGATCTTTTTTTCTCATAATAGTAGAAACATAAAAAAAGGGGGAAACCCGTTGTGGATGCAATGACAAATAAACGGCTGAGACTGACGCTGAAAACCGTTCGCGCCTTTATCTTTTTAGGGGCTTTTGCGGCCTTGGCGGCAGCTGCCGTGTTTATGACTGTCATTTTGATAGCCAAATACCAGGGCGCTCCCTCGGTGCAAGTGCCGCAATCCACGATTTTGTATGCGAGTGACGGCTCAAAGCTCGGGGAAACGAACTACGGCGAAAAGCGCTATTGGGTCCCCTTAAAGGACATGAATCCGACGATCGTAAAAGCGACAGTGGCGATTGAAGACCAGAATTTCTACGATCATCACGGCTTTGATTATAAACGCATGGCCGGCGCGGCGCTTGCTGACCTGAAAGCATTTGCCAAGGTTCAGGGTGCAAGCACCATCACCCAGCAATATGCGAGAAACTTATACCTTGAACACGACAAAACGTGGAAACGGAAATGGAATGAGGCGTTCTACACGATCCGTCTGGAACAAAACTATTCTAAGGACGAGATATTAGAAGGCTATTTAAATACGATTTACTACGGACACGGCGCCTACGGCATTGAAGCAGCTTCCCGCCTGTATTTCGGCAAACATGCCAAAAACCTGACGGATGCGGAGGCGGCGCTTTTGGCAGGAATCCCGAAAGGCCCTTCCGGCTATTCACCGTATGTCAATGAGACGAAGGCCAAGGAACGCCAGAAAACGATTGTGCGGATGATGGAAAAGCAGCAGATGATCAGCCAAAAGAAAGCGGATGAATTGATCAAGGAACCTCTTTCCTATCAGCCTTTGAATAAACAAGTTTCCAAGAGAAAGGCTCCTTATTTCTATGACAATGCGATGAGAGAGCTGGAGAAAAAGCTCGGCATGACACGGGAGCAAATTGAAACAAGTGGGTTAAATGTCTATACAACGGTAGATAAGCGGATGCAGCGCATCGCCGAGGAGACCATTACCGAAACAGTTAACGCTGGATCTGACATTCAAGTCGGGTTTTCAGCCATTGATCCCCGCACCGGAAACGTTCTCGCCCTTGTCGGCGGCAGGGATTATCAAAAAAGCCCGTTTGACCGGACGACACAGGCGAAGCGCCAGCCTGCTTCGACGATCAAGCCGTTGCTGTACTATAAAGCGATTCAGAGCGGATTTACGCCAGTCACTTTGATGAAAAGCGAAGAAACCGAGTTTCAAATTGATGCAAAGGGAGAAACCTATTCTCCAAGCAACTATAACGGATACTATGCCAACAAGCCGATTACGCTTCTGCAGGCGCTGGCGCTTTCCGACAATATTTACGCTGTGAAAACGCATCTTTTTCTCGGCACGAACAAACTTGTAAAGACGGCAAAGGAATTCGGCATTACCGCCCCTCTTCAAGCACTGCCGTCTCTGGCACTCGGCACCGAACCCGTGCGTCCGATTGAGATGGTCAACGCCTATGCCATGCTCGCAAATGGCGGAAAGAAAATCGAACCGACTTTTATTTCAAGGGTAACGGACGCAGCCGGCCACGTGCTGTACGAAAACCCGAATCAGCATAAACAAGTGCTTGATGAAAAAGCCGCTTTTGTCACAGCGAGTATGATGACAGGCATGTTTGATACCGATTTAAATGGATATACGTCGGTAACGGGGCGAACGATAGCCAACCGCCTGACAAGAACGTATGCCGGAAAATCAGGAACCACCAGCGCAGACAGCTGGATGATCGGCTTCAATCCGAAGCTGGCCGCAGGTGTTTGGACCGGCTATGACAAAAACAGCACCATCGACTCGGTCGAAGAAAAAAGCTATGCTAAAACCATTTGGGCGGACTTCATGGAGGACGCGCTCAAAGGCGAACCAGAAACCGCGTTCAAGCCGCCAAAAGGCGTAACCGGTGTGTACATTGATCCGGAAACAGGCTACTCATCAGGTCCCGGCTGTGCCGCTAAGCATTACACATATTTTGTGAAAGGCACAGAACCAGCAAACATGTGCTACGGGGCAGAACCCGCAAAACAAACAAAAGACCGGCTTCCATCCAAAGAAAAGCCCGCTTCCGAGAAAAAGTGGTGGGACAAATGGCTGGGGCGACATCATTGAAAATAACCCGGCTCATCGGAGGCCGGGTTATTCGTATGGTTCCTTCATAATCGATGGAAGAATGTTAAACAATCGAGCTGAACAATCAGTTTTGGGATAAAGTGGTGAATTTCTCATTTCTTCGGCGCTGGCTTTCATCTCCCAGTCGCCGACTCATATCCCCCTAAAAATGAAAAACCCCGAGTCTTGTTTCGGCTCGGGATTTTCCATGTCCTATTTCTGTATCACCAGTTTACTCAATGTTTACGAAAAATATCTCAAATACTTTAAAAGTTCACAGAAAATTCATAAATTAATTGTTTTCCGGAAGCAGGCTCTTTTTTAACTCATCTGAGGAACGGTCCCATAGGCCCTGATCATGCTTTTTCAGAAATTCGCCTAGTACATGCTTCGAGCTGTCGTCCATTTTATCAACGATGATTTTCCGTTTCATGGATTTATCCATCAAATTCACATGCTCAGGCAGCGACTTGTAGCCTCTTCTGATGCTTCTGTCGACCGTCATTTCACAGGCTGTCACACCAGCGTAATAAGGCCCCTCTTCTTTTCTGTCAATCGTTACCCACACAAGCCAGTATGGTTTTCCGTTCGGCACTTCTTCTTTATTCGGGAGAAATTTAATTCCTTTTTCAACGGTGCTGCGGGCATGCATGGCGCCGATGTCTACGAACGCTTCTTTTTCTTCTACATCAACGAATACGGGAGAAATGTTATCAAGGCTGAGTGCCCCTACGCCAAAACCGCCGTGTCCGTCTGTCGGATCACTTTTGATAATATTAAACCCGATTGATTTTTTCTTTTTTTCTTCCATGAAGTTCTACCTCCTACAAAAGCGGTTGAAATATCGCTGAAAACAGCTTTAAAATCGAATCTCTTCCTGCATTGAGCATCGGCCACAGCACGTAAGATCCTAGCGGTGTCACAAACAGCACCAAAAATACGATAAAGCCGTAGCTCTCCGCCTGCGTCATTTTGGTACGCACGCCCGGCGGAACGAGATCTTCTATAATTCGATAGCCATCGAGCGGAGGAAGCGGCAGCAGATTAAATAAAAACAAGACAAGATTCAGCTGTATCCAAATGGAAAAAAACTGATCCAGCCCCGTGCTGAACGCCGCAAGCATTTCCATTCCGTACGCATGCATCAACACTAACAAAAAGAAACCGATAAACGCAAGAATCAGGTTACTGACGGGCCCGGCTATAGATACGAGCACACCGGCAAGCCGGGGTTTCTTAAAGAAGCGGCGATTCACGGGAATGGGGCGCGCCCACCCGAAGCCGGCCACCAAAATCAAAATGGTTCCGAACGGATCAAGGTGTTTAATGGGATTCAGCGTCAGTCTTCCTTGTTTTTTCGCCGTATCGTCACCGAATTTGTATGCGACATAAGCGTGGGCAAGCTCGTGCATCGTAAACGACACAATTAGCGTGATGACGAGGTATGGCATTAAAGATAACGGATAATATAAAAAACGGTCCAAGTGAGATATCCCTCTTTCTCAAAATGCAAGAATTTACTTTATTCAGTATACTATAAGAAGCCTCTTTTTCTAAAGAGAGGAAACGAGATAAAGGAGGATTCAGCACCCATGCCATACGTAACTGTCAAAATGCTCGAAGGCCGTACAGACGAGCAAAAACGCAATCTTGTCGAGAAAGTAACAGAAGCCGTAAAGGAAACAACCGGTGCTTCTGAAGAAAAAATTGTTGTCTTTATAGAAGAAATGAGAAAAGACCATTATGCCGTCGCAGGCAAACGCCTGAGCGATATGGAATAATCTCTATAAAGCCGGCGCTTCGCGCACCGGCTTTTATTATCCCTATTGAGCCAGCTTCGCAATAATCGCCAAGAACGTCTTTTTCTCTTCGGCTGTTAAACGTTCAAACATGCCATCAATCAGCTGCTGGCGGTTTTCGATCATTTGTTCAGCCGCTCCCCGGCCCGATTCAGAAAGAGTAATCCATACAGTGCGGCGGTCATTGTTATTTCTGGATCTCTCAATAAACCCTTCCTGCTCTAAATGATTCAGAGCTGTGGTCGTGGCAGAGGGAGACAGTGTGACCTCCTTCAAAATATCCTTTATGGTGCAGCTCCCATGTCTGTATATGATCCGCAGAATAAATCCTCTTACATTATTCACGTGTTTCGGAACGGTGGCTTCATCTAATTGCTTCGTGCTTTTCAAATATTTTGTAAGTGCGTGATCCAGCAAATTTGCTTCCAGTTTGTCATGGTCCATGTAAATTTCCCCATTTCGAGATGCATTCATAACATACGAACGATATGATTTACTTATTATTTTACTGATTCCGAATAGGGAAAGTCAAAAAAGCAAAATGTGAATTCACAGCTTTTATCCTACATGCCTCGATTTTCCACCTGTTTGACAAGTTTATCTTTAAAAGTTTGGAAAGGAACGTGTTCACTCTGCTGATGTCCGAATCGGCGGACGTTTACCGCATTCTCCTGCTCCTCATGATCTCCAAGCACCAGCACGTACGGGATTTTCTGCACCTGCGATTCTCTGATTTTATAGCCCAGCTTCTCATTGCGCTCATCAATGCCGGCTCTTATCCCCGCCTGCTTCAGCTCCGCCTGTACCTTTCTGCAATAGTCTAAGTGAACGTGAGAAACCGGTATGATTTGAACCTGGAGCGGTGCGAGCCAGACTGGAAAAGCCCCGCCGTAATGCTCGATCAAAATGCCGAAGAAACGGTCGATTGAGCCGAAAACCGCTCTGTGGATGACAACGGGACGAACCTTTTCATTGTGTTCGTTGATATATGTTAAATCAAATTTTTCCGGCATTTGAAAATCAAGCTGAATAGTCGCGCATTGGTGGCTCCGTTTCAGGGCATCTTTTATGTGGAAATCAATTTTCGGCCCGTAAAACGCCCCATCGCCTTCATTGATCTCATAAGAGAGGCCAAGCTCCTCAAGGACGCGTGCTAAGGCACGTTCCGACGCTTCCCAAAGGCTGTCATTGCCTAATGAATCCTCCGGGCGAGTCGAAAGCTCAACTGAATACTCGAAACCAAATGTCCGATATACCTCATCAATCAGCCGAATCGCTTCTTTGATCTCACTCTCAATCTGATCCTCCCGAACGAAAATATGGGCGTCATCCTGACAGAACGTCCGAACGCGAAGCATTCCGTTTAAAGCGCCGCTGTATTCATGGCGGTGCACCTGTCCGAATTCCGCCATGCGAATCGGCAGATCCCGATAAGAATACAGGCTGTTTTTAAAGATGAGCATGTGGCCGGGGCAATTCATCGGCTTCATTGCGAATCTTGTATCATCCACTTCTGAAAAGTACATATTGTCGCGATAATGGTCCCAATGGCCTGACTGCTCCCATAACCGCTGATTCATCATAAACGGCGTACGCACCTCATCGTAGCCGGCATTTGTTTGCAGCTCACGCGAGAAGCGCTCCAGCTCATTGCGGACAATCTGCCCTTTCGGCAAATAAAACGGCATCCCCGGCGCTTCTTCAGAAAACATAAACAGCCCTAACTGTTTGCCGAGCTTGCGATGGTCTCGTTTTGCCGCTTCTTCCAGCATATGCAGGTGCGCATCCAAATCTTTTTTCTTTTGAAACGCAACCCCGTACACCCGCTGCAGGACTTCATTTTTGCTGTCTCCGCGCCAATAAGCGCCTGATACTCTTGTCAGTTTGAACGCCTTGATCATCCCTGTAGAAGGAAGATGCGGCCCGCGGCACAGGTCAACGAATTCCCCTTGCTGGTACAATGTGATATCCTCCCCGCGCGGAATATCCTTTAAAATCTCAAGCTTGAGCCGCTCGTCTTTTTGTGCAAACACCTC
The DNA here is from genome assembly GCF_037963535.1 of Bacillus sp. PS217. Taxonomy (NCBI): domain Bacteria; kingdom Bacillati; phylum Bacillota; class Bacilli; order Caryophanales; family Bacillaceae; genus Bacillus; species Bacillus sp. PS217. Next base: position 3,817,543 of record NZ_CP150157.1, read on the forward strand.
TTCAGCCTCTTCGTAAGAAACCTCTATACGTTTGATTTCAAGGTTCTCATTTATTATGTTTTTCATTTCTTTTTCGATGGCCTCTAAGTCTCCTGATGCCAAGCTTTTCCCCAGCTTCATGTCATAGTAGAAGCCGTCTTCAATCACAGGCCCTACCCCCAATGACACTTCGCCGTACAGCCGTTTTACTGCTTGGGCCAGCACGTGCGCTGTTGTGTGGCGAAGCACCTGCAAGCCTTCTTGTGAATCGAGTGTGACAATCGAAAGCTCAGCATCTTCCTCCAGCTTAAAGCTGAGATCAACAAGCTTGCCGTTGACCTGACCTGCGGCAGCCTTCTTTTGCAGACTGGAACTGATAGAACCAGCCGCTTCTTTGATTGTGATGCCTTTCGGATATTCCTGGATCTGTCCGTCCGGAAGCTGAATGTGCACATGTTTACTCATTTTAGAACACTCCTTATTCATTGTTGTATATAAAAAAACACACCCGTCCCGCAGATAGGGACGAGTGTGTGATTAACCCGTGGTTCCACCCAAGTTCCCGACAAATACGATATTGTCGGCTCGGTGCTGTAACGCAGCATAGACGGCATTGGTTACTTCAGTTCCCCAATGCTGCTCCAAGGCGGTAAATGATATTCCTAAGCTGGGAAGCTCTCACCTTTCCTTCCCTCTCTGAAAACCGTAACTATCATTCATGTCCTTTTCATCGCATGTATTCAATTCATAAAAAAACACACCCGTCCCACAGATAGGGACGAGTGTGTGATTAACCCGTGGTTCCACCCAAGTTCCCGACAAATACTATGTTGTCGGCTCGGTGCTGTAACGCAGCATAGACGGCATTGGTTACTTCAGTTCCCCAATGCTGCTCCAAGGCGGTAAATGATATTCCTAAGCTGGGAAGCTCTCACCTTTCCTTCCCTCTCTGAAAACCGTAACTATCATTCGTGTCCTTTTCAACGCATTTATGTAGTTCATATAAAAAAACACACCCATCCCTCTAAAAGGGACGAATGTGTTGATCATCCGTGGTTCCACCCAAATTCCCGATCAATTACACATGGTGATCGGCTTAAAGATGCTGTAACGCAGCATGACGGTATCAGATACTTGTTTTCCCCGATACGGCTCAAAGGCGGTAAGCTGCTTTCCCTGCGTTAGGAAGATCTCAGCTGTCCTTCCCTCTCTGGAAACCGTAAAAAGCATCTCGTGTCCTTATCAGTGCCTGTTGTTTCAATAATTTTTTATATCTTACTATATATTCCCACAAAGCGCAATCAGTGATTTACATTTTTTTCTGACGCAGCAGTTCCGTTATGGGCAGCCAGAAACAGCCATACAAGCAATGCAGCGAGGCTGTATGCCGCCCCCATCATCAAAAATGTAAACCCGGCACCGGCATACCAAGTGGCGGACAGATGAATGATCACCCCGGTTATCGCTACGCCGACCAAGGCTCCGATTTGCCGGTTTGCATTTAACGCCGCACCCGCGATATTCGCATGTCTTTGCCCGGCAGCCTGCATGATCACAGTTGTCATGGCAGGAACTGTAATACCGGTACAGAGGTTCATAACAGACATCAACACCGCCAGCTGCCAATAAGGAAAATCCGGAGAAATCAGCACAAACAACAGCAATGCAATGATACAGCTGACCGCCATTGATACAAACATAAGCTGACCAGCTTCAAACCGATTCGCCAGACGGGCAAACAGCAGATTGCCGATCACGAAGACCGCCATCATCGGCAGCAGCTCCACTCCAGCCATAAAGGAACTTGCCCCTCCTGCTTCCTGCAAAAAAAGGCTGAGCATAAACATGCCGCCAAAAAGGGCGAAATTCAGCAAAAACCCGATAAATTGGGCAGCTGAGAAGCGGCCGTTTTTGTATAAGGACGCCGGCAGGATGGGTGCTTTTGCAGAAATTTCCCGCAGCAAAAACAGCACAAATGCCAAAATCGCTGCAGTAAATGCTACAAGAATCACTGGCGAGCGCCAGCCCGCTGAAGGCCCCTGTATCAAAGCATAGGAAAGAAACCCGAGAGCCATCATGCCAAGCAGATGCCCGGTGATGTTCACGCGGCCGTTTTTTCCCGGGACGCGGCTTAGGATTCGGTAAGCTGAAATGAGCGCAGCAGCCCCTATTGGCACATTGATCAGAAAAATACTCTGCCAGTCCGCCAACTGTACCAGCACTCCCCCGATAAAGGGCCCAAGGCCTGAAGCGGCGGAAACAAGCGCGGCCCACAGTCCAAACATTCTCGCCCGCGCCCGCTCATCAGGGTAAGAGGCAGCCAAAAGGCTGAGTGAGCTTGGCATAAACAATGCTGCCCCAATTCCCTGTATGAGACGTCCGGCAATCAGCATCTGCCCATTTATAGATGCAGCGCATAGACAGGAGGCCAGAACAAAAACGGCTAGACCCAAGATATAGATCGTCTTCGAGCCGAAACGGTCAGCCAAGGCTCCGCCCGCCAGCAGAAGCGACGCAAAAGTAAGAATGTACCCGTCCACAACCCACGTTACACCTGAAAGTGACATTGAAAGAGTGTTTTTCATATCAGCCATCGCCACATTCACAACGGTCACATCAAGAGTTGCCATGAGGAAACCAAGTGCGAGCACGATCAGCACGGATATGCCTGTTGATGATGTTGATTCTTGTATAGACCCGCTATTTTTCATTACAATTGCCCTTTCACTTGCTTGATTACCCAATCATCTATTTTTTCAAGATCATACAATTCCCCGACTCTGTCCATGACATGCTGCAAGGATTCTTCTCTCATAAGATTGGACCATTTATCCTCGATTTCCCCCATGACTGTCTCCAGCACACAGTGACTTTCACCCTCAAATACAGATTGCAGCAGGCCTTTCCCCTGATACATCGAGCCTCTGCCTTCGACCGCTTGATAAACATCATAAAGCGTAATGTCAGCCAAAGGCTTCGTCAGGGTAAAACCGCCCTTCGTCCCTGGCAAGGATTCTGCCAAACCTGCTTGAACCAATGTTCTCATCAGCTTCTTCAAATAAGACGGAGACACGCGCAATCGCTGGCTTATTGCCTCTGACGTCAAAGAAGCCTGTACAGGCAGCCGTGACAGTAAAAGCAGCACAGAAACCGCCTGCTCCATTCCTGATTTCATTTTCATCCTATTAACTCCTGATTCATTATGGATAACTATTATCCATAATGAATCTCTTAGCAGCTTTTGTCAATAAAAAAAGCAAAAGAAACGATTCATTTCTTTTGCTTGGTATGGTTAACAAATCTGCTTCAGTTCCTCTATGTATTGAAGCGCTTCGTCATATTCTTCATTTGTATATTTTTGCTTGCTTTTGATGGTAAAGACTTTTTCTTTCTTTTCCTCATCCTCAAGCCCGTCAAAGTAAAGGATCGTGGAAACCAGCTCTAAAAACCGTGATGAACGGCTGTTTACACTGTCGATATAGCCTTTCATATCCGGCATGTCCAGATCAGCATGGTCTAAAAATGCGGAGCCTGTCTCAGTCAGCGAATACCGGTATTGAAAGTAGCCGCCCTTTTTTTCCTTCACCTCATGCAGAAATCCAAGGTTGCACAGCTCTTCAATCTGGAGCGTCAGTTCCTCTGAATATGGTCCGTAAAAGTGAAAATCATATTTCTCATAGAAAGGAAACTGCATTTTCTTGGCGATATAAATCATTTTCTGCAGCTTCTTTCGCCCGATGATTTCTCCAGAATCCGAGAACACCTTCATCAGTTTTGCATGTTCTTTCAACAAATTCCCGACATCTCCTTTTTCCTTCTTTCCAATTTCTATGTCAGTCCCAGCAGCTGCCGGATTTTCATTTTCGCTTCCGGATGTTTAGTGCCGTCACAAATCAAGTCCTTTGGATAGTACAGCTTGTGGTCCGTCCGCCGTTTACCTGAGATGGATTCCACAATAGCCGACTGTCTGGACAGCTCTTTAATTTGGCCGTTTTGCGTCAAGAGATGGATCGGCAGACGCTCTTCTTCCTCTCCCGGCCGGTAAAAATCGTATGGCAGATCTGATGAAGAATCAACGACCAAATAATAGCTCGGATCGATTCCCGCCTCTTTGAACAATGAAGTCAGCTCAAAATAAGCCGACATTTCTTCATTCGGATTGAATTCAACGTATTGGAACAGCTGGCGGTTAATGAATCTGCGGCACAAGTCGGATAAAATCGTGTCTTCTTCATCCTCCCAGGCCTGGAAGTAATACAAAATAATAGATTCATCCAGCTTTACATAATCCTCCAGTGTCAATTTCCCTTCAAAAATAGAATAGAAATGAACCGGAGCGTGAGTGAAGATATAGCCTTCATCGTGCAGCTGCTTCGCCCTGTGAAGAATCTTCGTTAATATGACCTCTGCACTTCTGGTCACAGGATGGAAATAGACCTGCCAGTACATTTGGTAACGGCTCATGATATAGTCTTCGACAGCGTGCATTCCGCTTTCTTTAATGACGATCTGATCCTCGCGCGGCCGCATCACCCGAAGAATCCGCTCCATATCAAAATGGCCGTAGCTGACGCCCGTATAATATGCGTCGCGCTGGAGGTAATCCATGCGGTCTGCGTCAATCTGACTCGAAATCAGGCTGACCACTTGCTTGTTTTTATATGTTTTGGCAATGACTTCAGCAACATCCTGAGGGAAACCCGGGCTCACCTTTCTGAGCACCTGATTAACCTCCGTGTCTCCCAAAATGATACCTCTTGTAAAATCCTCGTGGTCAAGGTGAAAGACCTTTTCAAATGAATGCGAGAACGGCCCGTGCCCGAGGTCATGAAGCAGCGCCGCGGCCAAACAGAGTTCGCGCTCACTGTCATCCCATTCAGGGCGGCCTTTAAAGACGTCATCAACCATTCTTCTGACAATTTCATAGACACCGAGAGAATGGTTGAACCGGCTGTGCTCAGCCCCATGGAACGTCAAATAGGTCGTGCCGAGCTGCTTAATTCTGCGGAGACGCTGAAATTCACGGGTTCCGATTAAATCCCATATCAGCTTGTCCCGAACATGAACATAGCGGTGCACCGGATCTTTAAACACTTTTTCTTCTGATAATTTTCCATTTGGATACGCCATCGTCATTCCCTCTTTTTTTTAGCCGTGTTTCTATTATATCGACTCTATTCTTTGAAAACATCCTTGAATTTGCCCGGCGATTTGTTCCATCTTCATGAAAAACACATCTTGTGAAGCAAAAAAGCCTGACCTGAGGGCCGAGGCTAAGAAAAAATATGTTTTTACTTTTTTATTTTCTTTTTTACTTTGTCAATCAGCTCATCCTCTGTCGGAGCTGACAGCGGGCGATTGTTCACAAAAGCAAATGATTTTTTCCGTCCGGGCCCGCAATAAGATTGGCATCCTACCTCAACCTTTGCGTCCGGGTCCACTTCTTTCAAACGCGGCAGCAATGTTTTGATATTAGTGGCTTGGCAATCATCACACACTCGAAATTCATTAGCCATGACGTACGCTTCCCTTCATTTCTATGTTCATCTATGTGAATAACCTAAAATCACGTTTCAAAAAAAATCACATCACTCTTCATTTTACAAGGATTCGACTGTTCCTGCAAGCCGCTCCATCCTTCGTATCTCCTATTCTTTCAGCCAATTTGTATAAATATTTTCCAACCTGGACATTCTAATACCATGAAAAGAAAAATGGGAGTTGAGATAAATGACAAAACAGCGACAAGACGCTTGGTCAGAGGAAAACGATCTGCTTTTAGCCGAAACAGTGCTTCGGCATGTGAGGGAGGGCAGCACTCAGCTGAACGCCTTTGAAGAAGTCGGCGATAAATTAAACCGGACATCCGCAGCCTGCGGATTCAGATGGAACGCAGTGGTCCGCCATCAATATGAAAAAGCGCTTCAGCTTGCGAAGAAACAACGAAAACAGCGGATGAGAGCGCTCGGAAACGGGCAGCCCGCGAAAAAAAGATTATTATATCAGCCTCCTGCCGTTGATCCTGAAATCATTCAAGAAACCGCTGCAGAAGAGCCGGTTAAAACGGAAACACCATCTGTCGAAAATGAGCAACCTTTAATGTCTGGCGAACATATGCCTTTTGTTGATGAAAGCTTTAAGGAAGAGTTAGCTAGTCTATCACACTTATTGTCTCCTCAAACACCTGCAGCTGCGCCTGAGATGACGATGAATGATGTGATCCGCTTCCTGCAGAATTACGAAGGCAATCACGAGCAATCATCAGCATTAAAAATGGAAAACGAGCGTTTAAAGAAAGAAAATCAGGAATTGCAAAACAAAACAGAGCAGCTAGAGGCAGAAGTTCAAAAGCTTGAAAAAGACCAAAAAACGATCCAAGAAGATTATGAAACCTTGGTGAAAATTATGAACAGAGCCAGAAAGCTAGTTTTATTTGAAGAAGATGAACATGCCTCTCCGTCCTTCAAAATGGACCGGAACGGCAATTTAGAAAAATTAGCGGAATGACATAGAAAAATCCCAAAACGGGCAGCTGTTTTGGGATTTTCGCCATGTACAAAATCCTCTTTTCTATTGAGAAAAGAGAATTTCCTCATTTTGCAGCCGGATCAGCTATTCTTGTAAAATGAGGCCAAGCTTATGTGAATCTATTAAGACATGTGAGCTGCCTCGGCCGTTTTTTGTTTCCGAGGCGCAGCAGAAATGACCAAAAGCCCCAGCATCATAAGCGCAATGCCCAGCCACGAGAAAGGCGAAAGCATTTCCCCTATGAAAAACACGCCAAGCAATGAAGCCGTCAGCGGTTCCGCTAAAGACAGCGTGACCGCCGCCGAGGCCGGAACCCCGGTAAGCCCTTTCGCAAACAAAAAGTATGCGGCACATGTTGCAATTAACCCGATGTAAAGGCTTGTTCCCAGTCCTCTAGGGGTCCATATCCACGAGATATCTGACTGCCATAATAGCGGCGTCAGTAAGATGGCGCTGATCATGAATACAACGGCGGAGGTCGCTCGAGGAGGCTGGGTTTTCATCATCGCTTTACTGATGAGCGTATAGCCTGCAAAAGAAGCACCCGCTCCAAGCGCCATAAGAACACCAGCCACATCAATCCGAACATTGGAACTGTCGGAAAACAGAAGCCAGCAACCCGTTAAAGCCAGCACAGTCGCAATCCACCAAGAGTTTCGCGGGCGTTTCTTCAATACGGCCCATTCGAGGGTCCCGGCAATGATAGGCGCACTGCCGATGGCAATCACAGTTCCCACTGCAATTCCCGTTTCTTTAACCGCTGTGAAAAACAGCGGCTGGTAACACGCCATACAAACAGCGGCTAAAAATACGAGCGGCCATGACCAATTTTTCACGTGAAGCTCCCGGCTGATCCAAACCGCAAGCAGCATGGCGCTTCCTCCTATTAATAACCTGAACGCTCCAAATGCCAGTGGTGTGGCGCTTTCTGGAGCCAACGCCTGAACGGTTCCCGTAGTTCCCCAGAAAAAAGCCGCCATCAATACAAAAAGGCTGTAAATATTCCCCTTCATCTGCCTCTCCCCTTTAATATGGATGCTGATGTCATTTTATCGTTTTTCTTTTTGTCGTGGTTATCTGTATGTAAGAAGGATTTATCTGAAAATAAGATTATTGGGGTAAAATGCCGCTTGAGATAAAAAATGCATGCCGGCATATACAGCCGGCATGCGAAGAACGTTCACCCAAATACCTTTGCATTCCGCTCAGCCATCCGGACGAGGTTTTTCTCAAATTCCATTTCCTCATCAGTGGACAGTCCAGCTGAATAAAGATGAGTGGTTAACGCTTTTAATTCCGTCAATAAAGCGAACATTAAGTCTTGTACGGAGATGTCTTTTTGCAGAAGCTCACTTAAGGACGCCATCGTTTCCGGACGTATTTCCGGATAGACGCCTTTTTTATCGTTTTGTTTGTCTTTCAGCGCCGCTTGATAGAATCGTCTGATCAAGTCGGCCCTTTCACTGCCGCTTTTATCCGCACAGAGATAAATTTGAACAGCGACTCCGCCGCGAACGCGTCTCTGAGAGATGCCGGCGAACTTTTTGCCATTTATACTGAGGTCATAGCTGCCGGGACAATAAGACCCTTCAATTTCATAGGCTTCGATCTTTGCGTTATACGGTCTCAGCATTCGTCTCATCAGCTCGACCATCGCTTCATATCCTTTGTCTATATCGATGCCTTTCTTTTCGTCCTCGAATATGAGAGAGATATTTAAAACACCGTCATCCAATACGACGGCAAGACCGCCGGAATTGCGTACGATCACACGGTATCCTTCGCTCTCCAGCAAGGAGATGCCATCCTGCAAAAACGGGAGGCGTGTATCCTGTATTCCAAGGACAATTGTATCGTGGTGCACCCATGAGCGCGCTGTCGCCGGCGACACGCCTTTTCCGACGGACATGCACAGCGTATCATCCATTGCGAAGGATTGCTTCGCATCAAATAAAGGGCCGAGACTGGATTGGTCAATGACTCTCCATTTCGGCTGCATCAGTAAATCAATCGGTTGGTTTGCCATCTATGTAAAACCCTTTCATGTTAGGCTTATTGAACGAAAACTATTATATCATTTCAGCAGCTGTGATTGATAATTGCTTTTCAGCATCGTAATAAAAATTTCTTTATTTTTTGTATTCTCCATGAGAGGAGAATGAATGTAAGACAGCTTGCGCTTTAACGAGAAATTATTAATATGCAGAATTGAAATTTCGCGGTGGATCAAATCCTTACGCAGCACGCTTCTGGATAGAACCGAAAGTCCCATGCCGTTAATCACCGCTTCCTTTACACCTTGATTGCTGCTGATGGTAAACATTGATTTCGGCCGAAGTCCATTTGAACTGAGTACATGATCGAGATATTCTCTCGTCCCGGAGCCTTTCTCTCTTGTCACCCACGCTTCGTTCTGCAAATCGCTGATCGAAATCTCTTTCCGCCCGGCGAGCGGATGCTGATTTGGAGCGGCAATGCACATTTCATCCTCCATGAACGGTTCAATTTCCAGCTCATTCTCGTTTGTATGTCCTTCAATCAGCCCGATATCAGCCTGAAGCATACGCACACGCTCGCTGACCTCCTCTGTATTGCCAATCATGACATCGAGGTTCAGCTCTGGATACAGCTTTTGCAGCTGGGCCAATAGCGGCGGAAGAATATACTCACCAATTGTAAAGCTTGCAGCTATTTTCAATTCGCCCTTCACATAGTGATGATGCGCATAGATTTCAGCCTTGGCTTGTTCGTAGAGAAACACCATTTGCTTTGCTCTTTGATATAAAATGTCTCCTGTCGGCGTTGTCGTAAAGTGTTTTGGCGACCTGTTCAGAAGAGCCGTTTGAAATTCTTTCTCAAGATTTTTGATATGCAGACTGACGCTGGGCTGGGAGATCATCAGCTTTTCTGCCGCTTTTGTGAAGTTTTTTTCTTCTACCACCGCTATAAACGTTTTCAGCACGTCGTAATACAAAAACCCCACCCCTGTCATTAATGAAATATATGGTTATGATTAGTTTTCTTTATTGTACTCATATCATCCGTCTTGGTAAAGAAGGCTATACAGAAGCGCAAAAAAGGCAGCCCTCGGTCGAGAGCTGCCATCGTCTTCATTTTTATTACAGTGCTTGCGCCGCTGTAATTAATGCGAGATTGTAAACATCTTCAGCGTTACATCCTCTTGAAAGGTCGTTTACAGGCATATTTAAACCTTGCAGGATTGGTCCTACAGCTTCAAAGTTGCCCAAACGCTGAGCGATTTTATAGCCGATGTTTCCTGCTTCAAGGCTTGGGAATACGAATACGTTAGCGTCCCCTTTGATCTCGGAATCCGGCGCTTTTTTCTCAGCTACAGATGGAACAAATGCAGCATCAAATTGGAATTCGCCGTCAAGTGTCAGTTCAGGCGCTTTTTCTTTCGCGATTTTCACTGCATCCGCTACTTTTTCTGTTTCATCAGATTTTGCTGAGCCTTTTGTAGAGAAGCTGAGCATTGCCACGCGAGGCTCAATGTCGAACATTTTTGCCGTATTGGCACTTTCGATCGCAATCTCGGCAAGATCTTGGCTGTCAGGCGCAATGTTGATCGCGCAATCTGCGAATACGTATTGCTCTTCTCCGCGAGCCATGATGAACACGCCTGAAGTCTTTTTCACGCCTTCTTTTGTTTTGATGATTTGAAGAGCCGGGCGGACAGTGTCAGCTGTCGAGTGAGCAGCTCCGCTTACAAGTCCGTCTGCAAGGCCTTTATACACCAGCATTGTACCGAAGTAGTTCTCGTCTAATAACGCTTTGCGAGCCTGTTCTTCTGTCGCTTTGCCTTTGCGGCGTTCTACAAATGCTTGTACAAGGTCTTCCATGCCTTCATATGTATGAGGATCATAAATCTTAACGCCGTCCAGCGTAAGGTTCAATTCTTTTGCTTTTGCTTGGATCTCATTTTCATTGCCGATCACAATCGGATTCAGCACTTTGTTTCCTGCAAGCTTGCTGACCGCTTCTAAAATACGCTCGTCTAAGCCTTCAGGAAATACAATTTTAACGTCTTTTCCAGCTACTTTTTCTTGCACTGTTGAAAATAAATCTGCCACAATAAAACCTCCTCAAAAAGTTACAAAAACGCTTTCTTTTACTAGCATACTCTTCTTCCAATCAAATTCAAACAGCCAACTTTCATTATAGCGCTTTCATAAAAAAATCTTATTTTTCTAACTAATTTAAGTGACTCAATCTTCCCTTATAGGTTCTTCTATTTTGATGGAGTTATACGGAAGGGATGTTCAAGGTTTCTCCACAGTAGAATCGGATAAACTATGGTATAGTGAAGGCAATCATGAAAAGATAATGGGAGTGAAGATAAATGAGTGAACAGCAAATGACGAATGAAGCGGCAAAAACGCTTGACGGCTGGTATGCGCTTCATGATTTCCGCACAATGGATTGGGCTTCCTGGAAGCTGCTGTCCAGTGATGAGCGCCAATCTATCATACATGAATTCACCGGGTTGCTTGAAAAATGGGGCGTAGCCCAAAAAGAAGGAAAAGGATCGCAAACTCTTTACAGCATCGTCGGCCAAAAAGCTGATTTTATGCTGATGATCCTTCGTCCTACAATGGAAGAATTAAATCAAATTGAGCTTGAATTCAACAAATCAAGACTTGCTGAGTTCACCATTCCGGCATACTCCTACGTATCAGTGGTAGAGCTGAGCAACTACTTGGCAAGCGGTGACGGCGATCCTTATGAAAATCCGCATGTGCGCGCTCGCCTTTACCCTGAACTGCCGGAATCAAAATATGTATGCTTCTATCCAATGGATAAAAGAAGATCCGGCAATGACAACTGGTATATGCTTTCAATGGAGGAACGCAGAAACTTGATGAGAAGCCACGGTTTAATCGGCCGCAGCTATGCGGGCAAAGTCAAACAGATCATCACCGGCTCTGTCGGCTTTGACGATTACGAGTGGGGCGTTACATTATTCAGCGATGATGTCCTTCAATTCAAGAAGCTAGTGTACGAAATGCGTTTTGACGAAGTCAGCGCTCGCTATGGCGAATTTGGTTCATTCTTTGTCGGCAATCACCTTTCGCTTGATACACTTCCTCAATTCCTATATGTATAATATCCCCTCCCGCCCTATCCGGCGGGAGTTTTTCAATCCTCCTTTATCAGAATTTAAATAAAATTTGCTATTTTCTTCGTTTTTTCTTACGATGTAGATAATAATCCAATTTTTTCAAAGGGGTGCAGTTATTTGTCAAAACGAACCGCATTTGTTATGGGAGCCAGTCAAGGGATCGGGAAAGCAATCGCTCTGAAATTAGCAGACCAGCACTTTTCCCTCGTCATTAATTCGCGAAATTTGGATAATATTGAATCTGTCAAAGAAGACATTTTGGCCAAGCATCCTGAGGCGAGCGTCATTGTCCTTGCGGGCGATATGTCTGACCAGCATACGAGAGCAGGCATTTTTCAGAAAATCGAATCTCAATGCGGACGGCTTGATGTTCTGATTAATAATATCCCGGGCGGCGCGCCTGACACATTTGATAACTGCAATATAGAGGATATGACGGCCACGTTCACTCAAAAGACCGTTGCCTATATTGACGCAATCAAGCGTGCTTCCTCACTGATGAAACAAAACGAGTTTGGCAGAATCATCAACATTGTCGGAAATCTGTGGAAAGAACCCGGCGCCAACATGTTCACAAACAGTATGATGAATGCCGCTTTAATTAACGCCAGTAAAAATATTTCCATCCAGCTTGCTCCTCACAACATTACTGTCAACTGTCTGAATCCTGGTTTTATCGCTACAGACCGTTATCATCAATTTGTGGAAAATGTGATGAAAAAGAACAGCATATCCAAACAGAAAGCAGAAGAACAGATTGCTTCCGGGATTCCGATGAAACGGGTCGGATCAGCCGAAGAAACCGCAGCGCTCGCCGCATTTCTTGCCTCTGAGGAAGCCTCCTACATCACGGGGCAACAAATTTCCGCTGACGGCGGCAGCATGAAAAGCATATAAAAACATCCCGCTTTTTAGCGGGATGTTTCTTGTAATGACCCGAACGGCAGGTTCAGCTTTTGAATCCGCGTGACAAATTCCCGCAGATCCTCCTGCTTCGACACCATTGAGATTCTGACATGCCTTTTTCCGTTGCTTCCAAAAATTTCGCCCGGTGTGACTACGACATGGGCATGCTCCAGCAAATAATCGGAAAATTGGTGAGATGTCTCAAACGTATTCGGAATTTCAGCCCATACGTAAAAGGTTCCTTTTGGCTTTTCCATCTTCCAGCCCAGTTCCTTTTCACAAAGCGCCGTAAAAAAGTCAATTCGTTCCTTATAAATTCGTTTCAACGATTCCGTATGCTCCGGATCTCCAGAAAGCGCCGCACTCGCTGCCTGCTGCAGCCCGCCGAACATGCCGACAAATACATGATCCTGAAATTCATTGACGGCCTGAATGATCTTTTCGTTCCCAACCGCAAACGCCATTCTCCAGCCGGCCATGTTAAATGTTTTCGAAAATGAATAAAGCTCTGCTCCGACAATTTTGGCATCCTCTGCCTCAAGAAAGCTGGCCGGTTTTTGATCGAATTCAAACGCGCCGTATGCAAAATCATGAATCAAATGGATGTTATGCTCTTTCGCAAAAGCAGCAGCTCTTGCATAAAAAGCCGCATCAGCCACAGCTCCAGTGGGGTTGTTCGGATAGTTTAAAAACATAAGCTTCGCTTTTTCCAGCACGGCTGGATCAATCTTTTCAAAATCCGGCAGATAGCCATTTTCTTCATACAGCGGCATTTCGTAAAGCTCAGCTCGCGCCATCGTAATCCCTGATAAATATTCAGGGTAGCCTGGATTCGGGACTAAAGCGATGTCTCCCGGATTGAGCAGGCATTGTGTCAGCACATACAAACCGGCTTTCCCGCCTCCGAAAAGCGCGACCTCCGTTTCAGGATTGATTGTCACGCCGTATTCCCTTTTATAGAAAGCAGCGATCGCTTCCTTTAAAAAAGGATAGCCCCTGAAAGGGCCGTATCCATGAAACGAAGGATTCAGAGAAGCCTCCCGCAAAGCCTCCACAATATGCGGCGGAGTGGGAAGGTCAGGGTTCCCCTGTCCGAGATTAATGATATGGGCTCCCGTTTTTTCCATTTCCTTTACCTTTTGAAAAACGAGAGAAAACTCCTGCCTTGGAAGTGTCTTGATGACATCGGACGGTGTTATTTCCATCTAAAAGACTCCTTTTTGCTCCGTTTTGTTATCCCGTTCCAAAAACGATTTGTTGACGAGCTTCGTATGCAGAAACAAACCGCATACGATCACGACAATCAGCCCCATAATGACCGGAGCGCTTAGGATGTTAATGAACATTGAACCAATAGAAATGCATAATCCGATAGACGCTTCGGCCACTGAAAAAATGCGCCCTTGAATCTGGTTTGCCGCATTTTCCTGAACCTTCACTTTTGCAAGCACTTCACCGTATTCCATCGCGATGAAAAAGAGGATCGCCGCGATGACAGAAACAGCGAAAATCGGCGTGAATAAAAACAGCGCCAGCGAGACAATGGATAAAACGGTAAAGTACGTCAGGCCTCTATTGTTGTTAAAGCCCCATTTGCCGACAAGCGCCGCTCCGATAAAGCCGCCGAAGCCGATGCAGAACGTGAGAATAAAGTTGCCGATTTCCCCGTCACCCAGAAAGCGGCTGACAATCGGAAAATAGCTGTACACAACTCCCCACAGCAAAGCCATTGTAATCATCGTAAACATGGCGTTTAATACGAATGCATTGGTTTTGATTTCCTTGAGTCCTTCCTTAAAAGACTGAAAGGCCTCTTTTATGTTTTCAGATTGAATCGGCACAAATTGCAGCTTGATACGGCTGATGAAAAATGCCGAAACCAGGTATGTCACACCGTTAAAGGCAACAGCCAGCTCTACAGATCCGCCTAACAGAAAGAGCCCTCCGGCAGCCGCCCCGACGATAATGGAGATGGTTGTCGCTTTTGCAAATAACGTGTTGATGCTTTTAATATCTGATTCCAAGGACGACATGACAGCGAGACGGGCGGGATTAAAAAACACGCCGCTTCCATAAGAAATAAACAGCAGGGCCAGAAAAATCAGCGGATACTCGCCTTTTGGAAGAAATGTGAGCCCCAAAAAGATGATGCCTCTGATGATATCCGTCCACAGCATGATCTTAATTCTGTCTAACCGGTCGACCAGAACACCCAAAAACGGCTGAAACACCATCGGAATGCTTCTGACCACGATGACCCCGGACGTCACCCAATAATCGTGATAATATGTAGACAAAATGAGCAGGGCAGGGAGAACACAATAGTCTCCCATGAACGATAGCGCCTGCCCGTAAAGCAAGTATTTAGAGTTGGGTTTCAGCTGTTTCATACTGGCAGCACATACTTTGCCGTCAGCTTTGCATGCTGCTGAATTTGTCTGATTGATTCAGCCACATCCTGTGAATTACTGCCTTTCAGTTCAAATGCAGCAATGGAATTGAAAGCTTCAAACAATGTCAAATCAACTGAAGTGCCTGGTGCTGCGGCCGAAAAAGAAACGATTTCAGTATCCCCTTTTAAAAGCCCGTCCGGAATATCGATCGCTTCAATGACCAAATCCTCAGCGGTTTCTGGAATCTGGCCATTTTGTTTGAAATGCTGCGGGTACAAATGGCAGTCGGCGACATAGTAAGGCTCTTGATCCAATAATCCGTCCGGCAGATCGGCATCTTTTCCGAAACAGAGGACATCTAATAATAATTGCGCCATATCAAGGCCAAAGACCTTTTTAATATTGGGGATCATATTCCAGCCGGCGAATCTGGCTGCCGATTCAATTAAACCCGGTTCTCTGTTTTTCATTAGCTTGATCTCTGTATGTGTTGCGCAATTTTGCAGGCCAAGCCCTTCATTTGCCTTTTTGGCAGCTTCGACAATTTTCTTTTTTGCCTCTTCATCCAGAATGGACGGCGTAATGTGGGATGTCTCTGTAAACCCGATTTGCGGCGTTTTATCATGAATGGCGATCGGGAAATACTCACCGTCAGCCATGATGCCTTCTATACTGATATAGTCGGAGTACCCTTCTGTTTGATACCAGTCTCCGTACTCACCCTGTAAAAATTCTTCAGCGATAAACGGCGCTTCAAACGTAACCGCCTTTGGCACGTTAATTGATTTCAAATAGTCATTGACTCTGTTAAATTCATCTTCTGCCGTCTCAGTGTCCGTAATCAGCGTTACACCGATTGAACTCGCTAAGTATGTAGGCTTTAAGATAAGAGGTGTGCCGATCTCTTCAAGAGCAGCACGGAAATCTTCGAGAGTTGTGACTCGTTTGTTTTTGATCGATTTGACTCCGGCCTTATTAAAAGCGTCCCTCATTTTATTTTTATCTCTGGCATTTTCGGCTGCCTGCACGCCGGCACCTCTCAGGCCCAGACGTTCACAGGCTTTCGCCATCGGAGCAATGAATAATTCATTGTTTGTTGTGATGGCATCCGCCCCAAACATTTCGGCAACCTTGACGATTTGCTCGACGACCTCTTCCTCAGGCTTGTCATGATCCTCATGCGCCCAATAAATGGAATCAGGATGCTCAAAATCAGCTAAACTCTTAAAATAGTCTTTATCTTTTATGACCGCGACCGAGTATTTTTCAATCAATGCTGCATGGGAGGCTGTAATTGCAAAAGGTCTTGGAATAAAGCTGACCAGGTTATATTTTTCAGCAGCGCTTTTATAAAACATGTGCGGCGGGCAGCCTCCAAGATCAGCGATGACCAATACTGTTTTTCTCTCCATATGTAAAACACTCCTTCTCTATTGTGCGGTGTATCCTCCGTCTGCGGTGATGGCGCTTCCGGTCATATAGCTTGATAAATCCGAGGCTAAAAACAGCATCACGTTTGCTATTTCTTCAGGTTTCCCAAGCCTCAGCAGCGGATTTACCTTCGCCTTTTCTTTTTTGATCTCTTCAAGTGTGCCTTCATTATTTTCAAGGAATGATTTTTCATTCAGCGGTGTGTCGATGATCCCTGGGCATACGCAGTTCACGCGAATTTGATGCTTCGCATAATCAACAGCCATTGATTTAGTCAGCTGCAAAACCCCGCCTTTGGTGGCGTTATAGGCAGGAATATCAGGCCATGCCACGAGTCCGCCGACAGAGCACGTATTAATAATGTTGCCCTTGCCGGCGGCCAGCATATGCTTGAGTGCATGTTTGCTCATTAAAAACATGCCGGTCAAATTGACTTGCAGCACCTTGTTCCAATCTCTGAGCTCCATCTCGTGAATAGGCGCCACGATTTCGATGCCTGCATTATTAATCAAGACATCGAGCCCGCCAAATGTATGAACCGCCGATTCAACTGCGTGCTGGCAGGCAGCTTCGTCTGTGATGTCCGTTTGCACAAAGTGCAGCCTGTCATTATTTTCTTTTCGTACCATTGCTTCTCCCTGCGCTTCATCAATATCCGCCACAACCACATTGGCCTGCTGGCCCAAAAAAGCCTGAACCGCAGCATAACCAATGCCTGATGCGCCTCCTGTTATGAGGACGGTTTTATCGGTGAGGTTCATGATCATTCATCCGCCTTCATTTTTTTTGCTTTTGCTCTGTTGTAGCGCGGCGGGAAGAAGATATTAATCGATTTTGATTCTTTTTCCGAACGGTTGATGGCACCGTGATCTTCACGAGGCTCACAGAAATAGGCTGTGCCGAATTTCATCTCGACTGTGCAGCCTTCGACCGTCATGTCATAGCCGCCGCCGATGCAGATGCCGATTTGTTCATTCCGATGTTTATGGAAAGGCATTTCTCCGCCATTTCCAGGGATTTTGGCAAGCATAATTTCTACCCAATCCTCAACAAAGAACGTGACTTCCATGCCCGGCAGCAGGTCTCTTGTTTTGAAAATATCCAAAAAGTAGTCCTCAGGACTTGTATATGTTTCATCAGCTTTCAGCCGCTTGATATCAATAGCAATCACTTCTTGGTCTGTGTCGTTTCTTGCCCCGTGAGGCACATGCGGCGGCGCGATATAGGCAGATTCCAAGGCTGTCATTTTTCTTGTCACATCTCCGACAGTCATCATCAGCTCGCCAGAAACGACCATGCCGATTTGGACCTCCTTATGCTGATGGGGTTCAACATTGGTATGCGGCGGGACGTAAGACATTAATACTTCAGTATCCCCTCGTACGGTTGAATACTGCCTCACTCCGTTTTCCCATTCAATTAATTTCGGTGTCGGGAAATAAAGCTCCTGCATATCTTCTTTAGTTTTCATCATCAACGTCTCCTTTTCCAAATAATGACCAGCTCATTGGAATGCTTTTGAATGTTTTTACAAAGGTTAGCCCGTACTTTTGCCGTGCAAGCTCATTGGTTAAGGCAATGTCATACAAACCTTCTTTTACTTTTCTTGCGGCTTGACTGGTTGAATTGACTAGTTTGAAACGAACATCTTTGCGGGTAAAATATTTTATTAAATTAATAGGTGAAGGATGTGAAACAATAACAGATGTATCAAGCATATCGTCTCTGAATTCAAAATCAGGACGAACAGCCAGGCCGTACATCGGTGTATCGCACCTGAAGATCTGCAATAGCTGCAAATCCGGCCTCATGTAGAAATGCTTAATGCCATCGTAAGCATGTGGGACGATGGTATATTCCAGCGGGCTTTGGAGCGTCCTTTCGATGCACGATTCAAAAGTATCATGCAAGGACAATTTACTGTTCAGCCCTTGTAGAAGAGTAAAATTGGAAATGAAATGCTTTGCTGCGTACTCACTGCTTGTCCCCTCAGGGCCGAGCGTGTTGACTGTAATGAGTTTGGATAGTGAATCAGTTCTTTTTTTTGTCTGAATGCTATTATCCAATATAATCATGAGCACCAACCAATCTTTTAAAATTTTAAGTAAATTTTATCCAGCGGAAATTGAACTGTCAATGTTTTTTGAAAATATTGATAATTATTCCCATACAAACAAAAAAACCCTTTAAAAAGGGTTTTTAATTATAGGAATTTAGAAACTTTGTTTATTGAGATAAGGACTGATCGGCCTTCTGCTCAAGTTTGCCGTACTTTTTATATGCGAATACACTGAGCACAAATCCGAGGACTGTGATGGCTGCGCAAATCAATCCGACAGCTGCATAGCCGTATGCCACATAGACGGGTCCCATTAAAGCAGAACCTAATGTCACGGCCAGATTCGAGGCGAGGCTGTAAAATACCATGACTTTTCCGCGATGACGCTCTGAGCAGTCACTCAAAATGGTGCTGAGCAGCGTCACCGTCAAACTTTGCATTAATCCCCAAATAAATAGGCTGGCGATTAACAGAAACATAGACGCCGGCGCATATGGTAAACACGCCAGCAGAACGCTGATGACCCCCAGCGCAATCAAAAGGGAGCGCATTTTTCCGATGCGGTCGGCTATCTTTCCTGTAATCACACTCATGGAAAACCCGATTCCATAAATCATGATAAATAAGCCCGCAGCCGTGTTTCCTCCGGTAAAAACGTCCTGAAGATAGGTGCCTAAAAAGGAATACATACCGTAAAAACCAATCATATTACAAAAGGTTATCGTGATATAAACAGGTACACGAGGGACTTTCAGCGCATCCCGGAATGTTCCTGCCGGCTCTTCTATTTCTTCCTTGCCGCTGTTTTTATGTTGGGCATGGCGGCGCATTTCAAGGAGAATCAGCAGGACAACTAAAACGCCCATCAAGGCGAAAATCCAAAACGTCCATCTCCAATGCAGGACGCCGCCGATAAATGATCCGAGCGGCACTCCGAAAATCAGCGCCAGCGACCAGCTTGAAACGATCAGTCCCATCACCTTGCCCCGGTATGTATAAGGAACACGATCACCGACAACTGCGTAAGCGGTCGGAACAAACGCTCCCGCAGCCAATCCCGAAAGCGCCCGGCCTAAAAAGAAGAAAAAAATATTTTGAGCCAAAGCGCATATCACCGTTCCTATGATAAAGATCATAAGCCCGGCCAATAAACTCAGTTCTCTGGAGTATTTATCGCCTAATGGAACCAAAAGCGGCGCACCGATAAAAATCATAATGCCGTAAATACTGATAGATAATGCAAGGACACTGACATCTGAGCTGAAGGCTTTTGCTAAATCCGGCAGCAGCGGTGAGATCACAAGCTCTTCAGATCCGGCTGCAAATACCCCCATCGTTAAAGCCAGTGCCAACAATAACGGAAAATGATGTTTTGTTTTGATGTCATTGTTTTGATTGCTGTTCATTCTTTCTCAAACACCTCTTCCATAATCTTCTTATCATAAAGTTGCATTATAGTTTAGCATTGTTTTTTCACTATTTACAATTCGAACGAAATCTTTATAACTTTTATTATTTTCATTTAAATCACATTATATATTTCTATATTTCATTCTAAAAATACATGAGGATGTAACACGTAAAAAAAGCTCTCCGGCCTCCCGGAGAGCTTTTTCTATTGCGCCTCTGTCTGCTCTTTTTCAATCGGTTCATGATTTATACGCTTTTTGATGCTTAGATGATAGTATGCATAGCAGAAAATAATGATCGGCACACCGCAGTATAAGCCAATTCTTTGATCCGGAATGAAAATAAGGCTGATCAACACGCAGCCATATAAACAAAATCCGAGAATCGGGACTAGCGGATAAAGCGGCGTTCTGAACTCCAGATCATTCACATTTCCGCCTTCAGCCAGGTAACGTCTGCGAAAGAAAAATTGCGACGCACAAATGGACATCCACGCGACAACTGTCACCATGCCCGAGATTGAGATACACCATAAATACACTGTTTCTGCGGCCATGACACTTGTCAGCAGCGAACAGCCTGAAATGCCTAGCGTAATCAGCAGAGCATTCATCGGCACGCCTTGTTTTGTCAGTCTGGTGAGAAAGGATGGACCCATTTGATTTGATGAAAGTGACCACATCATACGTGACGCCGCATACAACCCCGAATTAGCAACAGATAAAATGGCTGTTAAGATGACAAAGTTCATGATATCTGCCGAAAATGGGATGCCAATTTGATCGAGTACCGCTACAAACGGGCTTTCAATCACCCCCGCCGTTTTGTACGGAAGGATGGCAACCAAGACGAACATAGCGAGCACAAAGAAAAACAGCGTACGCCAAATGACATTTCGAATGGACTTTGGCAGTGTTTTTTCCGGGCTTTCACTTTCCCCTGCCGCAATGCCGACAAGCTCCGTTCCCTGGAACGAGAAGTTTACCATGACCAGCGTAAACATAACGGCCAGCAGCCCATTAGGGAAAAGCCCTCTATCAGTCATAAAGTTAGACAAAAAGGGTGTCTCCTGTCCGCCTTTAAAGTCAATCAAGCCAAACACAGCGGCTCCGCCAATCACAATAAATAATATGATCGCCGCCACTTTGATGCTTGAAAACCAAAATTCCATTTCTGCAAAGCTTCTGACAGAGAGCGCATTAATCAAAAAGATGACGATGCCGAACACGAGGCACCATATCCAGATCGGAACGGAGGGCAGCCACCTTTGCATCAAAATGCCTGCTGACGTCAGCTCTAACCCCACTGTATTCGCCCAGCTGAACCAATACAGCCAGCCAATCATAAAGCCTGTCGACGGTCCCAGAAATTTAGTGGCGTAGGCCTGAAACGATCCGGCCACCGGCATGGCAACAGCCAATTCTCCTAAACAAAGCATGACGAGATACATTAAAAATCCGCCGATGATATACGCGGCAATGGCGCCGAGCGGTCCCGCCTGGCTAATGGTAAAGCCAGAGCCTAGAAACAGCCCAGTGCCAATCACCCCTCCCAAAGCAATCATAAACAAATGCCTGCTTTTCATGCTGCGCTGCAATTCATTTTTATGATTCTGCATCATCCTTCCCCCTTTGGTTCTTTTGCCGTGATGGTCATCCGGTAGCTTTGCAAAAGATGAACGGTGGTTTGCTGTATGAGGAGAGGCAATACATGAAATGTGTACGGTTTATAGACTCGTTCCGTCCATTTATGGCCGTCTTTTCCGTACACGCCCATATTAATGGATGGAATATTCAGCTTGCGTATGTCTTTGAACGGAATGGTTCCAATCATATTCCACCCAGGGAAGTTCCTGATAAAAGAATCAATTTCGCCATCGGTTTCGTGCAGTGATAAAAAACTGCCGTCTGCCAAGTAGGGGAAAAACTTTTTGAAGACAAATGTTTCGCCTGTCGATTCAGCGGTTTTGTCAGCCGCTTCTTTAATCACATGCTGCAAAAGCTGATCTCTTGCGCTATCTTCTTTCAAATAGTTATGCGGCAGGTAAGGAGGTGCGTAAAATAGAATGACTTTTGCGCCTTGATCGGGGTCAAGCTTTTGAAGCTCTTCGATTGCCTGAAAGCATCTCATGCGAAGTTCAAGGTGCTCGTTGGCTTTGAATGTCTGCTCGATACACTGCTCGGGATCTATCCCCCGGTTTCTCAGCTTTTCTAAGTATTGCTCCAGGCTATACACTTGAATGCCCCATGATAAATGTTTCTTTGGCAGGTTGGCTCTTTTTACATATTCTTCATAATAATCTGATAATTTTTGTTCTGTCTCTTGGCATGCTTCCTCAGTGACTTCAATAAGCAAATCCATCATTTCTTTTGCTGTTCTTTCATAAATAAAACAATTGAAGTACAAGCTGGTGCTGACAGCCGTTTGCACATTATAGGATTCCTTGTTATCACGCTGATACAAACAGGATGGGGGCAGAACCAACTCCCCTTCAACCTTTTCTGCCAGATGGATGTTATTGTGGAGACGGCTTGTGATTTCAGATGAAATGAAATTTGGGTCAATTCCTGCCAGTGTATCGCCAACATGGACTTCACGCCCGTAAATGTAAAAGCAAGGCAGCAGTTTTCCCGCGGCTCCGGTATAGATATATCTTGTCTGATCACCATCGTAAAGCGGGGTAATAAAATCCGTATTAATAGCAGCCAAATAGTGAAGCTGTTTTTCTTTTTTTAGCCGGTTCAGCTCTGAAATGCTGGCAAGAATGCCCGAATGCTGGCTCTCCTCATCGGGATTGGCCATAAACAATACATTTCCCGGCAACGTCTCAAGGTTCTCCGAAAAATGCAGGAGATTGGCTAAATGCACGGCGATGCCGCTTTGCATATCGACAGATCCTCTTCCGAACATCCACTCGCCTGATTTGGCATCCCGCTGAACATCCTGATCGAACTCATAGCGGCTGAAATACTCGGCCAATTTCTCACAATCAAAAGCGATATCCTTTAAAGGGCCGAAATCTTCGATTCCAACTGTATCCAGATGGGCATGGTAAATGACTGTATTACGGCTTTCTCCATGTCCTTTAATAAACGCAAAAATATTTTTGCGATTGTATGGGTCATTGGGAATGGCCTGTTCCCACACATGACTGGGGTTTTCCTGAAAATAAGGATAGCTCGTGATCACTTCTTTGATGAAATCTGCTTTTGTCCCTTCTCCAACGGTGCCGTTCACGCTGCTGAGGCTGACCAGAGATGCTGTCAGCGCCTCCACTCTTTCAGCCGGATTCATGTGACTGATTTTTGTATACTGCATAAATTGTCCTCCTGATCAAAAAGTTGAAATCGTGCGATCCGCTAAAGAATCGCACGATTTTATTTCTCTCAAATCAAAAAGCTTCGGACGTTGTTTTGGCTTGCATATGAAGAATTAAGTAATCGGGACCGCCTGCTTTTGAGTCTGTTCCTGACATATTAAAACCGCCGAACGGCTGATAGCCGACAATTGCTCCGGTACATACTCTGTTAAAATATAGGTTTCCGACATGGAAATCCTCGCGCGCCCGTTCAATGTGCGCACGGTTTTTCGTCAGAAGCGCACCTGTTAATCCGTATTCCGTGTTATTGGCAATCTCCAGCATATGATCGAAATCACGCGCTTTGCAAATCGCAACAACTGGGCCGAAAATTTCTTCCTGCATCAAGCGGGCGTTTTCATCAACATCTGCAAAGATCGTCGGCTGAATAAAGTAGCCTTTTGAATCATCGCCTTCTCCGCCGGCCAATAGCTTGCCTTCAGATTTGCCGATTTCAATGTATTTCATCACTTTGTTGTAGGATGCTTCATGAATCACGGGACCCATATACGTATCAGGATCTTCTGGATTGCCGACAGTCAGCGTTTTGGTCAGCGCCACAGCTTTTTCCACCACTTCATCATACACATCCTGATGAATGACCGCGCGGGAGCCCGCAGAACACTTCTGTCCTGAATATCCAAATGCTGAATACACGATAGAGGATGCAGCAAGGTCAAGATCAGCGTCCTTGTCGACAAGCACTGTGTCTTTTCCGCCCATTTCTGCAATTACCCGTTTGAGCCATTTTTGGCCCGGCTGCACTTTGGCGGCTCGCTCATAAATCCGGCAGCCGACTGCACGGGAACCTGTAAATGAGACAAACCGTGTTTTCGGATGCTCAACTAAGAAATCACCGATCTCCGCTCCATCTCCCGGAATGTAATTCAGAACGCCGTTTGGCAGACCCGCTTCCTCCATGACCTCGACAAATTTTGCTGCCACTACCGGGGCTGCGTCAGCCGGTTTTAAGAGAATCGTATTTCCTGTCACAATCGCTGCCGCCGCTGTTCCCGCCATAATCGCAAGCGGGAAATTAAATGGAGAAATGACGATGCCCACGCCAAGCGCTTCGTAATGATATTGATTGAACTCGCCAGCACGGCTCTTCACCGGAGCCCCTTCCTTGAGCTTTAACATTTGGCGCGCATAGAACTCTAAAAAGTCTATCGCTTCAGCCGTGTCCGCATCTGCTTCTTTCCACGGTTTTCCCGCTTCCTTCACAAGATAGCTTGAAAATTCATGCTTTCTTCTGCGCAAAATAGCCGCTGCCTTAAAGAGAATATTCGCGCGGTGCTCCGGTCTTTGTTTTTTCCAGGAATCAAATGCCTGCAATGCGGCTTGCATTGCTTTTTCAGCAAGCTCTTGATCTGCTGTAGACGCGTACCCAATGATCTCTTCTTTATTTGCCGGGTTAATAGAAATGATTTTGCGGTCCGTTTCAATTTTTTCTCCATTTATGACAAGCGGATAATGCTTGCCGAGCTGAGTGTTTACAAAGGCCAGTGACTCCCCAAATGCAGTTTTATTCTTTGCTTCCGTAAAATCGGTAAATGGTTCGTGTGCGTATGTGACTGTCATATGTAGTCCCCCTCGTGTTATGAAATATATCTTCGCATATGAATAAAAATGCAAGAATCATGCCATTTTCTTGTCTTTTGCTGAAAAAACTTGTTGAATCGAACAGAAATTTGTCTAACAGGTGATCATCTTTCTCTATTTCCGATCTTGAACGCAAATTTATTTTGCGATTTTTGCTCTTTAGGCAAAAAACAAACGCAAAATTATTTTGCGGAGGCTTCTCAAATTAGACCCATCCGCGGAATCGCGATGCTTCTGCCGATTTTCTGATGCCCGTCATGTAAGCCGCCAAGCGCATATCCACTTTATGTGTTGCCGCTGTCTGATAAATCGTTTCGAACGAGCTGACCATGACGCTTCTCAGTTTTTCTGCAACCTCTTCTTCCGACCAATAATATCCTTGGTTGTTTTGCACCCATTCAAAATAAGAAACCGTAACGCCGCCGGCACTCGCCAGGATATCCGGCACAAGCAGCACGCCTCTTTCATTCAGGATCTTAGTGGCATCAATGGTTGTCGGTCCGTTCGCCGCTTCAACGACGATTGACGCCTGAATGTTATGTGCGTTTTTGGCTGTGATTTGATTGGAGATCGCGGCAGGCACTAAAATATCGCAATCCTTTTCAAGCAGCTCTTCATTTGTGATGACGTCAGTAAATAAATTGGTGACCATACCGAAGCTGTCCCGTTTATCGAGCAAATAAGGGATATCAAGGCCGTCCGGGTTGTAGAGCCCGCCATTGGCATCAGAAATCCCGATCACCTTCGCGCCCGCATCGTGCATGAATTTGGCCAGGAAGCTACCCGCGTTTCCAAAGCCCTGTATGATGATGCGCGCGTTTTGCAGCTTGATCCCTTTTTTCTTCACCGCCTCTTCAATACAAATCGTGACGCCCTGTGCCGTCGCCGTTTCCCGTCCTTGCGATCCTCCCAAAACAAGCGGTTTACCTGTAATAAAGCCCGGAGAATCGAATTCCCGCAGCCGGCTGTACTCATCCATCATCCACGCCATAATCTGCGAATTGGTGTACACATCGGGAGCTGGAATATCCTTTGTCGGACCGACGATCTGGCTGATGGCACGGACATACCCCCTGCTCAGCCTTTCCAGTTCTCCAAATGACATTGTCCGCGGATCACAAATAATACCGCCCTTCCCGCCGCCGTAAGGAAGATTGGCAATCCCGCATTTGAGCGTCATCCAAATGGATAATGCCTTTACTTCCTCTTCATTAACTTCTGGATGGAAGCGAACGCCCCCCTTTGTCGGACCGACAGCATCATTGTGCTGTGACCGGTAGCCTGTGAACACATTGACGCTCCCATTGTCCATTTTGACCGGAATGCGGACAGTGAGCATTCTCTGCGGCTCTTTCATGAGTTCATACATATCTCCCGGATAACCCAGCTTCCGAAGGGCTTCCTTAATGATTGTTTGGGTAGACAGAAATAAGTTAAGAGCTTCTTTTTCTTCATCTTTCGAGACTTGCATTGCTGACATCTTTTTCACCTCATTGTTTTTTTGGCCGGCTGTAATGTAAGCGCTTTAAAAAAATCAGCCCGCCAATTCCTTTCTGCATTGGATTCACCCTTATCATCATGCAAGATCCGTACCAGCTTTTGAATCCACAAAAAAAGAGACTGAAAACATCTCAGTCTCTGACTACAAATCTATCGATTAACGGGGATCAATCACCAGCTGCGTTTCAGCATAAAAACTGCCGATTCCCAAACCGTTTACTACATCGCCTTTAATCGTGTAAGTGCCTGCGCGAGGAAGCGTTTTGCGCACCATGACGAGGTCAAATTCGGATACGCCTAACAAATCAAGCGTAAGCGGGAGTCTGACTGTTTTTCCATCGTTTAAAATCTGTGTTTCTTTCAGTGTTCTTCCATTCACTGAATCTCTTGTCGTAGCATGAAACCCGTCAGGAAATTGAAATTCTACCGCTCCAAGAGAAAGCACCGCATTTGGTTTATATGTCACTTCAATATCAGAAGTGGTCCACTCTTTCGTGCTGTTAACTGTTTTTGCCTCGATTGATGCAGACTGTGCATGAGCTTGGCCCGAAGGAAGTAAGATTGATAGTAAAACAGCTGAACTGATGAATAATGAAGATACGAATGAAGTTCTTTTTAGCATGACATTTCCCCCTAATTGATTGTTGAAATTTGGCCAGAGCGTCCTCTGCAGAAAAAGCGCTTTTTCATAATTCGCGAATTACCAGTTCTTTTTCTTAAAAATTAATCTATCATCATTTTCCATGGAAGTAAATGTTATTTAAGGAATATTAACACTTGGAATTCAATGAGAATTCCTTCCTGTTTATACAAGGTTCAAATGGACGATTCCTCTCTCTTTTTCTAGTAACATATACCTGACATTTCCTATCTTTTATCCTATTTTAAAAAAGGGCAAAAAAAGTCGAAGATGCCTCTGCTCTTCGATTGATCACGTTCCTATTTTTATCTGAATTCAGTGTTCCAGTTAAAACCGATCGTCTCATCATCCCACGGAATTCTTTTTTCATCAGGCTGATCCGGGTTATACGACATGGTGGTAAAATAGATAATTGTCAGCGGCGTCTCTCCCAGCACTCTATATCCGTGAGCCACCCCTTTTGGGATTAATAACAGCATCGGGTTGTCTTCGCCCATATAATAGACGTCCGTTTCTCCTTTTGTCTTTGAATCCTCTCGAAGATCGTATAGGACAACCTGAGCGTGGCCGGTTGGGAAGAACCAGAGATCATCCTGCTTCTCATGATAATGAAATGCCTTAATCACACCCGGATAGCTTTTCGACCAAGAGGCCTGCCCAAAATGCTCAAGGAGATTCTCATCGTCCCGGACCAGCTCAGCAAAAAAGCCTCTGTCATCGCTATGCTTCATCAATTTTTTCACCTTGACTCCATCAATCACACGCACTGCTCCTTTCCTGCAAATACTCTCGTAACGCTTCCCGCCAGTGGCGGGGGCGGATGCCGGCTTCTTCAATAGCCCGATGGCTCAGCACAGAGTATGCCGGACGGGGCGTTTTGTTCCCGTATTCCTCTGTCGTTACAGGCAAAATGGCTGTTTCCAGCCCGCTTTCTTCCATAATTGCCGTCGCAAACTCATACCAGCTGCATATGCCTGAATTGCTGACATGATAGATGCCCGGCGGATGGCTGAACAGCTTGATGACCGCTTCTGCTAAATCCTTCGTATAAGTCGGCGAACCAATTTGATCGCTGACAACCCGAAGCTCTTGTTTCGTTTCAGCAAGTTTCAGCATGGTTTCAACGAAATTACTGCCGCCATGTCCGTACACCCACGATGTCCTGATGATCGTGCTGTCTTTTGTCGTTAATCGTATCAGTTCTTCTCCGAGCCTTTTGCTTTTGCCATAAATGGTTTTCGGATCGAGGGGATCGTCTTCCCTATATGGCTGGGTTCCTTTCCCATTGAATACATAGTCCGTGCTGATATGAACATATTGAGCTCCGATGCGGGTTGACTCAAGCGCTGTATAATAAGCGCCGATTCCGTTAATCAAGTACGCTTTATCAAGCTCTTTCTCGCATTGATCAACCGACGTAAACGCGGCGCTATTGACCACGATATCCGGCTGATAATGGCCAAACGAATGCCGTACTGAGCGCTGGTCAGCAATGTTCATCATCTTCTTTGTTAACGCAATGACCTCATATCCGGCTTGCTTCAGCTGGCGGCATAGTTCCAAGCCAAGCTGTCCTCCCGCCCCAGTCACCAATACCTTTGTCAATCAGATCACCTTCTCATCGGTCATTGTCTGTATACCACTGAATCGTACGCGCAATGCCTTCTTCAAACGTCACTTCCTGCCGCCAGCCCAGTTCGTTTTTCAGCTTTGATGCATTGATCGCATAGCGCCGGTCATGCCCTTTTCGGTCTTCCACGTGGGCGAACAATTCCTCACAGCCCAGATGCTTCAAAATGACACTCGCCAGCTCTTTATTCGTGCGTTCATTTCCGCCGCCGATGTTATACACCTCGCCGTCGGTCCCTTTTTCTAAAATCAGCTTGATCGCGCGGCAATGATCCTCCGCAAACAGCCAGTCTCGGATCTGGAGTCCATCGCCATACAGCGGAACAGGCAGGCCCTGCTTCGCATGACGGATAATCGTCGGAATCATTTTTTCGCTGTGCTGATAAGGTCCGTAATTGTTGCTGCATCGTGTAATGATGGCCGGAAGCTTGTGGGTTTTCACATAAGACAACACGAGCAAATCAGAGCTTGCTTTGCTGGCTGAGTATGGGTTATTAGGAGAAAGCGGCGTCGTTTCTGTAAACGCGGGATCATCCGCTTTTAAATCCCCGTATACCTCATCTGTTGAAATATGAATCAGCTTCTTGGCTTTTCCTTTCAAGACCGCTTCCGCCAATCGGTATGTCCCCATTACATTTGTGGTGATAAACGGCTCTGCTTGAGAAATGCTTCTGTCCACATGCGATTCTGCTGCGAAGTGAATGACGCCATCGTAGGTCTCATCAAACGCGCGGTCGATATCCTCCTGAACGCTGATGTCCCCTTTTACAAAGCGAAAACGGCTGTTTTGCTTTAATTTTTCCATTTCCTCCGGGTGGCTGGCGTACGTCAGTTTATCTAAAACGGTAATGCGCGCATCCGTTTCCCTCAGCATGAGCTTTGTAAACGTGAGCCCGATGAAGCCGGCACCGCCTGTAATTAAATATGATTTTGCCATCACTTTTCGTCCTGTCCTTTCCGTAAAGCCTGGTGTACAAGCTGGGAAGCGAGATAAAGCGATTCGTGAGTTCCGGCATCTACCCACCAGCCTGATAACACATCATACGTAAGCTGGCTGTTTTCGATGTATAGATTATTCACATCGGTGATTTCCAGCTCGCCGCGCTTTGATGGTGATATTTGTTCAATATATGAAAACACCTCTGCATCATACATATAAATACCGGTAACACAAAGGTTGGTCGGTGGCTGTTCGGGCTTTTCGATGATGGAACGAATCCGCTTGTTTTTCTCATCAATCTCAGCAATCCCGAAGCGTTCCGGGTCATCAACTTCTTTCAGAAGCACTTTTGCTCCTTTCCCCTGCTGTTCAAAGCGTTCTGTATAAGGCTTTAATGAATCTTCAAATATATTATCACCTAATAATAAAATGAAAGACTCTTTTTTCGTAAAGCGCTTTGCATAAGACAGCCCATCCGAAATGCCCGATGCTGCCGGCTGTACTTGATAAGTGATAGTAACGCCAAGCTCTTCGCCGTTCCCAAGCAGTTTGTAAAATTGCGGCATATGCTCCTTTTGGCTGATGAGTAAAATGTCTTTTATTCCGGCTTCCTCCAGCTTCATAATCGACCAGTATATCATCGGATACGGGCCTACAGGAAGCAAATGCTTGTTGACGGCTTTCGTTAAGGGCATAAGGCGTGAGCCGTTTCCTCCGGCTAAAATAACACCTTTCACATTAACACTTCCTTACATGCATTTTTATATCTTTTGTTCATATAAATCTTGAAGAATAGCTGTTACCCGCATAATGCCTTTGCCATCCACGAGCGGCCTTCCTCCCTTGTGCAAAGAAAGGCGAAGAGGATAGCTGCTCATAATGCGCGACATCTGATAGATGAGTGTTTCATCCGGTACAAGCTCACCTAAGCCAAGATCAAGAGCGGCGCCTTGGTCAGCAAATGTTTTGGCTGTAGCCGTTTGATGCTCAACCTGAGAAAGAACAAGGCACGGCACGCCGATGCAAATGGCTTCATATAGAGAGATGCCGCCGGCGACAATGGCTGCGTCCGCTTGTTTCATCAAACCTGCCATATCATTTGTCTGTTCGATCATCTTGTACTGCGGCTTCTTTTCGATCCGCTTTCGGACTGCCTCTTGATGCGGTGAAGCGCTCCCCATTACAAACATTATGTTTTTGTCTTTTATGTCGGGGACTTGATCAGCGGCAGCCAGCACTTTAAAAATAAGCTGCTTCGGATCACTTCCTCCTAATGCAACAAGGATATTGCGGCAGTCTTTCTTAAGTGTGTAATCCTCTCTTGCGGCCTGAAAGGCGGGGTGAAGAATAAGATAGTCCGGGCCTTCATAGATGCGTGTGTTTCCCTGAATGTACACCCTGCCTCTGATGTCACCGTAAATTCCGTTAATGACTGCGTCACTATATTGAATCGATTTACCGTTTTTCTCTTCAAAAAGAACAATTTTCGCATCTGTCTCCGTCTTTATTTTCTTTAACAGCTCTGCAGGCGCGCCTAGAATATCAAACAAAAGCAAATCAAGCTTCTTGCTTTTTATTTCCCGGAGAATAAATTCGTGCTGCTGCAGCTCCGGCTTTACGATGACACGCCAATGCTCTTCATGAAGAAACGCTTCAGACTCCTGATTCGTGTAAAACGTAATCAAGCAGCTCTGTTTGAGTTCTTCCGCAAGTCTCTTCATCCGGACAACATGGCCCATTCCCTTTTCATAGCCGCCGTCTGCGAAGATCCCAACATGCATGGCTATTCAGCCTCTCGTTCGATTGCCGTATCGGGGTCCCGGTTCAGAAGGGTGATAAGCTCTGAGGCGGATACATCGGGGCGCTCGCCTGCTTTTTGATAGAGGGCCTTTATCGATTCATAGTCTTCCTTTGTATCAATGGTCAGCCGATATTGAGGGGAGCGGAATCGTTCCGGCGCCTCTAAAAACTGAACACGATAAAGAGCTGGATGATTCCTTATATATAACGTGACATGCTCCTGATATTGATCCTCCATATTCTGAATACGGCTGATGTCAATTAACAGGTTGGCGTTGACCACTTCGCCGCAAATCCCTAATGGGGCATTCAGGATATACGTATAATCCGAGCCTTGATCAAAATGCGCCTGAATCATTACATCGAGCAGCTCAGGATCGACAAACGGATTATCACCCGTTAATCGGATGATGACTGACGGTTTAACAGCTTCTATGACCTTCACAAACCTATCGAGGACACGTTCTTCGCTCCCGCGGAAAACACGAAAGCCTTGTTTGATACAGTGCGCTTCTAATATGTCGTCAGTTTCTTTGTCAGACGTGGCGATGACAAGATTATCCCGATCCTTTTGGTAAAACGCGCTTTGCCGGACACGGTGAACGAGAATGTCAAGTAAACGATTCGATCCGAGCGGCCGAAGCACTTTTCCCGGAAGCCTTGTTGAACCCATTCTTGCCTGAATGATAAAGAGAATATCATTCATGAAACGGGCTGTCCTTCAGTAAAATGTCATCCCAGACAATGCCTGTGTCGGCCGGAATGTCTCTTACAGCCCGAACACCGCTGGTCAGCAATTCAAAAAATCTCGGGTGCAGCCCCTGCGGCTTTTGTCCGGGCCGAAGCACTGCGATATTGTCTTCACTAAAGGCTTCACCTTTTTGAATCGGAGCTGTTGTAAAAATGCCTCTGTATGCAAAGTTTCTGATTTCTCCTTCGATGGAGGTTGTTGTTTTGTATGAACTGCCAAGCAGTTTTTCAGAGACCGGCTTTGTGATCCCCTGTTTCAGCTCAGCTTCCGTTTTCCTGATGCCATCGACCATTTCTTTCAATTCATCCGGATTTAATGCAAACGAGTGGTCGGCACCCGGCAGATTTTTATCGATCGTAAAATGCTTTTCTATCAGTTTTGCTCCGAGCCGAACCGCGGCACACGGCGCTTCTGTCGGATGCTCGCTATGATCGGAGAAGCCGATTACCGCCTCAGGAAAAGCGGCGGCAAGCATCGGAATGACGCTGAGGTTGCTGTACTCCGGCGGTGCTGGGTATTTCGCCACACAATGCATTATGGCAATTTGATTGTTTCCCTCTGCCCTGATGGTGCGCCAAGCTTCGTGAACATCAGAGATTTCAGCTCCGGCTGTCGAGAAAATCATCGGCCTGTTCAGCCGGGCGACATATTTGAGCAGCGGGAGATGGTTAATTTCATAGGATGCGATTTTAAAAGCGCTCGGCGAGGTAGACTGAAGCAAATCAGCTGACCCCTCGTCACATACCGTACTTAAAAAGATCACCTGCTTTTCGCGGCAGTAATCCAATAGCGGTGAAATCCACTCAGCAGGCATTTCCATAGATTGAACCAAAGAAAAAATAGAGACGTCCTTGCCCGCTGCCGTCTTATACAAACCAGGATCTTTCTGGTACATCCTATCAGCTTGGAACATTTGAAATTTCACGGCATCCGCTCCCGCTTCCGCCGCGGCGTCTATCAGCGCAAAAGCCTGATCAAGCTTCCCGTCATGATTAATCCCCGCCTCAGCAATAATAAAAACAGGAGCGTCTTTGCCTACAGTTTTATTCGCGATCTGAAACGCTGCCATTATTTCGCCTCCTTGCCCGGCCAAATATGATAATAGTAATACGATTGTTCAGCGGTGAAGCCCATTCGTTCATAAAGGCGGATCGCCCTTACATTGTGAAGCTGCGTCCCCGCTGTTACCGTTCTATGCTTCTGGGTCTCCGGTTGTTCTATGAGATTCGCCAATAAATGAAACGCAATACGTTTTCCTTCAAATCCCGGCTTTACAGCCATCAAATCGAGAATGCACTCATCATCTCTTGATAAGCCCTGAAGATAGCCGATGACCTCGCCATTGTGTTTAGCGACAATATTGACCGCCGCCCTTCCATTCAAATTGTTTCGTGTCCACTCCTGAAATATTTTGTTTGCCGCATCGCGGCTGAGATGAGGATCCTGAAAATATCTGCTTTTTGTAAACGAGTCTCGGGCCAGCTCACATATCGCTTCTGTGTCTCCGGGCTCAGGCGGCCCCAGTTCAAAAAATGGCGGTGTTTTGTCATAAAAAGACGGAGGCATCGCCAGCTTCAGCAAACTCCCGACAAAGTAAGAGGATGGCTGCTGCTGTATCACATGCGCGGCTCCGATATCTTCAGCCGGAACGCGGACAAAGATAAAATCCGTTTCATCCATTTGGCGTACAGTATAAAAAGCTTCAAACAGCCTCTTTAGCTGCCCGGTACTATTTGCCGCAAGAAGTTTGACGTTCATGACTTTCTTCTGAAGCACCTTGCTTTCCCACAAAGAATCTTCGTAAAGCAATACGCCTTGGAGCCTGCTGTTTTCAAAAAGGCCGAGGGAAAATTGATACGGAACATCCAGTGTAAGCTTTCTGCTTTGGAGAAATTCCTCAATTGCCTCTTTGGAGACATTTTCTTTTACCGTATACATTTAATCAGCCCCTTTTACGATATCCCGCACAGCTTCAATGACATCATCTACATCGTCGTCAGACATTGATGGATAGAGCGGGAGAGAAAGGGTTCGTTTATAGTAATTCATGGCATTCGGAAAGTCCGCTTCCTTATATCCAAATTGCTTTTGATAATACGGATGAATGTGTACTGGAATAAAATGAACGCTAGTGCCGATATTGTATTCATCCTTTAAAGCCGTAATCATTTCGCTGCGCGTAACCCCGGCCTTTTTTTCATCAACTTGCAGAACATATAGATGCCAGGCGTGCCTGCCGTCATCATGGACAAACGGCGTGATCAGCCCAGGAATCTGCTGAAAAGCGGTTTGATAGCGGCCGGCAATCTCTTCTCTCCGTTTCTGCATATCATCCAGCCGTTTCAGCTGATGAAGTCCGAGGGCCGCCTGCAAATCAAACATATTCATCTTATAGCCGGGCGATTCGACTTCATAGTACCAGCTGCCATTTGAAGAATAACGGTTCCATGCAGCTTTACTCATGCCGTGAAGGCTTAGCACCCGGATCTTATCGGCAAGCTCCTCATCATCAGTCGTCAGCATGCCGCCTTCCCCTGTCGCAAGGTTTTTGGTGGCGTAAAAGCTGAATGCCGTTGCATCCCCGATAGAACCGATCATTCTTTGCTTATAAGTCGTATATACCGCATGTGCCGCATCCTCCAGCACGAATAAACCATGATTTTGGGCAATAGCCAATATTGCATCCATATCGCAGGACTGCCCGCCAAAGTGGACGGGCACAACTGCTTTCGTTCGCGGTGTGACGGCCGCCTCAAGCTTTACCGGGTCAATATTGAGCGTGTTTTGGTCAATATCCGCAAACACAGGCGTCGCTCCCGTATGAATAATCGTATTGGCAGTCGAGCTGAACGTAAGCGGAGAGGTAATGACCTCGTCCCCGGGCCCGATCCCTTTTGCTTTCAAAGCCAAAAATAAAGCTGCGGTACATGAATTTACCGCCACGGCGTGCTTCGCCCCGACAAACGCGGCAAACTCTTTTTCAAACTGCTGAACCTTCGGGCCTTTAGAGAGCCATCCCGATTCAAGCGTTTCTGTAACCTCCTGAATTTCTTCCTTACCGATTAACGGCAATGAGTAAGGGAGAAAATGATTTCTCTTTTGCACCATTTCTTTGCGCTCCTATCATTTTATTCAGTATCTTCCCGCCTGTAATCAACCCCTGTTTTGGCTTTCAGTTCTGCAAATAAAGCATTTGTTGATTCTGCCACCGGATAATTAGCCGCTATGAATGCCAGGCGCGCCTCTTCTGCTTTTTGATGCACGTCGGGACTTCGAAGAACTTCAACCAAGGTGTGCGCTAGTTCATCCGGCTGGTCAAACATAAAATCGCCAAGAGACTCATAATACGGATACGAGCGATTTCCGGACGATTTTCCGATCAGCACAGGCTTTTGAAACAGCATGGCTTCAAGACCGACTGTCGAGGTCTGCGTCACTGCGGCATCAGCATACGGCAGCAAATCATAAAGCTCCAGCTCCTTTTTGATGACTCTGCATGCTTTATGTTTTTTCGCCGCCTCGTGATACAGATCAAGCTTGTTTTTTCCGATTTCCCACGGGTGGGGTTTGATAATAATCTGCAGCTGCTTCTGATCAGAAAGCCCCTGCAGCACACCGGAATAAAAGTCTTCTGAAAAGGGCTGAGTGGCAATGAGCACAATTTTTTTAGTCGGCTGAAAAGCAAGTTTTCGATAGAATATGGACATATCCATAGGCGTTCTGTTAAAAATCTGATCGAAGCGGGGATGTCCCGTTACGAGAATCTGCTCGGGTTTACAGCCTTTTCGTATGAACCACTCTGCTTCATACGCACCAAAAACAGCTTGATAGGTTGTAAAAACAGGAATGAAGGCTTCATCTCCCATCAATGCGCCATGCTGAAGACAAATGCTGACGGCCCCTTTTCTTTGACACATGAGAGCGAGCAC
The DNA here is from genome assembly GCF_037963535.1 of Bacillus sp. PS217. Lineage (NCBI taxonomy): Bacteria > Bacillati > Bacillota > Bacilli > Caryophanales > Bacillaceae > Bacillus > Bacillus sp. PS217. The sequence continues at coordinate 3,853,538 of NZ_CP150157.1, forward strand.
CCTGCTATAAATGTCTTCTGCCGTTCCGACAATAACAGCTGAAATCTTTTCCTGTTCAAACAGCGCATCAACTGTATCAATGGCCTCTATAAATAAAGGAATATCTTTGAAAAGCCGGTCGCGAAACGCTTGATCACCAAATGCCGGGTGATCATCATAAGGGGCGAGAAGCGAACAGGCTGTTTCGAGATACTGCTTCGAATCGCCTTTTTGGCATGAATCCGCTATCTCCCGCTTGCTAATTACAGGCAGATCACAATAATGCGGCAAACTCCATCTGGCCAAAACAGCCGTTTTTTCAGGATCAAATTGATAGTAATTTCCGTTTGAAAAACGCAGGTAATCAAAGTGCAAAATGACTTTCCCTTTAACAGGTTTGTCATTTGTTTTAACGATGTTTTGGATTCTTTCTTCAAAAAACGGCTGAATCTGTCCCTCATCGATATGCTGATCCACCGATCCGAATAATTCCGGTTCTTCTTCCATCATCACCCTCAGCTCAGGGCTGATGTATTGATAAAAATTACTGATAAGCCCAAGCGGAATCCCTTTGTAGCGAAGTTTGTCAAAAAGCTCCACGTACTTCCGGTACAGCACCCAATAATTGCTTAAATAGGCCGACAAGCTCTCACCCCATTCCAAGCTTTTTTAATGATTCACGCAGCTCTCGGCAATTTCGCTGAGGAGGAAGGTTTCTGACAAATTCATTTTTTTCTGATTCAAACAGCTGAAAGTGAATTGATTGGTCGGTAATATAATTCAGGTCCAGCTCCTCATCCAGCGGGTAAAACGGATAAAAATGATTGACTCTCCAAAAGAACCGGGCATCTCCTATACGGTAAAACGCCGGGCTTTCATCCCAATAGGAGCCAAACTTCTCCTTTACCTTCTCAAGCACCGAATACCTGTGCATCACCGAGCAATGATCAATTGCGCACGGTGCGTTCCATGTCACTTGAGCGGCAGGCCTGACAGTTTCTTTTACAATGTCGCGATTCTCGTTTAAATGATAGGTTTTGGAGGCTGAGTAAATCACAGCCTTTTCAGGATGGGTATCGAGCTCCCGCACCATTTTCAGGAGGCGGTCCGGCATATAGATGTTGTCATCCGTCGCATAGGTGATATATTCACCCTCCGCCATCTCAATCGCCTGATTGATCAGTGCCGCGTATCTCGTTTTTTCTGTTCTTTCCTTCACTCCAGATATATCGCTTTGATAAAAACGCACTCGGTTATCATTCAAAAAAGGACGGATTACATTCAGCGTCTCTTCATTGGAGTTGTCATCCATAATAAACAATTCAAAATCTGAAAACGTTTGTGAGAGTATGCTAGAAATGGACTTTGCCACATAATCGCTTTTGTTATAGCTCGTCATAATGACTGATACTTTAGGCAAATCCTACACCTCCTTCTTGGAACTTCACACCTGAAACTATCGTTATCTTATGTTGCTTATGCTCAAGTTGCGCTAGGGATACAAACCAATATGCGAAAAGTTTGTGTATGTCTCTGAAAAACAGCGGCTGCCTAGAGCGAAATCTGATCGGTCCGCTGTTCTTTTTCAGCATAATCCAAGCATCAGCCTCATAAGGTGAAAGAGATAAAAATCGCACCAGCGACTAAGATCGTTTTCCATCGGAGGTGAGTCATCGCGGAGCGTTCACCTATACATCCAGAACATGTTTTGAATGGTTTTCATAAAAAGGAGGAACGATATGAAACCGAAAAAAAATCAATATCAGCAAATGCAGGCATTTGATAATATGCAGGGGTATCAGCCTCAGTTTGGCGCCAACCCGTACCCGCAGCAAGGCCAAGGCTCACAAATGCAGCCAATGGGGATGCAGCCAATGATGCCAATGCAGCAGGGACAGCAAGGACAACAAGGACAGCAGGGATTTGGATTCCCGGGCCAGCAGCAGGGCGGCGGTTTTCAAATTCCATCGGGGCCTACACCGTCAGGACCGGGCCAAAGCGTTCCCGGCATGCTGCCTGTTGAGGAATCTTACATCGAGAATATTTTGCGCCTGAATCGGGGAAAAACGGCCACCATTTATATGACATTTGAAAACAGCAAGGAATGGGGCTCGAAGATTTTTCGCGGCGTCATCGAAGCTGCGGGCCGGGATCACATTATTATCAGCGACCCGAAATCAGGAACACGCTACCTGCTCCTGACAATCTACCTCGATTACATTACATTTGATGAAGAAATTGCTTATACGTATCCATATTCCATGGCGTCCTATTCGCCAAGATAAGAAAAAAGCCAATCACTCATATGATGAGGATTGGCTTTTTTGATTATAGATATTTGACGGCTGCGACAACGATCATAATCCAAGAAATAATAAACGCCACACCGCCGAGCGGGGTGATCGCTCCAAGAATGGAGATTTGCGTCACACTTAGAATATATAAGCTTCCGGAAAACAGTACAATTCCCGCAAACATCAGCCATCCGGCTGTCGTGACACTGCCTATGCCGGATAATTTATCAGCCAGAAACGCGACAACGAATAACCCAAGGGCGTGATACATATGATACTGCACGCCTGTGTGCCAAACCTGAAGATATTTATCAGGTATTTTCCCTTCTAATCCGTGAGCGCCGAATGCTCCGAGTCCCACGGCAAGCAGGGCGTTAATAGCCCCTAATATGATAAAAACTTTCATCTATCTCTCCCGCCTTTTCGTTAAACTCATATCATTTATCTTATCGCACCTGCACCAAAATTCAATGTTTGTTCTCCGTTGACACGAGATTGTCGGATTTTCTCCTGCGCCAAAGCTGGAACTGGTCAGCTGCTATTGCAGCAAGCGTCCCTAATACGAGCCCGTTGCTTAATAGAGAAATAAATACCGGATGCAATCCCTTTAACGCAGTTTCAGGAACAAACATGATACCGACCCCTGTCAGCAGTGAGATGCCGATGATAGACCGCACCCTTTTTGATTCTTCTTTCTCATACGAATCAAATTCGGCAAAGGCCAGACCGCCCATTGCGGAGAACACAACAAAATTCACCGCAAATCCAACGGGTGACGGCAGGCTCGCAAACGTATTCATAAAAAACGGGATTACGCTGATCACGATAACCAAAATACTGCCGAGCATAAACGGTTTTTTAGAAGGCATTTTGGTCGTTTCAATAAAACCCGCGGCTCCCGAAATCGGAACAGGCGCAATAGCTCCCGTCAAACCGCTAAGCAGATGGCTGAATGAAGCGGCAAAACCGGCATGGCGTTCATGATGCTTTCCATCAGGCTGTTTGCTGAATTTTTTCACGGCGATGTCCACAACCTTCATGCTCGCCAGCATATTCACAATCAGCAAGATGGTAATAAAAATAGAAGTGATGATCAGGCCGCTGTTAAATAACGGTGTCCCAAAAGGAAACAGGGAAGGCAGCTGAAACAGCCGGTCCGGCATTTCAATCGGCTTTGCCGCTCCGGCAGCCGCAAACAGCACCCACCCGCCGAACAAGGCTAATAAAATAGAATATTGCTTAAAAAACATGATGTTCGAATTTGTCATTATAAAAGCGGCAGCGATCACAACAAGCGCCAGGCCAAATACAAGACCGTCCACCCCGTCCTGTCGATAACCGATTCCGAGAATTCCTTTTATAATGGGCTGACTCAGCTGCATGACAAGAAGCAATAAATAGACGCCCGTTACAACCGGAGTAAACAATTTTGCAAGTCTGTCAATGACCTTGAAAACACTTAACAAAAAGAAACATACAGCGCTTACAAGAAGAGCTCCCTGCAACCCCCGCAGTGTGTCTCCATATGTCGCAAACACAGTTCCCGTCAGCCCTGCGTAGATCGTATACACTCCCCACCACAAGCCGGCTGGGCTTTCATTGATCGGCAGTCTGTGGCCTTTCAAACACTGAATGACGGCGGCAATTCCCAGTACAAAAAAAGTGCTTTGAATCAATCTTGCAGAATCTGAGTGATCCAGATGAAACGACTGGGCAACCGCCACCGGAACAACAATCGCCGCAGCAATAATAAACGCTGTCCATTGCAGCGCGCCAAGAACCAATTTCACGTAAGCTCAACCTCTCTCTTTAAAAATCAAATAAAGACTCTCCGTTTCCATCCTCTTCCTGCTTCTCTTTTTCTTGCTTTCGATATTTGTTTAATCCCGCGCTCCCCATCATTTTTTCCATCATCAGCTGGTCTGTCGATGGCGGCGCGGCGGGACTTGGCGTAACGCTCGGCTGTATGCGGGGCGCGCTCGCGTTCTCCGGCTGATCAAGCACGACATCACACAGAGAACGGACAACCGCTACATAACGCTTCAGCTCCTCATCCCGTTCAGCTGTTTTTGCTTTTTTCAGCTCCTCTTCCATCTTTTGAATTAATGCAGATATATGAATGTTCATGAAGCACCCTCCAAAAAAATAAATGTTGTCTTCCTGCATTTTATCAAATTCCTGCTGTAAACGCAGATATGAGTTTGTTATTTTTTCTGACAAACCTTGCGCGATTGACAAGCAGAAGAGATTTTTCACATAATAAATCACCATACATTACAAAAAGGAGAAACGGAATGAACAGCATCCCCTCTATCATCAGCAAGCATAAAGCCTATTTTGCGGCGGGACATACGAGACCGCTTGAATCGAGACTGAACATTTTGCGAAAGCTGAAACAAGCCGTCAGAACTCATGAAGCCGATCTCATAGCCGCTCTCTACCAGGATCTCCACAAATCCGAGCAAGAAGCATACTCAACAGAAATCGGAATCGTCTTGGAGGAAATCAGCTTTGTCATGAAACGGCTGAAAAAATGGTCCAAGCCGAAACGAGTCAAAACGCCGCTGACTCATCTAGGCTCCAAAAGCATCATCATTCCTGAGCCGTATGGAACCGTTTTGGTGATTGCACCTTGGAACTATCCCTTGCAGCTGGCGCTTTCTCCGTTGATTGGAGCCATTGCGGCGGGGAACACGGTCGTTCTCAAGCCATCAGAATATACGCCGGCTGTTTCTGCTATTCTTTCCAAACTCATCAGCAGCGTTTTTCCTACTGATTATGTCGCTATGGCAGAAGGCGGGCCCGATGTCAGCACAGCATTATTACAGCAGCCCTTTGACTACATTTTCTTTACAGGCAGTGTAGCTGTAGGAAAAATCGTCATGGAGGCCGCCGCCAAACAATTAATTCCCGTAACCTTGGAGCTCGGCGGCAAAAGCCCCTGCATCGTCCATAAAGATGCTGACATTCAGCTTGCCGCCAAACGCATCGTCTTCGGGAAATTTACAAATGCGGGACAAACCTGCATCGCACCGGATTATTTATTTGTCCACGAGGACATCAAAACGAAGCTCACAGAAGAAATGAAGCGTGCGATCAGAGAATTTTACGGCCCTCAGCCGGAACAGAATTCACAGTACGGCAAAATCGTCAGTGAGCGCCACTATCAGCGGCTGCTCAGCTTTCTGAATGACGGCATCCTGCTCACAGGCGGACAATCTGATCCCGATCATCACAAAATTGCGCCGACCATTCTCGAACAAGTGAGAGATGACTCTCAAGTGATGCAGGAGGAGATTTTCGGGCCGATTCTTCCGCTCTTTACATACCACGATATCGGGGAAGTCATTGAAAAAGTCCAATCGCGCCCTAAGCCGCTCGCCCTGTACCTCTTCACCACAAACAAAGAAATTGAGCGCGCTGTTTTAGGAAATCTGTCGTTTGGCGGGGGCTGTGTCAATGATACGTTAATGCATGTGGCGACGCCGTATTTGCCATTCGGCGGCATCGGGGAAAGCGGCATCGGCAGCTATCACGGGTTTGACAGTTTTAACACATTTACGCACAAAAAAAGCGTCGTCAAACAAACGAACCGCTTCGACTTCGCATTTCGTTATCCTTCCTCCAAAAATGGGCTGCGAATGATTCGAAAAATACTCAAATAAAAAAGCGCAGAGTATCTGCGCTTTTTACAAATCCTTAATACACCAATCAATCGGCGCCTCTCCCATTTTCTCCAAATAGGCATTCGCCCGGGAAAACGGTCTGCTCCCGAAAAATCCGTTTCTCGCCGAAAACGGGCTGGGATGCGTCGATTCAATGATAAAATGCTTGGACGTGTCGATCCGTTCTTTTTTCATTTGAGCATGCCGTCCCCACAAAATAAAGATAACCGGCTGCTCCCTTTCATTCAGCACGTCAATAATTCGGTCCGTCAGTCGCTCCCAGCCTTTTCCCTTATGGGAATTCGCCTGTCCGCGCCTTACTGTCAGCACAGTATTCAGCAAAAGAACGCCTTGCTTTGCCCAGCTCACAAGCGACCCGTGATTCGGGATGCTGCACCCGATGTCCTGCTGCAGTTCAAGAAAAATATTTTTTAACGAAGGCGGCTGCTTTACACCGGGCTTGACAGAGAAGCTTAAACCTTGAGCCTGTCCCGGCCCGTGATACGGATCTTGACCCAGAATGACGACCTTGACATCATCATATGATGTATAATGCAGCGCGTTGAAAATATCCCGGCTGTCCGGATAAATCGTTTGCTCCGCGTATTCCCTCTTCAGCATCTCTCTGAGCTCTTGATAATACGGTTTCTCAAACTCTTCCTTTAGCTGATTCCACCAGCTGTCTTGTAAAAGCTGTTTCAAGATTCAGGCCCCCTTACGAACGATGAAGTCTGGAATAGACAGGCTCGCCATCCCAAACCATTTCACTTTTTGCTTCCCGCCTCTTCATCTCAGGCTCTTCAAGCAGGACGGCAAAGTTTTTCGTCGGCAGCTCCCCGAGTCCGTGCTTTTCACTTAAACGATCCAAATATTGCTTCCGCTTGGCGCCAAGGTCCGCAGACTGATTGTCTCCCGCGTCACTGAAGGCATAAATCACACTGGCGCAAGGGACACGCTTCACCCGGTAATCCTTGGCTGCGCGCAGATAAAAATCCCAATCCCAGTAATTGTGCACATCAGCATCGAAATACCCGATTTCATCATGCAGAAAACGTCTGTACATGCTGCCCGACGGTACGTATGTAGAAAACACTCTCATATCCTCATAGTCAGCGGTATAAGCAAACAATTTCCGTGACACTGGATACCTTGTTCCGTTTTTCTCTTCAAACGAAACTATTTCCGCATCAGAATGAACGAAGTCTGCCGTTTCTATTTCCTTTGCCATTTTCTCGATATGCCCTGGCGTAAAGAAATCATCGTCATCACACAGCATAATGCAATCCCCAGACGCCTCTTTTACACCGGCATTTCTCGCAGCCACATGCCCCGAGTTCTTTTCTAAATTGATGACAGCAATCGGCAGCTCCGGATAAAGTGCTTTGACCGGCACGACCGATTCCCCGGCATCATTCACAATAATAATTTCATACGGCTTCAAGGTCTGGCGGGAAATCGACTCCAAAAGCTCACACAGAGCCGGAATCCGATTATAGGTCACAATTACGATAGAAATCTTCATGATGCTCTCCTTCTCATTTTCATAGTCATGTACTATTAAAACATATATTGGACGGGAGATCAGTGGGAATATCCTACTGAAACAGGAAAGGAGACCTTGAGAATACCAGATGATTTGCTAAGCCTTCTATATTGTGATACAGAGAAAATCTAACTATAATGAAAGACAAAACACGATGGAGGTTCAAGACATGTCTATGCATAAAGCACTCACCATTGCCGGCTCAGATTCCAGCGGCGGTGCTGGGATTCAAGCTGATTTAAAAACATTTCAAGAAAAAAACGTATACGGGATGACCGCCTTAACGGTGATCGTTGCGATGGACCCAAACAACAGCTGGGACCATCAGGTATTCCCGATCGATACTGATACAATCCGCGCCCAGCTTGCAACAATTACGGACGGCATCGGCGTGGACGCCATGAAAACAGGAATGCTGCCAACCGTTGACATTATCGAGCTTGCGGCAAAAACGATCAAAGAAAAACAATTAAAAAATGTGGTAATTGACCCGGTTATGGTTTGCAAAGGTGCTAATGAAGTCCTTTATCCGGAGCACGCCCAAGCCCTGCGTGAGCAATTGGCTCCGCTAGCCACTGTCATTACGCCCAACTTGTTTGAAGCCAGCCAGCTCAGCGGCATGGATGAACTAAAAACAGTTGACGATATGATCGAAGCCGCGAAAAAAATTCACGCACTCGGCGCTCAATATGTCGTCATTACAGGCGGAGGCAAACTCAAACATGAGAAAGCCGTTGATGTTCTCTATGACGGAGAAACAGCAGAAGTCCTTGAAAGCGAAATGATCGATACGCCTTATACACATGGCGCAGGCTGTACATTCTCAGCAGCCGTGACAGCGGAGCTCGCCAAAGGTGCGGAAGTCAAAGAAGCCATTTACGCAGCGAAAGAATTCATCACAGCGGCTATTAAAGAATCCTTCCCGCTAAACCAGTATGTTGGTCCTACGAAGCATTCTGCACTGCGCCTGAATCAACAATCATAAACAAAAGGGGCTGCCTAACAAAGAGGCAGCCCTTTTTAAATCACCGAAGACTTTTCACAGAAAAAACTGCCGATCCCATCGGCAGCCTGTTTATTTGATTTTTAAATTGTTTGCAGATTTCCTCAAAAATGTTTCTATCGACTGAACAAAAAGTGCATATTCCTTCATTTGTTCATATGCCCGCGTGAGAATTTCCGCCGTTTCACTGTGCGGCGTTGTTCCGCCAAGCATTTTTTTCAGCTGAAGCAGCACATCCTTATATTCTTCCCGCTTATCTTCAACTTGGTTAGCAGCCTTTTCCAAACATTCCGGTGTTATCTTCTGTTCATTTATATTCAAGAAAACAACTCCTTTTACAGAAAAAAATAGTAGGTTATCGTTGAAGAATAGCACAGATGGCTCAGATTTCACATAAGAAAATAGAAGGATTTTCTACATAAGTGTCCAAATTCTGACATTCATTTCAGATTTCCCGGTCGAACTGGCTGTTACTTCATGATTTCCCGGGAAAGGAAAATATCTCGCACTAAAGACCTCTTCTCCGTTATTGATAAAGATTTCAACAGAGGATGCGTCGATAAACATGTGCACGGTATGCAAATCCTTGATGCGGCAATGTCTCGCTTCTGTTCTTTTTCCGTCAAAGCCCTTTCGTTCCAGCGTAACATTCCCCTTGTCTTTATGGAAGGAAAACGTAGCCGTTCCGCGGATACTGATTGAAAAGCCTGACTCTGTATGAATGTCTTCCAGCAGAATCTCAGTTCTTTCAGGTTTTTCCACTGGAAGCGTACCAGATGATCCATGCATGTTGATGTGTATTTTTTTCTCATTTCTGCGCATGGCTTTTAGCTCAGGCAGCGGCTGCTGAATCAGCTTCTCGCCTGATATTGTCAGCTGTCTCGGCAGCGTCATGCAGTGAATCCAGTGATAGTCAATCGTCGGATGAGATCCTTCATCCTGGTCAGGCACAGCCATCCATGCAAACAAAATTCGTCTGCCCTGATCATCTTCAAGTGTTTGCGGCGCGTAAAAATCAAAACCTTGATCAAGCTCCATAAATTCACCATGCTTCAGTTCAGGCTTGTTATAATCAAGACGGCCGACAAAATAACCTGATTGATATACGTTCTGATAACGGAAACCGTCAGCCTCAAGCCCTTGAGGCGAAACAATCAGCACGTCCGATCCTTGAAGGGAAAACAAATCAGGGCATTCCCACATGTATCCAAAATCGTCCAGCCCGTTGAAGCCCGCGCCGGTTATCGGGCCAAGAAATCTCCACTCACTCAGGTTATCAGAAGCAAACAATACAGCCTGCCCTTTCAAATTCTCTGTTTGCGCACCAATCACCATATACCATGTGCCTTCATGCTCCCATACCTTCGGATCGCGAAAATGCGCCGTATATCCTTCCGGAAGGCGGGCGACGACACCCTTTTTCTCAAAGGACAGCCCGTCGTCAGAAACAGCAAGGCATTGATACGTTTCCCGATTTCCATCCTGATCCCTGACATTTCCTGTGTAAAACAGATAGAGCCGATCGTCTTTCGTGACAGCGCTGCCCGAGTAGCAGCCGTTTTTATCAAACCAATCACTCGGAGCCAGCGCAATCTCTTCCCGCTTCCAATTCACAACATCCTGTGTCGTATAATGCCCCCAAAATTTTGCGCCGTGCCCCGTCTGAAACGGCTGCCACTGAAAGAATACATGATAGCTGCCCTTCCAATAAATCACGCCATTCGGGTCATTCAGCAGCCCAACCGGCGGCATGATATGAAAATGCTGGCGGTGCGGATCGCTGTTAGCGATGGGCTCTTTTTTCTCCACTTCTTCATAAGCCCGGCGACGAAGCTCCTGGTCATGTGCTGTCATTTTTTCCTCTCCTCATCCTCATTAATCTTCATGACAAATGCTGCAATGAACGCTGACACTGCTGCAATCGCCATGCCAATCAGATAGTGAATCAAGTTGCTGACGCCAAACGGAGCCGCAATGGCGATCATCGGAATTCCCGTTAACCCGTAAGCGTTTGCAGCTACATGTGTAAAGACGACATATGCCCCACCCAATGCGCCTCCGATCATCGCGGCGATAAACGGTTTTCGGTAGCGAAGATTGACTCCGAATATGACGGGCTCAGTAATGCCGAGAAAAGCGGAAAATGCTGCCGGAAGCGCGATTTCTTTTGTCTTTGCCTTTTTCGCCATAAAGAAGACGGCAAGGCCTGCCCCGCCCTGTGCGACATTCGCCATTGACCAGATAGGCAGCAAGTAGTTTTTGCCTATATCTGCAATTAACCCCGCCTCAATCGCATGGAAGCTGTGATGAACACCTGTCAGCACGATGAGTGAATACGTGCCCCCGAAAATCAAACCTGCAACAAAACCGGCATGGTCATACACATAAGTTAAAGCAACCGTAATCCCGGAGCCAAGGGCTCTTCCCAGAGGGCCAATCGCGATAAAAGCAACAAACCCGGTGACAATTACAGTAACAAAAGGTGTAACAAGCAAGTCTACCGCATGCGGAACCACTTTTCTTGTCCATTTCTCTACCTTGCTCATTACATAAACCGCCAGCAGAATAGGGATGACAGTTCCCTGATAGCCTAGAAGCGCGATATCAAATCCGAAAAGATGCATATAATCAGGTGTGGCTTCCGCCAATCCCCATGGATTTAAAAGAGACGGATGAATCATGATTCCCCCGATGACCGCTCCCAAGTATGGATTGCTGCCAAACTCTTTTGAAGCGCTGACCCCGATTAGAATCGGCAAGAAAATGAATGCTGCACTTGAAAACATATCAAGCAGCTGCAAAAGCGCAGAATCCTTGCTCATCCAATGAAACGCATTGATCATACCCAGCAATCCCATTAACAGGCCGCTGGCCACAATAGCCGGGATAATTGGGACAAAAATATTAGAAAGCGTTTTCGCAAATCTCGCAGCGGGATTCAGCTTTTCTTTTGCCGCATCCTGATGATTGACGTGTTCTTCACGCTCGATATCAGCTTCTTTAGAAAAGGCATCGAATACTTTATTCACAAGGCCTGTTCCGAAAATGATCTGGTACTGGCCAGAGCTGCTGAAAGCCCCTTTGACGCCATCAAGCTCTTCTACTTGTGCTTGATCTATCTTTGATTCATCTTTCATCACTAAACGCAGTCTTGTTGCACAATGAGCCGCGCTGATAATATTTTCTTTCCCTCCGAGAAGCTCAATGAGGCGTTTTGCAGTCTCTTTGTAATCCATCTATTTCTCCCCCTTTTATTTAAACAAAAAAGACCTAAAATTCGCCAACGAATAAAGGACACAGCGATCCTTTTTCATTTACGCAAATTTTAGGTCTTGCCTGCTTTACCAGTCACAATCCCGCTTATTCAGATTAAGAATACGCTTTCATCATAAATCATGACAGCGTTTTCGTCAACTATTTTTTTAGTTAAATAGTTTGATAAAACATGTAGACAAAAATTCGTAAAAATTAATTGTGAAATACTTCACAATATCGTGCTATACTATGCTCAATCATGAAAGAAAGCAGGAAAAGACAATGGAAACTCAAGCATTACAAAAGGTTGAACAGTATGCTTTGAAAAAACAAAACATATTCGCTTCAAGCAAAATCCGTTATGTGCTTCGGTCCATTTTGGCCAGTATGTTTATTGGTTTTGGCATTACAGCCGCAAGCAAAACAGGCAGCTATTTCTTTATGGCTGATTCTCCGTTTGCCTTTCCGGCAGCCGCTGTCACTTTCGGGGCCGCTATTCTGATGATTGCTTACGGAGGCGGAGATTTATTTACCGGCAACACCTTTTATTTCACCTATACCGCGCTCCGGAAAAAACTCAGCTGGCGCAACACCCTGTACTTGTGGATGTCAAGCTATGCCGGCAATTTAATCGGCGCCATTCTGTTTGCCATCCTGATCAGCGCGACGGGACTTTTTGAGGAGCCTTCTGTTCATTCCTTTTTGATTCATTTGGCAGAGCACAAAATAGAGCCGCCGGCTTCCGAATTGTTTTTCAGAGGAATGCTGTGCAATTGGCTTGTATGCCTCGCCTTTTTCATTCCAATGTCTCTCAAAGGGGAAGGAGCAAAGCTTTTTACCATGATGCTATTCGTTTTCTGCTTCTTTATTTCCGGCTTTGAACACAGCATTGCCAATATGTGCACATTCGCCATCTCGCTTTTGATCGAGCACCCTGATACAGTGACACTGATGGGAGCAGTCAGAAACTTAATCCCCGTTACGCTCGGCAATCTGACCGCGGGAATAGTTATGATGGGCTGGATGTACTACACACTGAATCCTGATCAATAAAAAAACTTCCAGAGATCACTCCCTGCAAGTCAAAGCGGTTATTCCGAGAGATCTTGAAGACGCTGGACATGCAGCGTGATATAGCCGGCCTCGGATTCCGGCAAATGTAATTGATATTCATTTTTCAAAAACTCCGCCAGCTCCAGCGCACATTGATAGGCGAATGAATACTTTTTTTGGATGAAATAAAGCATCTCCTCGTCCATACGATGGAGCGCTTCATTTGATTCCAACCGGCTGACCGCGTATCGCAAATGCGTGACAAGGCGTTGATAGGAAATGCTGTTTTCATCCACCTTTCGATTAAAGTATTGTTCTATTTTCTCTATCATTTCTTTGATCATGGTCGTATGCTTCAGCGCCGAATACATGCTCTCCGCATCCATCTTGGCCGTATGGATGTGAAGGGCAATATAACCCGCTTCATCTTCAGGCAGAGACACGCCCAATGTCTCTTTTACATGTCCGATCGCCCACAGGCCGATCTCATATTCTTTTTTATAGAGCGCCTTTATCTCATGCAGCAATTTATTCTGCACAAGCAGCCCATTTTGAATCCTTTCGATCGCAAAGGACAAATGGTCAGAAAGCGCGATATGAATGTGATCGCTCAGCGGCGCCGCGAGCTCTCCTTCCGCATAGCTGATGATATCCTCAGCTATTTCTATATGCTCCTCCGGCAGTGTTTGCAGGATTTGTTTGAACTTTTCATTCTCGTCGCGCACGACAAAGATCTTTTCCACTTTACTCATAGGGATGAGATCATTTTTCTTTTTTTGAAAAGCGATTCCCGGTCCCATCACGATTTTTTCCTGATCATCCTCTTTTATTAAAGCCGCATTGTTGTTTAATACTTTATAGATTTTCAAGAGGTTATCTCTCCCGCCAATTTGCTTTTGACTGGGATTTTACCTCCTTTTGACCGCCATGTAAAGATGCGGGCCCGCTCTCTCCTGCTTTGGCGATTCCTTGAAGGCTTGCAAACATCTTCTTTTATAAAGCGCGGCGGCTTTCGCTTTCTGCTTTTCTTCCTCATTCACAGCCATCCGCCACTCATAAAACGAAACGAGTCCTGCGGCCTGCACAGCCGCCTTTCTTTGGTATGTACGCTGAGCCGAATAGACCGCGGCAGCCGCAGTTTTTCTGTCCGGCGTCACCCAGTTCATCAAAAAGACCATCCACACCCGTAAAGATACAAGCAAACGTTTCATAGAAAAACATCCCTCCGCTTCTTTTTGGCAGGCAGCCTTTTTAGCAGCCCGTTTTCTCAGCCGCAGCCCGCAAGAAAAGACGGCCGATTTCTTTTCTCGCAAACTAGCGGCTCTAGCAAAACTCATGACTCTATGATAGACCGTGGAAAGAGAATTCTTTGTCACAATATGAGTGAAAAAACCAACTAGTTTTTAGAAGTTTTGTTGAAAGCTGAAAGAATTGAAATGAAAATTGGAGAACCGCTTTGAAAACTTTATACACAAGTTATCCCAAAGATAAGAACAACTTAATCACAAGAGATATCCACATGTCCACAAACTCTATCTATATTTTGTATACGAACGTATATTCCTAACTATATATATACACAGGTTTATTCACTTATACACAGGGTTCTGTGTATAACTCCTTCGTTATACACAAACAAACTCCAATAAATGGTCCAAATGACACAAGGATTTTTTTGAATTTTCAAGAAATATATACTAGATCTTTCACATTTTTTCTAAATACAAAGGGGGAAACACATTGAAAAAGGGGATCATTCGCTTTCTGCTTGTAAGTTTCGTCTTATTTTTTGCGTTATCCACAGGTATTACGGGCGTCCAGGCAGCTCCGGCTTCTTCAAAAACGTCGGCTGATCTGGAAAAAGCCGAGGTATTCGGTGATATCGACATGACGACAAGCAAAAAAACAACCGTTATAGTGGAATTAAAAGAAAAATCCTTGGCAGAAGCGAAGGAAGCGGGAGAAAGCCAATCGAAAAGCAAGCTGAAAACCGCTCGCACAAAAGCAAAAAACAAAGCAATCAAAGCGGTGAAAAACGGAAAAGTAAACCGGGAATATGAGCAGGTATTCTCAGGCTTCTCTATGAAGCTTCCAGCTAATGAGATTCCAAAACTTCTCGCGGTAAAAGACGTTAAGGCGGTGTACCCGAACGTCACATATAAAACAGACAATATGAAGGATAAAGACGTCACAATCTCCGAAGACGCCGTATCTCCGCAAATGGATGACAGTGCGCCTTATATCGGAGCAAACGATGCATGGGATTTAGGCTACACAGGAAAAGGCATTAAGGTGGCGATTATTGACACTGGGGTTGAATACAATCACCCAGATCTGAAGAAAAACTTTGGACAATATAAAGGATACGATTTTGTGGACAATGATTACGATCCAAAAGAAACACCAACAGGCGATCCGAGGGGCGGAGCGACTGACCACGGCACACACGTAGCCGGAACTGTGGCTGCAAACGGAACAATTAAAGGCGTAGCGCCTGATGCCACACTTCTTGCTTATCGTGTGTTAGGGCCTGGCGGAAGCGGCACATCGGAAAACGTCATCGCCGGTGTGGAACGTGCAGTGCAGGACGGGGCAGATGTGATGAACCTGTCTCTCGGAAACTCTTTAAACAACCCGGACTGGGCGACAAGCACAGCGCTTGACTGGGCCATGTCAGAAGGCGTTGTCGCTGTTACCTCAAACGGCAACAGCGGACCGAACGGCTGGACAGTCGGATCGCCGGGCACATCCAGAGAAGCGATTTCTGTCGGTGCGACTCAGCTGCCGCTCAATGAATACGCCGTCACTTTCGGCTCCTATTCTTCAGCAAAAGTGATGGGCTATAACAAAGAGGACGACGTCAAAGCGCTCAATAACAAAGAAGTTGAGCTTGTCGAAGCGGGAATCGGCGAAGAAAAGGATTTTGAAGGGAAAGACCTGACAGGCAAAGTCGCCGTTGTCAAACGAGGCAGCATTGCATTTGTGGATAAAGCGGATAACGCTAAAAAAGCCGGTGCCATCGGCATGGTTGTGTATAACAATCTCTCTGGAGAAATTGAAGCCAATGTGCCAGGCATGTCTGTCCCAACGATTAAGCTTTCATTAGAAGACGGCGAAAAACTCGTCAGCGCCCTGAAAGCTGGTGAGACAAAAACAACATTCAAGTTGACGGTCTCAAAAGCCCTCGGTGAACAAGTGGCTGATTTCTCATCACGCGGCCCTGTTATGGATACGTGGATGATTAAGCCTGATATTTCGGCGCCAGGGGTCAATATCGTGAGCACGATCCCAACACACGATCCTGACCATCCATACGGCTACGGATCAAAACAAGGAACAAGCATGGCATCGCCTCATATTGCCGGAGCGGTTGCCGTTATTAAACAAGCCAAACCAAAGTGGAGCGTTGAACAGATTAAAACCGCCATCATGAATACCGCTGTCACTTTAAAGGATAGCGATGGGGAAGTATATCCGCATAACGCTCAAGGCGCAGGCAGCGCAAGAATCATGAACGCGATCAAAGCCGATTCGCTCGTCTCACCTGGAAGCTATTCATACGGCACGTTCTTGAAGGAAAACGGAAACGAAACAAAAAATGAAACGTTTACGATTGAAAATCAATCTTCCATTAGAAAGTCATACACACTTGAATACTCATTTAATGGCAGCGGCATTTCCACATCCGGCACAAGCCGTGTTGTGATTCCGGCACATCAAACCGGGAAAGCCACTGCAAAAGTAAAGGTCAATACGAAGAAAACAAAAGCTGGCACCTATGAAGGAACGGTTATCGTCAGAGAAGGCGGAAAAACAGTCGCTAAGGTACCTACATTGCTGATTGTGAAAGAGCCCGATTATCCGAGAGTCACATCTGTCTCTGTCAGCGAAGGGACTGTACAAGGCACCTATCAAATTGAAACCTACCTTCCTGCGGGAGCGGAAGAGCTGGCGTTCCTCGTCTATGACAGCAACCTTGATTTCGCCGGCCAAGCCGGCATTTATAAAAACCAAGATAAAGGTTACCAGTACTTTGACTGGGATGGCACGATTAATGGCGGAACCAAACTTCCGGCCGGAGAGTATTACTTGCTCGCATATGCCGCGAACAAAGGCAAGTCAAGCCAGGTTTTGACCGAAGAACCTTTCACTGTTGAATAAGAAAAAGCCCTGCCCAATCGGCAGGGCTTTTTAAAGATCAGTCAGCAAACGCCTCCTGCAATAATCGATACGATCGGAGCTTATCTTCAAAATGATGCGTGATGGTCACCACCATGATTTCCTCTGTTTCATACGCTTTACTCAAAGCTAACAGCCGCTCCTTAACCTGTTCTTTCGTACCAACAATCATTCGATTTCGATTATCAGCAATTCGTCTCTGTTCATAAGGAGAATACGTATTTTTCCGAACAGCTTCATACGAAGGAACTCCCTCTAAAGGAATACCCTGCTCTCCCGCCAAAAGTGTAAAATCAAGCACAGCCTCAAGCTCCTCTGCCTTCTCCTCCGTGTCAGCACAAAGAACAAAAACAGCAACTGCCGCTCGAGGCGTATCTCCTAACACAGACGGTTTGAATCGTCTCTTATACTGTCTGACAGTACCCTCTCCGCCCTCTCCATTGATAAAATGGGCAAACATATAGCCAGCGCCAGATTCAGCTGCGAGCAGCGCGCTTTCTCCAGATGAGCCGAGCAGCCACACATCCGGAGCCGTTGAAATATGCGGCGCAGCGGTCAGATTCGGAAAACGGTGTTTGTCATCCGCCAAATCATGCAAATACATGGTCAGCTCCTTAATTTGCTGCGGATACTGATCAGCATTGCGCTTACCGCCGTCATTAAGCGCCCATGATGCAATCGGCATTCCCCCCGGTGCTCTGCCAAGCCCCAGGTCAATTCTTCCTGGTGTCAGCCCCTCCAGAACACGAAAGTTTTCAGCTACTTTATAAGCACTGTAATGCGGCAGCATGACTCCTCCTGATCCAACACGGATTCGCTTTGTTTTCGCCGCTATATGACTGATTAGCACCTCAGGACTGGACCCTGCCAGCCTTTTTGAAAAGTGATGCTCAGAAACCCAAAATCTCTTATATCCAAGGTCCTCAGCAGCTTGGGCAAGCGCAACGGTTTGCTGTAAGGCCGTTTCTGCATTGCTGCCCTCTGATACTGGAGATTGATCTAATATACTTAATGAAACCATCCCTACCACCTCATCCTCATCGTATCACTGATCCCCTATTTTTTCTCCAAAGCCGCTCACACTGCTTATCAGTGTCCCCTATCATTCTCCATTTATTTGTGAAAGCATGACCCTATTTGTCGGAATATGTTACACGTGAAACATAAAAACCCCTCCAGACGGAGAGGTTTGCTTTAGTTTTTATTAAAGCCCTTTTCTTTCACGTAGTCATTTAAATACGTACGCGGCTTTTGCTTCATAAAGTTCAGTATTTGATCGGACCACGTTTCTTCCCGCTGCCCGTTTGTTCTTTCTCTATAGTAATCAGAAATGGTTTTGTCATACGTATTCATAGTATGACGGAAATCGTCTGTGTTCACATTATACGTATTCTCATGATAAACGGCCTGCTTTGGCAATCTTGGTTTTTTGCCAGAAAGGTTCGCAGGATGGCCTACTGCCAGTCCGAAAAGCGGGAGCACATGATCAGGCGTTTGCAGCACCTCTGTCACCTTGTCCAGTTCATTCCGAATGCCACCGATATAGCAAATGCCAAGCCCCATGGATTCAGCGGCAATGCTCATATTTTGCGCTGCCAGCGCCGCATCAATCAAGCTAACCATAAACATTTCTGTATTCTCGAGCAGCTCAGAAATATGTTCACCTTTTTCCTCAGCCAGTTTTTGATGGCGGTACAAATCCGCACAAAATACAAAAAAGTGTCCGTTCTTCTCAACGTAAGGCTGATTCCCAGCAAGCACGGACAGCTCACGTTTTTTCTCAGGATCAGAAACCCCGATAATCGAATATGCCTGCACATAGCTGGATGTAGACGCAGCCTGCGCACTTTTCACTAATGTATCAATTTCTTCAGCTGTCAAAAGCTGATCAGTAAAAGACCGGATTGACCGATGATTCAAAATGGTTTCGATTGTGTTATTCATCACAAAAACCTCCTTATCACTTTTTATCATATCCGAAAAAAAGTGATCTCAAAAGCGAAATGCTCTGAACAAAAAAAGACAGCCTCTGTAAAGGCTGTCTGCATATTAAGAATTAAAAAGATAACTTCTGTATTTCGTCAGCTGCACACTTGCATTATATACAATCCCAAATCCGATTAACGTGGAAAGTGTCGAGCTTCCCCCATAGCTGACAAACAGCAGCGGAATCCCGGTAACAGGCATAATGCCGATGTTCATTCCGATATTCTGGAATGTGTGGATCACAATTAACGCCGTATAGCCAACGCAAAAGAAAGAAGCGAAACGGTTAAACGGATGTATTTTGTCTATCAGAACGACAAGCCTGTAGATTAAAAAGAAGAACATGATGACAACAATTGCACAGCCTATAAAGCCAAATGACTCACCTATTATAGAAAAGATAAAGTCAGTCGTACTCTCTGGAACATAAACCTTCAAATTAGAAATACCATTACCTAAAATACCACCAGATCCTATTGCCATGATGG
Organism: Bacillus sp. PS217; assembly: GCF_037963535.1. Taxonomy (NCBI): domain Bacteria; kingdom Bacillati; phylum Bacillota; class Bacilli; order Caryophanales; family Bacillaceae; genus Bacillus; species Bacillus sp. PS217. The sequence goes on from NZ_CP150157.1 coordinate 3,872,983, forward strand.
CCTGGTCAACTTGCCAGCTGTCATTTGAATCTTCCTGTGTCTCATTTGAAGCAGACACCCAAGAAGTGACCCGCTTAATTTGATAATCCTGTATTCCAACTGATTTAGCAACGTCAGGAAAGTTTATCATTACTAATAAAATTAATGAAATGAGTAAGATACCTGAACCAGCTATGATCGCAATCAATTTCCAATTTATACCTGACATAAAAACCATTACAAGAACGATAAACATACATATTCCCGCAGTCCCAGCATCCTGCATCAGGATAAGACCTACAGGAATAACTGCGACACCCGCAATCTTTAATAACAAGTGGATATCATCCCTAAGCGTCCGAACTCCTTTAGGATTAGCTTTTCCAATAACTGAAGCAAGCATCATAATTAAACCAACCTTCATAAACTCTGACGGCTGTATTGTTATTCTACCGATCCTAAACCAACTTTTTGCCCCTTTAATAACAGGTGCAATAGACTCGGGACTGATTTTAAGAATAATCAAAGATAAAATACCAATGATAAAAATATATAAACTTAACTTTTCAAGCTGTTCTAAATCAAAGTACAAAAGAACTGTAATGGCAACAGCCCCCAAAAAATAAAACACAATTTGCTGAATCCAATCCGTGTTCCCATACTGCCCAAACTGACCGGCAGCATAAATTGATACTACGCTTATAATAAAAAACACACCAAATATAAAAATCAAATCCCCCTGATAAAAGGGGCTTTGCTGTTTCTTATATCGACTCATTCTATCCCGCCTTACATTTTCATCGGAAAATCACTAATGTTTATTATACATGAACCACGTTCAAGATGACACGTGAAGCTCGCTTCCTTTTATGTTTTTTCAGCATTTGCGGCGCTTTTTCAGCTACACGAAATATGACGTATCATAAACCGAAATGTTTCGATTGACACAAAACTTTTCAAATGAAAAAAACGCCATACCAAAAGAATTTGTTAAAAAACGAATGCGATAATGTGTTATGTTCCCAAATAATGTGATACCTCATATAGAAATAGCTAAAAATTCAGAGCCCCATGCCCATACATTCTCCTAGCACATTAAACGAAAAAAATAAGACGATAGATCCAGTCCATTTCTGCAAAAACACGTATCAATTTCTGGAAAACATGGTATAATAATTGTAACAGAATGTTCAAAAAACAATCACAAAACAGACACAACTCAGTTCCTCTATTTCATTTTTGTAAACGTTATCACAAAATGAAAGGAGACGGGTATGATGGACATGTTTTTTGCTTACTTATTGGTTGCCAGCGCAACGCCTCTCTTTATTTGGCTTGATAACAAAAAAGTCGCACTCTCAGCTATTCCGCCAATCATTTTAATGTGGGTATTCTTCTTCTTTTACGCAACAGAAAGCCTTTCTCCACTTGGACACACTCTCATGATTATCTTGTTTGCCGTTAACGTCATTGTCGCTCATATCGCCGCATTTATCATTTACGGCCTTCCGTATCTTCGCAGAAAGCGAAGCAGCTGAAGACAGCAAAAAACCCTCTTCCAATGAAGAGGGTTTTTGTATTATTCGTTATGGCCTGAATGCTCTGAGTGTTCAGCGCCTCCAGGAGGATTTCCGTCCATATGGTCACCATGGTGATAGTGAGCCGCGAAAATCCAGATGGATCCAAGTACGATAACGATCGCGCCAAAGAATCCGAACAGCGTGTTTCCGACTTGGATCGTGCCGTTTTCGCTCTCTGTCATATGCATAAACATGAGAAGCTGCAGCGCCGCCTGAATGAAGGCGAAGCCGAAGATAATCCAAAGTTTTGCTGATGAGCTCAGGTCAGTATACACTGCAACCCATAGAGCCAGCAGGGTCAAAACGATAGACAGGATAAAACCTACAATGTGTTTCCATGGAAAGTGACTGTGTTCAGCAGATTTGTTTGCCATTTTACAGACCCCCCAATCCCATGAGATAGACACCTGTAAAGATGAAAATCCATACAACATCTAAGAAGTGCCAGTACAAGCTTGAGATAAAGATTTTAGATGAAGTTTGCGGAGTTAAGCCGCGTTTCTTCAACTGAATCAGAATTCCTGTGATCCAGAAAATCCCGATTGTTACGTGAGTTCCGTGAGTTCCAAGTAAAACAAAGAATCCAGACCAGAACGCACTTGTACTGAGAGCCGCTCCTTCATGTACATAGTGAACAAACTCGTTGATCTCGCATCCGACGAAGCCGGCACCGAGAAGAAGAGTGATAATTGTCCAAATGACTACGCCTTTTAAACTTCCGCGGCGCATTTCATGAACAGCGATCCCGCAGGTAAAGCTGCTGATCAGCAGCAAGAACGTCATAATCATTACCAGATTGACTTCAAATAGTTCGTCTGGCAAGACACCTCCAGCTGTTCTGTTTTTAAGAACGAAGAAGGTTGCAAATAGTGTTGAGAACAACACAATTTCTGCCCCTAAAAAGATCCAAAACCCGAGAATATTAAGTCTGCCGGTTTCAGATTGATATTCCATAGGCGCGTTAGAATTGCCGTGTTCTGCATGTTCCATAACTCACGCCTCCTTATTCGGAAATCTTTCTTTCCGTCTCTTTTATTTCATCAACACTAATGTAGTAGCCGTTGTCGTATTCGAATGAACGCAGAACCATGCAGAGCAGGACTCCGATCAATCCGACTACGCCCATCCAGTACCATTCAAAGACAAGTCCAAAGCCTGCAAGACCGAAGGCAACAGACATAAAGAACGGTCTGCCTGAGTTGCTTGGCATATGGATTTTCTTGAATTTACTTTCAGGGTATAATTCAGTTTTTTCTTCTTTCATATGCAGGAATGCATCTTGAGATTTGACTTCAGGAAGCACCGCAAAGTTGTAATGCGGCGGAATCGCAGAAGAAGTCGCCCAATCAAGCGTACGTCCCACACCCCATGAATCTCCGCTGATTTCACGAGTAGAGTAACGGAAGCTGTAGTAGATGTTATAGCAAAGGATTAAGAATCCTACACCCATCATGAAAGCTCCGACTGTTGAGATAAAGTTCAATGTTGTCCAGCCGTCATTCGGTCCGTATGTGTAAATACGGCGAGGCATGCCTTGAAGCCCCAAGAAATATTGCGGGAAGAAACAAATATTGAACCCGATCATAAAGATCCAGAAGAACCATTTTCCGATTCTTTCGTTCAGCTTGTGGCCGAACATTTTTGGATACCAGAAAATAAATCCGGCGAAACAAGCAAATACAGTACCCGCGATCAGCACATAGTGGAAGTGAGATACAAGGAAGTACGTATTATGGTATTGATAATCCGCTGCTGCCATCGCAAGCATAACCCCTGTAACCCCGCCGATAACGAAGTTAGGAATGAACGCAAGCGCCCACAGCATAGGTGTTGTAAAGCTGATTCGGCCTTTATACATTGTAAAGAGCCAGTTAAAGATTTTAACCCCGGTTGGGATTGAGATTGCCATTGTCGTAATTGAGAAGAATGAGTTAACGGACGCACTGTTCCCCATTGTGAAGAAGTGGTGAGTCCAAACTAAGAAACTCAATACAGAGATGGCGATAATAGAACCAACCATCGCTTTGTAACCAAACAATTGTTTTCTTGCAAAGCTTGAGATGATTTCTGAGAAAATACCAAACGCCGGAAGAATAACGATATATACTTCAGGATGTCCCCAAATCCAGAACAAGTTAGCCCAAAGCATCGGCATACCGCCTGCTTCCAATGTGAAAAAGTGAGCGCCGAACAAACGATCAAATGATAAAAGTGCTAATGCTACTGTAAGTACAGGGAAAGCAAACACGATAATAACCATTGTGATCAGTGTTGTCCATGTGAACATTGGCATACGCATTAATGTCATGCCTTTTGTTCTCATTTTTAAGATTGTTACCATAAAGTTGATCCCTGTCATCAGGGTACCGATACCGGCAATCTGAAGTCCGAGGAGGTAGTAGTTCTCACCCGGCCCAGGGCTCATGTCGTTACTTGCAAGCGGCATATAACTCGTCCAGCCTGCGTTCGGAGAACCTCCGATAACGAAAGAAATATTGAAAAGCATCGCCCCTACAAAGAACGTCCAGAAGCTCAGGTTGTTCAAGTAAGGGAACGCAACGTCGCGGGCACCGATTTGAAGAGGTACAACAACGTTGATAAGACCGATTAAGAACGGCATCGCCATGAAGATGATCATGATTGTACCGTGAGTTGTAAAAATTTCATTATAGTGGTTTGAGTCTAAAAAACTGTTATTCGGAAGCGCTAGCTGGGCACGCATCATCAGACCGTCGACACCGCCGCGGAATAACATAATTACAGCAGATATAATGTACATGATTCCGAGTTTTTTATGGTCAACAGTAGTTATCCATTCAGACCACAGCCATTTCCACTTTTTGAAGTAAGTCAGTACAAAAATAATGGCAATGGTTGAAAGCGCAATGGAAACTTGTGCGCCCAGAATTAATGGGTCACCAGTTACGAAAAATTCGTCCCATTTGAATTTCATGCAGGCTTCCTCCTTTCCTGATCAATATCATTCTTCTGTATCATCAGACTTCTTAAATTCGTTTTTCTTTACGTTTTCAAACGGATCTGTTTTAGAGTGCGGTGAAACGGCTTGATAGCCAAGGCGTTTGCGCGCCTCCATCGCGTACTCAGCGTCTTGTCCGTGATCAACGTATTTCAAGTGAGTAGAAGAGAACGTTAATTCGTCCACATTTTCAGGAAGCATCAATTCATCATACTTCTCTTTTGTCAGCTTAGGAGCCTCGTTCTGAGTCTTTTTCACCCAGCTGTTAAAGTCTTTTTCTGTGACTGCATTCACATCAAACTCTTGGTCTGCAAAATGTTCACCTGTGAAGTTCGCGTTGCGGCCTTCGTAAGTACCCACTTTGTCAGCCTGTAAGTATTGATCCATCAGCATTCCTGCCATCGCATATTTTTGCCCTCCAAGCTGAGGAATCCATAGCGAAGCCATTGAATCTGCAGATGAGATTTTGAACAAGATCGGGCGGTCGACAGGAATGTTTAAGTAGTTGACCGTTTCAATATCCTGTTCAGGGTAGCTGAATACCCATTTCCAGTCTACCGAAGTAGCATAAACAACAAGAGGCTCTTTGTCTTTTGTTGCTTCAGGAGCTTTTTCTAACGAATATATCGTCTGTACTGTTGGCACAGAAAGTGCAATGACGATTAAAATTGGGATCACTGTCCAGACTACTTCTAAAAACGTGTTACCGTGAATTTCTGGGTTATAAGATCCATTATCTTTGCCTTTACGGTCGCGGTATTTTACTAAAATAATGGTAAATAGAACAAAGACGACCCCGACGATAAACAGCATAAATCCGATAGATAACAGGATTAAATCACTTTGCTGTTCAGCTACAGGTCCTTTCGGATCTAGTACTGAAGCATTGCTGCATCCCCCAAGGACGAAAACCACAGTTAACAGCGCTAATACAAGCAACGGTTTTAATGCTCTGAACAAGAAGATCACCATCCTTCCTATTGATGTAATAAATCTGAAGTGCATACTTCCTCAAAATCTTTTCTCTACTTTGTTATGCTATCAAAAACTTCACTTATTAGCTTTATTTTTTTATAAACTTCATCCCATTTTCGCTTAAATGTCATAAAATCGACAAAAATTGCTCCAACTTTATTCACATCTATCGCTTAAGATGAAAAGTTTCTAGTTATTTCCGCATATAAAGTAAAGAAAGATGATGAAGAACTAATTCTGACAAATTAAGGTTTACCACAATAAAAAACTTAGGTCAATCAAAAATTTCATTTTGTTAAACTTTCTAGATAGGAATTATTTTTTCCTCGTCTAGCATCTTTTCACACGGTTACCATTTTAACGCATCAAATATTGAAAGAAAAGGCGCAATGAAGAGCCAATATGCTCTGAATTGTCCGTATTTTTTATGAGAGCATCCAGTTGTTTATCTTATACAAAAAAGAGGAATGATATAAGCAAATAAATAAAAAATAGGATGTGTTGCATGATGAGTTTTCTTATTTCACTTATCGTCGCTATTATTATCGGATGGCTTGGAAGCCTGTTTGTAAAAGGAGATATGCCCGGAGGAATTATCGGGTCTATGATCGCAGGTCTTATTGGCGCCTGGATCGGACACGGGCTGCTTGGAACATGGGGGCCGCACCTAGCCGGATTTGCCATTATTCCAGCGGTAATCGGCGCAGCCATTGTTGTCTTTTTAGTAAGCCTGTTAACCAGAAAAAGAGGATAAAAGCAGCAGCACCCGAAGCGTCAGCGCTTTGGGTGTTTGTTTTGCCATAAAAATCGAAAAAGCCTCAACCCTAGCGGTTGAGGCTTTTGACTGGTTTGGCGCCCAACTGATCGATGAACCTTCTGAAGGCCTGTTTTCCCTCTGCTGTCTGCTTAAATACACCGGCGTGTTCAAGAATGCGAGCGAATACATGTCCCAGCTCTTCTTTTATGACTAGATCTGCATTCTCTTTTGTTATGGTTCTTTTTTCCATCATCCGAAGAGCCCATTCACTATGCTTTGCCGTGAGCGGATTTTGTTCTAAGGCTGTTTTTGGATTAGCAGAGCATAGCGCCGCTGCCGTTTCTTTCATTTCCTCCTGTAAGCGGCCCGGCAATATCGCCAATCCCATGACCTCAATCAGGCCGATATTTTCTTTTTTAATATGGTGGACTTCTTGATGAGGATGAAATATTCCTAATGGATGCTCCTCATCCGTCCGGTTGTTCCTCAGTACGATATCGAGTTCGTACAAGTCTCCCCTGCGCCGCGCAATCGGTGTGACCGTATTATGGGGCGTATCGCCTGTATAGGCGGCAATACCGGCTTTTTCATCGGAATACGTCTGCCACGTGCGGAAGATATGGTCAGCAGCTTCGGCGACATGACCCGGTTCGTCTCCTTGGAGCCTGAGTACAGACATCGGCCACTTCACTAAGCCTAGCGACACGCCGGGATAATCATTTAATTCATAAACGTCTTCTGCTTCTGCACGTGCCATTGGAAAATCATGCGCGCCGCCTTGGAAATGATCATGGCTTAGGATGCTACCGCCGACAATCGGCAGATCCGCGTTTGAACCGATAAAATAATGCGGATACTGCCCGAGAAATGACAGCAGCCTTTCAAATGTTTTTTTGCTGATCTCCATCGGTTCATGTTCACCTTTTAAGACAATGCAGTGCTCTGGATAATAGACATATGGCGAGAATTGCAGGAACCATTGTTCGTCCTCAAGGATGACCGGAATGATTCTGTGATTTTGCCGGGCTGGATGATTTACGCTTCCCTCGAACCCGACATTTTCTTTACACAGCAAACACATCGGATAATTTGTCTGTTCCTGCTCTTTTGCAGCCGCAATCGCTTTCGGGTCCTTTTCAGGCTTTGATAGGTTAATAGTCATTTCCAGTTCGCCATATTCGGTCGGCACCGTCCAATGAACATTTTTGGCGATTCTGTCAGTCCGTATATAATAGACATCCTCTGAATATTGATAGAATTCCTTTGTCGCCTGTTTTGGGCCGTATAATGCTTTTGTCTCTTCAAATTTGCGAATGACCTCGGACGGAGCAGGTACAAAACAGCCCATCAGCTTTGCGCTGAGCAGGTCACGGTACGTATCTGTATCCGCTTCCATTCGGCCGGTTTCCGCAGCCCATTTATAGATGGGAGCAAGCAAGTCCGGCAGGCTTTGTGACTGCTTAATGCTGGTGCTGGAGATCGGCTCGGGATGTGTGATGTCCAGCGCTTCATAAAGACGGTTTCTCGTATATTCCCGATCCCAGATCGAAATCAATTTTCGTTCCAGGCCATACTCAAGCAGCTGTTCCAGATGTTCAAAAATACTCATATGTCACTCCCCCTTTAGTTCTCTCGCTCCCTCTCCGATATCCGCGACATAAAAATCCGCTCGGAGCCCTGTTTTTGCTTGATATCTGTCTCCAACCTTCTGAATAAAATCATCAACGAACTCATCTTTTACAATGCTGATGGTGCATCCGCCAAAGCCTGCTCCCGTCATTCTTGATCCAATTACACCTTCGTGATCCCATGCCGCAAACACAAGCTCATCAAGTTCAGGGCATGTTACTTCATAGTCATCCTTCAATGAAAGGTGGGATTCCTTCATTAACTGCCCGATTTCATCTATATTGTTCTCTTTGAACATATGGGCCGTCTTAATAGCACGATGATTTTCGTATACAGCGTGCTTTGCCCGGCGTCTGTTCGTTTCATTTTGGATCAGGCTGGAATGCGCATCGAAATCAGAAGGCTTGATGTCGCCCAGTGCGGCAATATCGAGGCCTTTTTTCAAATCAAGCAATGCATCATTGCATTCTTGGCGTCTCGTATTATAGCTTGAGTCAGCCAATGTCCTTTTTTTGTTCGTGTTCGCGATGACCAGCGCGAGGCCTGAGACATTGAGTTTGCTATATTCATAGTCAAGCGTGTCGCAGTTCAGCAGCATCGCATGATGTTTTTTCCCCATTCCAATTGCAAATTGGTCCATAATTCCGCAATTGACGCCGATAAAATGGTTTTCCGCATGCTGCGCCATTTTCACAAGCTCAAGCGCATCTACTTCAGGATGAAAATAGCTTTGGAGCACGACCCCCATCAGCAGTTCAATAGAAGCGGAAGACGACAGCCCCGCCCCGTTTGGAATATTCCCTGAAAATACAATGTCAAAGCCATGGGGAACTGCATATCCCCTCTGTTGAAATTCATAAATCACGCCTTTTGGGTAGTTCGCCCAGTCGTCTTCTTTTTGATAGCGAATATCGTCAAGGCTGCATTCCTTGATCCCCGCGTCTTTAAAGTTGTCTGAATACATCCGGACAACCCCGTCTTTTCTTTCTGCAACAGCAGCATATGTACCCATTGTCAGCGCGCACGGAAAGACATGCCCGCCGTTATAGTCTGTATGTTCTCCAATCAGATTCACTCTTCCAGGTGCGAAAAAAAACCGTAACCCCTCTTTTTCTCCGAATACACTTGCAAATATCCCCTTTAGCTCTTCCCGCATGTGCAATCACCTTTCTGGTTTTTATTTTTTATTCCCCTTATTTCTCCATAGAAAACGGCAGATCATATGCTGCTGTCCTCTGTCATACCCCTTCTTCTTTTGTTTTTTTAAAGACGAGCCATTTGCTCGCAACATAGTTGACGACAACAATGACCGCGTTGTCGAGTATTTTGGCCAAGGTTTCATTTGTATTGAACTGGCTGACAAGAATGATCATCATGCCTAAATCTATGCCGAGAGACAGGACCCGAACGCTGAAAAAAGCAGTGAGCTCTTTCAGCAGGCTCTGCAGATCATGTGTTTTTTGCTGAAACACATATAATTTATTTGTTATGTAAGCAAACAGCACGGACAAAATCCAAGCGGCGACAGTGGCGGCTTTGTAATCCACATTCATGATCTCTACGAATATATAAAAGCTGGCGATATTCACAATGGTTGTGAAAACCCCCATAATGATATACATAATTATTTCTCTATACTTCACTGATGTTCCTCGCTTTCTGAAAAACTTTTCAAAATTCTTGGCGTCTCGTGCTCTCTGTCTAAAGTGAAAAATACCGAGAGTGCGTCTAAAAAGCTGCGGAAGGCGGCTGGCTGGCCCAATACATATGATTGTTTGATGATTCCGTCGAGGACTGCACATATTATTTTAGCCGTATATTCAGGATCAATACAGGCGTCAATCAGCTTTCTCTCCTTCAGCCACTTAATATATAACACATTTTCTTCCACCCACAATTCGTACAGCCGGACATAGGCCTTGCATTTCTTTAAGACTTTATACGTCGGCATGTTCATGGCAAACGAGGTGATGTCCCACGACGGCTTATTTATGTAATAGGAATAAAGCAGTTCTGCAGCGTGTTTTGCAGCCTCGTCCAATGTCAGCGATTTCACTGACTCCCGCTCCATTTGATCAAGATACCCTATAATGATCTTTTTTTTCATCTGACGTTTTTCGAGAAGGTACAGCAGAAAATCGTCCTTGCTGACAAAATGAACATAAAATGCTCCTTTGCTGTACCCGGCGGCTCTGCTGATATCTTCTACAGAAACCGGATCATACGCTCGGTCAATCAACAAATTCACGCCAGCGTCTATAAAACTTTCAAATGTTGCTTCTCTTTTAATTTGAAATTTGTTTTTTTTCATATTTTTCTCCTGGCGGTAATGATTACCCTTATCTTACACCGGATCAATCTTTAGCGGTATTTATTTCTTTGAACGGTTATGCTATTCGGTTTCCCAGGGGTCATTTTTAATAGGCTAAATGATTTATTTTCATTTACATACTATCCAGTCAGTATTTAATTGTTTATTATTATAAATAAGGTCCATTGGTTATATTAGTCATTTTTTTAGGGAATAGGTAGGTGGTTTTTCCTTCAGTTTGTGAACACCGAGCAACTATGTGTGAAATTTGTTGTACTCGCCTCATCATCGCGCTGGCTTGTCTTTTATTGCCCGCATGTTGCAGGAAAACATTTTATACAATTGGAGGTTACTATGAAAACTCATGTTAAAAAAGATTTGGACAAAGGTTGGCATATGTTAATTCAAGAAGCTAGATCCATTGGATTAGGCATTCATGATGTGAGGCAGTTTTTAGAATCTGAGACAGCATCGAGAAAGAAAAACCACAAAAAAACCGTCCGGCAAGACTAGTCCGAACAGGCGGATCTATTTACCTCTGGCTTTTCTATCACCTGATCTGAGTTTTCACCATATCCTCTATTCAAAAGCAAATCGCTGCGCTGAGCTTGAGGACAAACGGTGTGTCAGCTAACTACGACAGACAGCCGGTGATGCGATCACCTCTTGGCACATGCATTGTCATAAAGAGGTGATGCGAACATGATAACCGTGCTCTGGTAAACAGCAGCTTTGCTGAGAACAAGCTGCATTCGGTGAGGTTTTGAAAGCAAACTCGTTTATACACGGCCGAGCTTGAAAATCTTCGCCTGTCTTTAGACCACTGTGTTCACCTCTTCACGACTTCCTTCTTTTTTCATCCTCCAGATATTGTTCAACGCATAAATCGGACTTTCAGTACATACCTATTGGTGTACCTTTTTGCTTACGTTTAGCGAATAAAAGGAGGAAAGCCATGTACAAAGCTGATTATAAACAGATTGCTGCAACGCCGTCTTTTCAAGCTTTTTTAAAGCAGAAACGCGCTTTTATTGTTCCTTCTGCGATTTTCTTTTTTGTTTTTTATTTTTCACTCCCTGTTTTGACATCTTATTTCACCTTTTTGAATGCACCGGCCATTGGAGCTGTTTCATGGGCTTGGCTGTTCGCCATCGCCCAATTCGCTATGACCTGGATACTGAGTACTGTGTATTCCCGGAGAGCCGCCCATTTCGATAAGTATGTAAGCGCTTTAAAAGAGGATCTGAAGGGTGAACAGACATGAATATGACTGCTTTTTTATTATTTTTGGCGATTGTTGGCCTGACGCTTATTATCACGTATTTTGCCGCGAAGAAGACGAAAACGACGAGTGAGTTTTATACGGCGGGCGGCGGGCTCACCGGCGTTCAGAATGGACTGGCAATTGCCGGTGACTACATGTCTGCCGCCTCGTTTCTCGGGATTGCCGGAATGATTGCGTTATATGGATTTGATGGCTTCTTTTACAGCATCGGTTTTCTGGTGGCTTATCTCGTTGTCTTGTACATCGTGGCGGAGCCGCTTCGGAATCTTGGAAAGTACACGATGGCAGACATGATTGCCGCTCGCTTTAAAGAAAAGAAAATCCGCGGTGTCGCGGCTCTCAATACCATTGCCATCTCTACTTTTTATATGATTGCCCAGCTCGTGGGGGCGGGCGCGCTGATCAAACTGCTTCTAGGGCTGGATTATACCGCGGCTGTCCTCATCGTCGGAGTGCTGATGACCATTTATGTCGTGTTTGGCGGCATGATCGCGACAAGCTGGGTTCAAATTATTAAAGCCGTTTTGCTGATGGCCGGCACACTCGTGATTTCGATTATCGTGTTTTCGAAATTCGGCTTTAGCCTTAATACCATGTTTGAACAGATGAAAACGGCTACTCCGCTGGGCGCTGATTTTTTGAATCCCGGAAATAAATACAAGGTGCCGCTTGAGACCTTGTCGTTAAACTTGGCACTCGTGCTGGGAACCGCCGGGCTTCCGCATATATTGATCCGGTTTTATACCGTTAAGGATGCCAAGACGGCCCGTACATCCGTTGTGTCAGCGACATGGATTATCGGTGTGTTTTATATTATGACGGTGTTTCTCGGCTTTGGTGCCGCAGCATTTGTCGGTTTTGACGCGATTACAGCGGCTGATCAAGCGGGAAATATGGCGGCTCCGCTTTTAGCAAAAGCGCTCGGAGGAGACTTTCTGTTCGCGTTTGTATCAGCCATCGCCTTTGCCACCATTTTGGCTGTCGTGACAGGGTTGGTGCTGTCTGCCGCCTCAGCATTTGCCCATGATATTTACAGCCAGATCATCAGAAAGGGAGAAGCAACTGAAAAAGAACAGATGAAAGCGGCCAGATGGGCTTCTGTCGCTGTGTCAGTACTCTCGATTCTCCTTGCGATTTTTGCACAATCCTTAAATGTGGCGTTCCTTGTTGCACTCGCGTTTGCAGTAGCCGCCAGCGCAAACCTTCCGCTGATTGTGTTTACAGTCTTCTGGAAACGATTCAATGCCTCAGGCGCTTTATGGGGCAGCCTGACAGGCCTGATCAGCGCGCTTGTGCTGGTATCGATGAGCCCTAGTGTGTGGGACCCGGCCGGAGGTGCTATTTTTACCGGTGATCCGCTCATTCCGCTGTCTAATCCAGGAATTATTTCCATCCCGCTCGGCTTTCTCGGCGCGTGGCTCGGAACGGTGCTGTCATCTGATAAAACAATTGATGAAGATACGTTTGCAGAAATTCAGGTGAAGGCGCATACTGGCGTCCATATGGAACAGGAATAAAAAAAGCTCTCTTTATAGAGAGCTTTTTCCTTGTCTTTTCTTCTGTTCTTCAGAAATCGCTTTTTCAAATACATCCTTGCCGGCAGCACCTGGAATTACAGTGTCGCCAATAATAAAGGTTGGAACGGCTGTGATGTCAGCCTCTTCATAAGCGTGCTTCAAGGCTTGGCGCTGCACGTCCTGATATGTTCTTGTTTCCAGTGCTGATTTGAATGATGCACCGTCTAATCCCACTTCCTCGGCGAGCTTCGTCAAGATGTCAATATCGCCAATATTTTGGCCCTCCTGGAAAAACGCCTGAAAGACACGGGTGTTGTATTCATGTCCTTTATTGTATTCCTTCGCAAAATGGAAGCCTTCAAACGCGAGGTCTGTATACGGATGGGGCGAGACGTTTGGAAAATTGATCTCGACTCCTAATTTCTCCGCCATTGGCTGAATAGATGTCTGCCACATGTACTGTTTGGAAGGATCATTGACCGGATCAAGCTGAGGAGATGGACTTGGGCGCAGTTCAAACGGCATCCACTCGACTTCAACATCCTTTCCTTTTATCGCTTCTTCAAAAGCGGCTTTTCCAACAAAACAAAATGGGCAGACGTAATCTGAATAAACTTTAATGTGTACTGTCATGATAATCTCCTTTCATACTAAATTGATTTTAAACTGTAACAATTAAAGTTACAACTGTTTTTTAAATAAAGAAGCCGATTTAGGCTTCTTTCAGATTGATGACAAAATCCTAAAAAGTTTTAGGATTTTGTCATCCTTTCAGCGTGATTGAAAACACTTGAAGTCTAGGAAAGCCGAGCATTGGAGCGGAGCGAATGCTCTAATTCGTGAGCACCAACGCACAGGCTTGACAACGAATGCGAGGGTTTGTCGACACGCTGAAAGAAGCCTGTAAAGGCTTCTTTTATGATTCCAGCAAACGCTGGGCAATATATTCTCCTTTTTTGCAGCCGCCTGGGCATGCATATAAAGCAGAACCGATTGTTTGTGTATATTCGTTTAACGCATCCTTTGCTGAAAGAGCCTTCAGCATCGGGATAAACTGATTGTCGGGATTTTTTTGAAAACTGATAAACAGAAGACCTGCATCCATATAGCCGGTTTTCGGATCAAGTCCTTCTGTGTAAGAGAAAGCTCTTCTCAAAATTTGTTTTCCCGTAGATTTCGCTAGACTGACGTGTGAATTAGACGGAATTTGATTCAGCTTCACGGGATCTGTTTCCTTTTTCTGCCCAAAAGGCGCCCCCGAGCTTTTTCTGCGGCCGAAGGTATCCTCTTGGTCCTTGAGGGAAGAGCGGTCCCATATCTCAAGGAACATTTTGATTTTCCGAAAAGCCATATAGGTGCCGCCCGTCATCCAGTCAGGCTCACCAGACTGAATCCACACGATCGAGTTCATCAACGTGTCATCCTTCGTGCTCTGGTTGCCTGTTCCATCTTTAAACCCGAAGAGGTTGCGCGGTGTTTCACCATTTTTTCCACCGCTTAGAAAGCCTTTGTTCACAAAACGGACCTCACAAGTGCCGACCGCTTGATTTAGCAGGTTACGCAGCGCGTGAAACGCCACTTGCTCGTCGTCTGCACACACTTGAATGCAGATGTCCCCGCCTCCCTGCTTTTCATCCAGGTTGTCATTGGGCATCGCTGGAAGAGCGGCTAGGTGCTTCGGTTTTTTGCTTTTCAGTCCGAAGCGGTCCTTTCCGTCTTTTTCAAAAAAGCCAGGCCCGAATCCGAATGTGACCGTTAAGTTGGAAGGGGATAAATCAGCAGACTCACCTGTATCCTGCGGCGGCAGATACTGATTTCTCTGCTCCGCTGACATTTTCTTGCCAGACGTCAGCATCTGTGTGAGACTTGTCCAGTTTCTAAATAACGTAATGATGTCGCTTTTGTCTTTTGCTGTTACATCCAGTGCAGCAAAATAGACATACGTCTGATGGGCAGTTGTGATTCCGGCCTGATGCTTTCCGTAAAACGGAACAACCTGATCATCCTCTTTTTCATCCTTTTTCGATGGCTTAGCCGCGGTCTGAACAAGCGGAGCGAGTCCGCCGAGTCCGCTGGCACCGATCGCAACGGCTGCCCCCGCCATTGCTCCCCATTTTAAAATGTCCCGTCTGTGAATTTGTTCTGGCTTTTTTTGTTCATCGCTCATGATGTTACAAAACTCCTTTTATAGCACATTCGCAATCTTCGACATGGTTTCAGAAAGAGTCGTCAGCTTAGTGCTCAGCTCTCTGATTTGCTTTTCACTTAATTTATCATAAGACGTATAGGACTGATCATTTGTTTTGTATTTTGCCATTAAAACTTCAAATTCGCTGAACTCCGTATCCAGTTTTTCCGTCAAGTCGGAGTGATCTTTTACAAGCGCGCTTTTCACTGTTTGATAAACGGCTTCGGAGCCTTCCACATTTGCCATAAGGTCGACTAAATCGATTCGTGAGTAGCGCTCTTCTTCTCCCGTGATTTTCGAAATCCCGGCTTCGTTCAGAAGCTCCATCGCGCCTGCTACAATTTGTTCAGGGGTTAATTTCAGTGATTGAATTGAACCGTCAAGCTCTTTTACATCTTTGAGAAGCTGGTCAGCTGTTGCCTTTTCCCCGGAAATATCTTGATCCTTCCAAATGGCCTTCTCAAGCTTATGGAAGCCTGTCCATTTGTCTCCTTCTTCAACATCGTTTTCTCGTGCATCAATTTTCGGGTCAAGATCTCCAAGGCTTTCAGCGATCGGTTCGATTCGCTCGTAATAAACACGCGCTTTCGCATATAACGTTTTGGACTTTTCGATATCGCCGGATTTCACAGCACCCGTAAATGCTTCAGTCGCTTTGACAAGCTGGTCACTCTGCTCTTTGACATAGCCTTTATACTCATCCGCTGCTTTTGCCAGCTGATCGCTAGCCTTTTTGCCGCTCTTCTTCGCTTCTGTCAGGTCTTCTAAGGACGCTTTCAGTGACTCGGATTCTGTCTTGATTTTTGCTGTATCCGGTTTGTCTTTTTGCGCTTCTGTGTAGATTGGCTGAAGATGCTTTTCGATTTCTGTATATTCGAATGGATAGTCGCTGCGAATATCATTTTCAAAGGAAAGCCAGTAGCTGTTTAACTCTTTCCCCTTCTTTTCAATCTCTTTTTGGTCTCCTTTTTCCGCTGAGTCATTCAGCTTAGAAATGATGGTTTCCATTTTATTTACGGATGCGGTGATTTCTTTAGTGACCCCGCTTTTTTCAGATGAAGCTTTTTCTTTGGTTGAAGATGTGTCATTGGCTCCGCAGCCTGCGCACAGCGCAAGGATGCATCCGGCTGATACAGCGATTTTTGTGAAATTCATTTTGTCAGTTCCTTTCCGTTTGTAAAATGTTTTGCCGCTTCTGAAACAAGCGCAATCAGTAAAAAGAGTAAAATCAACATTTGCGGAATCGTGCTGTACACAGACGGATAAATTCCTAGCACCGATACAGACGGCAGCCAGCTTTCTGCATCAGACGGAAGAATGCCCGCCAGCTGAAGGCTGTGAACGCCGGTTCCGAGAAATTTCACGCACATATACAGGACAACCGCCATTGATAGAAGAAAAAACGGCTTCAATGGAATGCGCATTCCGAGCTTGATCATCAGAACACCGACGATGATGAGAACGATAAGCCCTGCGGCAGTTCCGCCGATCAGTTCAGTGAGCGGGAGCTTCCCGACAAGCCCGATGAAAAAGATGACCGTTTCGAGACCTTCTCTTACAACTGCCAGAAATGCAATGAGCGCAAAGGAAAGCAGGCTTCGTTTTTTTAGTGCCTGTGACTTCTGGATATTGATTTTTTCTCTCC
Organism: Bacillus sp. PS217; assembly: GCF_037963535.1. NCBI lineage: Bacteria > Bacillati > Bacillota > Bacilli > Caryophanales > Bacillaceae > Bacillus > Bacillus sp. PS217. The sequence goes on from NZ_CP150157.1 coordinate 3,889,826, forward strand.
ATTTATCCATTGAGGCATTTCTGTGCAGCCACACCCCGACATACAAAAGCATGACAGCGGACAGTACGCCGGTAACGCCGCCAAGCAAGAAATTGTTTTCTCCGAATACACTGGAGGAGAACAGAACCGTGACACCGATGCCAGCTGCTAAGGAAACAGCCATGCCGGCGGACGCTCCGCCCCAGATCCATGTCGAGGAACGTGTGACACGCGCTTTTTTTGTCATGGTTAATAGCGCTCCGATGACAAGGAGGGCCTCCATTCCTTCACGAATCGGGATCAGCGCCGCATCCCACCAGCTGTAGCTGCTTGAAGCGATTGGCTCGAGCAATTGAATCATTTCGTCAATTTGCTTTGATACCTTTTCAGGATGGCTGCCGATCTCCGCCTTCATCAGCGCCAGATTTTCCTCCGATGTCGTATAGGCTTCTTTCGATTGGGAAACGACGTCTCCCTCAACGGCGAGCCAGGATGTAACTAAAGTGTCGATTGCGGATGACGCTTCATCCAATTGTTTTTTTTCTATGAACTGTTTTGTGTCTTTCAAGCTTTGTATATAGGCTGTTAAGGACGTCCTTGATTGACCTGAGGATGTCTTTTTCAGCACGACAGCCTGCTGATAGGTTTCTAAATGAGACGCAAGCTCTTCAAGCTGTGTTTTGAGCTTACCTGCGTCTTGATTGATAAAAGAAAGAGAAATCATCGCGATATTCGCGTCCATTTCACTGTGAGAAGAAAGGTTTTCTTTCTTAATAGAAGGTTCTTCTTTTTTCCACTTCGCTTTGAAGGTTTCAAACGTTTGTTGTGCCGAATCCATATCCCCGTCTTTTACGGATTTGATCATTTGCTTGTTTAATTGAATTAATGCGGCGATCGGATCATCTTCCGCATGTGCCGCAGAACCGAAAACCATCAACAAGCTGAATAGAATAAGTGCCAGCCCCCGAGCCATCATGTTCCTCCTATAATTGAAAATGATTATCATTGTATAACATAATCATAGCCAGTTCCTGTCCTTTGTCAATTAAAATTTGAAGGTCTGAAAACCTTGATGGAAAGCAAAAAAGCTGTCCTTTTACAGAACAGCCTTTTGAAGGAAGAAGAACGTTTATCTTCTTGTTTTATACGTTTGAATTTCTTCATGAAACTTGAATGCAGCACTCTCAGGATCCTCCGCCTGACTGATGGCGCTGATCATACTGACACCATCGGCCCCCGCTTGGATAACAGGTGCGGCATTATCTATTGTGATGCCGCCGATGCCGACAATTGGAATGCTGATGCCTTGACGGCGCACTGCTTCGATAAGAGATACCCCTTGTACCGCTCTCGTATCTTTTTTCGTTTCAGTCGGATAGATCGGCCCAAGCCCGACATAATCCGCTCCGTCTTCTTCGGCTTGCTTTACCTCAGACATCGTATGAGCGGAAACGCCGAGAATCATATCACCTATGGCAGCTCTTACCTCTTTCGCATTTGCGTCTTCCTGGCCGATGTGGATACCGTCAGCTTTCAGCTTCAGAGCCAATTTCACATCATCATTGACAATGAACGGAACACCAGCTTCACGGCAGGCTGCCTGCGCTTTTTCAGCAAATTCAATCCGAGCCTCTCCTGTCAGCGCATCCCCGCCTTTTTCACGGAACTGGTACAGGGTGGCACCGCCTTTTAACGCTTTTTGTACAACTGTAACAGGATCGGCTTTCGTATTGTTTGACCCCATAATGAAGTATACAGATAATAACTCTTTCATCATTTCCCGAGAAATACGAGTCACGAGACAGTCACCCTTTCTATAGTCGCCCATTCTTGGACGTCTTGTTCAGTAACAGTTGAAAGCTTGTTCAGCAATTCAATCTGAAAGCTTCCAGGGCCTTTGTCAACCGTCTGCTGTGCGGCAAGCTGAGCGGCGACCCCATACGAAGAAATAGCCGCAATAGCAGCAAACAATGGATTTTCTTCCACAGCGCAAAACGCACCGACGACGGAAGTCAGCAGGCAACCGGCGCCTGTCACTTTTGTCAGCAGCTTGTGGCCGTTATGAAGGGTGTATACATGTGACGTGTCGGCTATGACATCAACTTCACCAGTTATCGCAATGACCGTGTTTAGCTTTTGTGCCGCCTGCTGAGCCAGCCGGATGATGTCGCCTCCACCTTCACCCGCATCAACACCTTTGATCAGCCAATCGGTCACGCCGACGGTATGGGCAATTTCCGCCGCATTTCCTCTGATTGCAGCAAGGCGCACCTCACGAATGATGTCACGTGCCGATTCAGTGCGGAACGGTGTTGCTCCGGCACCGACAGGATCAAGAATGACGGGAACGCCATGTTCATTAGCTGATTTCCCCGCGATGATCATCGCTTCGACTGACTCCTTGCTCAGCGTTCCGATATTTAAAACGAGTGCACCCGCAATCTTCGCCATATCGGCGACCTCTTCTTTTGCGTACGCCATAACGGGCGATGCGCCGAGGGCGAGCAGGCCGTTTGCTGTGAAATTCGTTACGACATTGTTGGTTATGCTATGCACCAGTGGGCTATGCCGGCGGACAGCCGTAAGACATTTTGCTGCTGATTGTGCATCCATGTTTGCATCATCCTTTACTATCTTTTTTCGGGTCCCATAAATACGATTTCGTATGTTCGAGCCAAGCTCTGGCCGCAAACGACAAGTACCGGTCCTTTCTCCAAATAATGGCGAGGTGCCAAGGGATGACCGGATCGACAAGCGGAATGACTTTCACTTTTTCCGGGTCAAGGCCGCGGCAGATCCGTTCCGGCAAAAGCCCGATCCCAAGGTTTGCTGATACCATCTCACTGATAAAATCCCATTGTGATGTTTCATAAATGATATGGGGCCGGAACCCAGCCTTGATACATTCCGTCATAATTCGGTTGTGCAGGACAAAATCCTCTCTGAAGAAAATAAAAGGCTCGTCCTTCAACTCACGCAGCTGACATTCTTTCTCATCAGCCAGCCGGTGGGAAGGGTGAACGACAAGCATTAAGGTTTCTTTTACGATTGTAAACGAATGAAAGATATCTTCGTTTGCGGGAAGGACCACAACGCCGATATCAAGAGAGCCGTCCCCGACACCTTCTTGGACTTTTATAGAACCGTCTTCGACTAGCTGAAAGGTGACATTCGGATAGTTTTCACGGAAATCGCCGAGCACTCTCGGGAAAAACCCCGATCCGATCATCGGCGGCAGTCCAATCCGTACGTGCCCTTTCTTGACTTCCATAATATCATTTAATTCTGACGTCAGGTTTTGAAATGATTTAATGATTTCCTGCGCCTGCACATACATGCTATGACCGGCATCAGTCAGTTCCACTTGCCTGCCGTTTCGGTAAAACAGTTCAATTCCGAGCTCTTCTTCTAAATTTTTGATCATTTTTGATATCGTCGGCTGAGAAACATAAAGGGATTGGGAAGCCTTCGTAAAACTTTTTAAACGGGCGACTTCCAAGAAATATGTTAAATGGCGGATATCCATGCGCTTCACCCTTTCTATAGACAAAAGGAATACTTATTATTCTTTATATATATTTTACCTATAGCGCTAGCTTATGTACAATATGAATATAAGGGAGGCATCAATATGAAAAAACTGTTGCTAACCGTTATTCAAATCGCTCTGTTATTTATATTTGCTCGGCTGATTAATTGGGTGACAGCCCTTCTTCATATAAATATTCCCGGCAGTATAATTGGGATTGTGATTCTTTTCACATTATTACACTTTAACATTATCAAGCTTGAATGGATCGAGCTTGGCGCGGCGTGGCTTCTCGGGGAGCTGCTTTTATTTTTTATCCCGTCTGCCGTCGGAGTGATTGAATACGGAGACATTATGTCGAAATTCGGTGTCAGCATTCTGCTTGTTGTCATCATCAGCACGTTTGTCGTGATGGTGTCTACAGGAACGCTTACACAAATCATTGCAAAAAGAAAGGAGAAAAAGCATACGTGTTCATCGGAATTGTAAGTTTGTTTTTAACGGTTTTGGTGTATTTAGGAGCAAAAAAGATATATCAACGTTTTCCGCGTGTTTATACGTCGCCGCTATTGGTGACGCCCGCTGTGTTAGTCGGTCTGCTGCTGCTGGTGAATGTCCCGTACGAGTCCTATAATCTCGGCGGCGGATTGCTGACCGATATGCTACAGCCGGCCACCGTGGCATTCGCGATCCCGCTATATAAATATTTCCCTGTTTTAAAGAAATACGCAGTGGAAATTATTTTGAATGTGGCCGTCGGTTCATGCATCGCGATTATTTCTACCGCTCTTATTGCGAAATGGCTTCACCTCGGCACCGGCTTAATTGACAGCCTCGTCCCGAGATCAGTGACAACGCCGATCGCGATGAACGTATCTGAAATGATCGGCGGAATGCCTGCCGTCACAGCCGTGTTTGTGATTTTAACCGCTTTGCTCGGCACAGTGATCGGCCCGATGGTCATCCGCTATTTCCGTATTGATAACGAAATCGCGCGGGGCGTGCTGCTCGGCACAAGCGCACACGGAGCGGGAACGTCAAAGGCATTTGAGCTCAGCTCTGTGTCCGGCACGATTTCAAGCGTATCGATGATCTTAGCTGCGATTATGACGCTTTGCGCGGCGCCGTTTTTACTTTCATTTATGTAAAAAACTGTCCTCTCGAGGGCAGTTTTTTTATGTGCTTCCCCTTATTGAAAAGCTCGCAAATTACAATATAATGTAATTTGTGGATACCAAAGGAGGCACCTTGATGCACAACTTGCAGGTGAGACGGCATTATGCCGCGTTAAAAGGATTTTATTTGTTTGCTTTTCTCGGTACGGGCAGCATAATTCCCTTACTCAGTATGTATTTAACGAAGGAACAGCATTTAAGCGGATCACAGGTCGGCTTGATCATGTCACTGGGCCCGATTGTGATGATTTTCTTTCAGCCGTTTTGGGGCATGCTGAGCGACTATACGCAAAAAACGAAAGGCCTGCTGGCGGTTTGCACATCAATCACAGGCATCATTGGATTAGCCTATATTGCATTTGACAGTTTCCCTCTGTTTATTTTGATTGCGGCCTGTTTTGCAGCCTTTCAAAGCACGATTATTCCACTTTCGGACAGCATTTCACTAAGGTACACACAAGAAACAAACGGCAATTATGGCGGAATCCGCCTGTTTGGTTCTCTCGGCTTCGGTGTCGCGGTGTTTGCCATGGGACAGGTGACGAACCAGCTGTACCCCATTCACGTGATCTTTATCTTTGGCTGTGCCTTTCTGTGCATTGCCGCCATATTGGCTTCACAAATGCCCGGCAAGCAGAAAACAAAAACAAAGGTCAATATCCGCAAAGGATTCCGGGAGCTTATCAGCAACAAAACTTTCCTCATCTTTATGATCATCACCTTTACGACATTTGCTCCAAACTTAGCGAACAATACGTATTTCAGTCTTTTTCTGGACAAAAGCGGCGCGTCTCTTTCCGCTATCGGCATTTTATTTTTCATCGGCGTGATTTCAGAAATACCATTTATGCGGTTTGCCCAAACATTTATAGATAAAATGGGGCTGCTCAACGTCATTATGCTGTCAGGCGGAGTCTCATTATTCAGGTGGGCGCTCTATTTCACGGCGCCTTCACTATGGATCATATATGCGACGGTCTTTCTTCAGGGAGTGGCCATCGGTTTATTTATCCCGGCGGCGCTTCAATATGTGAAAAAGATTACCCCAAGACACGTTGAAGCGACGGCGCTGACCATGTACGCCGCCATTGGCAATGGATTCGGCAACTGGTTCTGCACATTTGCAGGCGGGTACATTTTTGACTACGTGTCGATTTTCGCGGTCTATTTGCTTTTTGGCATTCTGAGCATAGCAGGCTTTGGCCTGACATTATATTTAATGAAGGCTGAAAAAAACAAACATACACTTCATCAGCCGGCTGTTACTTTTAAACCATAATGACTATAATGAACAAAAGAAAGGATGTGCGTTATGAACGGGCAAGAGCGAAACAGCATTTCGAAAGGGTTGCAGGTTGATATTGTATTGAAAGCAGATCAAAAAACAGGAAAACTGACGCGAGGGACAGTGAAGGATATTTTGACGAAATCAAGCTTTCATCCGCATGGCATTAAAGTCCGGCTTGAAGATGGCCGCATCGGCCGCGTCCAGCAGATCATTTCTACATAAAAAAAAGCTGCCCCTGAACAGGGCAGCTTTTTCATTATTTTTTCTGCAGAAGGACCACTTTCAGGTAGTTGCCTTCCGGAAATGCCGAAATCGTTTTGAAATCCTCCGGCAGCGTAAATTCCTCAATGATGGTGTAGCGTTCGTTTTTTTCTTTAAAGGCGGCATCGATAAAGCCTTTGAATTTCTTCATGCCAAAGGCGCTGCTGTTTGTAGAGGCAACAATGACACCCTTGTCAGCAGTGATGGCGATCGTTTCCTTCAGCAGGTTTTTATAATCCTTGACCGCGCTGAAGGTGCGTTTTTTTGTGCGCGCAAAGGAAGGCGGATCGAGAATAATCAGATCAAAGCGCAAATCCTTTTTTGCAGCATATGAAAAATAGTTAAACACGTCCATCACTTTAATGTCGTGCGCTTCGTAATCCAGCTTGTTCACGCTGAATTGCTCGATCGTTTTGGCCAGACTTCGGTTTGCCACGTCGACGCTTGTTGTTTTCTCCGCTCCGCCAAGCGCCGCTGCCACGGAGAATGCACCCGTATAAGAAAATGTATTTAAAACGGTTTTCCCTTTTGCATAGCGGTCTCTGATCGCCTTGCGCACGTGTCTTTGATCCAAAAAGATGCCCGTCATGGCGCCTTCATTCAGATCCACCGCGTATTGAATGCCATTCTCCTGGATGATGATCGGGAACTCGCCCCTTCTCCCTTTCACGAAGTCATCATCTTCAACGTATTGTCCAGCCGTGTCGAAGCGTTTCTTCTCGTAAATCGCTTTATAATCAAGATCCATCTCATCCAATGCGGAAATCAGCATGTCTTTAAAGGTGTAAATCCCCTTGCTGTACCATTGAATCAGCAGGTAGCCGTCATAATAGTCGATGGTGACGCCGCCGACACCGTCGCCCTCACCGTTGAACAGGCGGAAAGCTGTTGTATCTTGAGCCTCAAATAGTTTGGCGCGCGCTTGGGCCGCTTTTGTTAATTTGGTGAGAAAAAATGCCTGGTCAACCTGTTCATGTTTATTGCGGGTAAGCGTCCAGCCGACCCCTTTGTTTTGCAGGCCATAATAGCCCCGCGCGAGAAACTCGCCGCTCTCAGACACGATATCAACGAGGTCTCCTTCTTTCATGTGCCCCGCAGTCCCTGCGAGAGCTTCTTTTTCAATAAGGGGATAGCCTTTTTTGATTTTGGCAGCGTGTGCTTTTTTTAGGGTGAGTAGCTTCATATATGTCGTCCTCTTTCCGTTTGCTTTCTCTTATCGTACCACAAAACGCCAAGATGTCTGCATTGACAGAAAGGAAAGGTTTTTCTACGATAGACAAAAAGAGTTACGAGGAGGAGCAGCATGGCAAAACGAATTGACCATACAGGCATCATGGTAAGAGATATTAACGCGTCCATCACATTTTATGAAGAGGTACTCGGCATGAAATTGAAGGATCGCATCACACACACGAACGGTGTAATCGAGCTTGCATTTCTTGGCTTTGAAGACGGCCCGGAAACAGAAATTGAACTGATTCAAGGCTACAGCAGCGAGCTTCCCGCTGAAGGAAAAGTGCACCACATTGCCCTGCTGACTGATGACATCGCGGCTGAATATACAAAAGCGGAAAAAATGAACGCAAAATTTATCGACGAGGAGATCACAACACTTCCAAACGGATACCGTTATTTCTATATCGAAGGCCCTGACGGTGAGTGGATTGAGTTCTTTCAGCGATAAAAAAAAAGAACGTACATTTTGTGATGTACGTTCTTTTTTTATCTATACCAACTGATATACGTTGACTCATCGCAAACCATCGCTTCCCAGCCCATACGCTGAACCAGGTCATTGATGTTTTTATCTTTTGCTAAAAAGACATTAATGAATGAGTCATATACACTCATAAACACAAAATCCATTTTCTCATCAGTTAAAAAGAGCTCTGCTGCGGCTTCATCAAGAACCGTCCGCAAGTTGGCCTCAGTTATGTCCAAAACGCCGCGGTTTTCCACAATCGGTTCTGCGTAATAAAACCGATTGGATCCGTTCGCACCTAATACCTTTACCAAACTCGGAATATGAAAATTTGAAATATGATCCTCACTTGGATAATAGAGGTCTCCATTTATGTTTTCATGTAACACCTCAGCCAAATCCTCTCTCGCGAACTCGTCCCTTAAAGCACCTATCGACGTCATTAAAGCCAGCGCCAGCTCAGCATGTGTTTGAAAGCCGCAAGAAGACATAACCTTCTTCCAGGAAACAGCCTTGCCTATTCCTCTTATTTCATCATCGTTTGGATAAATATGCTCGTAATCATTTTTTCTTTTTGCATTCTCCCATCCTTCAGGCATTTGGATAAAAGGAGAAAAGATAAGTGCAGCAGATGAGTATTCAACTGGTACTTGTTGTATGATTGGTGATTCATCATCGAACCATATATAATCTAGCATGCGCACCTCCTTTACATATTCTAACATTCTCTTTCGTTTAAAGGAGATGATCAGCCCTATGACAGGCTGATCATCTATCACATCACATTTTTATCCCCAGATTCAACCACACTCTCTTCCCGCCATTTTTGATGATCCCATATTCTGAAAAACGGATAGTAGATGGCACAGGTGATCAGCAGATTTACCAGCTGCATAACGGCGCCCGACACCTTTCCGCCTGTCGCCAGGTAGCCTGATATGAGCGGCGGCATCGTCCACGGCACCGCGATTCCGGCCGGTCTTGCCACCAGCCCGGTGCTCATGCCGATATAAGTCGCGGTAATCGTGAGGAGCGGTGCGATGATAAATGGGACAATAAGGAGCGGATTCATGACAATCGGCATGCCGAAAATGATCGGCTCGTTGATATTAAATAGCGCAGGGCCGATTCCTAATCGTCCAAGCTGCTTCATTTGTTTACTCCGGGAGCGCACAAGCATCGTCAGGACAAGCGCCAGCGTCGCCCCGCTCCCGCCGACATTGATCCAAATTTGAAAGAACTGAGTCGTAAAAATACTCGGCAGCGCCTCGCCCGCTTGGAAGGCAAGACGGTTGGCATCCATCGCGCCGTACCAAATCGGCGCCATGATTCCGCCAATGATGGAAGCCCCGTGAATCCCGCACGACCAAAGCAGCATCTGCACAAATTCAGCGATCAGGCTTCCGCCGAGACTGCCGCCTAGGATGGAAAGCGGTGTGCCAAGCAGGTCTCCTACGACATTGTGCAGACTCTGAAAAGGTGTCATTTCAATCAGAAGGCGCGCCAGCCACACGAGAAACACAATGATAAAGCCGGGAATCAGCGCGACAAACGATTTGCTTACCGCAGGCGGCACACCGTCTGGCATTTTGAAGACGATATTTTTTTGAATAATGTACCGATAGATTTCGGTTGAAAACAAGGCGATCAGCATGGCGACAAATAAGCCCTTGCTGCCAAGCAGCGTGATCGGGATTCCGCCCCCTACCATGATGGACTCCGTTGAGCCATGCGGTGTAAACGGCACCTCAAACGGCGTTGCCAGCAGAAATGCGGCAATTGAAATCGCTCCGGCAGAAAGGGCATCGACACCATAGCTTTCTGCCAGCCGATAGGCGATCCCAAAAGCGGCAATCATCGCCATAATATCAAACGAAGCATTGACGGGATATCCGAGCTTATCAGCCCACTCTTTCCCAAACACACTCGCCATGAAATCAGCATACCCCGGAATCGGCAGGCTCGTTAAAATCAAGAAGACAGATCCGATAATAATCAGCGGCATGGTCAGGATAATTCCGTCACGCAAAGCGCTGAGATGCCGCTGTCCGGCAATTTTCCCGGCGACAGGCATTATTTTTTCTTCCATTACCCGAGTGAATGTGCTCATCTTAAAAGCCCCCTTTTCTCATTGCTTTGTGAACAACCTCCGCAATGTTTTCTTTATCTTATTTTGAAAACGCTTACAAATTCATTTGGAAAATTTCCTCTTCCTGCGGAAAAAATCTGCATTTTGCCAAACAATCCTGCCTATGAAAAATTTTTTCCTTCTAACTATTAATCTCTCTTTTTTCTCCGATATATATATCAAACATCATAGAAAAAGGAGATGAATCATGAAAAACATGTCTTGCAAACTTGTTGTATCAGTCACTCTGTTTTTCAGTTTTCTCGCCGTAGGCCCTCTCGCTCATGCGCAAAACAGCAGCGAGAAAGAGGTTATTGTGGTTTATAAAAACAAGGCCGGAAAGGAAACCATCCTGGATAGTGATGCTGATGTTGAACAGCAGTATAAGCATCTTCCCGCGGTAGCGGTCACAGCAGACCAGGAGACAGTAAAAGAATTAAAGCAGGATCCTGATATTTTGTATGTAGAAAACAACGTATCATTTACCGCAGCAGACAGCACGGATTTCAAAGTGCTGTCAGACGGCACTGACACCTCTGACAACTTTGAGCAATGGAACCTTGAGCCCATTCAGGTGAAACAGGCTTGGAAGGCAGGACTGACAGGAAAATATATCAAAATTGCCGTCATTGACAGCGGGATCTCCCCCCACGATGACCTGTCGATTGCCGGCGGGTATTCAGCTGTCAGTTATACCTCTTCTTACAAAGATGATAACGGCCACGGAACACATGTCGCAGGGATTATCGGAGCCAAGCATAACGGCTACGGAATTGACGGCATCGCACCGGAAGCACAAATATACGCGGTTAAAGCGCTTGATCAGAACGGCTCGGGGGATCTTCAAAGCCTTCTCCAAGGAATTGACTGGTCGATCGCAAACGGGATGGACATCGTCAATATGAGCCTTGGAACGACGTCAGACAGCAAAATCCTTCATGACGCCGTGAACAAAGCATATGAACAAGGTGTTCTGCTTGTTGCCGCAAGCGGTAACGACGGAAACGGCAAGCCAGTGAATTATCCGGCGGCATACAGCAGTGTCGTTGCGGTTTCAGCAACAAACGAAAAGAATCAGCTTGCCTCCTTCTCAACAACTGGAGATGAAGTTGAATTTTCAGCACCGGGGACAAACATCACAAGCACTTACTTAAACCAGTATTATGCAACGGGAAGCGGAACATCCCAAGCGACACCGCACGCCGCAGCCATGTTTGCTTTGTTAAAACAGCGTGATCCTGCCGAGACAAACGTCCAGCTTCGCGAGGAAATGCGGAGAAATATCGTTGATCTTGGTACCGCAGGCCGCGATCAGCAATTTGGCTACGGCTTAATCCAGTATAAAGCACAGGCAACAGATTCAGCGTACGCGGCAGCAGAGCAAGCGGTGAAAAAAGCGGAACAAACAAAAGCACAAACCGATATCAACAAAGCGCGAGAACTCATCAGCCAGCTGCCGGGCTCCGACGCCAAAACTGCCCTGCAAAAAAGACTGGATAAAGTACAGTCATACAGAAATGTAAAAGATGCGAAAGACAAAGTCGCAAAGGCAGAAAAATATAAAACACAGCAAACCGTTGATACAGCAGAAACTGCCATCAACAAGCTGCCAAACGGAACAGACAAAAAGAACCTGCAAAAACGCTTAGACCAAGTAAAACGCTACATCGCGTCAAAGCAAGCGAAAGACAAAGTTGCGAAAGCGGAGAAAAGCAAAAAGAAAACAGATGTGGACAGCGCACAATCAGCAATTGGCAAGCTGCCGGCAAGTTCAGAAAAAACGTCCCTGCAGAAACGCCTTAACAAAGTGAAGAGCACCAATTTGAAGACGGCACAGCAATCCGTATCTGCGGCTGAAAAGAAATCAACTGATGCAAATGCGGCAAAAGCACAATCAGCCGTCAATCAGCTTCAAGCAGGCAAGGACAAAACGGCATTGCAAAAACGGTTAGACAAAGTGAAGAAAAAGGTGGCGGCGGCTGAAGCAAAAAAAGTCGAAACTGCCAAGGCAAAAGTGAAGAAAGCGGAAAAAGACAAAACAAAGAAATCAAAGACATCCACTCAGTCTGCAGTGAATCAATTAAAAGCATCCAATGAAAAAACAAAGCTGCAAAAACGGCTGAACGCCGTCAAACCGAAAAAGTAACCAAAAACCTTTAAGACTTGCATTCCAGGTCTTAAAGGTTTTTTACATTCTAAGAAAATCGTACACAACCTTTTTCCCATCCTCCTCACAGGCTTTTCATACTATTGCTATACAGCCATGAACAGCATAAAATGAACGTTATTACAGTTATCACCACATATGGCGGGATTGTGACTGGGCAGGCAGGCAAGACCCAATGATGCAAAGGGAGTATTAATGCCTAAAAAGCAGGGCATTTTAACTCTTCTTTTCGTGTTGGGCTCATAACGGCGCCTTGGACAACCCCCTATTCTCATGCTCCGTCGTCGCGTCGACGCGGGCATTTTTGTCATTTTCAGCCGATATTTCTCACTTTTTTCATTTTGATTGTCAACTTTTCATTTGATACGATGAACAAGCCGACTTTTCTTCAGCAAAGGAGGTTTTGATTGCTTGCATAAAGAGATTGCAAAAGAATTACTGCTGCTCGCAGGAGGAAAAAACAATATTATCAGCATCAGCCATTGTACGACCCGTCTTCGTTTTGATGTAAAGGACGAGACGAAAATTGATATACATGCCATTGAGAACCTGCAAGGTGTGCAGGGCACCTTTTTCCGTTATGGGCTTTTCCAGATTATCTTCGGAGCAGGCGTCGTCAACAAAATATATAAAGAAGTCGTTCATGTATGGGAGACCGCGCCTTCTGAAGAACCTGTCCACCAGAAAAAAGCCAGCCGGAAGCTGAACCCTGCCGCAGCTTTTGCGAAAACACTGTCCGATATTTTTGTGCCGATTATTCCGGCAATAACAGCAAGCGGCCTGCTCATGGGGCTGATCGGCATGATTAAGGTGTTTCACTGGTTCGCTGCCGGCAGCCCATGGATTAAAATGCTCGACCTCGTATCCAGCACAGCCTTTATTTTACTGCCGATTTTAGTCGGCTTCAGTGCCGCACGGCAATTTGGCAGCAACCCATACCTAGGGGCAGTGATCGCGGGGCTTTTGACGCATCCTGATCTGCTGGACCCGTCTATGCTCGGCAGCAAAACCCCGTCTTCTTTAGACATATGGGGGCTTCATATCCCGATGATGGGGTATCAGGGTTCCATGATACCGATTCTTCTCTCCGTTTTTGTCATGAGCAAAATTGAGAAGCTATTAAAATCGATTGTGCCGAAGTCACTTGATGTCGTGATCATTCCCTTTATTACGGTCATGGTGACAGGATGCCTCGCGCTGATTGTGATGAATCCCGCCGCGTCCATCATCGGCCAGATCATGACACAATCGATCGTCTATATTTATGATCACGCCGGCATTGCCGCCGGAGCTCTTTTCGGCGGCATCTACTCCACCATCGTCCTATCTGGATTGCATCATAGCTTTTATGCAATTGAGGCAACGCTGCTTGCTAATCCGCATGTCGGTGTCAACTTTTTAGTGCCGATATGGTCGATGGCGAATGTGGCCCAAGGCGGAGCGGGGCTTGCGGTATTCCTCAAAACGAAACAATCAAGCCTGAAAAAAATTGCGCTCCCCGCTTCTCTGACCGCGTTTTTAGGCATTGTTGAGCCGATTGTATTCGGGGTAAATCTCAAATTGATCCGTCCCTTTATCGGAGCAGCCATCGGCGGTGCTATTGGCGGAGCATACGTGGTTGCGGTACAAGTTGTGGCAAATTCCTACGGGCTGACAGGCATTCCGATGATTTCAATCGTGCTGCCGTTTGGCGCCGCTAATTTTGTTCATTATATGATCGGTTTCTTGATCGCAGCCGTCTCTGCTTTTATAGCTACATTGTTTCTCGGGTTTAAAGAAGAGACAGAATAACTGGATTTATTCGATTTCATTCATAAAACGGGGGATGAAAGGACAAAAAAGCTATGAAAATTAAAAGAATCTTAAATCATAATGCTATCGTCGTAAAGGATCAAAATGAAGAGAAGATTCTCTTAGGTGCAGGAATTGCGTTTAACAAAAAGAAGAATGATATTGTCGATCCGTCAAAAATAGAAAAAACCTTTATCAGAAAAGATACACCTGACTATAAGCAGTTCGAAGAGATTTTAGAAACATTGCCTGAAGACCACATTCAGATTTCTGAGCAAATTATCTCTCATGCCGAAAAAGAGCTGAACATCAAAATCAACGAGCGCATTCATGTCGCTTTTTCAGACCATCTTTCTTTTGCAATTGAACGCCTGAGCAATGGGATGGTTATCAAAAATCCGCTGCTGAATGAAATCAAAGTCCTTTATCCAAAGGAGTTCCAGATCGGCTTATGGGCCAGAGCACTGATTAAAGATAAACTGGGGATTCACATTCCTGATGATGAAATCGGCAATATCGCCATGCATATCCACACAGCAAGAAACAATGCCGGCGATATGACACAAACGCTTGATATTACAACAATGATCCGTGATATTATCGAGATTATCGAAATTCAATTGTCTATTAATATCGTTGAAGATACCATCTCTTATGAAAGGCTCGTGACCCATCTCCGCTTTGCCATTCAGCATATCAAAGCAGGCGAATCCATTTACGAGCTGGACGCAGAAATGATCGACATCATTAAAGAGAAGTTTAAGGATGCCTTCCTGTGTGCCCTAAGCATCGGCACCTTTGTGAAGAAGGAATACGGCTTTGAGTTTCCTGAAAAAGAATTGTGCTACATCGCCATGCATATTCAGCGGTTCTACCAACGGTCAGTCGCACGCTGAGACAAACAAAAAACGCTTTTGATCATCTCAAAAGCGTTTTTTTATATCTGTATTATTGGTTGATCGCCGGATTCCCAATCGTATTCCACTTCGTATAGGACATGTAATGGAAATACTCATCGCGATACGGATGTTTTGTATTGGAGTTCCAAGGCTTTTCTCCGCCGCAGAAGTGCACGATTGCCGGGTTTTCTCTTGTTTCATTATATTGCTTCCGCCCTAACAGAGTAGATGGGGTTTTCAGCTTTAACATGATATAGGTTTGAGCGTTCCAGCGCGGATGAAGTTCATACCACTGATCATATAAAATCGCATTCAGTGCATCTTGGTCATGCAGCACAAGAAAGTCTTCGTCTGGGTGTTCATTGATAAAGTTGATGACTTTTTCTGTGATGTTTTGCTTTCTCCAAGACTCAAAATCAATAATCATGATACCTGAGTTAAAATACTTCCCTGTATCAGTGACGTTCATTTCTTTCAGGCGTTCATGCTGCCCCGCATCCTCAACAGCGGCTACGGTGTATGGCGCAATGTCTAAGTCCCATAGCTTAGAAATATCCTCTAGGACAAGCGCATCACAATCGATGTAAATCATTCGTTTGATGCTTTCATCCTTAATTAAGTCGGGAATCGAAATGCGGTAATACGCGGCTTTTGTAATATGGCTGCTCTCTACCGCATGTTCATACATTTTGGTATCCACTTCTAAAAACTCAATCGGCACTCCGAAATTCAAAGTGGTTTCTTCCAGTCTTTTTTTGTTATCAGGCTTAATTCCGCCATCAATGACGTATAATTTTACCTCTCTCTCCTGATCCATGTTAGTCAATAAAGAAACGAACATCCCACCTAAATGACGAGCATAATTATCATCTGCGCATGATACGATATGCATGATTTCATCTTTCCTCAATGGTATTCATCTCCCTTTTTGTTGTACAAGTTACATACCCTTTTTCAAAAAAATAAACACGTTCTCCGACATTTTTTTAAACAGAATGTGTGATACAACAAAAAAGGTGTCATTTTTTGAAGATGCGATAAAGCCAATAAAGAATGAAAAAGCTGGCGATCGTGATGGCTTCAGCCGAGACGATATACCAAGGCCATGGCCCGAGAACATCTAAGAGAGAGGAACCGCCCGGTTTTTTCGTCAAATACATATAATTCGCGCCAAGCCAGCGATCAATCAGAAAAATACAGACGCCGTACACATTAACAAGCAGGACTATCACCCATAACGAGCGCTGGCCCATTCTGTAGGTGCCAATCACAGCCATCAGCAGACAGGATAAAAACACAGATCCGTGAGAAATAAAAAAGAGGATATATCGGATATGCGGAAATGAAAACATACCGAGGTCAGGAGTGGCAAGAGCCTGAATCGAACTGCCGATGCCGACAAAAAACAAAAACACAAACAGCTTTCTGCTTTTTGTCACTAACATAATAGCTGACAAATACACCGACAGGTCACTAAGCTGGAGAGGCAATGAAGTGCGCACCGACCACCTGCCCGTGGCGACCATCCATATTTGATAGCCGATTTGCGAACCAAGCAAAAGAAACACAAACAGAGAACGCAAAAACCGGCTGGCCCTCGGCTGCTTGACCCTCTCTTGGAACAAAAACAACAGAATGGCCAAAAGGGCGATAATCGCTAACGTCACTACATGCTCTGTCGAAAACAGATGAAACGGATCATGCTTATAGACGGATTGAACATATTTTTGCAAAACTGCACCCCCGTTTGCGGTTTTTTGTTTATTTTGGCGTTGTTTGGGCTTTTTTTATTCAACCGATATATGGGCTTGAAGTTCACACCAGACTCTGCTACAATTCGTTTCACAGCTAATGATTCTGATAATTTAAGGCAGGCCTAAAAAATGGAACGTTCACATCAACATCAGCAGCTTCGGAAGGAAGAACACGATACACTTTCTAAGCTCAAACAAATGCCCGTCGAGTCACTTAACCTGGAAGCCATTTCGATCGCTACGAATCTGTATCGGTCTGCACAAAGGCTCCGTGTCAAAATGGAGACTGAGGTTCTTTCTTCCTATAACCTTTCTTGGACCGCTTTCTCCATTCTTTATGATCTATGGGTATGGGGAGCGCTCGAAACGAGAAAAATCGCTGAGCTGTCAGGGATATCTACAGCTACAGCAAGCAACGTGATCAAAACGCTCGAAAAAAAGAGTTTTTGCCGTAAAAGCATCGACACAAGAGATCGGCGACTCGTATTTGTCTCTATCACCGATTCCGGCAAACAAGCGATCGAAGAACTCTACCCGGAGTTTCACAAAGGGGAAACAGAGCTCATTGCGGGAATGACGAAGGACGAACAGAAAATATTGACAGGGCTGCTTAGAAAGGTAGCTGACAATCTTCATACAACATAAGCTTTGACGGGAATCCAGTAGCGGTTTGTCTCCCTGTTTCAGAGAGTCGGCGGAAGGTGCGAGCCGGCACACAGCAAACGTGAATTACCTCCCCGAGCTTTCTTTGTGAACCTTAAAGGTAGCAAAGAACGGGAAACCGTTATTCGAATGAGCGGAAGACGATGTCTTCAACCAGGGTGGTACCGCGTGCATTGAGCCACGTCCCTTATCGGGATGGGCTCTTTTTTGTGTTTGTAAAAAAGGAGGAAAAATGATGAGAACATTTGAGCAGCTCACAGCGTCACAGCAAAAAGAGGTAGAAAGACAGCTTCAGCTATACATGACAGGCGCCCACGAAGTCATACCGCCGGAGGAATTAAAGGCAAAGCTCGTGAAATCAATTTCCACGGGCACGCCGCTTAAAATTAAGCTCGGATTAGATCCGTCTGCACCGGATGTACATTTGGGCCATACGGTTGTGTTAAATAAGCTTCGCCAATTTCAAGAAAACGGCCACATTGTCCAGCTGTTAATTGGGGATTTCACAGGAAAAATTGGTGATCCGACCGGAAAATCGGCAGCCAGAAAGCAACTGACTGATGAAGAAGTTCAGCACAATGCCAAAACCTACTTTGAGCAATTCGGAAAAGTGCTTGATCCAGAAAAAGTCGAGCTTCACTATAACTCAAAATGGCTGAAAACATTGAATCTGGAAGATGTCATTGAATTAGCAGGGAAAATAACGGTAGCCCGCCTGATGGAGCGCGACGACTTTGAAGAACGCATCGCCATGCAAAAACCAATCTCACTGCATGAATTCTTTTACCCATTGATGCAGGGCTATGATTCTGTCGTTCTCGAAAGTGATATTGAATTAGGCGGAACGGATCAGCATTTCAATGTCCTCATGGGACGGCATTTCCAAGAAAGATACAACAAAGAAAAACAAGTCGTCATCCTGATGCCGCTCTTGGAAGGCTTGGATGGCGTCGAAAAAATGTCAAAGTCGAAACACAACTACATTGGCATTAACGAACATCCAAACGACATGTACGGAAAAACGATGTCACTGCCCGACAGCCTGATGAAAAAATACATCCACTTGGCGACAGACTTAGAGCTTGAAGAGAAAAAACAGCTCGTAAAAGACTTAGAAACCGGCGCCGTTCATCCGCGTGATGCCAAAATGCTTTTAGCCAAAACAATCGTCCGAATGTATCACGGAGAGAAAGCAGCAGAAGCTGCCGAACACTCGTTTAAAACAGTCTTTCAGGAAAACAGCCTTCCTGATGATATTCCGTCTGTCCAATGGGAAGGCGAGAAAACAATCGCGATTGTCGATCTGCTCGTTACATTGAAGCTCCTCTCTTCAAAGAGCGAGGCGCGCCGCATGATTCAAAACGGCGGTGTACGCATCGACGGAGAGAAAATAACAGATATTCACGCCAAAGCAGAGATAAGAGAGAATATGATCATCCAAGTCGGCAAACGCAAGTTTTTAAAGCTCCAATAGTTTGATATTCCGAAACGCTTATGACCCTTCATTCATAAGCGTTTTTTTGCAGGTATAAAGCACTGTCTTTTCAAAAACGCTCTTCATCTTGCAGGAAACTCCTTTAGCATCCCGAAATATTCCCCAACCATACATTTAGGGGAGGTTTATTTTTGATGAAAAAGCTTTTGACTGTCATGACGATGGCTGTTTTAACTGCCGGCACACTGCTCTTGCCGGCACAGAGTGTCACCCCTGCCGCGCACGCTTTACAAATATCAAATAGCGAGCGCGAGCTTCCATTCAAAGCAAAGCATGCGTACTCTACCATTTCTCAGCTAAGTGAAGCAATCGGCCCCAGAATAGCCGGAACTGCAGCTGAAAAAAAGAGCGCCCTATTGATCGCCTCATCCTTGAGAAAATTAAAGCTTGATGTGAAGGTTCAACGATTCAACATTCCTGACCGGCTTGAGGGAACACTGTCTTCAGCAGGACGCGATATTCTTCTCCAAGCGGCGTCCGGCTCAGCTCCGACTGAGGAACAAGGGCTGACGGCCCCGCTTTACAATGCGGGATTGGGCTATCAAAAGGACTTTACCGCTGACGTCAAGGGCAAAATCGCCTTGATTTCCAGAGGAGACCTGACTTATTACGAGAAAGCCAAAAATGCCGAAGCCGCCGGAGCAAAAGCTGTCATCATTTATAACAACAAAGAAAGCCTCGTGCCTATGACGCCAAACCTGTCGGGAAATAAAGTCGGCATTCCGGTCGTCGGCATTAAGAAAGAAGACGGCGAAGCACTTACCCAGCAAAAAGAAGCCACCTTAAAACTAAAAGCATTCACAAACCAAACCTCCCAGAATATCATCGGAATCAAAAAACCAAAGAACATCAAACATCCAGACATTGTGTACGTGACGGCCCATTACGACAGTGTTCCTTTTTCACCCGGGGCAAATGACAACGGCTCAGGAACCTCTGTTATGCTGGAGATGGCGCGTGTCTTAAAAAGCGTTCCATCTGATAAAGAAATCCGCTTTATCGCTTTCGGCGCCGAAGAGCTCGGCCTGCTCGGCTCCTCTCACTATGTAGATCATCTATCGGAAAAAGAGCTGAAACGAAGCGAAGTGAACTTCAACTTAGATATGGTAGGCACAAGCTGGGAAAAAGCGTCTGAGCTGTATGTCAACACATTGGATGGCCAATCTAACTATGTTTGGGAATCCAGCCGTACGGCTGCTGAAAAAATTGGGTTTGACTGCCTGTCTCTGACACAGGGAGGATCATCTGATCATGTGCCATTCCACGAAGCCGGCATTGATTCCGCCAACTTTATTTGGGGAGACCCGGAAACAGAAGAAGTTGAGCCGTGGTATCATACCCCTGAAGACTCGATCGAACATATCAGCAAAGAACGCCTCCAGCAAGCAGGCGATCTTGTGACAGCCGCTGTCTATGAGGCTGTGAAAAAAGAGAAGAAACCGAAAACCATTAAGAAACAAATGAAGGCCAAAGCAACTGACATTTTTGAAGATATCAAATAAAAAAAGACGGCACTTGGTTGCCGTCTTTTTTAATCCACTTCTTTCTTAATCCCCAGCATTTTCTCATCTAGGTAATGGGCAATCTCCGCGGCTTCTTTCAGCTCATCTGTTAATTGCTTAGGAACGTCATTGTTCAATTTATAATAAATTTTATGTTCAAGGCTCGCCCAGAAATCCATCGCGATTGTCCGGATTTGAATTTCTGCTTTGACGTATTCCACACGGTTCGTTAAATTCACAGGCATCTCAATGATCAAATGCAGGCTTCGATAGCCATTCGGTTTGGGTGTCTGGATATAATCCTTTACCTTTACGATTCTCAAATCTTCATGCTGCTTCAACACATTCACGACGTTATAAATGTCAGAAATAAAGGAACAGATGATGCGCACGCCGGCAATGTCGTGAATATGCTCCTTCATTTCCTTCGTCGTAATCTCACAGCCCTTTCTCATTAACTTATTCACGATGCTTTCAAAGCTTTTGACACGGGATTTTGTATGTTCAATCGGGTTGTGACCGTGAATGAGGTTATATTCCTGGCTGATAATTGAGAACTTTGTATCGAGCGCATCTAGCGCAAATTTATAAACTAATAATTCATTTTTCCAATCTTCCATTACTGTTTTTAAATCGTCCATATGTGTTACAGATAAATCCATGTTCGTCATCTCCTTTAACGGAACTTTATCCGCTGTCCATGTACTAGACGTCCCTGTCTGCTGCAAGGTTCTATGAATTTTTTTACAAAATGCGGTCGATTGTAACAAAAAAAGACCGCACGAAACGAGCGGTCTTTTTTATTATCGGAAATAGCTGATCAATAATCCGATCGAGAGCAGGAATCCGAAAAATGTATTTGTTTGGGCTGTTGATTTCATTGCGACAATCATATTCATCGGCATTTCTTTTTGGACGAAGCCCTTCACTGCTTGAACCGGCTTAGGCACGCTTAAAAAGACGACAAACAGCCATGGGCTTGCGGCACCGGTAATAACCAAGCCGACAACCCAGATATAAGCGACGGCAAACGACGCAGCTAACAGAGTAACAGCTCCCTTATGCCCCATCAAAATCGCCAATGTTTTGCGTCCGCCTTTTTTGTCCTCTTCAATATCACGAATGTTGTTCGACAGGTTAATCGCGCCGACAAGAATCGCAATCGGGATGGAAATCAAAATGCTTTGCGTGTTGATCATATCTGTCTGAATGAAAAACGAAATCAGCACAAACACCGAACCCATGCAAATGCCTGAGAATAATTCACCGAACGGCGTGTACGCAATCGGCAGCGGCCCGCCTGTATACAGGTAGCCGATCGCCATGCCGACAAGGCCGATCAGCGCAAGCCACCAGCTGCTGCTCGCACAAATATAGACACCGAGCAAAATGGCAATCCCGTATGAGGCGAGAGCTAATTGCAAAATCGTTTTAGGCTTCATTCCGTGGCGTACAATTGCCCCTCCGATTCCGACTGATTCTGCTGTATCTAACCCGCGTTTAAAATCATAGTATTCATTAAATAAGTTCGTCGCGATCTGGATCCATAGGCAAGAAAACAGCATAGCCAAAAACAGCAGCAGATCAACCTTCACATAAAACATCGCCAAAACGGTTCCGAGCAGCACAGGCACAAACGATGCGGTTAACGTATGAGGACGGGTTAACTGCCAAAGGATCTGCCCCATGCTTTCTTTTTGCGGCGCTGTCTGACCCTCACCCTTATTTGTTTGGTTCATCTTCCTCTTCCTTTCTATTAAAAGGCTTACTTTTTTTCAGCCGGCAGCTTAATAAAAAACTCCTTTTGCTTCCTTATCTATCATAATGACTTCTCCCTTATTTCACAAGATACCGCAAGAAGGCGTTTTCTTTCTTATTATACGCTTCCGCCCCGATTTCATTAGGTTTCTGCTTTCACTTGAACGAACAGGTACAGAAAAATTTTTTTAAGTACATTACACTTTTTAAAAGTTAAAAAGATCTTTTGACTCCAGGTATCTTTTCCTTTATTATGAATCAGCTCGAAACATTCCATTCTTGCCCTTGCAGGTATAAAGATTCATTTTCAAAAACATACGCCGATATATTAATTTGAGGGAGATTAGGGAAAAAATGAAACTTTTTGAGCATCTGATCGTCAAATACTCATGTGATTGTCGAAAAAACGGGAAGGGAATTTTTGATATGCTGCAATTAATGAAACAGCTGTATGAAAAACCCGCTGTCAAGTGGACATGTCATACAGGCTTTTATTTGATGATACTGCTTGTTTTGTTTTTTATGTATGGTTTTCACACCGCGAATACCGGTTCATATATTTATAACGATTTCTAATTGGAGAGAGAATAACTATGAAACTTTTACATGCTATTCAAACACATGCGGAAACTTATCCGCAAACCGATGCCTTCCGCTCTCAAGGCCAGTCGCTCACGTATCAGGAATTATGGGAGCAGTCTGACCGCGCGGCTGCCGCGATCCAAAAACGCATTTCTGGGGAAAAGAAATCTCCTATCCTTGTGTACGGCCACATGGAGCCGCACATGATCGTTTCCTTCTTGGGAAGTGTCAAAGCGGGACATCCTTATATTCCGGTTGACCTTTCTATTCCGTCCGAACGGATTGCGAAAATTATCGAAAGCTCTGGAGCAGAATTGCTGATCCATGCAGCAGGACTCTCAATTGATGCAGTCGGCCAGCAGATTCAGACAGTTTCTGCGGAAGAACTGCTGGAAAACGAAGGCGGCTCTGTCAGCCAAGATCAATGGGTCAAAGAACACGAAACGTTTTATATCATTTACACTTCCGGAAGCACAGGAAATCCGAAAGGCGTGCAGATTTCCGCTGCGAATCTTCAAAGCTTCACAGACTGGATTTGTGCAGACTTTCCAGTCAGCGGAGGAAAAATATTTTTAAACCAAGCGCCGTTCTCATTTGATTTGTCTGTCATGGACCTATATCCGTGCCTTCAATCAGGCGGGACATTACATTGCGTGACAAAGGATGCTGTGAATAAGCCGAAAGTCTTATTTGAAGAGCTGAAGAAGTCCGGGCTAAATGTGTGGACATCAACACCTTCCTTTGTGCAAATGTGCCTGATGGATCCGGGTTTTTCACAGGATCTGCTGCCTCATGCGGACACATTTATGTTTTGCGGAGAGGTTCTTCCGGTTTCTGTGGCCAAAGCGCTGCTTGAGCGTTTCCCGAAAGCGAAGATTTTTAATACGTACGGCCCGACTGAAGCGACAGTGGCTGTCACATCGGTTGAAATTACGGATGACGTCATCAGCCGCAGCGAATCGCTTCCAGTGGGCTTCGCCAAACCAGATATGAACATTTTCATTATGGATGAACAGGGACAGCCGCTTCCTGATGGAGAAAAAGGAGAAATCGTCATTGCAGGGCCGAGTGTAAGCCGAGGCTACCTTGGTGAGCCAGAGCTGACGGAAAAAGCGTTTTTCTCTCATGAAGGCCAGTGGGCATACCGAACTGGCGATGCCGGCTTTATTCAAGACGGTCAGATTTTCTGCCAAGGACGTTTGGATTTTCAGATTAAACTTCACGGCTATCGAATGGAGCTGGAGGAAATCGAGTTCCATGTCAGACAGTCACAGTACGTTCGTTCTGCTGTCGTGATTCCTTATCAGCCAAACGGAACAGTTGAGTACCTGATCGCTGCTATTGTGCCTGAGGAGCATGAGTTCGAGAAGGAATTCCAGCTGACAAGCGCTATTAAAAAAGAGCTTGCCGCTTCTCTTCCGGCATATATGATCCCAAGAAAATTTATCTATCAGGATCACATTCAAATGACGGCTAACGGCAAAATTGACCGAAAACGCATTGGCGAAGAGGTTCTTGTATGACGCCTTACAGCTCGTTTTTATTCTTTATACTGCTTGGCATTCTTCTTCTGCCGACGATCATTCTCGGCTTAAACGGAAAAAGATTTCAAGCATACAACATGTTCATATCTATCATTATATTGGCTTTAATTTTTTCGCACGACTTACACGGGGTCATCGCGCTGTGCCTGTTTACAATATGGCAGGTGCTCCTGATCAGCGGCTATCTGGCATACCGGCAGAAAGCGAACAGCGGCTTTGTCTTTTGCGGGGCTGTTATCGCGTCTATTCTGCCTTTATTTCTGTCAAAAATATGGCCGTTTCTTTCACACCCGCAGCCGCATCATCCGCCGCATAACCTGATCAGCTTTTTAGGGATTTCATATTTAACCTTTAAAGGCGTTCAGCTGATTATGGAAGCAAGAGACGGACTGCTGAAAGAACAGCTGCCATTGCACCGCCTGCTGTATTTCATCCTGTTTTTCCCGACGATTTCCTCCGGCCCGATCGACAGATATCGCCGGTTCGTCAAGGATGAACAGAAGGCTTGGACGAAAGAAGAATACGCCGACCTGCTGTATACGGGAATCCATAAAATCTTCATCGGTTTCCTGTATAAATTTATTATCGGCTACGCGATCAATACGTACTTCATCATGAATCTTCCCGCAATCACGCACAATAAGATTCTTGGGAACCTGCTGTACATGTACGGCTACAGCATGTATTTATTCTTTGATTTCGCCGGCTACACGATGTTTGCCGTCGGGGTCAGCTACATTATGGGCATTAAATCACCGGAAAACTTTAATAAACCGTTTATCAGTAAAAATATTAAAGATTTCTGGAATCGCTGGCATATGTCTCTGTCATTTTGGTTCAGAGATTATGTGTTTATGAGATTCGTATTTTGGATGACTAAGAAAAAGTGGATCAAAAACCGTATGGCCGTCTCAAACATCGGGTATTTCCTGCTGTTTATGCTGATGGGGGTTTGGCACGGGCTCGCGCCGCAATATATCATTTACGGCCTCTATCATGCCGTTCTAATGACATGTTACAACTTTTTCGAGAAGTGGAATAAGAAATATAAATGGCTGCCGTCCAACCGCTGGACAACCATTCTGGCGATTGTGATCACATTCCATTTCGTTTGCTTCGGGTTTTATATTTTCTCAGGAAAACCATTTCATCACCACCATTAAAGGAGATTAGAAAGCTATGGATTTTAAACAAGAGGTATTAGACGTTTTAGCAGAGGTTTGCCAGGATGACATCGTAAAGGAAAATCCTGATATTGAAATTTTTGAAGAAGGTTTGCTTGATTCTTTTGGAACAGTAGAATTGCTGCTTGCGATTGAAAACCGTTTTGATATTTTAGTGCCGATCACTGAATTTGACCGGGACGTTTGGAATACACCTAACAACATTGTAAATCAGCTGTCTGAGTTGAAATAATGAAAAAGCGTTTTTTCGGTCCAATTATTTTGGCGTTTATTCTATTCGCAGGCGCCATCGCAATTCCATCTTCATGGCTGACAGGCTTCATCACCGATAAGCGTGTGAAAGAGTCAGCAACAGCCTTGAATCCGAGTATGTTTCAAGGGCTATATTTACAAGATCAGATGCTCAAAGATCCGACATATCTTCCGATTTACGGGTCCTCTGAGCTTTCTCGGCTGGACGAGTTCCACCCATCTAATTATTTTCAGGTAAACAATGAGGGATTCACGCCATACCTTGTCGGCAAAGGCGGATCCCAGTCATTGATTCATTCTTTAAACTTCGCTGCCCATATGGATCAGCTGAAGGGCAAAAAAATCGTATTCATCGTGTCTCCGCAATGGTTTATTAAGCGCGGGTCTGATGAACAGCATTTCGCGCCGAACTATTCTGCGCTGCAAGGGCTTGATTTGGCATTTAACGATCAGATCGATCCTGAAATTAAAAAGAAAATGATGAAACGCATGCTGCGCTTCAAGGCTGTGCAAAACGATGCCATTCTTTCTGAACTGTACAAAGCAATGGTAAACGGCCAGACGTGGAAAGTGAACGCGCTGAAGCCGGCGGCCAAAGTGTATTACAGCATGCTGGAAAAGAAAGATCTGTATTATTCAACGACAGAATCATCCGGGCCAAAGCGCTATATCTCGCAGTCAGTAAAGGATAAGTCATGGTCTGAATTGAATAAACTGGCGGATCAATCAGGCAAACGCCACTCCGGTTCTAACGATTTTCACATCGACAACCCTGTCTATAAAAAGCTGAAGCCGAAAGTGCCTAAGCTGAAAGGGAAAAACAAAGGAAGATCGTATGCGGTGTCACCGGAATATGGCGACTTTGAAATGATGCTCGATATCCTGAAGGATGCGGGCGCAGAGCCTATGTTTGTCACCATTCCTGTCAACGGGAAATGGTACGATTACACGGGCTTCCCGAAAAAAGGACGCACTGACTATTACAAAAAGGTAAATAAACAAATCAGAGCGAAGGGCTTCCAGGTTGCTGATTTCTCAGGGCATGAATATGACCCGTATTTCATGAAAGACACCATTCACATCGGCTGGAAAGGCTGGGTGTATGTCGATAAAGCAATTGACGAATTTTATAAAACCGGAAAAGTCACTTCATCCTGAGCATCTCATAGGACGCGGCTGCATATTTCCTGCTAAGATTTGAAATAGTAAAGGAATCACAGCCAACTTAATTAAGAGGTGTTACATCCAATGAAGATGACAGGCAATACGGTTTTAATCACAGGGGGTTCTGCTGGCATCGGGCTTGAACTTGCCAAGCGCCTGCTGGAGCTCGGCAATGAAGTTATCATTTGCGGACGCAGCGAAGCACGTCTTGCAGAAGCGAAGCAGCAGCTCCCAAACATCCATACAAAGCAATGTGATGTTGCAGACCGTTCGCAGCGGGAAGCATTGTATGAATGGGCTTTAAAGGAATATCCGAACTTGAATGTTCTCGTCAACAACGCCGGCATTCAAAAGGAAATTGACTTTAAAAAAGGGACAGAGGAGCTTTTTGTGGACGGTGATGAAATTGAACTTAATTTCCAAGCGCCTGTCCATTTATCCGCCCTTTTCACACCTCATTTGATGAAGCAGCCCGAGGCGGCAATCGTTCAGGTCACATCCGGGCTTGCGTTTAACCCGTTAGCTGTTTATCCGGTGTACTGCGCAACAAAAGCAGCACTTCACTCGTTCTCGCTTACGCTCAGACACCAGCTCCGCGACACGAGCGTGGAAGTGATTGAAATGGCACCGCCTATGGTGGACACGGGCTTAAACCAAAAATCACGCGATAAACAAGGCCTGACGTACCGGGGCATTTCAACTGAAGAATATGTTCAATATTTCTTGGACGGCTTGAAGGAAGGCAAACAGGAGATTACAAATGAACGGGTTGAAGGTCTTCGGGATGCCACTCGCGCCGATTATGACAGGTTATTCGAGCAAATGAACACGCAGGAGAATTAATTTCTCCTGCTTTTTTCATATGAATTTCTTACAAATTTGAGCAAACCTATTGCGATTATTTGTTGAAGGTATACAATAGAATATAATTATTTTCAAATAAGTTTGATAATATAAACAATTTAACAGCAGGGAGATTGACCATGACTAAACAAACGATTCGCGTTGAATTGACATCAACAAAAAAACCGAAACCAGACCCAAATCAGCTTTCGTTCGGAAGAGTGTTTACAGACCACATGTTTGTAATGGACTATGCGGCAGATAAAGGTTGGCACGATCCAAGAATCATTCCTTATCAGCCCTTATCAATGGATCCGGCCGCAATGGTCTATCACTACGGCCAAACCGTGTTTGAAGGGTTAAAGGCTTACGTGTCAGAGGATGACCATGTCCTGCTTTTCAGACCGGAAAAAAATATGGAACGTCTGAATCAATCAAACGACCGCCTCTGCATCCCGCAAATTGATGAAGAACAGGTTCTTGAAGGCTTAAAGCAGCTTGTCGCAATTGATAAAGACTGGATTCCAAATGTGGAGGGCACGTCCCTTTACATCCGTCCGTTCATCATCGCAACCGAGCCTTTCCTTGGTGTTGCGGCATCTCATACGTATAAGCTCTTGATCATTCTTTCTCCGGTCGGCTCTTATTACAAAGAAGGCATTAAGCCTGTCAAAATTGCTGTTGAAAGTGAATTTGTCCGTGCAGTAAAAGGCGGAACGGGAAATGCCAAAACCGCAGGGAACTACGCTTCAAGCTTAAAAGCGCAGCAGGTAGCCGAAGAGAAAGGATTTTCCCAAGTCCTTTGGCTGGACGGAATCGAAAAGAAATACATCGAAGAAGTTGGAAGCATGAATATCTTCTTCAAAATCAACGGTGAAATCGTAACGCCGATGCTGAACGGAAGCATCCTGGAAGGCATTACGCGCAATTCAGTCATCGCCTTGCTTAAGCATTGGGGCCTCCAAGTTTCAGAACGAAAAATTGCGATCGATGAGGTCATCCAAGCCCATAAAGACGGCATCCTGGAAGAAGCCTTCGGAACAGGTACAGCAGCTGTTATTTCCCCAGTAGGCGAGCTGATCTGGCAGGATGAAACACTTTCGATCAACAACGGTGAAACAGGGGAAATCGCAAAAAAACTATATGACACGATTACAGGCATTCAAAAAGGCGCTGTCGCAGACGAATTCGGATGGACGACCGAAGTTGCAGCGCTGACTGAAAGCAAGTAAGAAAAAGCCGGCCCAGTACAGGCCGGCTTTTTTTACGCTTCAATTTTGTTGAAAAACTGCGGCAGATACGCTTTGTGCGCCTCCAGCATTTCATCTAAAATCTGTTTGGCCACAGTATCGGACGGGACAAGAGGGTTAATCGTCATGGCAAGGAGCACAGTTTGATAGTCACCTGTAACTGCCGCTTCTGCCGCGACACGTTCAAAGGATTTGATTTGCTGGACGAGGCCGCGGACAGACACCGGCAGGTCGCCGACAGCAATTGGCTTAGGGCCGGTTTTCGTCATCACACAGTTCACTTCAACTGCGGAATCGTCTGGAATGCTCGCTATTGCACCATTATTGATTGTGTTCACCGGCTGAATGTCATGTTTATCATTATAAATGGAGCTGATTAAGTTACATGCTGCATCACTGTAGTAAGCTCCGCCCCGTTTTTCCAGCTGCGGCGGTTTGATCGCAAGGTTCGGATCTTTATAAAGCTCGAACAGCTCTTTTTCGACCTTCTGTACGACTTCTGCGCGGGTGCCCTCCGTTTGTGATGCTTCCAGTTCGTGCTCCAGCATCTCTTTTGTTTTGAAATAGTAACGGTGATAGCCGCAAGGGATGACATTGAGCGCTTTTAAGAAATCCGGTTCCCATTCGGCGCCTGAGATATTTTTCATTGTCATCGCGTTTTTCGGGTCGCCCATCGCCTCGATGACTTGCTCCTTCACACTTACGCCGTCCAAGAAAACATCCAGCCCAAATACCATATGGTTCAGTCCGGCGAATTGGACTTCTACGCGGTCCACATCTACATCAAGCGCTTTGGCTACGCCCATTTTGATGCCGATTGGAACATTACAGAGACCGACGACTTTCTTCAGGTTGGAGTAGCGAAGCAAGGCTTCTGTTACCATGCCGGCAGGGTTTGTGAAGTTAACAAGCCAAGCGTTCGGGCAAAGCTCTTCTATGTCCTTTGCGATCTCAAGGATGACCGGAATTGTGCGCAATCCTTTAAACAGGCCTCCCGGGCCGTTTGTTTCCTGGCCAATCACTCCGTATTTTAGCGGAATGCGCTCATCCTTTGCTCTTGCCTGCAAAAGTCCGACACGGAATTGGGTCGTGACAAAGTCTGCGTCTTTCAGCGCTTTTCTCCGGTCGAGCGTAAGATGAATGTCGATCGGGACGCCAGCTTTTTCAACCATCCGTTTGGCGAGTGTGCCGACAATATTCAGCTTTTCTTCGCCCTCGGGGATATCGACGAGCCATAATTCGCGCACAGGCAGCTCATCATACCGTTTAATAAACCCTTCCACTAGCTCGGGCGTATAGCTTGAACCTCCGCCAATCGTTACAATCTTCAATCCTTTTGTCATATGCTTGCTCCCCTTTGCTCGGTGATTTTTTCATATAACTCAATGATCTCTGCAGCCATATCCTTCACTGTCATTGCATTCATTAAATGATCCTGTGCATGAACCATCAGAAGCGTCATTTCCGTCTTTTCTCCGCTCGCTTCATTTTGGATCAGCTCTGTCTGATAATGATGGGCTTTTGACAATTCTTCAGCAGCGTCTTGAAGCTTTTTCCGCGCTTCTTCTGCGTCACCGCTTTTCGCAGCGGCAATGGCCTCCATTGCGGAGCTCCTACCGTTTCCTCCGTGAAGGATGATTTGAAAAATGATTTGTTCCATTTCCTCATTCACGCGATTCACTTCCTTTCTCTACAGAGCCGCTTCTTTGTCATCTGATGCTGCAGGCGTTTGGACCAGCTCCAGATCGTTTTCTTCTTTCAGCTTCTGCTTATCCCACATTCTGAAGAATGGATAGTAGACAACAAAGGACACGGCAATATTAATGGCTTGCATGACCGCACCTGAGACTTTTCCTCCTGTCGCCAAGTAGCCTGAAAAGATCGGCGGCATGGTCCACGGCACTGCGATACCCGCCGGTTTGGCGACAAGGCCGGTGCTCATTCCGATGTACGTGAGTGTCACTGTGACAAGCGGCGTGATGATAAACGGAAGTAAGAGCATTGGGTTCATGACGATCGGCATTCCGAATATAATCGGTTCGTTAATATTGAAGATGGCCGGGCCGACCGCAAGCTTGCCGAGCTGCTTCATTTGTTTGCTTCGGGCGCGCAGGAACATCGTGACAACCAGTGCCAATGTGGCGCCGCTTCCGCCGATATTGACCCAGATATCGAAAAATTGCTGGGTGAAAATCTTAGGAAGCTCCTCACCGGCTTGGAATGCGATCCGGTTGGCATCCATTGCGCCGTACCAAATCGGTGCCATGACGCCGCCGACAATGTTTGCACCGTGAAGGCCACAGGCCCATAAAAGCATTTTGACGGCTTCGGCGACAAGGCTTCCTCCAAGGCTTCCTCCCAGAATGGAAAGCGGAGTCCCCAATAAAACGCTTACAATATTATGAAGGCTTTCAAACGGTGTCGCTTCAACAATCAGCCGAGCTGCCCAAATCAGGAAGATGACGGCAAAGCCGGGAATTAACGCGACAAATGACTTGCTTACCGCCGGCGGAACACCGTCCGGCATTTTGAAGACTAAATTGCGCTGGATAATGAGGCGGTAAATCTCTGTGGACACCATTGCGATAATCATGGCGACAAACAGGCCTTTGCTTCCCATGAGCGAAAGCGGAATCCCGCCGCCAACCATGATTTCTTTCGTCGCGCCATCCGGCATAAACGGCACTTGATAAGGTGTTGCTAATAAAAATGCCGCAAGGGAAATGGCTCCGGCCGACAAGGCATCAACGCCGTATTTCTCGGCGAGCCGGTAGGCGATGCCGAACGCGGCGACAAGACCCATAATTTCAAAAGTCGCGTCGACTGGGTAGGCCAGTTTTTCAGACCAGGAGCTGCCAAACGTTTTTGCCATAAACTCAGCGTATCCCGGGATCGGGAGGTTGCCAATGATGAGGAAAAAGGAACCGATGATAATCAGGGGCATCGTGAGGATGATACCATCACGCAGCGCCTGCAAATGACGCTGTCCCGCAATTCTTCCCGCTATAGGCATGACCTTTTCTTCTAAGATCTGATTGACTTTATTCACATAGCCCGCCCCTCTCTATGACACATGTCCAAGCTGTTCAGCTGATTTCAGCACTTCCGCCCCGTTGCACGTGCCATAATGGACGGTATTAATGACGTCTACCGGAACCCCCTTTGACTCTCCTAATTTTTTGAGCTGCGGAAGCATGTAACGGACTTGCGGACCGAGAAGCAATACATCCGCTTTATCGATATGATTTTGTACAGAATCGCCTGAAACTGCCCAAATGGTATAGTCTTTTCCCTGTTCCTGCGCACTTTTTTCCATCTTGCTCACCAGTAAGCTAGTAGACATGCCTGCTGCACAAACGAGTAATATATTCATGTAAAAGACCCCCTAGAGTTTGATCAATTTTGTAATGTCCTGCTGTTGCTATCATCATATTATGAAATCGCTTTCATAAACACTCAGGGTTTTTCCGCAGGCAACGGAAAAAAGGTATATACAGGCTGTCAGCTCAGCATTTTTTGGTCAAACACATCCGAAAGCTCTTGAAATGAACGGCATTTGACCAGCTGGTTCACCGCCGCCGGGTCATCCAAAATGCTGCCAAGCAGTTTATACATGCTTTGCAAATCCGCTTTGTTCTCCTTTTCGACACAAAGCAGACAGACAAATTGAACTCGCTGACTCTCCCAATCGATCGGTTTTTTGAGCGTACAAACGGCCCAAAACGTTGTTTTCGTCTGCGGAACAAGCGGGTGCGGGATGGCAACAAGATTGCCAAAACACGTTGGCGACATGTCTTCTCTTTCAAAAATGGAATCTATTATTTCTTCATCGGCAAAGCCGCATTCGACCGCTTTCTGCCCTAAA
The DNA here is from genome assembly GCF_037963535.1 of Bacillus sp. PS217. Lineage (NCBI taxonomy): Bacteria > Bacillati > Bacillota > Bacilli > Caryophanales > Bacillaceae > Bacillus > Bacillus sp. PS217. The sequence goes on from NZ_CP150157.1 coordinate 3,922,601, forward strand.
AATTGAATCACTTCTTCTTTTGAGCGCAGATCCTCCTGAAAAAAAACAAGTTCTTTTTTTAGGTAGCGATTGGCTTTTTCCTTTTCATCACTCAGAATAGATTCTATTTTTGTAAAGTCAGTTCCGCCTAAGATGGTGTTAACCTTCAGTACTGGTACAGGGAGCTCTTTTTTAATCGGAATGGTGCTGATGACAAAATCAATTGATTCGTAGGACATTTGATCAAGACTATAATACTCAGCCGTTCCAAGAATATCGAGCCGCTTGCCGAAATGGGAACGCAGTTTTTCGCGCAGAAGCTGGGCGCTTCCGGCTCCCGATGCGCATACAATGATACAGCGTTTCGGCGGGCTTTCTGTTTTTTTTCGTTCAATCGCGGCGCCAAAGTGGAGAGCCAAATATCCAATTTCGTTTTCATGAATCTCAATACCCGTTTGTTCCTTTATCACGATTCCGGCAATGATCCCGGCTTCAAAAGCGAGTGGATAATGTTCCTTGATCGCTGCCAGCATCGGATTTCGAAGATTCATGCCGTATCGGTTGCGGGTGATCGCCGGCTTCATATGCAGTGCCAAGCCGATTTTCAGCTCTTTGTCATGCAGGATGCCAAGCTTCAGTTCACGATCAACAGCTTTGATCATGGCAAGTGTCAGCTGATCGGTTTCCTCTTCTATTGAAAATGTGTCCTCTCCGCATTGTGATTGTGTCATTCGTTTTGTGCCAAGGAGATGCATGGTGATGTAGGCCGTCTCGTCTTTCGGAAACGTAACGGCAAGCTTTGATTCCAGCTCTTTTACGATGGCTTCTGCAGCCTGGTACTCCTTTTGATGCAGGATATGATCCATATCTTTCGGGAAAAGAGAAACATAGTTTTCCGTTCTGATCCGTTTACAGGCGATAGCGATATGGATAATGAGGTTATTCAGTCCCATGTTGGACAGAGGGATGCGGTCGTTTTTCATTTTTTTCAAGATGGCGGAACGGATGATCTCAATTTCTTCTTTTGGCAAAATATCAGCCTTTTCATTTAAAACATCTATCTCCGTTTCTCTTTCATCAACAATGTACTCCGCCATGCAGTACCTCATCTGCACCTCGTCCCCGCGCAGCTTGAAGCCGTAATTCGGACGTGTTTCCATGACGATGCGGTAAGGCAGCAGACGTTTCTTTACTTCCTTTAAATCCGTTTGGAGTGTAGATTTTGAGATAAATAGTTCTTCAGCAAGTTCATCGAGCTTGAGATAATGGTCCGCCAGCAGCAGACGTTTCATAAGATAGGCCATTCTCTCCTCCGGCAATACCGGCAGGCCCTTTTTTTGCTGAAATTCATCTTGCAGCAGTGTTCTGAATACTTGCTCGTCATCAATGCGGAGCTTGTAGCCGGAGCCTCTTACAGATTGTACAAAGGCACCGTGACCGCTTAGCACACCTTGAAGTTCCTTTATATCATTGCGGACTGTCCGCGTCGTTACGTTTAATTGCGCGGCAAAAAACGAACTTGTCACCGGGGCTTCAGCCGCCATCAGCAAGCGCAGAATATCACGTAGTCGCCCATGAAGCATGAGAAAAACCTCCTAACTAGTAGATGCAGGGATTCAGTGAATAGGCAGAAAGGATGATGAAGGGATGCGAAATGTATATAAATTCTATAATGGAGAGAATGGCAAGTCAATGAACATCCGGAGGACTAGAGGGAAAACTGACCTATAAAAAAACAGCCGGGATCAGCCGGCTGTTCTAGATGCGGACATATTCTTTTGTTTAGACGCCTTGCGATCCTTCATGATTTTTCGAACAATCGGGTAAATGACCGGCGCCCATTTGATAACGGTTTTGATCATCTTTTTCAAAGCTCCGATTCTCCCTTCTTTTTTCTCAACCATTCCCCTGATTGCCTCTTCCTTAAACATGCTAACGCGACACGTACCTGTTTCCCGTCACCCAGAAACGCCATGGATAATCGCGTGCCTCCCCGCTGTTGTCAATGCCGATGCGCGGGCCGGTTGAAATTGCTTCCGGTGTGTACCCGCTTTCGATGTAAAGCGGCTGTTCCGTGATCCAGCGTCCGTAGTCATTCATCGTGACGCCAAGCGCTTTCGTCAGCTTTCCTGGTCCGTTTGTCCATTCCCTCGGACTCCTGCCCGGCCTTCTCTCCTCCATTAACAGCTGGCCTTCATGCGGCTCAATCGCCCTGATTAATACCGCTTGCGGGACATCCTCTTCCGCGGCAACGACATTCAGCAATGTATGGGTGTGCATCACGTATGTATATACCCGCCCAGCTTCTGCAAACATGATCTCAGTCCGCTTCGTCCGGCGGTTGTTAAAGCTGTGGGCCGCTCTGTCTCCAGCCCCCATATAGGCCTCTGTTTCCACAATATAGCCTGACGCTGTGCCTTCGTCTGTTTCTTTTACAAGAAGGCAGCCCAGAAGCGATGGGGCAAGCTCAAGAGCGGTTTTTTGATAAAACGTGATGGGCAGCGGATTTTTTTCTCTCGTCACGAATCGACCTCTCCTTTTACCGATTTTTGTACATTGTACCATTCCCGAAGCAGATCAAAAAAAACGGCTGTTTTAAAATCTTTCCATTCAGGGAATATTGTTACCGTTCAAAAAAGGAGGGCCAACCATTGAAAGATGATCATCAAAACAAGCAGCACCAAACAAATGCCCAAGGAAGCGAGGAAGCGCTTTCCCATAAGACATCCGGGAAAAACGAGTCAGAGGATACCTTAACGAATAGGCAGGGGCATCCTGTTACTGACAACCAGAATGTGAGAACCGTCGGGAATAGAGGGCCTACAACACTTGAGAACTATGATTTTCTCGAAAAGATCAGCCACTTCGACCGGGAACGCATCCCAGAGCGGGTTGTTCATGCCAGGGGAGCAGGTGCACATGGATATTTTGAAGCGTACGGAAGCTTCGGAGACGAACCGATTTCAACATACACACGGGCCAAGCTCTTTCAGGAAAAAGGCAAGAAAACACCGGCATTTGTCCGTTTTTCAACTGTGAATCATGGAAAACACTCGCCTGAAACATTGAGAGACCCGCGCGGTTTTGCTGTAAAGCTATATACAGAAGACGGAAACTGGGATTTGGTCGGAAACAACCTGAAAATCTTTTTTATCCGCGACCCGCTGAAATTTCCGGATCTTGTACACGCATTTCAGCCTGATCCAGTGACCAACATCCAGGATGGTGAACGTATTTTCGATTTCATTTCTCAATCTCCTGAAGCGACACACATGATCACCTTCTTGTTTTCGCCTTGGGGCATTCCGGCCAACTACCGGCAAATGCAGGGTTCAGGCGTACATGCCTATAAATGGGTGAATGAGGAGGGCAAGGCCGTTCTCGTGAAATACCATTTTGAACCGAAGCAGGGCATCCGCAACCTGACACAAAAGGAAGCAGAAGAGATTCAAGGGAAAAACTTTAACCATGCCACACAGGATTTATATGACGCGATTGAAAATGGCGATTATCCAGAGTGGGAAGTGTATGCACAAATCATGAGCGATGATGAGCATCCTGAACTGGACTTTGATCCTCTTGATCCGACAAAACTGTGGTATAAAGACGATTTCCCATGGAAACCGATCGGCAAATTGGTTCTGAACAAAAATCCGGAAAACTACCATGCGGAAGTGGAGCAAGCTTCATTTGGAACGGGAGTGCTTGTCGACGGGCTTGATTTTTCAGACGACAAATTGCTCCAGGGGCGTACGTTTGCCTACTCTGATACGCAGCGCTACCGTGTAGGCGCAAATTACCTGCAGCTTCCGATCAACTCGCCGAAAAAGCATGTCGCCACCAACCAGGAAGGCGGGCAAATGCAATATCGGGTCGATAGAGCAGAAGGACAAAACCCGCACGTCAACTATGAGCCATCCATTATGGGCGGGCTGATGGAAGCGAAGCAGGACGGAAAAGACCATACGCCGCATGTCGAAGGTGATGTAAAGCGTGAAGCGATTGACAGAACAAACAACTTCGGACAGGCTGGAGAAACGTACCGGAGATTTACTGAATTTGAGCGGAACGAATTGATTACGAATTTGGTGAATACGCTTTCTACGTGCCGAAAAGAAATTCAGGATCAAATGATTGAGAATTTCTCAAAAGCTGATCCTGACTACGGAAAACGCGTAGCAGAAGAGCTAAAAAAGGTTTCCGAAAACAACAGCAACGGGCCGATCGGCACAACTGAAACGGAACAGGCTGCAAAGCAGGCTGAACAGGAGAGCCACCCATCTGATCCGTATTAACAACAGCGAACAGGGCTTTTTTTGAAGCCCTGTTTTTTTATTTTTCTATTGAAACGCTTTCAATAATTGTGTTGTACTTGGAAGGAAAGGGGTGGAGAGATACGATGGAATTACAGCAGGACTTGATTCCTCAGAAAAAAACAATCGGCGCCTTAGATCACGCCGTTTTTTTATGCATGGTATTTTGTTTCTGGTTTTCAGGCTATATTTACGTTCCTGTATTCAGTCTGTATTTGGAGGATCTGCACTTTTCATATGGCGCAATCGGCATCATTCTCGGCAGCTACGGGGTCACGCAAATCCTTCTGCGATTCCCGCTCGGCCTTTTGTCAGACATCCTGTTTTCCTTGCGCAAGCAATTGTTAATTGCCGGGTTCGGCTTTTCCGTCCTCAGCAGCCTGCTTTTTCTGATGTTTGATTCTTTCTTCTTCGTGCTGGCCGCCCGGCTGTTCGCGGGAATCACTGCTTCTATGTGGGTGATGGCGACCATTTTATACGCACATTATTTCAACAATTGCAATGCATCAAAAGCAATGGGCATCATGCAGTTTTTTACCGTCATGCCCCAGTTTGCCAGCATTGTGTTCTGCGGGCTCGCCGCAGCCCATTTAGGCAGGCAGGTCCCGTTTTGGATGGCGCTGGCAGCTTCTGTCGCAGGTCTGGTGTTCTGCTGCTTTATTAAGGATCCGTCTGCTCCTCCCGCAAACCGTGACACCATTCGTGTCAATCAGTACATCAAAGATACATTGCGGCTGCCAAAGCTGAAGCTTTTCACCATCCTGTCTATGACGGCCCATGCCGTATTATTTATCACAGTGTTTGGTTTTACGCCGCTTTACATGAATCAGCTCGGAATGGGCGACGCGGAGCTTCTTTGGGTGATGACCGCCTTTTTCCTCCCACACGCAGCCGCCACATTAAGCTTTGTGTTTCTGCGCTTTACAAGCCGTATCGCTTACTCCGTGATGCTCATTAGTTTCGCTGTCACCGGGGTCTGCTTGCTATACGTTCCTTTTTCAGCTGCATTGTTCACGGTTTGCATCACACACGCCTGTATTGGGCTGGCGCTCGGCTTCGTTTTTCCTCTGCTGCTAAGCCATGTCGTCGAAATCAGTTCTGCCCGTTTAAAAATGTCAGTGATGGGGTTTTATCAATCATTTTATGCGCTAGGCATCTTCCTCGGGCCCCTTCTTGCCGGAAAAGTCGCACAGCTTGTCGGGCTTGCGGGAGTTTTTTATGGAGCCGGGTCTCTGGCATTTGCCGCCTTTTTTGTGATGCTCGCGCAAAAACGTAACATGATCAATTAATAGCTTTCATACCGCCGGAAGCGCCACACAGAAAACACGGCCAGAAGCATGATGCACAGAATGGAGAAAGTGAGTGACCATCCGAAAAAATCTGCCCGCTCTCCATGAAGAAGGATATGCTCCGCCTGCTTGCAAATCTCAGCCGGAAGCCACTTCGCACCATCTGGAAATAGTGAAACAGCAAAGGAAACGGCTGCTGTGAGCCCGATCCCGCAAGCCGCAGCTGCTCCGACAGACCGGAATATCGTACTTCCGGCAAGGCCGGCGGTCACAATAAATATCACCCAAAGAGCGTAAAGGCCAAGGCTTGCGGCAAAGCGGCTGAATGATGCGTCCTCAAACAGCAGCCGGACGTAATAGTAAGCAAGCCCGTATCCAGCTGCAAACGACATAATGCCGATCACGCTTTGGATGAGCCATTTACTCACGATATAATGGGCTGCCGTCACAGGCCGCGACATAATCAGCGCTGTTACCCCTTGATTTCTTTCATTGGCTACACTGCCCATCACGCTAAAGATGACCAGAGCCATGCCAAGCGTGTTGAATTGAGAAAGCGTGCTGACCATCACTTCAGACCCGGAGGGCATCGTAAAACTGATTTTCATGCCGTCAGGAAGGTTCCCTCCATGTGCGATGATATCCGGCATATAATAAATGGTCAGCGGCTGTGTCAGCCCGACGATCATCATCGCAATCGGCAGCCAAATCAGCTTGCCGCTTTTCCATCCTTCCAGCCACTCCTTCTGCAATAGCGCCATCATCACCTTCATGCGTGCACCACCTTTAGATAGACGTCTTCTAGAGACTCCGTTTTCTGTTCAAAGCGGGTGACGGTCAATCCCTTTCGGATACAGTCACTTAATAATGACCGGCCAGCGTGTATATCAGGCAGCTCGAAAACCGCTTGGGACGGATTCTTATAGACAATAGCTGAGACGTAAGGCTTCTCTTCAAGCCAACCTTCCAGCTTCTCTTTCACTGAAAGGGTAAAAACGTTCGTTTGCTGCTGTTGTTTCAGCTCCTGTAACTCGCCTTTCCATGAAATTTCACCGTTTTTCATAATCACCACTTGATCACACACCTGCTCTGCATCGTGCAAAACATGTGTAGAAAACAGAACGGCCATATGCTTTTTCAGCTCCCGCATTATGTCCAGCACCTCGAACCGCCCTGTCGGATCAAGAGCAGACACCGGTTCATCCAATATCAAAAACTGCGGTTTATGGAGCAGTGCCTGTGCCAGACCGAGTCTTTGTTTCATGCCTCCTGAATAGCCCCCGATCCTTTTGTGCTCCGCTTCATGCAAACCCACAAATTCCAGCATCTCGCCGATTTCCTCTTGGCATTTTCTCTTCGAAAGGCCGGACAGTCTCCCCGCAAATGTCAAAAATTCATTTGCGGTCATCCAGGAATAAAAAGCTGGATACTGCGGGAGGTACCCAATCAAACGCCGATCCGGCTTTTTTTCTCCTAACAGCTTAATGTTTCCGGAGGTTGGCGAAAGCAGTCCGGCCAGCATTTGCAGAGTTGTGGTTTTGCCGGCTCCATTAGGTCCTAATAGTGCGACACACTCATTTTCATTCACGTGAAAACTGACATTCTTTACAGCTTCATGATGCCTGTACGATTTGCATAATGATTCAATAGACAGCATATCGGCTTACCTTTGCTTTCTGCCGACGGTAAAAAACAAAATCGGCCCAATAATATTGATACATACAATGATTGCAGCCCACATCCACTTTGGCCCGTTTGTCCGCTCTTCTTTTATACAGCTGATAAGGGCAAACACCGCCAAAGCCAGCTGTAATACAATCAGCGGCAAAATCATTTCCCAAGAAATATTCATTGCTTGATCCCCCTTTTCTTCCGATCCGGCCTAATGACAAAAAAGTAATAACAAATCAGAGGCATCGGTGCTTGAATCAATCCGACAATCCCCCAAACCCATGCCATGCGATTACGTTTTTTCGCATCAATAAATAAAAAGATTCCCTGCGCCAATACGATGAGACAAGCCGCAACCGTTATGATAATTTCTGTTTGTGTCATCCGCGTTTCACCTCGCATTCGCCGAGATGCCTTTTTTTCTCAGCCGCAATCAAAATCGGCAGCACCGCAAGCACACAAACCTGAAGCACAATAAACACAGCAGGAGCTTGAGTGAAAGCTAAGATTGCAGCACTCACAACCATCAGCGCGCAGAATACAAATAAAATGATCTCTTGAAGAAGTTTTTTTCTGTATTCAGCTTTCATTTGTGACAGCTGGTGAAGCAGTTCTTTTTGATTCGGTATAGAGGGATTGGCTGTTTGATCAATTTTTTTCCATTCTGACTTTAAATGATCAGAAAGCTTTTCTTTATTCATCATCCCACTCCTTTCTGATTTGCTGGAGCCCTTTATGAACTCTGGACTTTACAGTGCCTTCTTTGATTTGAAGCATCACCCCGATTTCAGCGTAGGTATAGCCGTAGTAATGCCTTAATAAAACCGGTGTGCGCAGTTTAGGGTCCAGCTTTGAAAACAGATCGAGCGTTTCGCTCCACTCTGCCCCTTTCGCCGACACGTCCCACTTGATCTTGCGGATTGTTTCCTCCGTAACTGTCTGATTCCGTTTCCATTCTCTCTTTCTCTTTTTCTGGTGATCGAGATAGAGCCGCGATGCAATGGAGATCAGCCATGTGGAGAATTTTGAACGGCCCTGAAAGCTTCTTAAATGGATGTACCCTTTCAGAAAGGTTTCCTGAACAAGTTCCTCGCTGAGATCGGGGTGAAGGGAAAGCTTTAACAAGTATTTATATAAGAAAGAATAGTGATAGTGGAAAAGGGCTGTAAACGCCTCGTCGTTTCCCTCTTTCGCCTGCTGGATCAGCCGCTGTTCTTCATGTGTATCCAATGACCGTGATCCCCCCTTTTTTGTTTTTCTGCCTTATGAGACGACACCGGATTCAAAAGCGTTCATCTTTTTTACAATTCTTTTCAGCCATTGACAGATCAGGCTTCCCGGCCGTTTGGCTGCATATCCTTATTTGTAAACCCTCTTATAGTCTGTTAAGCTATGACTTTATGTCGATTTCAAAAAAACATCCAATATGGAGGACGATGCATTGAAAGTAGAAAGGCGAACGATTGAATATATTCCGAATGAAGAAAGACATGGTAAAGCGAAAGATTTATTTCCCGTATGGTTCGGGGCTAATATGCATATCACCACGTTAGTGACCGGCACGATTCCCGTTGCAATGGGACTTAATCTGTTTTGGAGTGTTGCCGCTATTATTTGCGGAACCTTAATCGGTGCCATATTTATGGCGTCTCATTCCGCGCAAGGCCCTCAGCTAGGCATCCCGCAAATGATTCAAAGCCGTGCCCAATTCGGCGTAATCGGAGCGATTCTTCCCCTCTTCTTAGTCATGTTTATCTACCTTGGTTTCTTCGCAAGCAGTACGATTCTGGCGGCCGGAACCTTAAGCAGCTTTGTTCCCATCCCGGGATCATGGAGCATTATAGGCTTAAGCGCCGTATGTTTTTTACTCACCATTTTCGGCCATGATTTGATTCACAAAATGCAAAAAATCCTTTCTTGGACCTCTTTTGCTGTATTTTTTGCTGCAACGATTCTCATTTTTCAATTGCCGATTCCGGCAGGCAGCTGGATTCCCGGAGCGATTGATCTGCCAATTTTCTTGGTGGCAGTCAGCGCAGTTGCGACGTGGCAGCTTGCCTACGCGCCGTATGTTGCCGATTATTCAAGATATCTGCCAGTTAAAACACCGGCTTCAAAAACATTTTGGTACAGCTATGCAGGTACATCTGTCAGCTCCATCTGGATGATGCTGCTCGGCGCATTGCTGACAACCTCACTTCCTGACTTTACGGCAAACTCAGGCAGCCAGATTGTCCAATTGTTCAGTCCCTTCTCGTTTATTATGCTGATCATTGTGCTATTTGGACAAATGGCAATTAATGTTTTTAACCTGTATGGGGCCTTCATGTCCACGACAACAACGCTGGAGCCGTTTCTGAAATTAAAAGTCACGCCCAAAGTCAGAATCATCATGATCCTGGGTGTCACGCTTGTCGGCACAGTCTTAAGCCTACTGGGACAGAGCAATTTTATGGAGCTGTTTTTGAATTTTATCTTTTTCATCAGTTATTTCTTAATTCCGTGGACGGCAATCAATTTAGTCGATTACTACTTCGTTCGCCACGGAAAGTATCAAGTCAAAGCCATGTTCGACGTAAACGGGCCTTATGGAAAGGTCAATTGGATCACCACAATTGCGTTCGTTCTGTCTATCTTGCTGGAAATTCCGTTTATCAACACAAGCTTTTACATCGGACCGCTTGCCAAAATGTTTGGCGGCGGAGACATCGCATGGATTATCGGCTTGGCCGTGCCTTCTGTGCTTTACTATGTATTAATGAAACCGCGTCTGAAAAAACGGGCGGGGTATCAAGAAAAGCTGTCTTCTCTCTGAAGACAGCTTTTTTATCATTCAAATCGTTTCCACACGCGGGGCAGGATGTCAGATAGCTCATGAGCGAGCAACGTATGAGCGGAGTGCTCGTCCGTCCAGAGCTCGGCGCACGCACCATGCAAATAGACCGCGTTTAATATGGCGTGCTTTGGATCTTCATGGCAGCAGAGCATCCCCAATATCATGCCCGTCAGCGTGTCACCGGTTCCGCCCTTGGCGAGCGCCCCGTTTCCGGTTGGATTGAGCCAGCAGTCTCCATCAGGAAACGCGATGACGGTTTGGTTTCCTTTTAACACAATGACAGTCTGCAGCTGAGCCGCCCATTCCTTTGCATATTCCGCTCTTTTTTTCTGCAATTCGTTCACGGGCACCCCTGTCATTCGGGAAAACTCGCCCGGGTGCGGCGTGAGGATGACGGGAGCCTCCCGTTTCGGATATGTGCGCTTCGCCAGCGCTCCGGCATCCAAAATAACAGGACAATCAGCAGCAAGCACATGATCGACTGCCTGCTGTACGCTTTCCGTTTGCGGAAGGCCCGGTCCGATGGCAATGGCCCGGTACGTCTCTTCAAGCTGAGCATCCGCCGCCTTTTTCCAGCCGTCACGCCAATAGGTCGCCTCGGGCAAAACAGGAACAATTAGCGGGATTACGCTTTCTGATGTACCGATGACAAGCTTGCCTAAACCGCTCCGCATGGCCCCAAGCCCTGCAAGCAGCGCTGCCCCCGGCATGTCGTCACTTCCAGCCAGAAGCAAAGCCGTACCGTACGTGCCTTTATGGCTCTCCGCACCTCTTTCAGGAAGCGTGGCCCTTACATGCTCTTCCGTCCAATATGGAACATTCATCTCTATCCCTCCTCTGCTTTCTTTTCCTATTTTTCCTGTCCCTTTTCTTTTTCAAACAAAAAAGACAGCCTTTTAGGGCTGTCTTCTATTTTACAGGAACATCAAGGTGATACAGGCGGCTGTACCGTTCGTTTGCCGCCAGAAGCTCCTCATGGGTTCCTTCCATTTCTGTTTTGCCGTTTTCGAGAAATACGATTTTATCAGCAGCTTCCACTCCCGCGAGATGGTGGGTAATCCATAAAATCGTTTTTCCTTTCAGCACCTCAAACACCGTTTCCATCAATTCACGTTCGGTAATAGGATCGAGGCCGACTGTTGGCTCATCGAGGATGATGATCGGTGTGTCCTGCAGCAAAATCCTCGCAAGTGCGATCCGCTGGCGCTCTCCACCGGAAAAACGGATGCCCGTTTCCTGTACAGAGGTATGATATCCGTCAGGCAATGACTCAATGTAGTCATGCAGCTTGACCTGCTTTGCGGCGCGGCGCACATCTTCGTCGCTTGCTTCTCCGTTTCCGAGCCTGATGTTGTTCAGAATACTTGTATCAAACAGGTGCGGTTTTTGATTTAACACGGCCACCGCATCCGCAATCTGATCCTTTAACAGCGCTGTCTCCACTCCGTTTAACGTTACAGAACCGGAGTCCGGTTTCAAGGCGCCTTCGATTAATGCAAGCGATGTTGATTTCCCAGAGCCGCTTCGGCCGAGCAGCGCCATTTTTTCTCCTTGGCGCAGCGTAAAGGAAAAGTTGTGCAGCACTTGGCTGCTGTTGTCATAAGAAAACGTCACATCACGAAAGGCCAGGGTGACATCTTGAAGATCGAGCATTTGAGCCCCTGATTCTGTTTGTGACGCCTCCGGCTGAGGAGCCACCTTGTTCATGCGTCTGATAGAATCCTGATAGCCCGGCACTTCGCCTAAGGCATCCGAAAGCGGCAAAAAGGCTTCCGTCAACGGAAATACCACTAGCACAAAAGCGGCAATCATCGTTTTAGCGAGCTCGCCGTCCGCTTGCTGTCCCGCTGTCCAAAACAGCATCAGCAAAATAAGGCCGGCGACAAAGCATTGCGCAGCAAAGTCCCGCCATCTCGTAAAACGTTGTTTTTTCCGTTCAAGCTCAAACCAATCACGTTCCTCTTTTTCATAAGCATCAATAAAAGCATGCCGGCGTCCGCTGAACATCCAGTCGCTGACACCCATCACGGCATCTGTCAGACGGCTGTACAGCACATTCCGTCCGCTTTTCAGCTTCGCATTCTTCGCTCTCGTCACGAGCAAAGACACAACCGGAAACAATACAACAAGAACAAACAAATACAGCGCAAGCAATATGGCAAACGGCCAAGAGAAGAAGCCGAGCGCTATCACTGACACAGCATACAGGAGCAAGGCTGAGATCGCAGGAAAAATCGTTTTTAAGAATGCATCCTGCAAATGCTCAATATCCTCAGACAAAATGCCGAGCATATCCCCCGTGCGAAAACGGGAACGCAGCATCAAAGCACCCGGCTCAAGCATATTGTAAAGGCGGACGCGCATGTCGGATACGATTTTCAAAATGATGTGATGCCCGACGAGCCGTTCCACATATCGCGATACAGAGCGCGCAATCCCAAAGGTGCGCACTGCGACAATCGGCACATAAATGAGCAGAATGTTTTCCGGCCTTGTCGCCGCTTTAGAAATCAAAAACCCTGAGGTGAACATGAGAAAAGCAGCAGAAAAAATCGTCACCGCGCCCAAAAAGATAACCAGAACAAACAGGCGGGCATTTTGCTTGATATACGGCAAAATCCATTCTTCTTTCTTCATGCTCTTTCCCCCAGTTGTGCCTTCACGAGTTTGGTATACACACCGTTTTTCTCCAGCAGTTCATTGTGAGTCCCGATTTCCGCAACCCTGCCTCTGTCCAGCACGATAATTTCGTCCATATCGAGCATCCAGTGAAGGCGGTGAGTCGCGAGAAAGACGAGCTTATCCTCAAATAAATCCAGCATCGTTTCTTTTATTTCATATTCTGTTTCGATATCAAGATGAGCGGTCGGCTCATCCAGCAGCAGGATCGGACGGTTTCCCAAAAAGGCGCGGGCCAGCGCGACACGCTGTGCCTGGCCGCCGCTGAGCGCCCGGCCGCCTTCCCCGATCCGCCCCTCTAATCCTTCAGGAAGATTATCCACCAGCTCCGCCAGTCCCGCCGCCGCAGCAGCACGGGCTGTATCCTCTGCCGAAGCGCTTGGATGGTAGAAGCGAATGTTGTTCCCCAACGTATCATCAAAAATGTACGGATGCTGGGGGATGTACAGAAGGTTCTTCTGCCAGCTGCCGTCCTGCAAATGGGACCGGCTTGTACCATTAACCTCAATCATCCCGCCATCCGGCTCCAAAAATCCGCCGAGAATATCAATTAATGTTGATTTTCCGGCGCCGCTTGCACCGATAATGCCGATTTTTTTCTTGCCCTTAAATGAGAGATGAATATCAAACACCGAACGGCCGACTGACACGCCTGACAGCTTCAGCTCATCCTGATCGGACCAATCCTCGAGCTGAAGCGGCGTCTCTTCTTTAAAACCAGGCTGTGACAAAATCTCTTGAATGGTTTTTCCTGCTTCCTGGCCGTTCAGCGTTGCATGATAATCATTCCCCACTTCCCGCACCGGCAAAAAATACTCAGGCGCCAGAATAAGCGCCGTTAAAGCAGGGCCAAGCAAAATATCGCCGTCAATGAGGCGCAGGCCCAGAAATACTGCGACTGTCGCCACCGACAGCATCGTGAAAAAATCGAGGGCGAATGATGACAAAAACGCCACCCGGAGTGTGCTCATCGTTGCCTTGCGATACCGCTCACTCACATAGAAAATATTTTTGCTGTGTGACTTGCTCAAACCTAGGAAACGCAATGTCTCCAGCCCGCGAAGAGAATCAACAAAATGATTGGAAAGTCTCTGATAGGATTTCCACTGACGATCCGCTTTTCTCTGCGCGACAAGGCCGAGGAGAATCATAAAGATGATCAGAATCGGCATAGCAGCGACTAAAATGATGGCTGATGTCCGATCCTGAAAAAACACATAAATGACAACTGCCGCAGGCACAATCGCCATGCTGACCATTTTCGGCAGAAACAGCTCCAGGTAGCGGCGGAACTGGCTGATGCCTTCCATCGCCAGCGTCACCATTTGCCCCGTCCCCTCTTTCTTTGCAAAGCGGGGGCCTAATCGGAACAGCTGATCAAGAAAACTTTTCCTCAAATCTGCTCCTGTCCGGGCGGCGTATTGATAGACGATTTTCTGTCGCGCCACCGTCACCCCGTGCCGGGCGATAAAAGCGATGAGGAAAAAGCCGATCATCGGAAAAAGGGAGGTAATGCCCTTCCCGTTGAACAGTCCGGTTACGGCCTCACTCAGCCACTCTGCCTGCATAATAATGGCGGCTGTCTGAATCATCGTTAAACAAGTAATCAAGGTGAGAATCCGCTTCATTCCTTTATATCGAAACAGGTCTTTTCCCATTAATAAGTCATAGGCTCCTTATGGCTGACGCGCTTCCGGAAGACATAATAGCTCCAGATCTGGCTGCCGATGACGAACGGCAATAGCGTTAATGCTGCAATTGACATGACTTTAAGCGAATAATCTCCGGAAGAAGCGTTAGCTACTGTTAAATCGTATGCGCTATGAAGCGAGCTGACCATTACACGAGGGAATAGGGAAATAAAGATCATTCCCACGGTCAGCGCCAGACCAGCGCCTGTCATCCCAAATGTCCAGCCGTCTTTTTTCTTACGAATAAATACAGCCGCGAGCATAAAGCAGATGACAATCAAAACAGCGAGCGGAATGGTAATCTCGCCGCGGCGTGTAAACATGTCTGTCTGATACGCAGAAAGGGCCGCGAAGGCAAGAACCGCTACAAAAACAACACCCATTATCTTTTGCGCCATTTTCCGGGCGCGGTTTTGCAAATCACCAATCGTACGCAGCGTGATAAACATTAATCCATGCTGGAAGCAAAGAAGTGTTACCGTCACACCGCCAAGTATAGAATATACATTGATATAATCAGATACATGTGCGTGAATGTTCATGTCGGCATCAATCGGCATCCCGCGGAATAATGTCGTGAACAGCACACCAAGCACAAACGGAGGAATCAGACTGCCGAAGAAAACGACCCAGTCCCAAACCTTTACCCATTTTAAATGATCCACCTTGCCGCGGAACTCAAACGCGACCCCGCGGCCCATTAACGCAAGCAGCACTATGACAAACGGAATGTAATAACCGCTCAGCATCGTTGCATACCAGTTTGGGAATGCCGCGAAAATGGCGCCTGCGCCAGTCAAAAGCCACACTTCATTCGCGTCCCAGAACGGCCCGATCGTGTTGATCAGCACTCTGCGTTCTAATTCATTATGGCCAAGAAAACGGGTCGCCATGCCGACCCCGAAATCAAAGCCTTCCAAAAAGAAGAAACCTACAAACAATACGGCAACGAGTATAAACCAAAGATCATGAAGAGATGCCATGGTATACCTCCTGACTAAATGGATCTGTTGATACAGGCACATCATGATGATTATCATGCTCCGCACCTTTTTTAATCTCACGGATAAACAAGAAGACAAGCAGTGCGCCCAGAATCATGTACATCACACCGAATGCGATGATTGAGAATAACAGGGAACCCGCTGTTACGTTAGGCGACACAGATTGAGCGGTTGTCATTAACCCCATAACCGTCCAAGGCTGACGTCCGATTTCTGTCATAATCCAGCCCGCGGAGTTCGCAAGAAACGGGAAGGAAATCAACGCGATCATGATGCGCAAATACCATTTGCTGTTTTCAAGCTTTTTGCGGCGGTTTAACCAAAGGCCGCCTAACGCAGCAAGAATCATGACAACACCTGCTCCTACCATGATGCGGAAGCTCCAGAATGTCGTTTTCACTGGCGGAATGTAGTCGCCTTTTCCGTATATTTTTTCGTACTCAGCCTGAAGGGTTTTCATCCCTTTGACACTTCCGCTGAATTTCTGATAAGCCAAGTAGCTCAAGGCATAAGGAACTTTGATTTCATTTGAGCTTTTTTCATTTTTTGTATCGATCGTCGCAAAAGCGGTCCAAGCAGCAGGGTCACCGCTGTCTTCCCATAGGCCTTCACTGGCAGCCATTTTCATCGGCTGTGATTCCATCAAGTGCTCAGCCTGCATGTGTCCGCTAAGGCCGACGCCAAGACCGGCACAAAGGCCGACGATCATTGCCAGTTTAAAAGATTGCTTAAAGAACGGCACTTCTTTTTTCTTCAGCAGTTTAAAAGCACTCACTCCGGCAATAAAGAAAGCTCCAGTGGCAAGCGCACCGAAAATAACGTGCGGGAATTCAACCCAAAGCTGAGGGTTTGTAATCAACGCGCCAAAATCATTCATTTCCGCGCGGCCGTTTTTGATCGTAAAGCCGACCGGCTCCTGCATAAAGGAGTTTGCTGTTAAAATCCAGAAAGATGACATGATCGTTCCGAATGATACGAGCCATATGCAGAGAGCGTGAATTTTCTTCGGCAGGCGGTCCCAGCCAAAAATCCATAATCCGATAAAAATAGATTCCATGAAAAACGCCAATAATGCTTCAATCGCAAGGGGAGCGCCAAATACATCTCCGACAAAACGGGAGTAATCAGACCAGTTCAGTCCAAACTGGAATTCTTGCAAAATCCCCGTTACAACACCGACTGCGAAATTTATTAAGAATAAGTGCCCCCAAAACTTTGCCATTTTGAGATACAGCTCATTTTTCTTTACAAGATAAAGAGTCTCCATCAACGCAACCATAAACACAAGCCCGATAGACATCGGCACAAACAAGAAGTGAAACAACGTTGTTGATGCAAATTGTATGCGGGCTAATACCAATTCACTCATGCTTTCTCCTCCATTTCCGGTTAAAACTGTTAATTTGCTCACTACTTCACAAATAGAACCGAGACTTTGATCAGTAATTCACAAAATAGACGAAAAAAATATTGTTCAATATTTCACAAATGTGTCAAAAAGTCGTTCAATATGAGGCAAAATTGCCAGACTGACCAAATGACACAATCTCTGACTGGTTCATATTAAGTACTTTACAACGATTCATTTCAAAAATAAAGCCTAAAATACCTAAAAAGTCCCGCCCTATGTGACGGATTTTTGTCTATTTTGTTGCTTATTTATGTCGGCTGCTAGGATAAATGACCCTTTATTATCGTACATCAACACATCGTTCCTTGCGAACAAAATGCTTGCCCCGCACCAGCACTCGTTTCTCAGCACTCCGTCATAAACAGATTTTAGGCAGGATGCCTCTTTTCATTTGAACCGGCAAGTGGAGAAAAGTTGAATAGTAAATTTCTAATATATTAATAATTTCAATTTTTTAGTATACTTAACATAGTGAACAATTTCACTGCATCAAGAATAGGGGAGGTTTTTCAATGGGAGAGCTTCAAACACACATGCAATTGCAAACGGATACAATTCACGAAGGGGTTCGAAAAGAGAATTGGTTTGCGAAAGCCATGAATATAAAAGTAGGCATCATACCGCTTCCTGTGTATGCCTTGCTGTTTATATTAATCACTGTTTTTGTTATGCATCACGATGTAAAAAGTGACATTTTGACATCCATTGCCGTCATGGCGTTTTTCGGGTTTACCTTTGCCCAAATCGGCAAATCGATACCGATTGTGCGTTCTATCGGCGGCCCGGCCATCCTAGCTACTTTTATTCCATCCGCTGTCGTGTACTATCACCTGCTGCCTAATGATATCGTCAAATCCACCACAGAATTTACAGAAAACTCAAACTTTCTTTATTTGTTTATCGCCGGTATTGTCGTCGGAAGCATTCTTGGCATGAAAAGAGAAACACTCGTAAAAGCATTTATGAAAATCTTTATTCCGCTTATTGTCGGTTCTGTCACAGCCGCTATTGTCGGGCTGGCTGTCGGGACATTGCTCGGACTCGGATTTCAGCATACCCTGCTGTACATTGTCATTCCGATTATGGCTGGAGGAGTCGGAGAAGGCGCTATCCCGCTGTCCATCGGATATTCTGACATCATGCCCATTTCTCAAGGGGAAGCGTTTGCACTTGTTCTGCCATCGATTATGCTGGGCAGCTTGTGCGCGATTATTCTAGCGGGATTGCTGAACCGCATCGGAAAGAAAAAACCGGAATGGACAGGCAACGGCAAAGTGGACCGCTCCGAAGAAGAGTCCCCTGCGCTGGAGGAATCTCAAAGCGGACAGCAAATGTTCAACCTTTCTTTATTTGCGTCAGGCGGTATCCTTGCTGTTTCTTTATACTTAGTCGGCATGCTCGCTCACGATTTTTTCGGTTTTCCGGCACCCGTTGCCATGCTGTTACTGGCTGTTCTAATCAAGCTGTTCAGATTGGTGCCTGCCTCAATTGAAAATGGCGCGTTTGGAGTGTCCCGCTTTTTTTCAACAGCTGTGACCTACCCGCTTCTCTTTGCGATTGGGGTATCCATGACGCCGTGGGACAAGCTTGTCGCCGCTTTTAACCTCAGTAATATTATTACGATTCTGTCTGTCGTTGTGACCATGATGGCCGTTGGCTTCTTCACTGGAAAATGGCTGAACATGTATCCGATTGAAACCGCCATTATCAATGCGTGCCATTCTGGACAAGGCGGCACGGGTGACGTTGCCATTTTAAGCGCCGCTGAAAGGCTTGAGTTGATGCCGTTCGCCCAGGTATCTACCCGCATCGGGGGCGCGATCACAGTATCCTTAACCTTATTGCTGCTGCACCAGTTTTATTGATCCCCGCAAGCAAGTTCTTCGTCAAACGAAAGAGCTTGCTTTTTTGCATGTCCATATTTTTGCAAGTTCCCATCCCATGCTATAGTAATAGTTGGAAATACTAGATAGAAAGGAATCTGGCATGCCTATGGGAACTCATCTATTTCTCTTTATGCTTCTCGGGCTGGGATTTTATTTGATATCAGCCCTAGCTGCAAAACTCATTCCGGCCATAGACTTCTGGATTGATATTGTTCTATGGGTCGGCGCTGCAGTTTACATCTTCTCTCATCTCTCATTCATGGACGGCATTGTCTCACTCGCGACAATGTTCTACTGCTATTGGACCGCAATGGATCTCATTGTTTCAGAGCGTGTGGAAAAACCTTCGGGAGACTGGCAGGAAATCGAGCTGGCCAGAAACAAAACACGTCTCCTGTCAGACATTACGCTGACCGCCATTGTGTTTGCAGGGGCTGTTATTTTTTTCATCTATGGACCTGACCCAAGCCCTCTCAAATATGTGATCCTTCTCGGCATGATCTCCGGCGGAGGGGCACTGGTGAAGCGTATACTGAATGTTTTCAGCGTAAAGGTTTTTTATTCAGCTGCCTTAGAAAAATTGCATATCAGCTCACACTATGAAACCCGTACATACCCGCTTTCCGATTTGAAGGATATTCAGCTTGAATCAACGGCAGATCTCTTAAAGCTCCATCCGCTTCTGACGATGTATTCATCACGTCTAGATTTAACAACAAGCTTTCAGCAAGTCATTAAACTGTCTCTTCCCGGCGAAACACTGTTTCTGACGGTGAAGGAACCGCAAAAATGGAAAACAATTCTCCAGGAATACACAGATGCAGAAAACAATGTGGACAATGTGATTTCTGTTTTGCCGTTTTATCATAGAAAAAATGTGAAGCGGCTGCTCGGGAAGCTTTATTTTGCCGCCAGCGTAAAAGGGGTATCCGCTTACGCCTTATTGGTGCTCGCGTTATACGCATTACACGCCTCTCCATGGGTCATGGCTGTTGCCGTAATCCTATATTGGGTATTCAACATGTATATGTCAGACCGTGTGTTGCGGGCGGCGATGGACGCCAAGCCTTGTCATCATCCGCATGTACAGGCAGCGGCCGATAAGATTTTCCGAGCGGCCGGCATTTCCCATGTCCGCATATACGAAACGGAGAGTGATGATTACAACGGAATGGCAGTAGGCATGAATGTCGGGAGGTCAATGGTCATCCTGACAAGCGCCACACTAACACTTCCACAGCGTGTCATCGAAGGCATTCTGGCCCATGAGGCAATTCATATCAAAAAACGTGACGTTCTGTCATCACAGCTTTTGCGTTTTCTATATCTTGGAGCTGTCGTTGGGATTTTCCTCTTGTTTGAGCAGCATATCACCCATCCCGAGGCCCACAAAATTGCGCTTTGGGCTTTCATTATGGCAATCATTATCCTGTTCCAGCTCTATCAATCCTTTTGTTCACAATGGATGGAGGTACGTGCTGACAACCTTGGCGCATCCTTGCTGGAGGGCGGTTACAAACAAATGGCTGAAGCCTTGAGAATCTTGGCGGTTCGGCAGGATGAGGACATACAGAAACAAAGTGCCTACAGCTCTGAAGCAGGTGAAGACGAGCTTCAAATTGATTCTCTCACCCGTGATAAAAGCTGGTTTTTCAGATTGATTGATTTTCAGTTCGCTCCTCATCCCCCTATGTATTGGCGTGTCGGCACTTTATTGTCAAACAAAGGACATGGGGTGCTAAAGCGCTGGCTCAGAGACCGCCTGAAAGAATCGATCACTTTGAAATGAAACCGGTCAGCGTTTCATCCGTATAACAGATATGGTAAAAAAAGGGAGTGACCAGAAGTGATAGTGATCTTATTGATAATAGCTATTATTGTTTTTCTTTCAGTGATTCAGCCGCAGCCATCGGAAAATAAAAGCCGCCAGCAGGCGGACAGCGGGTATTTCGGTTATTCAGATCATAGCTCACACCATGATGGATGCAGCAGTGACGGAGGTTTCAGCGATTCCGGCTGTGGCGGCGGAGGGGGCGGCGATTAAACGCCGCCTTTTTTTATTTCATTGATTCGATGTACGCACCAAAAGCCGAGCCTGACATGCCTGGGGACACGCGCACTCGATGGAGGGCATACATACCCTGGTCTCTCGAAGCCGCGCCCGGTTCTGTTGTCACGCCCATTTGATAGCCTGTTTTTTCAGCGGCCTTCAGCGTCTCCTCATTGTAGCGCCCTACCGGATAGCTGATGATGGTGGTTTGCTGATGAAACATGTGGTCAAACAGCTTTTTCGAATCCGCCATCTCACTTTGCTGCCGTTGAGGCGTTAATCCGTTCAGCTCAACGTGGTCAATCGTATGGCTTTCAATCGATATCCCGTGCTGTGCCATTTCCTTCATTTGTTCCTCTGTCAGATGGTGCTTATGTCCGATCGATTTGCCGATCATAAAAATCGTTGCCTTCATCCCGTACTTTTTCAGCACCGGATACGCATCTTGATAATTGTCGGTGTACCCGTCATCAAATGTGATCAGCACGCACTTCTCACTCGGTTTTTTATCCTGCGTCAGCATGAGATATGCCTCTTTCGGCGTTAATGTCTGATAGCCGTTATCATGAAGCCACTTCATATGCGCCTCGAATTCTTTCTTTGGCACACGGAGGCTGTTTCCTGAAGAAATGCTGTGGTACATCAAAATCGGCAGCTTTGCCGGTTTCTCTGTTTTGATCCATGCGGATGTATCATCTTCTTTTTTCTGAACTTGTACTGCCTTTTTTTCCGGTTTCTTTTGTTCCGCTTTTGGCATCGGCTGCTCTGCATTCGCCTCTTGATCAGCGCAAGCCGCAAGAGCCAAACAGCTGCCCAAAAGAAAGATGCTTAAAAACAATCGTTTCATCATTCTCCTGCTTTCTGTCTATTTCTTCCTCCTTTTTCATCGGTTTGATTTTGAGATTTTCAATAGCAAAAAACCGGACATGTCTCCATGTCCGGTTTTTTTGATCTTATCGAATTCTCACTTCTGTCTCACTGTCAAAGAAATGGCCTTTATTCATATCAAATGCAACCGTCAGTTCATCGCCCGATTGAATATCGAGGCGGGCGTCGATCCGCGCAATAAAGTCTTGGTTGTCGATCTGCGAATAAATCATGATTTCAGAACCGAGCAGCTCTGCAACATTGATTTTGGCCTTAATCGAAGAGTTCTTATATGATTCCACGACAATCAATTCATCATGTATATCCTCAGGACGGATGCCGAAGATGACCTCTTTGCCGATGTAGCCTTTTTCACGCAGCACTTTCATTTTTCCTTCCGGGACGGTTAATGCCGCAGAACCGATTTTGATTAAGCCATCCGTGAGCTTCCCTTTGAAAAAGTTCATCGCTGGTGATCCGATAAACCCGCCGACAAAGACGTTTTCAGGGAATTCATAAACATCCTTCGGCGTCCCGATCTGCTGAATTTTCCCATCTTTCATGACTACGATCCGTGTCGCCATCGTCAGCGCTTCTGTCTGGTCATGTGTCACATAAATCGTTGTAGTTTGCAGTCTCTGGTGGAGCTTAATGATTTCCGCCCGCATTTGCACCCTCAGCTTCGCGTCCAGGTTTGACAAAGGCTCATCCATCAGGAACACCTTTGCATCCCGCACAATTGCCCGGCCCAGCGCAACCCGCTGTCTCTGTCCGCCTGAGAGCGCTTTCGGTTTACGGTGCAAATATTCCTCCAGCCCGAGAATTTTAGCGGCTTCTTCGACTCTTTTTTTGATTTCAGGCTTCGGCATTTTCCGAAGTTTGAGCCCGAACGCGATATTATCGTAGACCGTCATATGCGGATAGAGCGCGTAGTTCTGAAATACCATCGCGATATCCCTGTCCTTTGGCGCTACATCATTAACCCGTTTTCCTTCAATATAAAAATCGCCTTTCGAAATTTCTTCAAGTCCTGCGACCATTCGCAGCGTCGTTGATTTCCCGCAGCCGGACGGGCCGACGAATACGATAAATTCCTTATCGGCAATATGAAGGTTAAAGTCATCAACCGCCGGTTCCTTTTGATCATAAAATTTATAAATGTGCTCCATCCGCAATTCAGCCATCTAACATCCCCCTTTGTTATTGTAAACGCTTTCTTATATTGAGTGTAACAGCAATTCCCTCTCGCTAAAATGGGCAGCGTTCATAAAATCATCCAGCCATTTTTCGTGCATATTTCCAATTTATTCTGAACTTTCATTTTGCAGGCAGATAAAATAGGCAAGAAGCGCGCCTTTGTACGATTTGATATCTATCCCTGACCGCTCAATAAATTTATCAATCCGATATTGCAGGCTGTTGCGATGCAGATGCAGCTTTTTCGCTGTTAATGTGACGTTTGAGTTGTTTTCAATAAACAGCTTAATGGTCTTCCTTAGCTCAGATTCACTTCCAAATAAAAGCTCAGCTTCTTCAGAGAGCAGTGTTTCCAGTTTTTCTTTTTCTGTTTCTAATAATAGAAAAGGAAAGATCATCTCAAAGGTCACACTCTGCACCTGAGGCAGCCGTTTTTCAGCAAACAGGAAATACGCCTGTTCACGAGTGTAATGTTTTCGCAGACACTCATCCGGCTCGTAAAATCTTCCGGCGTAAAAACGGACACTGAAGTAGAAATCACTTTCAAGAACTTTTGCGAGCGATTCCAGTTCGCCCTTCTTCGCCGCCGCTTCACTTTCCTGCTCGACAATCACGCCTCTGTCCTCATGAATCCACACAATCACAAAAGACACCGGCCAAAAATGGCGAACCGCTTCCGTAAAGGACGTCCTTTCTATTTTGCCGAATAAATGAAAGTGAACAAATCTCGTCCGTTTCTTTATGTACGCCGGCAATTCCCCTCTGGAAAAAAGGAACGAAAACCACTTGTTTTCCTCAGGTGATTTCATAGACAGTTGATTGCCCTCATCCGCAGGCGTCAAAAATGATTGCAGCACCAATACTTCTTTTTCACTGATCTCTGTTTTCGGAATGGAGATATATCTCTGATTGCTCTCATCAAAAAAACATAGACAGCCTTCCCTTATGCAAAGCTCCTCAGACACAATCGAACCGGGATAAATAGCCAGCAGCGATTTCATAGAGTCTCCTCTCTTATGTAAGGATCTGTATATTCAGTATAAGGCGAAACACACATGTTCTCCACTAAAAAAGAGTATATCCGGTATAGATAGACGAGAAACTGAAAGGGAAACCTCATTCGTTTACATATTGGCTTCAGCGGAAATAGAAGAGGATATGCAGGACCAAAGGAGGGTCATCTTATGAGTTTCGAAACGTTAAACAAAAGTTTTATCAACGGAAAATGGACTGAGGGAGAAAGCGGACGTACGGAGGACATTTTGAATCCGTATGACCAGTCTGTGATCACAACAGCAACTTTGGCAACGGGCAAACAGCTGGAGGATGCGTTTGGCATTGCACAGAAAGCCCAAAAAGAGTGGGCCAAGAGCACAACGGAAGACCGAAAAGCCGTCCTGCAAATAGCGCGCGGCTATTTACAGGAAAACCGTGATGACATCATTTTGATGATCGCCCGCGAAACTGGCGGAACGATCATTAAATCAACAATCGAGCTGGAACAAACGATTGCGATTTTAGATGAAGCCATGACGTATACTGGTGAATTAGGCGGCGTCAAAGAGGTGCCATCCGACATTGAAGGGAAAACCAATAAGATTTACCGCCTTCCGCTAGGTGTCATTTCATCGATTTCTCCATTTAATTTTCCAATGAATTTATCTATGAGATCCATTGCGCCCGCAATTGCGCTGGGTAACAGTGTTGTTCACAAGCCTGATATCCAAACTGCTATTTCCGGCGGGACCATCATTGCGAAAGCGTTTGAACACGCCGGTCTTCCTGCCGGTGTCCTTAACGTCATGCTGACGGATGTAAGGGAAATCGGGGACGGCATGCTCACCAATCCAATCCCGAGATTAATCAGCTTTACAGGGTCAACAGCAGTCGGGCGCCACATCGGTGAAATCGCCGGGCGTGCCTTCAAACGAATGGCACTTGAGCTCGGCGGCAACAATCCATTTGCCGTTCTTTCAGATGCGGATGTCGATCGTGCTGTGGATGCCGCGATTTTCGGAAAATTTATTCACCAGGGACAAATCTGTATGATTATCAACAGGATCATCGTTCATCAAGATGTATACGATGAGTTTGTAGAAAAATTCACCGCCCGTGTCAAACAGCTTCCGTATGGCGATCAAACCGATCCGAAAACCGTTGTCGGCCCGCTGATTAACGAGCGCCAAATCGAGAAAGCGCTGGAGATCATTGAGCAGGCAAAGACAGACGGCATTGAGCTTGCGGTTGAAGGAAAACGCGTCGGAAACGTGCTGACGCCGTACGTCTTTGTCGGTGCGCACAACAACAGCAAAATTGCCCAAACGGAGCTGTTTGCCCCAATCGCGACCATTATTAAAGCTGGCAGCGATCAGGAAGCGATTGACATGGCTAATGATACCGAATACGGCCTCAGCTCTGCGGTTTTCACTTCTGATTTAGAAAAAGGCGAAAAGTTCGCCCTGCAAATTGACAGCGGCATGACCCATGTCAACGACCAGTCCGTCAATGATTCGCCGAATATTGCCTTTGGCGGAAACAAAGCAAGCGGTGTCGGCCGCTTCGGTAATCCGTGGGTCGTCGAGGAATTTACCGTGACGAAATGGATTTCGATACAGAAGCAATACCGCAAATATCCGTTCTAAATGAAAAAATCCCTCTGCTTCAAGTACAGAGGGATTTTTCTTTATTTAGATATATCCACAAACCCTTCGCCAAACACATCGCGTACGTCATGAACGATCACAAACGCTTTTTTGTCGCAGCTTCTAATGATTTTTTTCAGCATAGACAGCTCCTGTTTGTTAATGACGATATACAAAATCTCTTTTGATTGGCCCGTATAATTTCCCTTCCCTGATAAAATCGTCACGCCCCGATCCATCAAGGTATTCACCTGCTCTGCAATCTCACTCTTATTTTCTGAAATGACCGTAATGGCTTTTTTCGTATTCAAACCTTCAATAATGAAGTCCATCACTTTGGTACCGATATACAGCATCACGATCGTAAACATCATTTTTTCTGCACCAATAATAAAATAAGAGCTAAATACTACGATTAAATCAAAAAACAAGAGTGCATAGCTGATATTCCAGTCTAAATATTTATTAGCAATTCTGGCCAGAATCGCGGAACCAGCCGTCGTCCCGCCGACCCGGATAATCATGCCGATCCCGACTCCGGCAAATACACCTGCGAAAATCGTATTAATGATCAATTCATCAGACGGAATGCTCCACCCATGTGTCAGATGAAGAAAAAGCGAATTTGCCGCAACCGCAATGATCGTATAAACCGTTGTTTTTCCATCCAGAAACTTGTAGCCGATTAAAAGCAAAAACGCATTTAAGATAAAGTTCGTGACACCAGGAGACCATTGAAACAGATAATACAATATCAGCGTAATCCCAGTGACTCCGCCTTCCCCAAGATCATTGGGAATCGCAAATAAATTAACCGCAAGCGCGAAGAAAAAAGCGCCAATCACAAGCATAAGTACATCCAGCATTCTCTTTTTCATCACGAAAACACTCCTTCTCATTGTTCTGTTCTACTAGCAAATAAAAAAACCCAGGAGAACGCTCTCGAAAAAGAGCAGAAACTCCTGGGCTTTTATCCCACCGTGTCATAACAGCCAAGCTGCTATGTGTTTTCTCTCGGTCACAGTCCAATTTGCATTGCGGAACCCTAGAAAACCACTGTTTTTATCATATCCTTTTCACTTTCCAATATTAGCATTATAAGGGACGGTTCGAATTGGTTCAAGGGGTATTTGCGGAGTTTTCATCAGATAAGCTGGAAGAAAAAACGATTTATCTATTAAAAAAGAACAGATATAACCGATAAGAAAAAAAGCATATATTTTACAAGTAAATTTAACTATAAATGATAATAATTATGAGAAATTCATAATTTTATATTGACTAAGTGAAATAATATAGGCATTATAGTACATATGTTTCGTACATTTTATTACATAGGAGGAAATATAATGGCAGGAAAACTAGTACCCTGTAAAGCTTGCGGTCAAGAAATTGCAAAGGGTGTAAAAAAATGTCCTAACTGCGGTAAGGATCAACGTAACTTTTTTATGCGACATAAAATCATTACGTTTATTCTCGCAGTTGTTGTCATCATTATTATCGGTAATATGATTGGCGGCGGAGGCGGTTCAGAAGCCACTTCCAAAACATCAAGCGGAAGCAAAGCAGAAACTGAAAAAACATACAATATCGGTGATACTGTAAAAACTGAAAAAACTGAAGTGACAGTTACGAAGGTAGAGGACAGAGATACTGTCGGTACTCAATATGTTGAAAAGAAAGCATCTGATGGTGGTACAATTGTAGCTGTTCAATATACAATTAAAAACGTATCTAAAAAGCCAATAAGTTCTTTTTCAATTCCAACTGTTAAATTAGTTGATGCTGATGGTACTTCTTATGATTCTGATATTGATGCTTCTGTAAACTATGCAACTGAGACAAAAGTTGATAACTCTAAAATTTTGAGTGATCTAAATCCTAATATTAAAGTAACAGGTGTAAAAGCATTTGAAGTTGACAAGGAAGCTTATGCAAAAGGCACTTGGAAACTAAAATTCAGTAATGATGTTATTGTGAAAATCAAATAACAGCTAACAAGGGTGCCTGTTCAGGCACCCTTGTTCTTTAAAGGCCTTCTCTATTGAGAAGGCCTCCATTCTTATTCCGCACTCTTATACCCATTCACATTAGAAGACTGCCATCTCCAGGAATCAGCACACATTTCCTCAAGGCCGCGTTTCGCTTCCCAGCCCAGTTCCCGCTTGGCTTTCGCAGGATCTGCAAAGCATGTGGCGATGTCTCCCGGACGGCGGTCCGCAAAACGGTACGGAACCTCTTTCCCTGACACTTTTTCAAAGGCTTTGACCATTTCAAGCACGCTGTAGCCTGTGCCTGTTCCAAGGTTGTATGCATCGGCTCCTGTAGAGTTCAATACTTTTTCCAGCGCCTTGACGTGGCCTTCTGCGAGATCAACGACGTGAATATAATCGCGTACGCCTGTCCCGTCTTTTGTCGGATAGTCATTTCCGAATACGTTTAATTGCTCGAGCTTCCCGACTGCTACCTGTGCCACATACGGCATAAGGTTATTAGGGATTCCGTTCGGGTCTTCACCGATCCGTCCGCTTGGATGCGCGCCGAACGGGTTAAAGTAACGAAGCAGCGCAACGCTCCACTCATTGTCGGCTGTATGCAAATCACGCAATATTTGTTCAAGCATGAGCTTCGTCTGCCCATAAGGATTTGTCGCGCCTAATGGAAAGTCCTCCGTAATCGGCGATGTTTCCGGAACGCCGTACACTGTCGCAGATGAACTGAATACGATTTTCTTGACGCCGAATTTCTCCATGGCCTCGCATAAAATAAACGTTCCTGTCAGATTGTTATGATAATATTTGAGCGGAATCGCCACAGATTCACCGACTGCTTTTAACCCAGCAAAATGAATCACAGCTTCGATTTCATTTTCAGCAAAAACCGCATCTACCGCTTCCCGGTCCAATAAATCCGCTTCGTAGAACGTTAAATCTTTTCCCGTAATCTCCTTGACACGGTTCAGCGCTTCAGCCGAACTGTTAGACAGATTATCAAGAACAACAATCTCGTAGCCGCTGTTCAATAGTTCAACACATGTGTGGCTGCCAATGTACCCGGCACCGCCAGTAACAAGTATTGCCATGATGTAACCCTCCTAAAAAATGACCTGTTTTCATTATATAGTGTTTAAAACCGGTCCACATCCATTTTTAAGAAGTTTAATCGTTTATTAATAGTTTTTTCATATATTATCAGCATTTTCTTACCTTTATGCAGCGTGAACAAGTATAGCAGCTGAAAAATCAATCTGCCGGTTGACGTTTTTCTTTCCCTTTTTCGCTATGCTTAATGCAGAAAGGATTTGATGACATGGCGATGAGCCCATATATTTTTATTGTATTGATTCTTATTATTTTATCGATGTACCGAGAGAGAGCTGTCAGACCCGGGAAGTTGCTGATCATTCCGCTGCTGCTCTTATGGGGCGTATCAGCATCGTTTCAGCCGGCGTATTTTCATTCCGTATTACATGTGGCGATCAGCGGCATTTTATTATTAATCGGGCTGGCCTGCGGGTTTGGCATTGGAAAGATGGTAAACGTGCGGATTCACCCGGAAACCGGAAAGGTCACTTCACGCGGCTCCCTTGGAAGTGTTATTCTCATTCTAGTGATACTTTCTTTGCGCATGGCCGCGAGAACATGGCTGCCTGAGAGCAACGAGATGTTTATTGCCATTATTCATTCTATGTTCTTCATTCCCCTCGGCACCATCACAGCACGCAACATCATGCTTTACAAAGCATACCGACGGCTGACCGACGGCAAAGTATCCATTCAATAACCGAAAGAAGGATCAGCATGAACGGACAAACTCCGGCTCGGCACTACTACAAGAAGCTTGTGCCGAGCCTTATTCTCATTTTGAATTGCATACAATTTTTATCTCACCCAGCCAAAGCTGATCCCATTTTGTTAGCATTTGTATTTGCGGTATACTTAGCATTCATTTGGATCATTCCCTATGTGGCATCCACTGCTGTTAGTTTGTGCATATTCATCGGACTCTGGCTCCTGACCGATTTCTTTTGGGCTGTTTCCGGCCAAGAGCAGGGTGCCGCCTATTTTTTGATTGTATTTTTAATGATATATGCCGCCTTTAGACTCCCTTCACGGCTATCCTTGATCTTCACAGCATGTTTAATTGGAGGCAACATATTACTCCTATCCTCACATGGAGGAAGCTTGAATACCATCATCAGCAACATCTCGATCATGATCGGACTCTACGTCTTCTTCTCCTCCATGCGTTTCAGACGAGAAGCGAGAAGGGAGGCTGAACGAAATCATGCTGAATTGGCGAAAATGCATGTGCAGCTGGAGCATGCTCATAAAGAACTCCAGAAAGCGCATGCAGAGCTGCAGGAGGCTTCTGTTCTTTCATTAAGGTACGCGGTCCTTGAGGAACGTACAAGAATCGCCCGCGACATTCATGACAGCATCGGTCACGAGCTGACTTCTGTGATTGTTCAGCTTCAATCTCTTCCCTATATCCTTAAAAGCAGCAAGGAAGATTCAGAAAAAGTCATTCAAAATGTACTGAGTGTCGCCAGGGAATGTCTTCAAGAAGTACGGTCTGTCGTTCACCAAATGGGCCGTAGTGAATCGATGGTGGGGCTTACCGCTTTGCGGGGGCTCATTCATCAAGTGGAGGAACGGAGCGGCTTGTACGTTTCTTTAGATACTGCCGGACTGTCAGAAGAGTCTTGGCCTCCAAACGTGAGCGAAACGATCTACCGCATCTTGCAGGAAGCGCTGACCAATATTATTCGTCACGCTGACGCTTCCCATGCGGCGGCCGTCATTTCTAACGACAAGTCCCATCTCTATGTCACAATCACCGACGACGGACAATTCACCGGCAGCCTTACTTATGGATTTGGCCTAACAGGAATGAAAGAGCGCGCAGAAAAAGCAGGCGGTTCCCTTACTTTCAGTGCCATACAGCCGAGCGGCCTGAAAATTGAGCTGTCATTGCCGCTCATGACAACGAATAAGGAGCAAAAAGATGAACAAAGATAAAATACGCGTCGCGCTTGCCGATGATCAGCCGCTTGTGCGTGAAGGCTTCCGCTACGTCATCAACGCACAGACGGATATGACGGTTTCTGGTGAGGCCGGCGACGGTCACGATATTATAGCACTCGCAAAACAAACAAAACCCGATGTCATCCTCATGGATGTCCAGATGCCGCGTTGCTCAGGCATCGAAGCGGCGAAAGACATTATGTCCGCACTTCCAAATACAAAGATAGTCATTTTAACCACCTTTGACACGGAAGAATACGTATTTGAAGGCATCCGTGCGGGCGCAGTCGGCTATCTGCTGAAGGATACACTTCCTGAGGAGTTGATAGATGCGATTCGCGCTGCGGCGAGAGGCGAGGCGATTTTCCGTACAGTCACAGCTGCTAAAATTATCAGTGAGACATTTCGAGCGAAGCAACAGCCCCATGCCGAAGAACTGGCAGAGCCGTTCACCAAAAGAGAGCTTGAGGTTCTTCAGCAAATGGCCTACGGATTGAGAAATGAGGATATTGCTGAAAAGCTTTTCGTCAGTGAAAGCACTGTGAAAACCCACGTGCACCGCATCCTGCAAAAATGCAATGCCCAAGACCGGACACAGGCAGTCGTTTTTGCCATTCGAAACGGTATTGTGCAATAGAAATCTCTCATCCCGCCATGCTAAAATAAGACAAAGGAGATGATTGGAAATGAAAGAAGAAATCATTGAACGGTTTACTACATATGTAAAAGTCGACACACAGTCCGATGAATCCGTTGACACTTGTCCTTCCACACCCGGCCAATTGACATTAGGAAACATGCTCGTTGATGAATTGAAGTCCATCGGCATGCAGGATGCAGCCATTGATGAAAACGGCTATGTCATGGCAACTCTTCCCTCCAATACTGAAAAAGACGTGCCGACAATCGGCTTTCTCGCTCACGTCGACACCGCTACAGACTTTACCGGCAAAAACGTGAATCCGCAAATCATCGAAAGCTATGATGGAAAAGACATCGTTCTTAACGAACAGCTGCAGGTCACCCTGTCACCTGATCAATTCCCTGAGCTGTCTGGCTATAAGGGCCATACACTCATCACCACAGACGGCACTACCCTTCTCGGCGCAGACAATAAGGCCGGTATCGCTGAAATCATGACAGCCATGGATTACCTCATCAAACACCCTGAAATCAAGCACGGCGCGATCAGAGTCGCCTTTACGCCTGATGAAGAAATCGGAAGAGGGCCGCACAAATTTGATGTGAAACGGTTCAATGCTTCCTTTGCCTACACGGTTGACGGCGGGCCGCTCGGCGAGCTTGAATACGAAAGCTTCAATGCCGCTGCCGCAAAAATTACGATTAAAGGCAACAACGTACATCCCGGCACGGCAAAAGGGAAAATGATCAACTCTGCGAAAATCGCGATGAAGCTGAACAGCCTGCTGCCGGCAGACGAAGCGCCTGAATATACGGAAGGCTATGAAGGCTTCTACCACCTGCTGTCGATTCAAGGAGACGTAGAGGAAACAAAGCTCCACTACATTATTAGAGACTTTGACAAAGAGAATTTCCAAAACAGAAAAGAAACAATGAAGCGTGTCGTTGAAGAACTTCAAAACGAATACGGACAAGACAGGATTCTGCTGGATATGAACGACCAATACTACAACATGAGAGAGAAAATTGAACCTGTCATCGAAATCGTCAACATTGCCAAGCAAGCGATGGAAAACCTCGGCATCGAACCGAAGATTTCTCCCATCCGCGGCGGCACCGACGGATCGCAGCTGTCCTATATGGGGCTTCCGACGCCAAACATCTTTACAGGCGGGGAAAATTTCCACGGCAAATTTGAATACATCTCAGTTGACAACATGGTCAAAGCCGTAAATGTTATCGTTGAGATTGCAAAGCAGTTTGAAGCGCAAGCCTAATGCCAAAAAACCAGTCCAAAAAAGGACTGGCTTTTTTGTGTGAAAGTGAAACATTTTAAACGCGTCCTCCGTAAAACAAGTATTAACAAATGAGGAGGAAAAACAATGACAAAACATGCAATCGCTGCAAAGAGTCTCTTGAAAAAATGGATCATTTCCAGGCCGCTTAACATGCAAAAGAAATCCAGCCCATTTCAAAAAATCAGAAAAATGTTCAAACGCTTCTTCAAATAAAACATTCAAATCCCCTAAATACAATCCGTATTCACCCGTACCGCCCAAATGCTCCGTAATTTGGGTTTTTTGTGTTCAATTCCGCAAAATAGGGTATAAACCAAACAAGCAAGAAAACAGCACCCAAAAACAGGCAATTCGAATTACGTAAACTTAGGTTAAAAGTTATATAAAGTAATTTATTTTATCGTCGATAGTAACTATAGAACCAATCATCAACAAGAGCAAACAGCGTAATTCAAGACTATTTTCAGGTCATCAGGTAATACTGTTTTAGAGGGACAGTTTCTTGTTATTTATTGATTTAGAATTTTTTGAATACTTTTTGGCATTTTATCCGTACAATAGAGAGTACCAAAACTTTTTTTGGGAGGTATGTAATATGATCCTATTTATTATCATCGCATTATGCGGCTATCTTCTTTTTTCTTTCAGCAAGGACAATCGCCGCAAACCGCAAAAGACAAGCCCTCTGCCAGCAGCCGCACCTCATCACAACAACCTAATCGACCTTGACGCCATCCGCCAAAAACGCCGGATGCATCTTTCCTAATTCTATATTTCAAACGAAAAGGCTGCTGAATCACGCAGCCTTTTAAAATTGTTTTGATTTAGAGCCTGAAACCTTTTCGCCACATATCCGTAATTTCATACAAGGCAAACCCAAAGGAGACTTCAGCAATGATCGAGTTATTTATGAAACAAAAAATGTTCTCATTTAAAGATGCATTTCACATTTATGACCGGGATGAACAAGAAACATTCAAGGTGGAGGGGCGTTTTTTCTCGTTAGGAGACTCATTACAAATGACAGACTCATCTGGGAAAACGCTCGTTTCCATAGAACAAAAACTAATGTCTTTATTGCCGCGCTATGAGATTTCAATTGGCGGGAAAACAGTTTGTGAGGTAACGAAGAAAGTAACGTTTTTCAAACCGAAATTTGTGATTTCCGGGCTTAACTGGGAAATCGATGGTGATTTATGGAGGGATGAATTCCAGCTGACGGACGGGGAAAATGTCCGGATGTCAGTGAGCAAAAAGTGGCTCAGTTGGGGTGATTCCTATCACTTGCAGATTGCAAACGAGGAAGATGTTCTGATTTGCACTGCCATCGCTATCGTGCTTGATATGGTTTTATATAACGATGAAGATGAAAGTATTTTCTAAAAAGCATTGACAATTGATCCAAAAGTAATAATATTAAGATAATTGAAATCTGAATATGAAGTTGTACCTTATCAAGAGAGGTGGAGGGACTGGCCCTATGATACCCGGCAACCGCTGTTTCAAACAGAATGGTGCTAAATCCTTAAGAACATTGCGTTCTTGCAGATGAGGCGGAGATTTGATCGTTCAAGCTCTTCCTTCACAAAGGAAGAGCTTTTTACATGCTCAATATTTCAGAAAAGAGGCGAATAACATGGCTCAACAAACGAATGTTGCAGGACAAAAAACAGAAAAACAACGCAAAGCACCTTTCCGCGCCGATCATGTCGGCAGTTTGCTTCGTTCCGTTCCGGTGAAGGAATCCCGGCAAAAAAAAGCGGCTGGTGAGATGACAGCGGAACAGCTTCGTGATATCGAAAATCAAGAGATCACCCGCATCGTGGAAAAACAAAAAGAAATCGGTCTCAACGTGGTAACAGACGGGGAATTCCGGCGTTCCTGGTGGCATTATGACTTCCTGGAAG
Source organism: Bacillus sp. PS217 (assembly GCF_037963535.1). Taxonomy (NCBI): domain Bacteria; kingdom Bacillati; phylum Bacillota; class Bacilli; order Caryophanales; family Bacillaceae; genus Bacillus; species Bacillus sp. PS217. The sequence continues at coordinate 3,956,990 of NZ_CP150157.1, forward strand.
GGCTTGACGGTGTGGAACCGTTCATCCCGGCTGAGGGAATTCAGTTCCATAACACAAAAACGAAAGCGCGCAGCATCAAAGTGACGGGAAAACTCGATTTTACGAGCCACCCAGCGCTCGCTGATTATCAATTTTTACATGAGATTGCCGGTAACGCGACGCCAAAATTGACCATTCCCAGCCCAAATATGCTGTTTTTTGGCGAAAAGGCGGATAAAGGGATTTATGACGATCAAGAGGAATACTTTCATGATCTGGCCCAAGCGTACAAAAAAGCAATCAAAGCCTTCTATGATGCTGGCTGCCGTTATCTTCAGCTCGATGATACGTCATGGTCTCTCTTCTTTGAGGAAAAAGGCAGAGAGGTTGTCCGGGCGCTCGGCGGTGATCCAGAAACATTGCCAGCCATATTTGCCAAAACAATTAACGATGCCGCCGCAGACCGGCCTGACGATTTAACGATAACAATGCACATTTGCCGCGGCAACTTCCGCTCAACCTGGGCGGCATCAGGAGGGTACGACGCTGTAGCGGAAACGATTTTGGACGGCTTAAACCTTGACGGCCTTTTCTTGGAGTACGATGATGACCGCTCCGGAAACTTTGATCCGCTCCGTTTTGTGAAGCGCAAGGATCTGCAAATTGTGCTCGGCTTGATCACATCGAAATACGGCGAGCTTGAAAATCCTGAGGATGTGAAACGCCGTATCAATGAAGCCGCGCGTTTTGTCAGCTTGGACCAGCTATGCCTGAGCCCGCAGTGCGGTTTCGCCTCTACAGAAGAAGGCAACCTTCTGACAGAGGAGCAGCAATGGGCAAAGCTTCGCCATGTCATCGACATTGCCAACGATGTGTGGAGATAATCTATCATTGACAGAAATAGAAAATGTGTGAATAATAGATACTATCAGAAAATTTCATAAAAAGGTTTTCCTTATCAAGAGAGGTGGAGGGACTGGCCCTGCGATACCCGGCAACCGCTGTTTAACAGAATGGTGCTAAATCCTTTAGAGCAATGATTGCTCTTGAAGATAAGGTTGAGATTGTCACGCAAGCTCTTCCTTATCCAAAGGAAGAGCTTTTTTATATTTGAATGGAAAGAAGGAATGGACAACATGTCACAACAAACAACACCCGCAGAACAAAAATCACTTCAAAGAAAAAAACCGCCGTTTCGCGCGGATCAAGTCGGAAGCCTGCTGAGATCTGAGCCCGTCAAAAAAGCGCGGCTGCAAAAAGCGGCCGGCGAAATTACCGCTGAGCAGCTTCGCCAAATTGAAAACGATGAAATCATCCGTATTGTGGAAAAACAGAAGGAAATCGGCCTGAACGTCGTGACAGACGGTGAATTTCGCAGAGCATGGTGGCACTTTGATTTCCTGGAAAACTTAGATGGCGTTGAGCCGTTTACTCCTGAGCAAGGCATTCAATTCCATAACGTACAGACAAAAGCACGCGGCATTAAAGTCACAGGCGATATCGACTTTTCAACTCACCCAATGCTTGAAGATTACTCATTTCTCCATAGCATTGCCGGTGACGCGACGCCAAAGATGACCATTCCAAGCCCGAATATGCTGTTTTTCCGCGGGAAATTGGAAAAAGGTGCATACAAAAACGACTATCACCTTTTCCAGCATGATGTATCCAAAGCATATAAAAAAGCGATTCAAGCGTTTTATGACAGAGGCTGCCGCTACCTTCAGCTTGATGATACAGCGTGGGCCGTTTTCTTATCTGAAAAAGGCTTAAAACAAATCGAAGCGTTCGGAACAACGCCTGATGAGCTTCGTCAGCTGTTTGCGAAATCGATTAACGACGCGATTGCAGACCGCCCGGATAACTTGACGGTAACCATGCATATTTGCCGCGGCAACTTCCAGTCCACTTGGACAGCGGAAGGCGGCTATGACGCAGCAGCCGAAACCATTTTTGACGGCTTGAATCTTGACGGACTTTTCTTAGAGTATGATGATTCACGCTCAGGCGGATTTGAGCCGCTCCGTTACGTAAAACGGTCTGATCTTCAGCTTGTTCTTGGCTTAGTGACATCTAAATTCGGTGAGCTTGAAAATCCGGATGACGTGAAACGCCGTATCGAAGAAGCGTCCCGTTATGTAAGCTTAGACCAGCTTTGCCTCAGCCCTCAATGCGGATTTGCTTCAACTGAGGAAGGCAACAAGCTGACTGAAGAACAGCAATGGGCGAAGCTCCGCCATGTGGTTGAGATCGCTAATGATGTTTGGAAATAAGAAAAGAAAAAACACACTTGATTCCCTAGCGGAGCAAGTGTGTTTTTTATGTCATTGTGCGGTGTAGCCCCCATCAAGGACGACAGCCTGCCCAGTGACGCCCTTCGCCTTCTCGCTTGCCAAAAACACGGCATAATCCGCAATTTCCTTGACGGAAAGCAGTCGCTTTTGCGGCACAAGCGGAAAAATGACTTGTTCAAGTACAGAGTCGTAAGGGACATTTCTAGTTTTCGATAGATCGCTAAGCTGATTGCGTACAAGCTGGGTATCGACATAACCCGGACAGAGCGCATTGACTGTTATGCCGTGGGGCGCGCCTTCCAGCGCCCCTACTTTTGTGAGTCCAATGACGCCGTGCTTGGCGCTATTATAAGCGGATTTCCCTGCAAAGCCGACTAATCCATTAACAGACGCGATATTAATGATTCTGCCAAACTGCTGTTTTTTCATGATCGGAAAAACATGCTTCATTGCAATAAAGGGGGCCGTCAGCATGACCTTGATCAGCTGTTCAAAGGTGTCTGTCGGAAACTCTTCAATCGGAGCGACGTGCTGAATACCGGCATTGTTCACCAGTATATCCAAGCGACCGTATCGTTTTTGGATGACGTTCACCGTATCAGCAACTTGCGCTTCCTTTGTCACATCATACGGAATGGCCGCCGCGTCCAAGCCTTCTTCTGCAAGCTTGGAGGCTGCTTTTTCACATGCTTCCGGACGGAGGTCTGAAACGATGACGCTGGCACCTTCCCGGGCGAATTCTCTTGCCATTTCGAATCCGATTCCGCCGGCAGCCCCTGTCACCAAGGCGACTTGTTTTCTCATGTCAAACACCTTCCCATTAAGAATTGAGTACAGACTGGCTTACAGCGAAATCAGCTTCTGTTTTTTCATAAACCTCTTCAATTGTGACACCATCCTGAAGCTCCGTCAGTGTCATGCGGCCGTTCACAAAATCAAATACAGCCAAATCCGTAATCAGCCTGTGTACGACTTTCTGGCCTGTCAGCGGAAGGGAGCATGTTTTTTTCACCTTTGATTCACCATGCTTATTGACGTGCTCCATGATGACAACGATTCGTTTCGCCCCGTTGACGAGATCCATGGCGCCGCCCATCCCTTTTACCATTTTGCCGGGGATCATCCAATTTGCCAAATCCCCCTGCTCCGAAACCTCCATTCCGCCGAGAATAGCCAAATCGATATGCCCGCCTCTTATCATCGCGAATGACTCAGCGCTGTCAAAATAAGAGGCGCCCGTCACTTCAGTGATCGTTTCCTTTCCCGCATTGATCAAATCCGCGTCTTCCATTCCTTCCAGAGGATAGGGGCCGATTCCGAGCAAGCCGTTTTCCGACTGAAGCATGACGTGAACGCCGTCAGGTATCTCATTTGCGACAAGCGTCGGCATTCCAATCCCGAGATTCACATTCATGCCGTCCTTGATTTCTTGTACAGCCCGTTTGACCATTCGTTTTCTCGCTTCCTTCACTTGGCCTCACCCTTTCCCGATGCTTGCTGAACTGTTCGTTTTTCTATCCGTTTTTCTTGGCTCGAGCCAAGCACGACATGCTGTACGTAAATTCCCGGTGTATGGATGTGATCTGGATCGAGCTCTCCTGCTTCCACGATTTCTTCCGCCTCGGCAATCGTGATCTTGCCTGCCATGGCGGCAATGGGATTGAAATTTCTCGCCGTTTTCCTAAAAACCAAATTGCCCATGGTGTCCGCTTTCCACGCTTTGACGATCGCCACATTGCCGGTAATGCCTCGCTCCAGCACATAAGTCCGGCCGCCGAATGTTTTATGTTCTTTTCCCTCGGCTATGGAGGTGCCGACGCCTGTCGCCGTATAAAATCCCGGTATGCCTGCACCGCCTGCACGAATTCTCTCAGCGAGCGTTCCTTGGGGAACAAGCTCGACCTCAAGCTCTCCGCTTAAAAACTGCCGCTCAAAAATTTTATTTTCACCGACATAGGAAGCAATCATTTTCTTGATTTGCTTGTTAGCCAGAAGCAAACCAAGCCCCCAGTCATCGACTCCGCAGTTATTGCTGACAACGGTCAAATCCTTTACTCCCTGATCTCTTATAGACAAAATGAGCTGTTCAGGGATGCCGCACAGCCCAAACCCTCCCGAGATCAGCGTATCCCCATCATGAATCAGTTTCGCAGCTTCCTTGCTTGATGACAGCACTTTTCCCATATTGATACTCCTTTCGTTTTCTTCTACACTAGACCAGTCAGGCTGTAAATCGCGATCACAGCAAATACGGCAGCCGTTTTAATGAGCGTGATCGCAAAAATATCGCGATAGGATTGCCGGTGGGTCAAACCCGTCACGGCCAGAAGCGTGATAACGGCGCCATTATGCGGCAGTGTATCCATCCCGCCTGATGCCATTGAAATGACCCGATGCATCACCTCTGGCGGAATATTGTAAGCCTGAATCGCCTGTAAGTATTGTTCTGACATCGCGCTTAACGCAATGCCCATTCCTCCTGAAGCCGAGCCGGTGATTCCCGCCAGCGCAGTTGTCGTAACGGCGCCATTTACAAGCGGATCGGTAAAAGTATGTGAAATTCCGCTGCTCAGCTTATGAAACCCCGGCAGCGCGGCGATAATGCCTCCGAACCCGTACTCGGCACCCGTATTCATAGATGCCAGCAAGGCGCCGCCAATCCCTTCATTCAGCCCTTCCTTCAATTGGGCAAACACACTTCTCCAATCAAATAAAAACGTTGTGATGATGCCAATCACTAAAGCAATCTCCACCGACCAAATAGCAGCCGCTGAAGAAATATCAAGCCTGCCGAACTCCTTTAATCCTATGGAAGAAAAATCAAATCCATTCGGATACCACTTTGGCAGGTAAATGGTAAAATATTTATTCACTGCACCGACGAGAATAAGCGGGACAAAGGCAAGTGCGTGCCGAATCGGGCTTTTGTCCGGTTCAGCCGCGGACTCAATCGATTCAGGAGCAGCAGCATTCTGCGAATCAAAACCGCCATAGCCTTCGCCAGATGCCTGCGCTTTCTTCCGCCTTGATTCCAAATAGAGCATCCCAGCTGCCAGCACAATCACTGCGCCCATCAAGCCCAGCCAAGGGGCGGCATAAATGTCTGTTTTGAAAAACGACGTCGGGATGACATTTTGGATTTGCGGCGTCCCCGGAAGTGCGTCCATCGTAAACGTAAAAGCACCTAAAGCAATCGTTCCCGGGATGAGGCGTTTCGGTATGTTTGCTTCTTGAAACATGTTTTTCGCAAAAGGATATACGGCAAATACGACAACAAACAGGCTGACGCCGCTGTACGTCAAGACAGCGCCCATCAGCACAATGGCAAGTATCGCTCTTTTTGCCCCGACAAGCCGGACAATTGTTTTCGCGATTGATGCCGCAAGCCCGGCCATTTCAACGACCTTTCCAAAAATGGCACCGAGCAAAAACACTGGGAAATACAATTTAATAAAACCCGCCATCTTCTCCATAAAAATTGATGAGAAAAAAGGAAGCACATGGCTTGGATCTGTCAGGAGCACCGCGAATAACGCGCAAATCGGCGCAAACAATATGACAGAAAATCCCCGATACGCCGTAAACATCAGCAAACCTAACGCCAATAGAATGATGATCAGTTCCACACACACATCCCCCGTTTCCGCGAACTAGAAAGCGTTTACAAAAACCTGTCCGCATCGGCTGTTTCCGTCCCCTTTCCATATGTACGAGAAGCGTGGGCCAACTATTCCGATTAAAAAAGGAAAGCTCCTTTTTTCGGAGCTTTCCTCTGCCATTCATTTCATTCCTATTAGGATATCAACATCAACCGTAATATCGGCTGATTTCATCTCTTTCAGCAGGCTGACTCGATCTTTCGGCGCCGACCAGGCAAGCGGCGTCATCTTGAGAAGCCAGTGAATTGCCTGCTGGTCAAGCGTTTTAACATAGCGCAGCCTGACAGGACGGCTGTGTGCTGCATTTGCTGTAAAACGCTCAACTGCTGCCGTATTGGAATACGTGCGCCTTGGTGAATCAGTATATAAAAATTGCCTTAATTCTATTAAATAGTCGCTTCGCGGCACTACTTTTATGAGCATGCCATCATTCTTCAGCAGTCTATGAAACTCTGCATAATTGGACGGCGAAAAAATAGACAGCACAACATCAAATTGACGATCATGAAAAGGAGCACGCGCCACATCGGCAACCGCCCACATCTGATCTTTGAATGCCTTAGAAGCTTTTAAGATCCCATCCTTCGAAAGATCTATGCCGGTTCCTATCGCTGCTTTCCCTGCATAATCAAACCCGCAAAGCGCATTCAAATGAGAACCCTCACCGCAACCGCTGTCCAGGATGGTGAATGCCTCATGACCAGATTTGGGATGACTGATGAGTTCTGCAACCGCATCATGGAGCGGCTCAAAAAAACCACATTCTCCAATCAGCCTGCTCCTCGCTTCAAAAAGCTCAGTACCGTAACTAGTTTTGACCGGCTTCGTCAGAAAGTTCACGTAGCCGTGCCGAGATAGATCAAATGTATGTCCTCGTTCTGTACAAATCAAGCTTTTCCCTGATGCCGCATCCATAGAAGAATCGCAGAGCGGGCATCGAAACATGCTGAAATCAACTGTTCGCTTCATGATAAAAAACACCCCATTCATTCATTTTTAGATAAATGAAAAAGGCATAGACAAATAAACCTAGGCCTATCTCAAAAATTGGCCAGGTCTGGCAGTTTGTCTACACCTGTCATTATCTATAACGAATGAATTGGATAATCATGAAAAAAACTCCCTTTCTGCTGTATGGTTTCCCCATTTCCATTATACAACAAATCTCCAGGAGCTAGAACCTTATAGTGAAGAAAAATCAGTACTGACATGCTGGTATCCCGCCAACATCATATCAGCATAGCAATCCAGCATGTTTTTCCTTTATTTTCTCATTTTAGAATATAAATTTTATTATTGTGAAAATAGTTAAAAAGGTTGATTTTCAAAAAGTGAAAGGATAAAATACTGCTATCATCTTAGAAAAAGACATTCTTGTATATGATCAGTAATATGGTCTGATTGTTTCTACCTAGTAACCGTAAAAAACTAGACTACAAGAAAGTTTGAATAAATTTGAACGAGTTGAAAAGGACAAGTTCTTTTCTGTTTGCTCTTATTTTTCACACTTTCTGCACTTCCAGAATTTGTGAAGGATAAGAGCTTTTTTTGTTTCCATAATAACCCTCATAGGAGTTGCTATCATGTACTTTTTACTAAACCTTGTCGGTCTCATTGTGATTATGGCAGTTGTATTCCTATGTTCTCCGCAGAAAAAGAAAATCAAGTGGCGCCCGATCATTACGTTAATTGTTCTGGAATTGCTGATTACTTGGTTTATGCTGGGAACAAAAGTCGGAAGCTGGGCCATCGGTAAAATCGGTGATTTCTTCACTTGGCTGATTGCTTGCGCCAGTGACGGTATCGCGTTTGCCTTTCCGTCAGTGATGGCGAATGAAACAGTAGACTTTTTCTTTAGTGCGCTTCTTCCAATTATCTTTATCGTCACATTCTTTGATATTTTAACGTATTTCGGCATTTTGCCTTGGCTGATTGATAAAATCGGATGGGTGATTTCAAAGGCTTCCCGCTTGCCGAAATTAGAAAGCTTTTTCTCTATTCAAATGATGTTCCTTGGAAATACCGAAGCACTTGCGGTCATCCGCCAGCAGCTTACGGTTTTAAGCAACAACCGCCTGCTCACATTCGGTTTAATGAGCATGAGCAGCATCAGCGGCTCCATTATCGGATCTTATCTTTCAATGGTGCCTGCGACATACGTGTTTACAGCCATTCCTTTGAACTGCTTAAACGCGCTGATTATCGCAAACCTGCTGAATCCTGTTCACGTGCCGGAGGATGAAGATATCATCTATACACCGCCTAAAGAAGAGAAGAAAGACTTTTTCTCTACGATTTCTAACAGTATGCTTGTCGGCATGAACATGGTTATCGTTATTTTGGCAATGGTGATCGGATATGTCGCATTAACGTCAGCAGTTAATGGCATTCTTGGCGTTTTCGTACATGGCCTGACCATCCAGACAATTTTTGCTTATCTGTTCAGTCCGTTCGCATTCCTGCTTGGACTGCCAGTGCACGATGCGATGTATGTTGCTCAGCTGATGGGCATGAAATTAGCAACGAACGAGTTTGTTGCGATGCTTGACTTGAAAAACAATCTCAAATCCCTTCCGCCTCACACCGTTGCGGTGGCGACGACATTCCTGACGTCCTTTGCAAACTTCAGTACGGTCGGCATGATTTACGGCACGTACAATTCGATCCTTGACGGAGAAAAGTCAACGGTCATCGGGAGAAACGTGTGGAAGCTGCTCGTCAGCGGAATTGCAGTATCTTTATTAAGTGCTGCGATTGTCGGCCTGTTTGTGTGGTAGAAACATTGAGCCATATCCCTTTTCGGATATGGCTCTTTTCATTATTGATAAATAGAGGCTGGCACCTGCACATTCCGGATTCCCGCTGCATAAGGCCCCAAGTCATATTGGCCAAAGACGATGGCGATCCCGTTTGCCGTAAAGTAAAACATTGTGTCTTTGTTTAGGGTTATATCCTCTTTCTTAACATCAGGGAAAAACAGCTCATCGTGTTTTTTGATATAGCTATATAGGTAATCTCTCGTTTTGCTGACTTTTGTTTTGGTGTTCAGAATCTGATCCAGCGTCACCCGCTTTTGTGCTTTCAAGTCATAGTTGAAGGACTGGACAGACGTTAAACCGTGGGCGCCTCCTGAATAGATATAATTAAGTGTTTGAATGCTGAGCTTGCCTGCCGCATTGTATTTGACGCTGAAGGATGCTTGATATTCGGTTTTAAAGCCCTGCTGTTCGCCTGCTTTTTTGTTTTTCAGATATTCCTGATACGATTGTTCAATGTAGGCTTTCAGCTCTTGATTGATTTTCTTTTCAAACGCGGCATTCCCGACGTGATGCACTTGTGGATACGTTAACTCCTTGATCTTTTTGTACGTATGGGTGCTGACAGTCGGTGTTTTCGCTTGAACTGCTTTTAAAGATGGGGCCGCATATGCAACTACGGAAAAAAGCAAGACTGCAATCCCCGCGGCTTTCATCATTTTATTCCATTTCATACAATCTCCTCCTTTGATGTCGTTGTTTATCATTCCCTTATTTAAGCAATACACACTTTTATAGACTGATTAAATCGAAAGAAGTTTCTAGGTCTAACAGCATGATTTTTCCAATAAAAAAAGAGACACAGGATGTCTCTTTTTTTACTGTTTGCGCCCAGAAATCGCTTCATGAACGGCCTGTGCCAAATCTGTATTTCCGAACATTTCTAATACCGCAATGACAGTCTGGTCCGGAATGTGCTCTGCTTCGTGTTTTGGCACGACCAGATCGTCCATGGTTTTTTTCAAGCTTTCATTCAGCTTTTGCTGCGGATACGCTTTGGCGTACAGCTCCATCGGATCAAGATCATGGTTCACGCACCACTGGGCAAACACCAAAATCATCATATTTTCATCGCGTTCGTTAGCTTCAGCGAGCTGTTTTTCGTTCATTTGTCATGCTCCTTATGAAAAGTATCTTCCTTAAAGATACAGGAGCCGATCAAATTCGTCTATCCCAATGGCGATGAGCAGAAACCGCATCGATAAATGCCTTGCTGAAAGCGGCGTAGTCAGGTTCTTCTTCAGCCGTTACGATGCCTGGTCCCTCTGTCGTCCCGACAGAGGATTGAAGAAGGTCAATTCCTTCATTTGCCGCACCGATTGCCTTGTAGTGATTGTAAGCTTCTCTGATAAACGCCATCGCTTGTTTGTTGTCTTTTAACTCCAGTCCTCCTGCGGCATAGACGGCATCATACAGAACAGAATCAACCGTCAGGAACGTGCCGTTGGCCTCAAGCTGCTGTCCGCTGCCGCTTGTCATATACCCCAGATTTTGACTGATGATATCTACTGTGATTCCTTCTTGCTTTAAGGCTTCCAGCACTGTTTGCAGCTCTTTTTCATGAAATCCGTTTCCGGCGAGTACAGCGACTTTTCTTGTTGACGCGGTTTTCACTGTACGGGCTTGGCTTAACGCAGGCGAAGTAAGAATTTCTTTAGATGCTTTACGCTTCGCGGGCGCCGCCACGCCTACTCCTTTGGCGATTTCTTCTGCTAAATCAGCATCGACATTGCTGAAGACATCAACGACCTGCCGCTGTACGTCTTTGCTTTTGACCTTCCCGACCTCGAAGCAGAAAGCAGAAATGATATGCTGTTTCTCCACAGGAGACATGCTGTTCCAGAAAAGCTTCGCCTGTGAGTAATAATCGTTGAAGCTGTCGCTTCGCTGGCGGATTTTTTTGCCCTCGACTTTTTCCTGATAGTGGACGTAGCCGCCTTCTTCAGCTGTCGCTGGCGACGGATCATTGTTTTGCAGAGAGTTTTTATGATAAGCGACAGGTCCCTTATTGATCGTCATCCGGTGATAGCCGTCGTATTGATTGTTATGGAATGGACATACAGGCCGGTTAATCGGAAGCTCATGGAAGTTCGGGCCGCCAAGACGGATGAGCTGTGTGTCTGTATAAGAGAAAAGCCGTCCCTGCAGGAGCGGGTCATTTGTAAAGTCGATGCCCGGCACGACATTTCCCGGGTGGAATGCGACTTGTTCTGTTTCCGCAAACACATTATCCTGATTGCGGTTCAGCGTCATTTTCCCAATGATCTTCACCGGCACAAGCTCTTCCGGCCACAGCTTAGTCGGATCAAGAATATCAAAATCAAACTTGAATTCATCTTCCTCATCAATCATCTGCACGCCGAGCTCGTATTCAACCTTGCCGCCGTTTTCAATTGTTTCCCACAGGTCACGGCGATGGAAATCTGGATCTTTCCCGGCAATTTTTTGCGCTTCATCCCATACGAGAGAATGCACGCCGAGCACCGGCTTCCAGTGAAATTTCACGAAACGTGCCTTTCCTTGTTCATTGACAAAACGGAACGTGTGAACGCCGAAGCCTTCCATCATTCTGTAGCTGCGCGGGATGCCTCTGTCTGACATCGTCCACATCACCATGTGAGCCGACTCAGGGTTATTGGCGACAAAATCCCAAAACGTATCGTGAGCAGTCGCGGCCTGAGGCATTTCATTGTGTGGCTCAGGCTTAAACGCATGAACCAAATCCGGAAATTTGATCGCATCCTGAATGAAAAACACCGGAATGTTATTTCCCACAAGGTCATAGTTTCCTTCTTCAGTATAAAATTTTGTCGCAAAGCCTCTGGCATCCCGCACCGTGTCTGCGGAGCCTTTAGAACCCGCGACCGTAGAAAAACGGACAAATACCGGTGTCTTCACCGAAGGGTCCTGAAGAAATTTGGCCCGTGTATATTCCGTCATTGGTTCGTAAACCTGAAAAAAGCCATGCACGCCATACCCGCGCGCATGCACAACGCGCTCCGGAATCCTCTCATGGTCAAAGTGCGTCATTTTCTCCCGAAAGTGAAAATCCTCCATCAGCGTCGGACCGCGAACCCCGGCTTTTAACGAATGCTCATCCTCTGACACTCGCAAGCCTTGGTTTGTCGTCATTTTCTTCCCGCTGTTATCGGTCCTGTACTGCTCAAGCTGCTCGTCCTTTGAGTGTTCATTTACACGTTTGTTTTGGTCATCACTCATGTCTGCTCCCCCTTTTTAAAACGAAACATTCTACAGCACATTTACCCGTGGCGTTCTTCATATAAACTGCTAATCCGCTCATTAGGATTTTTGGTCTACATATAAATATGCGGTCATACACATTTGAAATAAGCCTTCTTCACAGAAAGAAAGGATGGAAGCGCTTACTAAAAAAGCTGTTGAATAGGGGAGGTCATATCATGCTTGCCATACTCGGTTTTGTGATGATGATTGTCTTTATGTACCTTATTATGTCTAACCGGCTTTCCGCTCTTATTGCTTTGATTGTCGTTCCTATTGTGTTCGCCCTGATCAGCGGATTTGGCAAAGATCTCGGCGAGATGATGATTCAGGGCGTTACAGACCTCGCCCCTACCGGTATCATGCTGTTATTCGCCATCCTGTATTTCGGCATTATGATTGACTCAGGCCTGTTTGATCCTCTCATTGCCAAAATCTTATCGTTTGTCAAAGGAGATCCGTTAAAAATCGCCGTAGGCACAGCGGTTCTGACCATGACCATTTCGCTGGACGGAGATGGGACAACAACCTATATGATTACCATTGCAGCGATGCTGCCTCTCTACAAACGGCTCGGCATGAACCGTTTGGTGTTAGCGGGAATAGCGATGCTCGGTTCGGGGGTTATGAATATTATCCCGTGGGGCGGGCCGACTGCGAGGGTTTTGGCCTCCTTAAAATTGGACACGTCAGAGGTTTTCACGCCGCTGATTCCCGCTATGATCGCCGGCATTCTCTGGGTGATCGCCGTTGCTTATATCCTCGGAAAGAAAGAGCGGAAGCGGCTCGGCGTCATTTCGATTGATCACGCACCGTCTTCCGATCCGGAGGCCCCACCGCTCAAGCGTCCCGCTCTTCAATGGTTTAACCTGCTGCTGACTGTCGCTCTGATGGCCGCACTGATCACCAGCCTGCTGCCGCTTCCTGTTCTTTTTATGACTGCGTTCGCCGTTGCCTTGATGGTTAACTATCCAAATGTCAAAGAGCAGCAGAAACGAATCTCGGCGCATGCGGGTAATGCGTTAAACGTTGTCTCGATGGTGTTTGCTGCGGGCATATTCACAGGCATTCTCTCCGGCACAAAAATGGTGGATGCCATGGCGCATTCTCTCGTTTCACTCATCCCTGATGCCATGGGCCCGCACCTGCCGTTGATCACTGCGATCGTCAGCATGCCATTCACCTTTTTCATGTCGAATGACGCCTTTTACTTCGGTGTCCTTCCCATCATCACCGAAGCCGCTTCCGCTTACGGAATAGATGCCGCTGAAATCGGAAGGGCCTCCTTGCTGGGGCAGCCTGTGCATCTGCTCAGCCCGCTTGTGCCTTCCACCTATCTATTGGTAGGGATGGCAGGCGTCAGCTTTGGCGACCATCAAAAATTCACTATTAAATGGGCCGTGGGAACAACGATTGTGATGACGATTGCCGCACTTTTGATTGGGATTATTTCTTTCTAAATGTATGAGCTTGATCGTAGCATTGAGTGAGTACGTGATTTACAGAGGGGAGAAGATCAAATAGGATATTATGAGTGAATAGAAGATTCATGCCAACAACTTCTCATTACAATCATAAGAGCCTGCTATATTGCAGCAGGCTCTTTCACATTTGGCATTATTTTTTTGTATAGCGCACCCAGTCATAATGAGCGTATAGCGGATTTACACCATTGTAGGAGCCAAGCCATTCATCGACACCCGTGCCATTCCACAGGTTCATCATGATCTTTCCAGGTGTTGTCGGAATTTGGCTTGTTGCAGTATGTTTTAATTGCCCATCGACATACCATTTAATAGAGTTTGGCTGCCAATCGAATGCATACGTATGATAGGCATTGGCTGCATCAAACCCGAGATCCACAATCTTCTCATGGTTTCCTGCACCATTTGTATAATAGTTAAATTGAACCTTCGTTGTGTCTTTTCCTAAAAATTCGATATCAATCTCATCCCAAGGGGTTCCATCTGTTGGACCTGTGTATGTGAAGAACGATGAAACGATCCCTGTGTTTTTAGCTGGTTTCATTCTGACTTCATAAAGTCCATAGCCATATGTTTGAACAGAACGGTTTTCCCCGCAGTCAAACTTGTTATAAGATGGGCTTGTTAGCGCTAAACGCATTTCACCTAATGACGTCACTGATACGTTATTAGCCCGCCACGTGCAGTTGAACATATTTCCATTCGAATAACCATCTGCTTTTTGCCAAAAACCGGAGTTATAGCCGTTAAAAGGGTCAAAAAACGATCCACCTGTTTGAGCTGAGGCAGTAGAAGTGACTGCAAACAAACTCATAAACAATCCAGTGACAAGAAGCAGCAACACTCGTTTCAGATAAGGCATATTGGCATTCCCCTTTCATTGAAAGCGTTTTCTATGTTGATCTTACATGATTCTTTTAAAAGGGAACATCGGTCAAAATAATGATAATATCGAATCTTACTGACTTGAATCCTGTAACTATCATCATCTTCCCTCTGAAAAAAATAAAAACCTAAATTACCATCAGCACAGACAGAGATGATCCGCACTCATTGTAATTTAGGTTTTGCCTGCTTTATCAGTAACAATCCTATCATTTTCATATGTGAATGTAAGAAAAAATGAATACAAGGAAACAAAAATGTCAGCGCTCTCATTATGCTTGTTTAACTACCCTTTCTATGTGAATGGTTAAATACAGCAGCTCATCACTTGTGAGCTTGTGCTCATACTCCCGCTCAATGTAGGTTTGGATTTTCTTCGTGCATTCATACGCGCGATGATACTTTTCTTTCACTGTATCCAGCAAAAAATCGTCCTGGCTTTCCATGTGAGTGCCGTTAAATAGACGCTGCGCGAAAAACTTTAAGTGGGTGACGAACCGATAATAGTGAAGCGATTCTTCGTTGAATTCAATCTTAAAATGGTATTTTACAATACTCAAAATCTCTTGCATGACTTTTGTAATGTTGATAATATTGGGCATCTCTTCATTCAGCTCGGCATTTACAATATGCAGAGCAATAAAGCCCGCTTCATCCTCTGGCAGAGACACACCAGTCTTGTTTTTTACCATAACCAACGCTTCTTTGCCGATCGCAAATTCGTCTTTGTACAGCCGTTTTGTTTCCCACAGCAAGGCGTTTTTGATATCAAGCCCTTTCTGGTTGCGCTGGATGGCAAAGTTAATATGGTCGGTCAGCGACACATAGATGCTGTCGTTGAGCTTTTTGCCGAGCTGTAATTTTGCGTAGCTGATAATCTCTTCGGATACTTCCATACACTCGATCGGTATATCATACAAAAGGGTTTTGAACTTTTCTGATACATCCTTGTTATCGAGCGTGAACACTTTCTCAATGCGGGCTTCATCGACATCATCGCCAGACTTTTTCTGAAACGCGAGCCCCCTGCCCATGACGACCAATTCTTTTCCCTGTTCATTGACCACGCTGATCACATTATTGTTGATCACCTTCGCAATTTTCATGGCATGTCCCTCCAATCAACTAAGAATAGACTATATCTTGATTGTACATTCTTTTTGTACTAGGTCAATATCATCAGGGAAAGACGGAAGCTGGTCAGTACAATTCACTCCGTACCTGCTGCCCGGGCTGTTTTTGAAGCAGCGCCTCCAGATGGCGTTCAAATGATGCCTTGTCAGCTTTCTGCTTTTTGACAATGCTGTTCATGATTTTAATGCTTTCAGCGCTGTATTGTGTATATTGTTTTTTCAGCTGATCCAGCTGCTGTCTTGTCTTCTTCGCGTTTTTCGGTGTGACTTGGCCGATGAGTTTGATCATACTGTCTGCGGTCTCAAAAAAAGCGGCTCTATTTTCTGTCAGCTGCTGAATTTCGATGCGGCTCATGTCTTGATTACGCGTTTTTTGTAGCAAGGCGACCGCCTCGCTGTTTTGTTTTTTGAGCGATTTGTTCTCAAGCTTAATCGATTCGAGATTCTCCTTCGCAATGTCTGCTTCTTCTTCAGTCATGTTGCTTCGCACGAAGTATTCTGGATTACCGATTCCATAATCAAATGCTTCGCTCACTTGTATCATGGAACTGAACACAATGGCCAGCTGCCTGTCGCTTGCGAGGGCTTGGAAATCCTGCTTTTTCTTACTGCTCATCGGTTTGGCTGCGGTTTGTTTTACTGTCTTTTGATCACAGTCTGCGAACATCTGAGCCTCACCTTCACTTTCGCATGCGCTCATCACAAGAACTGTGACCAGCAGGCTTATACACAAGCCTATTCGCCTCATGCTCTGTCTCCTCTCTGCTGAATCCCTTCTGGAAAATACCATAAAATATAGTTAAATGGTACCAGATTCACCTAACCCCAGCAATAAATCAAAAGTATGATTTGAAGCGCAAAAGCATAAATATTTTGTAAAAATTGACGTGCATTCCATTCTTTTCAGGCCCATTTTTCGTACAATAGAAGTATCGTTACCGGAGAGGGGGCTCTGATGATGAAACGTTTTACGAAACAAGAAAACAGCTGGGTATTATATGACTGGGCAAATTCTGCTTACTCAATTGTCGTGACCACCGCGGTATTTCCGTTATTTTATAAATCAGCAGCTGCGGAAAGCGGTGTCAGCGCCGCTCAATCGACTGCCTATCTGGGCTATACCATTGCGATTTCAACGTTTATTCTTGCGATGCTCGGCCCTATTTTAGGCACAATCGCCGACTATGAAGGGTGCAAGAAAAAGTTCTTCGGTTTCTTTGTGTCAGTCGGTGTCGCCAGCACCGCGATGCTCGCCTTTATCCCTAGTGAACATTGGCTGCTATTGTTGCTGTTTTATACGATATCGGCTATCGGTTTTTCCGGCGCCAATGTGTTTTATGATGCCTTTCTCGTGGACGTCACGCCTGAGAAACGGATGAATCTCGTCTCGGCACGGGGTTTTGGCTTAGGATACATTGGCAGCACGATTCCATTTATCATCAGTATTGCTGTCATCCTGCTCGCGCAAGCAGAGACGATTCCAGTGTCTGTATCGGCCGCAAGCCAGCTGTCCTTTTTCATAACGGCTGCCTGGTGGGGGCTGTTCACTATCCCAATGATTAAACATGTCCATCAACGCTATTACATCAAAAAAGAACCTCATATTGTCATCAACAGCTTTAAGCGGCTCGGCCAAACGATGAAACGGATCAGGCAATACCGGGCACTTTTCCTCTTCTTGCTCGCTTATTTCTTTTATATCGACGGAGTCGGCACAATTATTACGATGTCGACATCCTATGGATCAGATTTAGGGATCGGCTCCTCAAGCCTTCTGATCATCCTATTTGTCACTCAGGTGGTCGCTGCACCGTTTTCGATTATATACGGAAAACTGGCAGAACGCTTCACGGGGAAGACCATGCTGTACGTCGGGATCGTCATTTATATGATCGTTTGCGTGTATGCCTATTTTATGGAGACAACGCTTGATTTCTGGATACTGGCTATGCTTGTCGCCACCTCGCAGGGCGGTATTCAAGCCCTAAGCCGTTCCTATTTCGCCAAGCTTGTGCCAAAGCGCCACGCCAATGAATTCTTCGGTTTTTACAACATTTTTGGAAAATTCGCCTCAATTATGGGACCGCTGCTCATTGCCGTGACAGCCCAGCTGACCGGGAAATCCTCGACTGCGGTGTTCAGTCTGATCATTTTGTTTGTAATTGGTATTGTGATTCTTGCCTTTGTTCCGGAGGAGACCAGCGCCAATGTCAGCCAGCAGCAAAATGACCTGCCCCTTTAACTGGGAGCAGGTCATTCATCATTTATTCGCTTTATTCACCTTCAGCTTTTTCCCTTTGACGGTTGTGTTCTTCATCACTTTGAGAACATGAGGACCTTTACCATTTAAAATCTCAACGTATGAGGCGTTATCCATGATCGTAATGATGCCGATGTCGTCAGCTGACACACCGTCAATTTTTGCAATCGTTCCTACAAAATCAACGGCTCTGATTTTCTTTTTCTTTCCGCCGTTAAAATACAGCTTCATAATGTCTTTATTCAGCTCTTCGCTTTTGTCTTTTTTGCTTTCCGGACGGTCATTCATTTTAGCTAGAAATTCTGGTTTCTTCCTTGCCACTTCCTCTTGAGAAGGGGCTTCTATTTTTTGAATCTCAAATCCGATATATTCTTCAATGTCGGCTAAAAACCGTTTTTCGAAGGCCGTGACAAACGAAATGGCCTTTCCTTTGTTCCCTGCGCGTCCCGTTCGGCCCGTGCGGTGGACATAGCTTTCCTTTTCAAGCGGCAGATCATAGTTGATGACAAGGGAGATATTTTCAATATCAATCCCGCGCGCGGCGACATCCGTCGCGACTAAGTAACGGTACTCGCCACGTTTAAATTCATTCATGACGTCGAATCGGTCTTCCTGAATCATTCCGCCGTGAATTTTATCGCATGGATATCCTAAGTCATCCAATTCATCGGTCAGCTGATTGACGTGCTCCTTCGTTCGGCAGAAAATGATGCAGCTGTCGGGATTCTCCGTCATCAGCACATCTTTCAGCAATGAAAATTTATGCTCTTCTCTTACTTGAATCACCGCATGTTCAATATTTCTTGTGGTAAGCCCGGCCGCTTTGATTTCGATATGCTCGGGGTTTTGCATATATTGACGGCTCAGCTTCTCGATATCCTGCGGAAGCGTCGCCGAAAACAGCATCGTCGTACGCTCAGTCGGAAGATGCTTGATAATCGCCTCCACCTGCTCAATGAAGCCCATATTCAGCATCTCATCCGCTTCATCAATGACCAAATAAGAGAGACGATCCAACGGCAGCGTGCCTTTTTCGATATGATCCAGAACACGTCCCGGCGTGCCGACAACAATGTGGCTTTTTTGCTTAAGCTCAGCTTTTTGTTTATCAAAGGAGGATTTTCCAAATACGGCTGTCGCTTTGATCCGTTTAAATCGTCCGATGTTCGTGATATCTTCCTTTACTTGCACCGCAAGCTCACGGGTTGGAGTTAAAATAAGCGCCTGCGGCTTGTTTTCATCCCAATCCGCCAGCTCACAGAGAGGAATTCCGAACGAAGCCGTTTTCCCGCTTCCCGTCTGTGATTTGACGACAAGATCCTTTCGTTCAAGGGCAGCGGGGATCACGCTCTGCTGCACCTTGGTCGGTTCTGTATATCCCAGTCCTTCCAATGCTCGTAAAATGTCATGACTGATTTGATAGTTTTTAAAATGACTCATGTATAAACTCCTGTCTCTTGCAGATGTTCTCATTATACTCTAATTGACGAAGGCATATGTGTTTTGTCGAAAAGTGATGTATTAAAAGCCATCGATTCCCTGGCGTTTTAGCTCCTGAACAGCCAATCGCGCCAGTGCGTCGGCCCCCGCGCGATTCGGATGCAGCGTATCTCCATCCATATAAAGCCCGAGTGTTCTTTCCGGACCGATCGATGTAAAGTATGCCGAGCTGAGGACATTTAAGTCAATGAGGTGTGTTTTTTCCTCTTCGGCCAAAGCTAAAATAGAGGCCCTGTACCATCTGTTTACAGACGAATGGATGCCTTCAGAAGTAAAATCGGTCGCCCGGCCCTGAGGCGTTGATAGGATGACGTCCGCTCCTTTCGCTTTTACCTGACGAATCATATCACGCATCATCTCTTTAAACTCCGCTTCAGATTCATTATGCTTCGGATTTGTGTCATTAATGCCAAGCTGCAATATAAAATAATCTCCCGGTTTAATATACTTCAGGATCGCCTCAAGCTGTCCATCATTTCTGAACCCTCTCGCGATCTGCCCGCCGGACGCCATGTTTCTCACTTGAAAGGTGTGTTTATCGATATAGTGAGGCAGCATCTGCCCCCAGCCCGCCTGCTTGCTGCTGTTGAGCGGATAATAATTGCACACCGTCGAGTCGCCGCCGACATAAATGGTTCGGTTCGTCACCGGCTGATCAGACAATTTCTTTATTTTCAAGGCGCTAAGCGTAAAAGCGGTGCCAGCTTTCCCCTCTGTCACCAGCAGATTCAGCTGCCCGTCGGTGACAGGAATTTGGAACGTATCCTCCGCGCCATCCCCTGTCATATTAATAACCTGAAACACGCCCTCCGCCGCCACACTGGCCCTTGCCGTATTGCCAAGCGTCACCTTCACCTCATAAAGGCCGTTCGGGAGATCCACATTAAACGTGTTATTGCTTTTCGTCCCATACGCTAAAAACTGAACCGCATCACTCTTCACACCAGTCCCGGATGCCGCCACATCCCTCATATTCTCCGGTGTTTGAAAACCGTAGCCCTTTGACCGATCATATCGATCAAACGCCCTGACACCAATATAACCAGGCTCCACCGAACCGCTTCCAAAGTCAAATTGATACACCTTCGGCTCCGCCGCCTTCACACTCTCATTCCCGCCAAAACACAGCATCAGCATCATCACAAAAACCGCTGCCATCCATTTTTTCATCAAGACTCCCCCTCTATGAAAACGAATACATTAATCCATACTCGGTGATTGTTTCTTTATGATGACTGAAGGAAGAAAAAAATTGCGTTGACAAACAAAAAGGAAGATTTTATTATATCAATAAGTGATATATCATTAGTTGATATAAGAAATGAGGTGACCGCTTGCCAAAGCAGCGTCCGCAGGAAATGGATCAGCTTACCGATCCAGCCTATTATATTGTCTTAACCTTGCTGGAGCCAAAACACGGATATTCGATCATGCAGGAGATTGAGGACATGACCGATGACTCCTTTACGATCGGCCCGGCTACCTTATATACATTGTTAAAGAAATTACTGCAAGAAGAAATCATTAAGCTTGTCAACAATGACAACCCACGGCGCAAAGTGTACCAAACCACCTTGCACGGCCAAGAACTACTCAAAAAAGAAATTCAGCGCAGAAAAGTGATGGCTGAACACGGTCAACGTGCTTTTCAACAATTGAAAGGGGATTCATCATGAAACAGAAAAAATTTATGATGTCTGAAGGATTGGCCTTTTCAGAAGAAAAGGATATGAAGAGACTAAGTGATATGGCCAGCAAAGGCTGGGTACTCGATTCTTTTGCGTTTATGGGGTATAAGCTTAGAAAAACTGAGCCGCGGAAATTGATCTACAGCTTAGACTATCGTGCCGTCGATAATGACAACATAGATGAGTACCTTGAAATATTCGAAAATGCCGGATGGGAGCATGTTTATTCTGAATACACCACACATATCTTTGCCGCCGCACCCGGAACGAAGCCGATTTACTCCGACCGTTCAACCATGATTGATAAATACAAACAAAGTGAATATACCCTCCGCTATATCATATTGTTCATGCTCTGTCTTACTGCGGCTTTCAATGTTTATTTCTGCTGAAGCTTCCATACTTCATAACACCATAAACATCCTTTCTATTTTTCTCATTGCATCACTATTCCGGCTATCCTCACTTACGCAGCCACTGTCTTCAGAATTTGGCGCGTCATATGCAGAAACCCCAACCTTGAGTGAAGGCTGGGGTTTTGCTTTTTAATAACTTTCCGTGCCAGTTCTAAATACATTTTCTAAGCTTATACTATCATTTCAAATTGAAAGTAGTACGTACCTATTTCTTAAAGTGCTAGCTAATTAGAAATTATTTTAATTAATAATCTCCTTGCTCGCTCGTGTAGTTCTAGTTCTCGCTTTAGTGCAGGATAGTTTTCTAAAATTCCATTCATTTGAGAGTACCTTGGGTATAGTTCAAAAAAAGATTTTGATAATGAATCAAGTTGGCGTTTGGGCAGTTTTTTATCTGCTAAAACATAACTTAGACTTCCAACGATGAGCATAAAAAATTCATAAAAATCTTCCGCTGAACAAAATTCATTATAATCTTCCTCTAATTTCTCAATATCAGAAGGAAATGGACCTTCTAAATCTCTTTTAATTCTCTCAAGGGTGGAAATTAACTCATTATCTAAATTGTAACGCTTATACTTTTTAATTATTATCCCTCCCCAAATAATTTGTGTCTTACAAAACACTATCTTCTTTTTTTCCAACCGTTATGCCAAAATGTAATAATTTTACCACTTCTCGTATAATACCCTCCTCTTTTGCCATTCTTAATTTTATAGCCTTTTTTCCCGTTAGAAAGAACATGTTTTTGTCTTAAATGTTTATTAGATCTATAAAAAGCCCTAGCTGCATTAGTGTATCTTTTTTTACCGTAAGATCTCCCTTTCCAAACGACATGTTTTTTATGATGATAATTTAAAGAAGCCTTTGCACTCTTAAAAGTGCCTTTACTCCAATATCTAGTCGTAGTAGCCCATTTTCCTATCCTACTAGCAATTTTTAACCTTCCCCCACCAATAAAACCAAATGCTGCAGCTTTAGCAACTCCTCGCCAGCCCTTACCAGATTTATATGCTTTATAAGCATCATAAGCCGCAAATCCAGCATTAATGGCTAGCCACACCCAATGCCCGTCCGGATCAACATTCATCACCGGGTTATTATTTCCATAAGCATACCCATTCTGATCCAATGAGTCGCCGTCGCTGCCCGGGTCTGGGTCGAGCGATAGGAACACGCCGTTTCTTGGCTCGTAGTAGCGGGCCATGAGGTAGTACAGGCCGGTTTCTTCGTCGTATTGGTAGCCTGCGTAGCGGTAGCGGTTGTCTTTTACTTCGTCGCTTGCTTCGGTTTTTGTTGGATTTCCCCATGCGTCGTACTGATATTTGGCAACGGTTTTTCCAGTGCTGTCTGAGATCGCGATGATGTCGCCGTGTGCGTTGTAGTGATAGAAATATTTCTTACCATTTTCTGTGTAGGATAACAGCTGGCCGCTGTCTCCGTACGTGTATGATTTTGTGACGTTGTTGTCCGCGTCTGTTTCATACAAGACGTTCAAGCTGTCTCCGTCGTAGAAGTAGTTCGTGACTTTTCCGTTGACGGTTTTTTGGATTCTGTTTCCTTTTTCGTCATACTTATATGTTGTGAATGGCTTGTCTTCGCCTTTTTTGGTAACGGCGGTCAGGTTATCTTCTGCATCCCACGTATATGTGAATTTGCCGTCGGATGTGCGGTTGCCGTTTTTATCGTAAGAGATGCTTTCATCATTGACTTTTGTCAGCTGGTTCATGATGTTGAAGGAAGCGTTCACCGTTTTGCTTGAGCCGTCTTTTATAGTTGTAACGGTTTTCCGGTTTCCGAATCCATCATATGTGTATTCAATAACAGTACCGTCTTCATGGGTTTCTTTGACAAGCTGATTCAGCTTCCCATACTCATATTGCACCTTGCCGCTTGCTGAGCTGTTTATCGTTGTGCGGTTGCCGTTGGCGTCGTATTCATAGCTTTCTGTCAGAATGCTTCCGCCATTTTTGTCGCCGATATGCAGCGAGCTTACAAGGTTTCTTTCGTCATATGAAAAACTTGTTCCGCCGCCGTTGCCCGTAATAAAGGTTTGGACGTTTCCATTTTCATCATAATCAAATGAATAGGAAGATGTACTGTCTTTCATCTCAATCATTTGATCAAGTTTGTTATACGTAAATTGATTCGTTCCTTTTTGATCTCCATGGCTCCACGAGAAGGTTTTCAGCTTATCGGAGTCACTAGGATATGTCCAAGTTTGGCTGCCGCCGCGGTCAGTCAATTCGGTTAAACGGTTTTTGTTGTCAAATGTCCGTTTTTTTGTGGTGTTCTGCTCTTTATTGACGACCGACGTTTCATTTCCATTTTTGTCATACGTGAAATTGTACTTTTCTGTACCGTTATACGACTTTGATTTCACCCGGTCTGTTCCATCATAAGAAAGAGACACTTCGTTGCCATTTGGTGAAATGGTTTTGGTCAGGTTGCTGTTGGCATCATATTCGCTTGCTAACACATTGCCCAGAGGATCAGTTGTTTTGACAAGCTTGCCCATCACATCATATTCGTATTTATAGGTTTGATCTGCTCCCGCCCGGATGGTTTTGCTTACCTCATTGCCTTCCTTATCATAGCTGTGAAGGATAGACGTGCCGTTAGAGAGCGTCATGTTTGTCAATTGGTCTGCCTGATCATACGTATAGGTTGTTTTTTCACCTTTTGCATCTGTTTCAGACGTTTTCTTACCAGTTTCATCGTAATCAGTTGAAGTGGCGTAACCTAGTTCGTCCTCTTCCTTGGTCACATAGTTGCCATTACTGTCATACGTGCTTTTAGTCAGAAGGCTTCCTTCAATCAAACGGATATCATCAAACCAGACTGTGCCTGTCGCACTCTTTTGGAACAGAATACTAATATCTACTTTATTGATCGGCTTTGTTTTAGGGATGACGACAGCTGCCCGGTTCCATTCCTGTGTTCCAGAAGGGAATTTCGCATTGTAGACGCCTGTGCTGCCGTCAGCGTAAGTGACATTCGCCTGCAGAGAATAGTCTTTTTCATCTGTAAATTTGACGCTGCTTGCTTTCGACATTCCTGTCAGTGTGAGATAAACCGATTTGTCATTTGCGCTTTGCCCTAAGACAACGGTTTGTTTTGTTACTGATCCGGCTTGGGACGCACTGGTCCGGGCAGCTTTTAATGATACATCATCATTAAAGCCTTCTTCAGAATCAACGGATGCTCCGCTTACATTCCAGCTTTCCGTTGCTGAGGTGAAACTGCTGTTTTGAACTGGGTTATAGCTTGACGATACTTCGCCTTTTTCCAGCTGGACTTCATCAAACCATGCTTTTCCTTTGCCATCTTTATCTTTATGATCGACTTCCATATACACAACGGCTTTTCCTGCATTCGCTGGAGTCGTAAAAGTGATTTGCCGTTTTGTCCAGTCGTTTTTTCCGGCTAATGCACTGTATTCATTGTGAATCCATTGAATTCGTTTTTGATCTTTGTCTCGCAAATCAATGTTAAAGTAGGCTCTTGATTTCGCAAGATCTGTTTTGATTTTCCCGCTTAATGTATAGGTTGTATTCGGCTCCAGCTCAACTGTTTGTGTTGCTGACGAATACCCATGATCTGTTCCGGCAGACGTTGATTGGCTCAAGACTTCCAATGCCTTTGATCCGGAAAGAACCCCGCTTTTATCGGTGATAATTGAGATTTTGCCGCTGTCTTTAGAAGCAGTCAGATTCCAGCCGGATTTTTGCGCTTCAAAGCTTCCATCTTTCAAAATATTAGTTGAAGCTGATAAATCTTTGCTGGATTGAATCTGATTTCCGTATTTATCATAAACGGCTGCTGACGATGATTTTCCACTCTGATCGGTTTCGGATACAGCATCCAGTCCGTCATAAGCAATATCCGTGACATTGCCCTCGGTATCCTTCATTTTTGTGACATCGTTGTTTTTGTTGTATTCGTATGTCTCAGTTCCATATGCGTCTTTAACAGACGTAACGTTGCCATCTTTGTCATATTGATAGCTTTCCGTTGCTTTTCCGGTGCCGACGTCGTTTGGATCGACATCTTCTACAACATTGTTGCCTTCATACTTTGTATTCGTTGTAATTTTTAACCCTTCCGCATCATCAATGACCTGAATCGGATTTCCCGCTTCATTATAGCCGTACTGTACTTTCCGGCCATTCGGCTGTGTCATGAGAAGCGTCTTTTTATCAGCATCATAGCTATAGACATATGTTTCTTTCTTAGCGTTAATCGCTTTATCAAGACGGTGTCCATTATACTGATATTCGGTAAAGACAGGCTTTGCTTCGGTACTGTTGGCTGAATACTGTTTGACAAGGCGCCCTTCGCTATCGTAGTCATAGCTTGTGACAGTCCCGTCTGTATCTGTAACCTTCTTCAGCAAATCATTCTCATATGAGTAGGTGACTTTCTTATTCTTAGGTCCGGTGATGGACGTCACATGGCCGTTTTCATCATAGGTAAATGTAAGCTTGCGGCCTGATGCATCTGTAATGGCGGTCAGTTGATTTTTGTCATTGTAAGTATAGACAGTTGCATTGTTGTGGCCATCCACTACCTTTTGGAGTTTGCCGCCTTTTTTATTGAAATAAGCGTTGGTTTGATCCTTTGTTTTTAATATGAACTGATCAGTTGTTTCTGTTAATTCAAGATATACACCGGTCGGCGGCTGATAGGTGCCATCGGCTTTTTTCGTGAATCGATGTGTCGTAGCGTCTTCATCGATATACATTGCCCCGCCATCCGTTGAGATGACAGATGTTTCTGCATCAGCATACCAGCCTTGCCCAAATAAATGATCAGAGCTGTCAAGACTGTTGTAGGTTCTCGATAAGCCAAGTCCCGGACCACGTCCGTCAATTGACAAATCTTCTTCATTCACAATGACATTGCCTGTCGCACCATTTAACTGGCCGCTTGGGATATCAATGATAGACCAGTATTCTTCTGTCCCAAGGAATTCTGCTCCTTCATGGAACGTTGGGTTAAAGGGCGCTGTCGGAATCGTTTCACCATTCGCATCATAAGCGACAAGCGTGAAAGAATAATTCTTCTTCCCTTTGTAATTTCCATTTGCATTGTTATAGACAGGTGACGGATCGAGGGCTAATTCCCCGCCTTTTCCATCTGTATGAAGCTTATAGCTTCCGGCTTTGATTTCCTCAGAAGTCGGCCAAATGTTTTTATTTTGGGTTGTCCAATGATCCGCGTCACCCACATCAAAGGACTGATATTCCTTACCGTTGTAAATGTTAACTTTATAGCCTTTCGCATTTTGAACCTTTTCCCATATCAAATTCACATAACCCGTTTGACTCGATTTTGTATTTGTATACAAATAGCCAGTTACATTCTTTGGCCTAGCGATATCAGGAAGTGCCGGGTTAGCAGCCGGGGATGCAATGGCTTCGCCGTCTTTGTTGTATGCGATAATTTTAAACGAGTAATTTCTTTTGGCTCCATCTCCCCCGGCGTTTTTATAGGTTGGTCCGGGATTGATCGGCAGCTCTGCTCCGCTTCCGTCCTTTAGGTGAAGAGCATATTTTCCCGCCTTGATTTCTGCACTTGTCGGCCAGATCTTTTTCCCTTTTGTGGTCCAAGACGTCTGATTTCCGAGATCAAGTGTCTCAAAGCCTTTCCCATTGAACACCTGAACCTTATAGCCGGTTGCACCGGATACAGCTTTCCAAGAAAGGTCGAAGTATCCTGTGGCATTCCCATTATTGTAGCCCTTTGCTGACGGTGCTTGTGCTTTTCCTACATTAGGGATAACGGGCTTTGCCGGTGCGGACATCGCTCCTTCACCTTGGTCAAATATCGCACTGACGCCAATCCAATAGTTTTTGCTTGTGGCATAGCTTCCGCCGGAGTTCTTATAGACCGGGGATGGGTCTAATGCCAATTCAGCTCCATCCTTGCCGTCCAGATGCAGTTTATATCGCTTGGAGGCAATTTCTGCGCTCGTAGGCCAGATTTTTTTCCCTTTTGTGCTCCACGACGTGACGTTGCCTGTAGAGATCGCTTGATATTCTTTACCATTGTAAATCCATACCTTATACCCTTTCGCACCTTCAACCTTTTTCCAACTGATATCAAAATAACCAGTGGAATCACCATTGTGATAGGCTTTAATTGTAGGGGTGTTTCCCTTTGGTATGGTATACGTCACTTCAATATACGGTTTATTGGCGGAGTTCGCTGAAGAAATTAGTTTTTTCCAGTATTCCTTACCGTTTCCGTTTGTATGAAGCTTAAACCCATAGTTGGCCCCGCCGGAGTTCCATGACTTTACAGCAGCGGTCACATCATAACTCGCCCACTGTCCTTTATGGACG
This sequence comes from Bacillus sp. PS217, assembly GCF_037963535.1. Lineage (NCBI taxonomy): Bacteria > Bacillati > Bacillota > Bacilli > Caryophanales > Bacillaceae > Bacillus > Bacillus sp. PS217. The sequence goes on from NZ_CP150157.1 coordinate 3,984,691, forward strand.
TCGGCTTTTCCGATATTTTTAGATGCCGGTTTGGTGTTCCATGTCATTTTTGCATTATCATAATTGCTGTTGACCGTATCCAGCCAAAGACCGGTTGCCTTTGTTCCATAATAGGAATGGGCTACGTATGTTTTTAATGTAGCTTTAGTGACAGTCATATTTTGAATTGGCTTTAGGTTGTTAAATTTCATGAACGCATAGTTTGTGCCTGTTGTTTTGTCATAATAGCCCGTTTTCAGTACATAGGCCTTTAAATTAGCATCCCATTTTTGTGAGGAGGCCGAATAGTTCGTCGTCGGGTAGGCACTCATGACAAACGTATCCGATGAAACAGATAAAGAAGTTGACGGGTCGATAGATACTGGATATACGCGTTCTGGGTCTTTCAGCCAGTTCTCGTCTGCCGTAAGATGAAGCAAATACCCTTCTTCATTCTTTTCTAGCTTATAGCTGACTTTGTCTGACCGTTCAACCTCGCCGGAAAGCTCATCTAGTTTTGAATCCGTCATAAAAGGTTTAGGCACAGAAAAAACAACTTTGCCTTTTTCATCAGAAAAATCAATGGATCCATCCTCTTGTTCTTTAGCCTGCAAATCGGTTTTTAACTGAAATGTAAATGTGTTGTATCCATCATACTGATGAAGGACTAAATCTTCTTTTATGTTTTCATTGAATGTGAAAGTCTGAAGATCAATATTCGGAAAAACATCCGGATACACAATCTCATTACTGTCAGTCTTATAATCTGCTGAGGTATCTTTCGGAGTAAGTGAAGTTTTATTCGGGCCTTTCGCTTCTACAAGTGAATATGTAACCTTATGGTCATTATGCTCAAAAGTCGCATAAAGCCCGTTCTTCATTTGCTTTTGAAAATCTGAATTCAAAATAGCGTTCTCTGTCTGGACTTGTTTGCTTGTCGACTCTTTTAACTCAGGAGAAATGTCTTCCCAGTCGGCATCAGGTGTTTCCTTTGTATGAATAGGATCAAGGTATACTTCCTGTTTATAGACACCGTCACCTTCATAATAGAGTTTTGTATTTTCTGTTCTTTCAGAGGTGATCTCACCCTCTTTGTTTATATCTTTTGGATCAAAAGGTACAGCTTCCTCAGATTGTTCTTTCTGAAGAGTTTCTTCTGGATCATCGGCAGCAATACGATTTCCATTCTCTTCTTCTGTGGTTTTTGCCAGTACATCGGCTGGCACTAATGAAATTATTAAAGCCAACACTAAAAATGCTGCAATGAACCTTTTAAAGTTTCGCCTCTTTCTTTTTTTCATTTTCTCTCTCCTTCTGTAATAAAAGTAATATTTACTCAATAATCTTAACTAGACTGAAATATTATTACAATATTTTTCTAGAAAATTTATCTTATTTTAAGGATTAGCGAGAGTCAATTGACCTAAAACAAAAAAAGGCCGCATAGGCCTTTTTACATTTTCCATTATTGCATTTGTTCAATATCCGTACCCTCAGCTGCCACATTCACCTTCCCCTGCCTCCTGACAAGCGTCAAGGCCATGCCCGCAAAGATCATTACGATGCCAAGCGTTTGATAGAGGTCAGGGCGGAAGCCTGTGAAGACGGTATCGAGCACGATTGCGACAGCGGGGTCGAGAAATACAATGATTGAAATAAATTTCGTTGATAAAAATCGCAAGCTGTCAAAAAACAACAAATATACAATACCCGTATGGATAATGCCGGTAGATACCACCATAATCCAGTTTCCCTGAGATAGGTCAGCAAAAGCGCCAAAGTGAATAAACGGAATCAAGATGATAACCCCTAAACCCGTCTGCAAGAAGGTGGTCGTGTAAGGACTGAGATTGTGAATGCCTTTTCCCAATAAAGTGGTGAACGCATAAAACAGTGCGGCGAGAACTGCCCATATGATCCCTGATCCCATCAGCTGTGTCAATGAAGTGCTGCCGTTAATCCCGGAAATCAGCGCAGTTCCCAGAAAGCAGATGATAATGGAGCTGACGGAGATCACATTTAATTTCTCTCTGTAGAAGAAGCTCCCCAGAAGAAGAACAAGCACCGGCGCTAGATGATAAACGGAGATGGCAATTGTAACGGACGTTTCTTCAAAAGACTTAAATAAAAACACCCAGTTGAATACAAGAAAGAAACCGCACGCCAATGTTTGCAGCACGTCTCTCTTGCTCCATTTTTCAGTTTTATACTGGCCGGACGCCAGCCAGCAAAGACCTAAAAACAGCGTTGCGCAAAGGCAGCGGACAAAGACCAATTCAAATGACGGCAGATTGGTATGCTCTGAGAAAAAGCCGATGGAGCCGAAAATCACCATAGAGATGACCATTTTGATTACGGCTGTTGATTTTTGTTTTGACGATATGGAAAGATCCTGTTGCATCAAACGTATTCTACCTCCAGTACTGCATAGCATAAACTGTTTTTTATGAATTCAGAAATCTACACATAGAATTCCTCTTTTTTACATGTAGATATTATAACACTTCTATTCTAAATAAAAAAAAGCGCCCAAGGGCGCTTTTTTTACAAATCTATCGAACAATCAAAACCGGGCATGTTGATAATTGAGACACTTTATGGCTGACGCTTCCAAGCATCATTTCTTTCAGGCCGCTGATCCCCCGGCTGCCAACTACAATCAGGCTGACGCCTTTCTCTTTTGCGTGATTTAGTATCTCATACGCCGGCTCGCTATTAGCGTAAATGGTTTCAGCTTGAACGCCTTTTTCGGCTGCTTTTTCTTTTGCATTCTCAAGGATTTTCAGGCCCTCTTTTTTAACCTCGTTCCTGATTTCATCAATAAAGTGTTCAGGCACATAGACAATTCCCGTCAGAGAAGAAGTCGAGACGACGGCTTCTCTCCCCACATGAAGAATGCTTAGTTCCGCTTGTTGCTCTTTTGCCAAATGCACTGCGGCATCAAGCGCTTTTGCACTCATGTCTGATCCGTCAATCGCTACTAACATTTTGTTAAACATGCTCTTCCCGCCTTTCGGACTGTGGGTGGTTCATCTTTCTCTTTTATTGTCCGCCTGCATTTCGTTATTGTCAATTGAAGCGCATGAGTTTTCAAAAAATTGTCAGAGACTCTCTCCGTTTGTGGCGATGACCTGCTGATACCAGTTGAAGCTTTTTTTCTTGATGCGATTAAATGTTCCATGTCCTTTATTGTCCCTGTCCACATAAATGAAACCGTAGCGTTTTTTCATTTCCGCAGTAGATGCGCTGACAAGGTCAATTGGCCCCCATGATGTGTATCCGATTAATTCAACGCCGTCCGCAATGGCTTCGCGCGCTTCAATTAAATGATCACGAAGATAGTTGATTCTGTAATCGTCCTGAATCGTGCCGTCCTCTTCAACCTTGTCTACAGCGCCAAGGCCGTTTTCAACAATGAACAGCGGCTTCTGATAACGGTCGTATAAGGTGTTGAGCGTGATGCGCAAGCCTTTCGGATCAATTTGCCAGCCCCATTCTGATGATTTGAGGTAAGGGTTTTTGACTCCGCCCAGCAGGTTGCCCCCTGATTTTGCAAGCTCTTCCGGATCAGTGCTCGCCGCCATCGACATGTAGTAGCTGAATCCAATGTAATCCACCGTATGTTCTTTCAAGAGCTCTTCATCGCCTTCAGCCATTTCAATTTCAATATTGTTTTCTGCCAGATAGCGTTTCATATATCCCGGGTATGCGCCTCTTGCCTGAACATCTGAGAAGAAAAGTGTTTCGCGCTCATTCTCCATTGCCGCGAAGACATCCTCCGGCTTAGAAGTCATCGGATAGGTTGTGGTTGCCGCTATCATACAGCCGATTTTCGAATCAGGAATGATGTCGTGACCCGCTTTGACAGCAAGAGCACTGGCCACAAATTGATGGTGTGCCGCCTGGTACATCGCGTTTAATTTGTTTTCTCCTTCTTCAAAAACAAGACCGCCTCCGGTAAATGGCGCATGGAGCACCACGTTAATTTCATTGAACGTCATCCAATACTTCACTTTGTGTTGATAGCGTTTGAAAACCGTTTTGGCATAGCGTTCATAAAACCCTATGACTTTGCGATTCTTCCAGCCGCCATAATTTTTCACTAAACCGAGCGGCATTTCATAATGAGAGATGGTTACGACAGGCTCAATATGATGCTTTAACAGCTCATCAAACAGATCATCATAAAATCTGAGGCCGTCTTCATTGGGCTCCTCTTCATCGCCATTCGGAAAAATTCTCGTCCACGCAATCGATGTGCGGAACGCCTTAAATCCCATTTCTGCAAATAAGGCGATATCCTCTTTATAACGATGATAAAAGTCAATCCCGTTGTGATACAGATTCAAGGAAGTCATTGATTCATCAAATGGAGACATGATCCCGTTCGGCGATACGTCAGCTGTCGAAAGCCCCTTACCACCCTCGTTATAAGCACCCTCCACTTGGTTGGCAGCAACTGCGCCGCCCCATAAAAATCCTTCTGGAAATCGTTTTGCGTTTGAACTCATATTGATCACCCCATTAGTTTTTTCAAGATAAAGCAAGCAGCGCTTCTTTTGTCTGTACTTTACCGATCTCTTTCACCGGCGAAAATGAATATTGGTCTGTGTTGGTCACAATCACCGGGGTAATGACGTCATATCCCGCGGCTTTGATTTGCTCCAGATCAAAGGACACGAGCGGATCTCCCGGTGCGACCTTGTCGCCTTCTTTGACGTGAGCCGTGAACCATTGTCCCTCCAGCTTCACCGTGTCCAATCCAATGTGTATGAGTATTTCAGCTCCCTGATCACTCGTAATGCCAATTGCGTGTTTTGTTTTAAAAATGGTGGTAACGCTTCCACGAACAGGCGACACAACTTCTCCTTCTTCAGGCTCAATGGCGAATCCTTTTCCCATGATCCCGGCAGAAAACACTCCGTCTTTGACTTCACTTAATGCTTTCACTTCTCCCTTAATCGGGCTGTGAATGATCTCTCTGCTGCCTTCATGCACTGCCGGCTGCTGGCTGCCGTCAGAAGGCACATCCTCGAATCCAAGCAAATACGCAGCTGCTGTTCCCGCCGCAAACGCAATCACAAGGCCGATCATCGCGTAAATAAACGTTGGGCCGATAAAGACAGGGATGCTCGGGAGACCTGCATTCCCCCCGACGATATAGGAAGCAACACCCGTCATGCCGTAAAACGCGCCACCGGCTGCACCGCCAATCAAAGCGGCCGCAAACGGCTTTTTCAATCGCATATTCACGCCGTACATCGCAGGTTCTGTGATCCCCATCAGCGCCGTGATGCTTGTGGTAAGCGCGAGTGATTTAAATTTTTTGTTTCTGGAGCGAAGGAAGACGGCAAATGATGCTCCCGCCTGCCCCATATTCGCCAAAAACATAGCCGGCAGTAAATAATCGTGGCCGTTTTGAGCGATGTTGTTGATCATGATCGGCACAAAGGCATAGTGCATGCCCGTCATAATGATTAAAGAGAATGTACCCGCCAGCAAAATCATTGCCACAAGCCCTGCATGATCAAACAAATAATTGACCCCAGAAGACAAGTATTCTCCTAAAATAGCGCCAAGCGGACCGACTGTAATCAATGTCAGCGGCACGACAATCAATAGCGTGAATGTCGGAACCACAATCAATTTGAGAGACGAGTGTGTAAAACGGTCAATCCATTTTTCTACGTACGAAGCAATCCAAATCGCCAGCAAAATTGGGATGACCGTTGACGAATAAGTGGCAGCGGTTACAGGAAGCCCGATAAAGGAAATCGGTTTCCCCGCATCGAGCAGGGCTGTCAAATCCGGATGCAGAATCGCCGCCGCAATGGCTGCCGCTACGTACGGATTGCTTCCGAATTTTCTCGCCGCACTCATCGCTAGCAGGAGCGGCAGGAAGTAGAACGCGCCGTCACCGACAGCCGTCAAAATGACATGAACCTGGCTCTTCTCCGCCATCCAGCCAAACGTAACTGCCAGCGCAACAAGACCTTTGATCATCCCCGCTCCCGCAATCGCAGGCAGAATCGGGGTAAACACACCAGAAATCACATCAAAGACCGCACTCAGCACATTCTTTTTCTGAGAGGATGAACCAGCGCTCTTCTCATCACTGAGATTGCTGTGCCGCACAATCGCCTGATACACCTTCGGCACATCGTTTCCGATAATGATCTGAAACTGCTCGCCGCTAATATTGGTGCCCATCACTCCAGGCAGCTGCTCCAACTGACTGCGATCCGCCTTCGAATTGTCATGAAGATTAAAACGCAGCCTCGTCATGCAGTGGATCACGCGCTGAACGTTGTCTTCACCGCCTACGAGTTGTAATATGTCCTTCGATAATTTATCATAATCCATGTGTATACCTCCTTTTTATGAGGGGACTGCTGGAAGAAAGGTGGCCGCCTTTCACCAGCTTTTTTTGTATCAAATGCTGCATCACCTCCTAAAAGAGAATAAAAAAAACCTAAATGGACACAGATTGCGAGAGTCTCCTCCTGCACCTGCACCATTTAGGTTTTGCCTGCTTTCGCAGTAACAATCCTGACGGGTCGTTTTATTTGTTTGTAGGTATACTTTAGCACTAGATTCAAGGGATGTCAACGCTTTCATTTTTGGGTTTTGACTAAAGGGAATACTTATTGAGGACTGTTTTGTTATAGAGGGAAGCTATTTTGTTTTATTTTTCCGAAAATACTATCAAATATATCAGCTGACTTAATATAAAAGTAAAAAACCTTGAAAGGCAATTTAGCCCATCAAGGTATATGTTTTATTTTTGACTATTCCTTTTCCATATACTTTCTCCGTCAGTTAAAAAAACTGCACTTGGCGGATCATCATAAAGTGAAATTTCAACTAATGAACCTTTCTTTTGTATTAACCAATTATATAAACTACTTTCTTCACTAGTAGGATGAGCTAAAATATCATTTACTTGAAATGTAACTGCATAATATTCGATAAAATTCACATCATCGTCATCCAACCCATTGTCTGTTTCAAAGAGTGTGTCTGGTTCACCAATAATCTTTAATCCACTATCCCACTCTATTATCAAGTCACTATCTTTATACTCTTTTAACGCTTTTATTAAAGGATCATATTCCATGTATATCCTCCTCTTATTACTTCTTTAATGGTTCTGAAGGCACTATATGCGCTCCGTCTTTTCCGTAATGAATCATTCCTCTAGTAGTTTCAATGTATTCACCAGTATCACGATCATAGTATTTTCCAATTGGTTTACCAAAGTCTACTCTTTCTTTTTTACCGTTTGGTAGTAGTTGACCTTTTCCTGCAAACTTATCAAGCAATTCCTGTGCTGTTTTATTATCACCATAGAAAATACTCTTGTTTTTACCATTTGCTATTTCTTGTTTGTAATTTGGCGTATTAGGAATATGTTTCTCTTGAGCACCTGGCTTTACTTTAACTGGGAATCCATGTACTTCTCTGTAAGGTCCTTTAGGTACTGACTTCTTTCCATAAGAAGGTACACCCTTACCCGTATCCTTAGCAACGTTTTTAACTTCCGAAGCCTTCTTAGCCTTTTTCCCATCATTAATAAGTTTATTAATATCTATTAACTTTTCTAACTTAGCTATTTTGGCAAATGGTACTGAGTTTATGGAGGCAACAACACGGTCTTTCCCTGTGACTTTTTCGCCTGATACCGGATCTCTGCCCGTGGCTGCCTTAAAAAGATCATACACGCCGGTAAGTTCTACAGCTGTCTCTAAAATTTTCACATATCCATTCTCATCCACTTTAATGTCCGAAAGCGAGACGACAGGCTCAAGCTTCATGTCATTACCAGATATGTATACATTGTAAAGTGTATCATTATAAACGACTTGCTTAACCTCTGCATTTGAGAAATCAGTTTTTATATGTTCTCTATGTTCACTCGTATTATACACTTTACCATTGATAACGATGATATTTTTACTTACCTTTTTAGAATGACCCGTTTTGACAACTGAATCCACTTTAGACTTTTCATTCTCGGCTAATTTCTTCAGCATCATCTCCATCGGTGAATCATCCGCCTGCTTCATTTGCGGGTTAATCGCGCCGAAGGTTTGGTTGATGTTTTCTTCTTCCTGTGATTTCAGGATAGAGCCGCTTTTGTAGCCTGTGATTTCAATTTTCGGACCGGTATACATGGTTCCGAGCTGGTCTATATATTTTTTCATCGTTTGAAAATCTGATTTTGCGGTTTCTAGTGCTTGGGTTTGCTGGCCGTCAAATTGAAAGAGCTTATGCAGGGTGTCTGAAATCAGCCGCTCAGCCTGTTCTGTTTCCATTCGGAAAAAGGTATCATTGACTGCCGGCAAGCTGACGATGTGGCCGATGGCTGATGTCTGGCGATTGACTGCGTCAGTGAGCTGCTCTGTCACTTCTCGTGCATGCTTGACCCCATGTCTCGCATCGTGTGAGAGAAAAGCCTCTGCGATCATGCCGTGGGAGTCAGATTCTACAGAGGAAATCGCATGCTGTGTTTGTTTCAGCACTTTTTTGTATTCGTCGATAAACATGCCAAAGAAAAGGAGAAAAGGCTTGTGGCACTCCTCGTAAAAGGTCCGGATGGCATCTCCGCCTTTTCCTTTCAGCGCATCCTTCATGCCTGCCAGATGCTCAACGCTTTTTTCCAGCTTTTCCAGCTGTTGTTTTTGCTTGTCCAGTTTCTCAATCGTATGCTGAATGCCCTCGTGAAGAGCGTGGACATCTAATGTTTTCAATCCCTTGTCCTCCCGCGCTTTATTTCATGGAAGATGATATGTTTTCGTCCGTTTCCTTCATGGCGTTTACCGCGCTTTCCGTTTGTGCGATATGCTTGTCCAGAACGGACGCATATGCTTCAGTGAGCTCTTTGATGTCCTCATTTAATTGCTCGATGGACTTTACCACATTCAAATGGTTTCGCCCTGAGAGATGGCCGGGCAAGGAGGACTTGAGTTCCGCTGAATTCTTAAGCTGAGAGAGCCCTTGCTTCACTGTGCCATAGACCATTTTGATTTCCTGTGCCATTTGTGCTCACCTCACTTTTTATGTTTTTCCTTCTCTATTTCATGCTCTATCCTCGTAATTTGGCGTCTTATAGAATACACATCGCCCTCTAATGAATGGATTTTTCCTTCTATGCTTTCGATGATTCCGCTGACTTGATCGCTTTTGATTTGCTGATATGCTTTGTTCATTCCTTCACGAATATCTTCAAACCGCTGAGCATGTGTTCCTCTCCATGCCTCCCGGTTAAGATGAGGCCGGTGAATGAGATGCTGGGCCTCAGAGAAATCGTGTTTGATTTGCCTAATTTCGTGCAGCACTCGTTTTAATTGATGGATCTGTTCCTGCTTTTCATGTAAGTCGGCTTTTACCGAATGTAACAACATTTCACTATGCATGCCGCAACACCTCGTGTTTCTATCAAACTGTGTAAATTCTTTACAATACAGACTATTTTCATATTACATGATGGATCATATTGGATAAATAGGTAAAAAAGTTTGTCTTGAGAGGTGTTTAACTGGTTCTAAAATGCTAAAAATAGATCTAATCACCTTATGAGAGGGAGAAAATAATCATAGGAGGGACTTTTTATTTAAGTCTTTAATCTCTCTTTCATTTTTATTTTTTCTCCCACTTAACTGTTTCTTATAGTCAATAAAACTCATAAAAAAACGCCTTCCTACGAAGGCGCTTCTCCATCTTATTTAGATCCCCAAACAGCCTCACCGTTGCCATTCAACACACTAAACGTCATGACGTTCTTCTCTCTCACCGAATCCCACTGGCGTAAAAATACCCCGTTATACTTCTTGCCCGCTAACGTGATGTCGGCTGTGTTTTTTCCGGTTTTCTGCCATGTTCCGGTCATTTCCCCGGAAATGGTGTGGTTTTTGTTGAGCTGGATGTTGATGGTTTGTTTGATGTCGGCTGAGATGTCTTTTCCGTGCTGGATAAGTTTGTATGTTCCTGTGATGTCTTTTTGTTTTACTTCTTTCAATGTTTCGCCCGCATAACGATATGGTGCTGCTACCGGCCAGCCGTCTTTGTTCATGAACAATTGGTGGACTCTGACTTCGTGTTCTTCACCCCTGCCCGGGAAGCGGGTGTGGAAGATTAAATAGGAACGCCCGGTTTTTTCATCATAGTATGCGGAGTTGTGGCCTGGTGAGACGTACCCGGTGCCTTTTTCATTTTCTGTTTCAAAAGTGTAGCTGCCCATGAGTTTGACGCCGTATGGTTCGATGGAACGGTCGTCGAAGAATGTGCCTTCTTTGCCGCGGACGTCGAGCATTGGATTGCCTTCTGCATCATAGTAAGGGCCGTCTGGTTTCTTGGAGCGGGCCACACGAATGTTATAGCCGCCTGTTGCATCGAGACCGCCATATGATAGGTATAAGTAGTAGTATTGGGTGTCTGGATTGTAGAGAACATACGGGCCTTCGATTCTGCTGTGGTTGCCGCCGAGCAGTTTTTTGCCGTAGCCCTGCCCAGGAAGCGGGAAGCCCGTTTTCGGATTCATTTCAAGTATGAAAATGCCGCCTGAGTATGATCCGTACACCATCCACAGCTTTCCGTCTTTATCAAAGAAGGTATGCGGGTCGACGACATTCGGATGTTTGGTTGCGTCATACGGTGTTCCATCGCTGCTTGTGCCTTCCATTCCTGATTTCAAAAAGATGCCTTTGTTTTTGTATGGCCCTTCGATGTTGTCAGCGACGGCAACACCCATGGCGGACCTAGGTGAGTCGCCGCGGCAGGCGTTGTAGTACATGTAGTATTTGCCGTCCGCCAGCTGCGTGACGTCAGCCGCCCAAAGAGTATCGGATTGCGCCCATTCGAAGGTATCTTTTAATTCTTTATAGACATTCGGGATAAGTGGGTTGTCATTGCTTACGCTGGTGGTCAGCTGCTGCCATTGCATGAGGTCATTTGTTTTTGCTGAAGCGAGATGAGATCCAAAAACATAAAAGGTGCCATTTGTTTCAATGATGGAAGGATCATGAACGCTGACTTCTTTAAATACGGGTTTTTGTGCATTGGCGGAGTTTGGCAGGGTGAAGGCCATGATAAGAGCTGCAAGAAAACATACACGAAACAATCGGTTGAACATCTAAACAATTCGCCTCTCTTTTTTATTAAATTTTAAACGCTTACATTTCCCTATGAAGATACCCCGGCCTATTAAAACAGCCGAATGTTTTCATATTCAAACAGATAGGTGATTTCTCACTGTTCTCTTACATAGTCAGACTGATGTCTGTCTGTTTTGCGCAGAACTGCTGCTTGCATACCTCTATTCATAGTTCAACCCTTTTGCCGTTTCTCCTTCTTCAATTACTTCTGTTTCTTCATTTGCGTACATAATGAACGCTTTGTCCGGTCTTGTAAAGTCGTCGACTTTTCTCCGGCAACTTCGCCTCTTTTTGGCACTTTACCTCTCATTGTCAACAATATAACAGCGGCCGCTTGCACTTCTGTCTGGGTATTCGTGTGCAATGTGCTGCTTTCTGCGTCGCGCTATTACAATAGCAATCTAACTTGTTAAAGACTGTAAAAAACCTTTTGACTTCTGCTGTTGAACCAATTAATATAATACTCAGTTAATAGTTATCAGAATTTTTAGGAATTGAGTGATTCATATGACACTGCACAAAGAGCGTCGGATCGGCCGGCTGTCTGTTCTCCTGCTGCTGAATGAGGCGGAAGAGAGTACGCAGGTTGAGGAGCTGGAGCGAGACGGATGGAAGGTCTGTCTTGGCAAGGTAGGATCAATGGACGCGCATAAAGTAGTAGCCGCAATTGAAACCGCTTCCAAAAAGAGCGGTGTCATTCAATCTGAGGGTTATCGGGAGTCACATGCGCTTTATCATGCGACGATGGAGGCTTTGCATGGCGTGACCAGAGGTGAAATGCTGCTGGGATCGCTGCTTCGGACGGTGGGCTTGAGGTTTGCCGTTTTGAGGGGAAATCCTTATGAAAGTGAAGCGGAAGGCGATTGGATTGCTGTCTCGCTTTACGGAACAATCGGTGCGCCGATTAAAGGTCTTGAGCACGAGACATTCGGTGTTGGAATTAATCACATATGAAACAGCCCATAGATCTTAGACGATAGGGGGCTATGCGTGAAAACAGATGTTCACAGCATAGCTCCTTTTTGTATGGGCGCTTTACCAAAGTAAAGAAAAAGGAGTTGGGCTTATGGTGACTTTAGACGGTTCTTCATTGACAACAGCCGACGTCGCTCGTGTGCTGTTTGATTTTGAGGAGGCAGCGGCTTCCGAGGAAAGTATGGAGCGCGTGAAAAAAAGCAGAGCGGCAGTGGAACGGATTGTACGCGACGAAAAGACAATCTACGGCATCAACACCGGATTTGGCAAATTCAGCGATGTCCTGATTCAGAAAGAAGACTCGGCGGCGCTGCAGCTGAATTTAATCCTTTCTCATGCCTGCGGAGTCGGCGACCCTTTTCCCGAGTGTGTTTCCAGGGCAATGCTGCTTTTGCGCGCCAATGCGCTGTTAAAAGGCTTTTCCGGTGTCCGCGCTGAGCTGATCGAACAGTTGCTTGCTTTTTTAAATAAACGCGTCCATCCTGTCATCCCTCAGCAAGGATCACTTGGCGCAAGCGGAGATCTGGCGCCGCTTTCCCACCTGGCGCTTGCGCTGATCGGACAAGGAGAAGTCTTTTTTGAGGGGGAAAGAATGCCGGCAATGACAGGCTTGAAAAAAGCAGGTATTCAACCGGTAACGCTGACATCCAAGGAAGGGCTTGCCTTGATTAACGGGACTCAGGCCATGACTGCAATGGGAGTTGTCGCCTACATTGAAGCTGAGAAACTAGCCTATCAAACAGAGCGAATTGCCAGCTTAACGATTGAAGGCTTGCGGGGAATTATCGATGCATTTGACGAGGATATTCACTCAGCCCGCGGCTATCAGGAGCAGATCGATGTCGCAGAACGAATTCGCTTTTATCTATCTGACAGCGGCCTGACAACCTCCCAGGGAGAACTGCGGGTACAGGATGCCTATTCATTGCGCTGTATTCCGCAAGTACACGGTGCGACTTGGCAGACACTAGGCTATGTCAAAGAAAAATTAGAGATTGAAATGAACGCAGCTACAGACAATCCACTCATTTTCAATGACGGTGACAAAGTAATTTCCGGCGGAAACTTTCACGGACAGCCGATCGCCTTTGCCATGGATTTTCTGAAAATCGCAATATCAGAGCTTGCAAATATCGCAGAGCGCCGGATCGAACGACTTGTGAATCCGCAGCTGAATGACCTGCCGCCGTTCCTGAGCCCTCATCCCGGTCTGCAATCCGGTGCAATGATCATGCAGTACGCCGCGGCCTCACTCGTTTCTGAAAATAAAACACTGGCCCATCCTGCAAGTGTGGATTCCATTCCGTCATCCGCCAACCAAGAGGACCATGTCAGCATGGGAACCATCGCCGCTCGGCATGCTTATCAGGTGATCGCAAATACAAGGAGAGTCATTGCGATCGAAGCGATTTGCGCATTGCAGGCTGTTGAATACAGAGGCATAGAACATGCAGCGTCCTATACGAAACAGCTTTTTCAAGAAATGAGAAAAGTCGTGCCGTCCATTCAGCAGGACCGTGTTTTTTCCTATGACATTGAACGCTTGACTGACTGGCTGAAGAAGGAATCTTTAATTCCTGATCATCAGAATAAAGAACTAAGGGGGATGAACATATGACTGATGTAAAAAAATCAATCCGTGCCAACAGAGGAACAGAGCTTGAATGCTTAGGATGGGAGCAAGAGGCAGTGCTTCGGATGCTTCGAAACAACCTTGATCCAGAAGTCGCCGAGAAGCCGGAGGACCTCATCGTATATGGCGGGATTGGCAAAGCCGCACGAGATTGGGACGCTTTTCACGCCATTGAGCATTCCTTGAAAACATTAAAAAATGATGAAACATTGCTCGTGCAATCCGGAAAGCCCGTTGGCATGTTCCGTACACACCCGCAGGCCCCGCGCGTGCTCCTAGCAAATTCTGTTCTTGTTCCGAAGTGGGCAGACTGGGAGCATTTCCACGAACTTGAGAAAAAAGGGTTAATGATGTACGGACAGATGACGGCTGGCAGCTGGATTTACATTGGCTCACAAGGCATATTGCAAGGAACCTATGAAACCTTCGCTGAGCTGGCGCGACAGCACTTCGGGGGCAGCTTAAAAGGAACGTTGACGCTGACAGCGGGTCTCGGCGGAATGGGAGGCGCCCAGCCGCTGTCAGTCACGATGAATGAAGGCGTCGTGATTGCCGTCGAGGTTGACGAGAAACGCATCGACAAGCGGATCGAAACAAAATACTGCGATCGAAAAACAGCATCGATTGAGGAAGCCTTAGCTTGGGCTGAAGAGGCAAAGCGGGCAGGAAAACCTTTGTCCATTGCACTTCTCGGAAACGCAGCTGAGGTGCATCACACACTTTTGAACCGAGGCGTCAAAATTGATATTGTGACAGATCAGACATCTGCCCATGACCCTTTAATCGGTTATGTTCCCGAGGGCTATTCCCTTGATGAAGCTGACCGTTTGCGTCAAGACACTCCAGAGCTTTACGTGCGCCTTGCGAAGCAAAGCATGAAAAAACATGTCGAAGCCATGCTGGCCTTTCAGCAAAAGGGCTCTATTGTATTTGACTACGGCAACAATATCCGGCAAGTCGCAAAGGATGAAGGGCTGGAGAATGCCTTCGATTTTCCGGGGTTTGTCCCTGCCTACATCCGCCCCTTATTCTGTGAAGGAAAAGGGCCGTTCCGTTGGGCGGCGCTTTCCGGAGATCCGGCAGATATTTACCGTACGGATGCGTTATTAAAAGAGCTGTTCCCGACAAATAAAGCCCTTCACCGCTGGATTGATATGGCACAGGAAAAAGTCACCTTCCAAGGCTTGCCGTCCCGTATCTGCTGGCTTGGATATGGAGAACGAAAAAAGATGGGCCTCGCCATTAACGAGCTGGTTAGAACCGGGGAGCTAAAAGCGCCTGTCGTTATTGGGAGAGATCATTTGGACTGCGGGTCTGTCGCCTCTCCAAACCGGGAAACAGAAGCGATGAAGGACGGAAGTGACGCTGTCGGTGACTGGGCTGTGCTAAATGCGCTTGTCAACACGGCGGCGGGTGCAAGCTGGGTTTCCTTCCACCATGGCGGCGGCGTCGGAATGGGCTATTCCCTTCATGCCGGCATGGTTGCAGTGGCCGATGGAAGTGAGCTGGCCGACGAGCGGCTCGCGCGGGTCTTAACGAGCGACCCAGGAATGGGCATTATCCGTCATGCGGATGCGGGTTATGAACGTGCCGTTGAAGTAGCGAAGGAACAGGACATTATCGTGCCGATGCAAAAATAAAGGAGTGATGACATGCCAAAGCAAATTGATACGATTCTCATCAACATCGGTCAGCTTTTGACGATGGAAAGCAGCGGCCCGCGGGCAGGCAAAAGCATGCAGGATCTTCATGTGATCGAAGACGCTGTTGTCGGCATCCATGAACAGAAAATTGTGTTCGCCGGACAAAAAGGGGCTGAAGCCGGTTACGAGGCAGACGAAATCATTGACTGTTCGGGACGCCTTGTAACGCCTGGCCTCGTTGATCCGCACACCCATCTTGTATTTGGCGGATCTCGTGAAAAGGAGATGAACCTTAAGCTTCAGGGCATTTCATATTTGGATATTCTGGCGCAGGGCGGCGGGATTCTGTCTACAGTCAAGGATACCAGGGCGGCTTCAGAAGAAGAGCTGCTGCAAAAAGCCCATTTTCATCTGCAAAGAATGCTGTCCTACGGCACAACCACAGCAGAAGTGAAAAGCGGCTACGGCTTGGAAAAAGAGACAGAGCTCAAACAGTTGCGTGTCGCAAAGACACTGCATGAAAGCCAGCCTGTTGACCTTGTTTCCACATTTATGGGAGCCCATGCGATTCCTCCCGAATATCAAAACGATCCAGATGAATTTCTGGATCAAATGCTTTCCCTTTTGCCGGAAATCAAAGAGCAGGAGCTCGCCAGCTTTGCTGATATTTTTACAGAAACAGGCGTTTTTACAGTCAGCCAATCCCGCCGTTATTTACAAAAAGCAGCTGAGGCAGGCTTCGGATTAAAAATACACGCAGATGAAATCGATCCGCTTGGAGGCGCTGAATTAGCAGGTGAGCTAAAGGCCGTCTCAGCCGACCATTTGGTAGGTGCATCGGACGAAGGCATAAAGAAATTGGCTGAGGCAGGAACGATCGCCGTCCTCTTGCCGGGCACGACATTTTATCTTGGCAAAAGCACATACGCCAGGGCTAGAGCTATGATTGATGAAGGTGTATGTGTCAGCTTGGCAACGGATTTTAATCCTGGCAGCTCGCCGACTGAAAATATCCAGCTGATCATGTCGATTGCCGCGCTTCATCTGAAAATGACTGCAGAAGAAATTTGGCATGCGGTCACAGTCAATGCCGCATATGCCATAGGGAAAGGAGAAGAAGCCGGTCAGCTCAAAGTCGGCCGCTCAGCTGATCTTGTCATTTGGCAAGCCCCGAACTATATGTATATTCCGTATCACTACGGGGTCAATCATGTACATCAAGTCATGAAAAATGGAACAATTGTTGTCAACAGGGAGGGAGCCATTCTTGGATAAGTACCCTTTTCTCAGAGAGGCCGGATCTTCGTTTAAAGACCGGGATGTCACAAAAATGAGCGACCTGATCGCAACATGGGACGGCCAGGACATTAAGGGACCGGCGTTGATAGGTGTCCCCCTATCAAAATCCTCCATCAGTCATTCAGGCGCTTCCTTTGCACCCGGAACAATACGCCAGGCTCTGAAACATTCATCAGCCTATTCTGCTGAGCTTGGAGAGCACGTCGTATCAGAGCTTCTATATGACCTGGGGGATATCGATATTCATGTCACTGATATCGTAAAGTCACATCATCACATTTTCCAAACCATGCACGCTCTGCTTTCGGATCATCCGGATTGGGTGCCGCTCATACTTGGGGGAGATAACTCTATCAGCTACTCCACAATAAAAGCGATAGCACAAACAAAAGGAACGACAGCGGTGATTCAATTTGATGCCCATCACGATGTTCGCAATACGGAGGACGGGGGGCCGACAAACGGCACCCCCTTCCGCCGCCTTTTGGATGAAGAGATCATTGAAGGTCAACATTTGATCCAGCTCGGTATCAGAGAATTCAGCAACAGCCAGGCCTATGAAGCATATGCAAAAAAACATAACGTGAACATTCACACGATGGACATGATCCAGGAAAAAGGACTAATCCCAACGATAAAAGAGATTTTGCCTGTTGTTCAAGATAAAACAGATTTCATTTTTATATCTGTTGACATGGATGTCTTAGACCAGTCCCATGCACCCGGCTGTCCAGCGATTGGCCCGGGCGGCCTCTATACAGACGAATTGCTTGAAGCAGTTAAGTACATCGCACAACAGCCCAATGTTGCCGGGATTGAAATTGTTGAAGTCGACCCTACCCTCGATTTTCGAGATATGACAAGCAGAGCTGCAGCTCATGTTCTGTTACACGCATTAAAAGGAATGAAACTCTCCCCATTCAAGTGATCTTCTGGCAGGTTGTATTTTGGGTATAAGAAACTCATCTGCCTAAGGAATGGCAGCTAAAAGGAGGGCGAGACAGTGAATCTTCAGGAGAACAGCAGCCAACAGCTAAAACGCACAATGAAAAGCAGGCACCTATTTATGATCTCATTGGGAGGCGTCATAGGCACAGGACTTTTCCTCAGTACCGGCTATACGCTACATCAAGCCGGACCCGGCGGTACGATACTCGCTTATGTAATCGGCGGGTTGATGATGTACCTCGTCATGCAATGTCTCGGCGAATTGTCGGTTGCCATGCCGGTGACCGGCTCTTTTCAAAAATATGCTACAACATTTATCGGTCCATCTACCGGTTTTATGGTCGGCATCATGTACTGGATCAATTGGGTGGTGACGGTAGGCTCTGAGTTTACCGCATCCGGTATTCTCATGCAGCGCTGGTTCCCTGACAGCAGTGTATGGATGTGGAGTGCGATTTTTGCAGCCCTTCTTTTTATATGCAACGCATTTTCAGTTAAGTTATTTGCGGAAACTGAATTTTGGTTTTCCAGCGTAAAGATTGTCACCATTATTTTATTTATCATTTTAGGAGGAGCCGCCATGTTTGGCCTGATCTCTTTAAACGGAACGGCGGATGCTCCTATGTTGTCAAACTTCACAGATCATGGCGGGTTGTTTCCAAATGGCTTTCTCGCCGTTTTTATCGCGATGATATCTGTGAGCTTCGCCTTTTCCGGTACAGAGTTAATCGGCGTTACAGCAGGAGAATCAGCAAATCCTCAAAAGGATATACCGCGATCCATCCGTAATGTCGCATGGAGAACCGTGATTTTTTTCATTGGCGCTGTCTTCATATTATCCGGGTTGATTTCGTGGAAGGACGCAGGCGTGATTGAAAGCCCGTTTGTCGCCGTATTTGCGGAGATCGGAATCCCTTACGCTGCTGATATTATGAATTTCGTGATATTAACAGCCTTGCTGTCTGTCGCCAACTCAGGCTTATATGCTTCGACCCGTATGATGTGGTCGTTAGCAAATGAAAACATGATCAGTTCCCGTTTTAAGAAAGTGACCTCTAAAGGTATTCCTTTAAATGCCTTAATGATCAGTATGGCTGTATCTTGTTTATCTCTCGTTTCCAGTATCGTGGCCCCTGGAACTGTCTATGTGGTGATGGTCGCAATTGCTGGATTTGCAGGAGTCGTGGTCTGGATGAGCATTGCCTTGTCCCAGCTCTTGTTTCGAAAGAGATTTCTGAAAAAAGGGGGGAATGTAAAAGATCTGACATTTCGCACGCCGCTTTATCCTCTTATGCCTATAGCCGCTCTTTTATTATGCTCAGCTTCTTGTATCGGTCTTGCTTTTGATCCCAATCAAAGAATCGCACTTTTCTGCGGAGTTCCTTGTATCATCCTTTGCTATCTCATCTACCATTTCAAAAGAAATGTTACAAAAGCGAAAAAAATCAGCCAAGAGGAATATCCAGCCGATCACATCCTTTAATCAAAAAAGCACACCCCACTCAGGATGGGATGTGCTTTTTTTATTCAGTAATCAACGTATGAATCAGCTTCGGCGCCTTCGCTTCCGCGGCGATGCGGATGTTGTCATAGACTTTAGCAATGACTTCATCAACGTTTTCGCGGTTGGCGTAAAGCGTCACGAGCGGTTCGCCTTTTTCTACTTTGTCCCCGACCTTTTTGCGGAGCATGATGCCGACGGCTAAATCGATTTCGTCTTCTTTTGTGGCGCGGCCGGCACCTAACAGCATCGCTGCGACGCCGATTTCGTCCGCAACGATTTCAGAGACGACACCCGCTTCTTTGGCGGGCACATCAATTTGATATGCGGCTTGCGGAAGCTTAGACGGATCGTCAACAATTGAGCTGTCGCCGCCTTGGTTTTTCAGGAAATCCTTGAATTTCTCAAGTGCTTTGCCGTTTTTCATGACTTCTTCCAGCTTCGCTCTCGCTTCGTCCAATGTATCGGCTTTTTTCGCAAGCACAACCATCTGGCTGCCGAGCGTTAAGACAAGCTCATGAAGATCCTCGGGTCCCTCGCCTTTGAGCGTGTCGATCGCTTCTTTGACTTCAAGCGCATTTCCGATCGCAAAGCCGAGCGGCTGGGACATGTCTGAAATGACAGCCATTGTTTGACGGCCGACGTTATTTCCGATGCGTACCATCGCTTTGGCAAGTTCAGCTGCGTCTTCTTCTGTTTTCATGAAGGCGCCCGCTCCCGTTTTTACGTCAAGCACGATGGCGTCCGCCCCGGCAGCGATTTTTTTGCTCATAATCGAGCTTGCAATGAGCGGAATGGAATTGACCGTTCCCGTTACATCACGAAGCGCGTACAGTTTTTTATCAGCAGGCGTTAAATTGCCGCTTTGGCCGATGACCGCAACCTTGTCGCGGTTCACAAGTTTAATAAATTCATCCTTCGTCAGTTCCACGTGGAAGCCGTCGATTGCCTCTAACTTATCAATCGTGCCGCCCGTATGGCCGAGGCCGCGGCCGGACATCTTGGCAACCGGCACATCAAGAGCCGCAACAAGCGGAGCGAGAACGAGTGTTGTCGTGTCGCCGACGCCGCCGGTGGAGTGTTTATCCACTTTAATTCCTTCAATGGCAGAAAGATCAATCGTTTCACCGGAGTTCACCATAGCCATCGTCAAGTCCGCGCGTTCACGGTCACTCATATCCTGGAAGAAAATCGCCATAGCAAGCGCGCTTGCCTGATAATCAGGAATGCTTCCGTCTGTGTAGCCGTTCACGAAAAATTGAATTTCTTCAGTGGTGAGTTCTTTTCCGTTTTGTTTTTTGATGATGATATCTACCATTCTCATATTTGGTCACCGATCCTTTTCGATTAAGTTCAGTAAATCAAGCCCACAATTGCTGCTGATAAAAAGCTGACAAGCGTAGCACCGTATAATAATTTCAAGCCGAAACGAGCGACGACATTTCCTTGCTTTTCATTCAGTCCTTTTACGGCACCGGCAATGATTCCGATTGAGGAGAAGTTCGCAAATGACACAAGGAATACCGATACGATCGCTGTTGTACGGCCGCTGAAATGGAAACCGTTTTGCGTAAGCGACGTCATGGCGACAAATTCATTCGATACCATTTTTGTTGCCATAATGCTTCCAGCATTAACAGCTTCATTCCATGGGATACCGACAAGAAAAGCGAATGGAGCAAACACATATCCAAGAATGCCTTGGAACGAAATACCGAATACTGCATTAAAAATGCCATTGATCAAGGCAATAATCGCGACAAATCCAATCAGCATCGCAGCGACGACAACCGCTACTTTGAAACCGTCAAGGATGTATTCTCCGAGCACTTCGAAGAAGGATTGTTTTTCTTCTTCCTCAACACGAAGCATATCCTCTTCTTTTGCAACCTCGTACGGATTAATAATAGAAGCAATTATGAAACCGCCAAATAAGTTCAAGACCAGCGCTGTTACAACATATTCCGGTTTCAGCATTGTCATATACGCGCCGACAATCGACATTGATACAGTTGACATCGCAGATGCACAAAGCGTGTACAAGCGCTGCTGATTTAAAAGACCGAGTTCTTTCTTCAAGGAGATAAATACTTCTGACTGCCCTAAAATCGCAGAAGCCACTGCGTTATACGATTCCAATCTTCCCATACCGTTTACCTTGCTGAGGGCAAGGCCGATATATCTAATAATAAACGGGAGGACTTTCCACTTTTGCAGAATCCCGATCAGAGCGGAAATAAACACGATTGGCAAGAGAACATTCATAAAGAATGTCGTTTGGTCCGCATTCACCAAGCCGCCAAACACAAAGTTAATTCCCTCTGCCGCGTATTCAAGCAGGTAACCGAAACCTTTTGCAAATCCTCCTACGAGGAAATTCCCTATCCCGGTATTGAGGAGAATGTAGCCAAGAATAAATTGCAAAATGAGCATAACAACAATTGGGCGGATCTTAATTCTTTTTTTGCCGCTGCTCGCGATCCACGCGAGGCCTAAAAACACGATTAAACCGATAATCCCAATCAAATACTTCATATGTGTTTCTCCTTTATTTGTATTCGCTTACAATCACTGTTTCCTCAGAAAACGGAAAGCAGTCTGCCTTCCGTCAGCTCTTAATAGTTGTCTCCGCCTGATGCATTTTCTCCTTTTACGATAGAAACGCCTGCGCTGGCGCCAATTCGGCTTGCTCCAGCCTCAACCATTGTGTCTACATCTTCTTTCGTTCTGACGCCGCCAGATGCTTTCACGCCGATATCAGGTCCTACTGTTTTGCGCATTAAGGCGATATCTTCCTTCGTTGCGCCGCCTGTAGAAAAGCCTGTTGATGTTTTTACGAAATCCGCTCCCGCAGACACCGCTAAACGGCATGCACGTTCTTTTTCTTCATCAGTCAGAAGGCACGTTTCGATAATGACTTTGACAAGCGCTTTTCCGGCTGCAGCTTCCACTACACCGCGGATATCAGCTTCCACCACATCGTCTTCCTTGTCTTTTAAAGCGGCAATATTAATGACCATATCCACTTCAGTGGCGCCTTTTGAAATCGCGTCTTTTGTTTCGAACGCTTTTGTTTCAGTTGTATTGGCACCAAGCGGGAAGCCGATGACCGTACAAACGTCGACTCCAGTTCCCTTAAGCTCTTTTGCAGCAAGCTCCACCCATGTCGGATTGACACATACTGAAGCAAATTTGTATGTTTTCGCTTCTTCAATTAATTTTAGAATTTCCGCTTTTTGTGTATGCGGTTTCAAAGCTGTATGATCAATTATGTTGGCTAATGACATCCTTCGCACACTTCCTTTTTTGTTAAGATATTTTTTAGCATAACCGACTTTTGAACATATGTAAATTGGTAATTGAAATTTTGTTCAATGAAAGGTTTGAACGTGTCACAAATCATTAACAAGCGCCCTTGCGGTATGCTGGTCAATGATTAAAACGTTGGCATATTTTCCGGTTAATGCTCCGTGAATGGAAGATACTTTTCTGCTTCCGCCAGCCACTAAAATAGAGCGTTCCTTCAGCCTGAGGTCTTCAAGCTCAACACCGATGGTCCGGTCATTGATGGCACTGCTGCAAATATTCCCTTTCGCATCAAAAAAGCGTGAACAAATATCGCCAACGGCCTGTTTTTTCAGCAGGGCTTTCTCTTCTTCGTTAAAATATCCGAGCCGGAACAACAGCGCTTCGTCACGGACAGTCCCGACCGTGAAGAGAGCGATATTCGCCTGCTTGCCCATCTCAATGATCCGTTCAATATGACGGTCTTTCTCCACCATTCGCTTCACATCCGCATTATCAAACACGACGGGAAGCGGGAGATAGCGCGGCATCGTTTGAAAAGCCTCTGCAAACAGCTGAATCGTTTCAGCCGAATACGTGTTTACCCGGGAATGGCTGATGCCGCCTTTCAGTTGGACGACCTCGACGCCTTTTACTTGCTTCGGCTGCATGTTTTGTGCGATTTGATACATGGTGGTTCCCCAGCTGACGCCGACAATGTCGCCGTCTTTTACCGTTTCATGCATATATTCTGCACCATAGCGGCTTAGGTCATGTGTAATTCCTGCATAATCGGGTGTCGGGGAAAACACAACATGCGCCTCAAGGAGCCCGTATTTCTCTTCAAGTATGGAACCGAGCGCATCCAAATCCTCAAAAGGGTCCATGACGCGAATCTGGACATACCCTTTTTCCTTTGCATATTGCAGCAGCCGGGAAACGGTTGGCCTTGAAATGTTGAGCTGCTCAGCAATTTGCTGCTGACTGTAGTCAGACTGATAGTAAAGCCTTGCCGCTTCTATGCTTAATTGTTGTTTTTCCCGATCCATTCTGCACCTCCCTGTGGATCAGTCCTGATAAAACTGCTTTTGATTTGCTTTTATTATACAGGCTGGCGCCAACTTTCATCCACCTGATTTCTAAGAAACTGAAAAACGCTCTGGGCGCGGACCTGCCCAGAGCTTACTTCTCCCAGGTCATATGCTGATAAATGCCTTTCATAATGGCGTACATTCCATATAGGATCAGGCCTAATGCC
The DNA here is from genome assembly GCF_037963535.1 of Bacillus sp. PS217. NCBI lineage: Bacteria > Bacillati > Bacillota > Bacilli > Caryophanales > Bacillaceae > Bacillus > Bacillus sp. PS217. Next base: position 4,008,365 of record NZ_CP150157.1, read on the forward strand.
AATATAGACAGAATCAATTTGCCATGCGGCTGCTGCGCGAGTTCGGCGAGCGCGCCGTCAAAGCCTCTTGTGTCGTCGGGATCAGCGGTCATGGCTGTCTTGATGAGAAAGTAGCCGATAGCAGAGAAAATAATGGCCCGGGCGATATTGCCTGCGCGTCCGGTGTTTTTCGTGATGCATATCATTTGTTTGTTCATTTTTGACGTATCAAATTCTTTCATAAAAGCAGCCCGAACGCCTTTCATAAATTGAACAATCGCAAATACGATAAAACCCGCACCCGTAAGCCCTGTGAGCCATTGGCCGAATGGCTGCTCCAATACATAAGCGGACCACGTCTGTTCTGAAGTGCCGCCGTCCCCTTGGCCAAACACAAATCGCAAGGCATTCCAAGCGATGGATGTATAAACGGCGGCACTGAAAAAGTTTCCTATTCTCCGTGACAGGCCTCGCCTGCTGTTTCCGTGCCCCTCCGTGTCCTTGATTGCGCTTAACACCATCCAGATCACATAGCCGATAAGGCCAATACCTATTAAAAAAAGCAATAGTGACCCATACGGCATGCATGATAGCGTTTGGAGCGCTCCGCTCGAATCTTTCGCGCGGCCTGCCCCGGCAGTCGTCATAAAGGCCAAAACCCCAAGCAGAATAAAAACGCCGCCGAATGCAAAATAACCAAGCCTCCCGAATCGTTTGATCCAAGGCTTGGTTTCCTGTTTTATTTTTGACATGTACCGGTCTTTCACCGCCATGTGTCCAACCCTCTTTCACAGAAATCTTTACTGTAACATTCCCGATTGGACAAAGTTGAAACAGCTTCTGCCTCAGCTATGGCCGGCTGAGATACGTTTTTGCTGATTAGCTGATTGTGCAGGTGTCATCCAAGCAGCCGCTGCGGCAGCTGTGACTCCGCCTGCTAATTTCCCAATGATCATGGCCGCCGCCATTTCTTTTTTCATTCCAGCCACAAAACCGAGATGGCTGCCGAGTACAAAGGCGCCGCTGACCGCAAACGCGACATTGATGACCTTTCCTCTCGGCGTCATATTCTTTAATGAAGCCAGCATCGGGATATGATGCGCCAAAGAGGTCACTAATCCTGCTGTTGCTGTCTCATCTAAATGAAGGTGTTTCCCCAGGGCCTGAAGCGGTTTTTTAAAGGTTTTTGTAATAAAAGCCGTCATTGGAAACGCCCCTGCCAAGGCAATGGCGATGATCCCTGTCGTTTGTATCCCTGTCTCGACATTCTCCATTCCCGGAATCAGCACAATGCCGGTCATCGTTTCAACTGAAACAGCTGCAAGCCCGATAATCGCAACCACACTGACCGCTTTCCCGAAGAGATGAAACAACTGAATCATTCTGTCGGTGTATCGCCATAACCCAAAAGCGATCACAGCAGATAACAGACTCGGGATCAGAAGATTTTTACCTATCATGCCGATGTCAAAGCCTGCGCATAATCCGCCGATTAAGCAACCGATCGGCACTGTGCACAGCCCGATTAATATGCCTTTCGCAAAATACGGATGATCCTCTTTTTCGATGATGCCAAGAGCGACGGGAATCGTGAAGACGATTGCCGGTCCCATCATTGTTCCTAAAAACACCCATGAAAACAGCCCGGCCTGCGGATCTTTCGCCATTTCTCCAGCCAGCGCATATCCTCCCATATCAATCGCCAAAATGGTGTTCGCAAAGGAAGAAGGGTCCGCGCCAATCGCCGTGTAAAACGGAGCAACAATGGGAATCAGGATTGCTGCCAGCACGGGCGCCAGCGACACAATTCCGATCATGGACAGCGCCAGCGGCCCCATAGCCTTAAAGCCGGCCGCAAACCGCTCGCCTAGCCCCCATCTGTTTCCCAAACAATAATCCGCCGCTCCCCATAGTAAAAAGGCAGCCAAAATGAATACAACCGCGTCATTCACCGTCATGGTTTTCTCCTTTTTCAAACGTATGATTGGTTTTATCATATCATCTGAAATCACCGAATAGAGTTGATCTTATTCAATATGAGCTAAAAATTCTTTTATATCGGCTTTTTCAACGGCTGTTATGATGCTCCGCGCTTTTTCTTGCGGGACCGTTAATGTCAATTTTTCTTTTATGTCTTCTTCAGACAGCTCATTTCCTGGCGCCCCTTTTGGGCAGTCCACACGCGCTTCGCAAATCCGGCCGTCTGATAAATAGGCCCGGACAATCGTGAAACGGCCTTTTGGAACGGCATGAGGAGCCGGCTGAATAGCATTGTCATATACGCGCTGAATATGCCCTATTGTCGTTTGAATGCCGTTTGGGATCGGCTGGCTGTTGAAATGTTCAACGGTCAGGTCGTGTCCATGCAAAGCAAGAGCAATCACATATTCAACGCTGAAACGGCCTTCCTCTCCAGTTTTTGGAGATCTTTCCGTCAATGCAGCATCTCCGCCTGGCGGAAAGATCACTTCAATACGTTCGGTATTGGCAGCAGAAATGGTTTCTTCGGAGATAAGCTGCCGTATCGCATCTGCAGCATGGTGTGCCGCGGAACAAAATGGATAGATTTTAAACCATAGACCTGGCTGCACAATTCTCCACGGTGCCCCCCAATCGTTTAGCAAAGTATGTTGTGGTTTTTCAACGTCACCGTACAGACTGAAGAAACCAGTTTCTCCATCAAATGCCGTGCGGGACCCGCCAAATTCTGATTGTGCCAGCTTAACGGCCAGCAAGCCAGCCTGAGCCGCCAAACCGGCGTGCAGCGGTTTCATTTCTGTTCCAAATTGCACCCTCATCCCAGCAGATTGCGTAGCCGCAAAACCAATTGCTTTTTCCAACTCTTCCTGAGTCAGCTCCTCAGCATAACCTACGGCGCAGGCAGCAGCGATGGCACCAAGCGTTCCTGTATTATGCCAGCCCTTTTCATAGTGGCGGCTGCCAATTGATTCTCCCAGCCGTGCCATCACTTCAACACCAACAACATAAGCGCCAAGAAGCCGCTCGTTATGTCCGCGAGCGGCAGATGCAATAAGGGCCGGTACGATGACTGCACTGGGGTGTCCTCTTACATCGGAGTGGACATCATCAAAATCCAATGCATGAGCGATAAATCCATTGAGCATCGCGGATTGTAATGGCGCGGCCTTTTTGCCCTGTCCGATAATAGGAACAAGAGGCAGGCCTCCTTCATCCTCTATCAGCCGGAGCAGCTTTTGAATTCCTTTATCTTCTCTTCCTGCGAATGAAGCGGCAGTAAAATCAAGTAATCCCTTTTTTGCTTCGTGAATCGCGTCAACTGAATGCTCAGGTTGTGACGTTCTCACAGCCGCTGCAAGACCTGCTGTCAGCCCTTGTTTGCTCATTTGATGGTCTCCATTACAATAACCGCCAGCTCCGCAAAGTATTGAGAGGCAACCGTAAGGGCATCTTCATCCAGTGTAAAGGCCGGATGATGCCACTCCTCCGTCCCGTTCGTTCCCATCCAGACAAAAAATCCCGGAATCTTCTCTTGATACAGAGCGAAGTCTTCTCCGCCCGGAGACTGCTCAGCGTGAACGGTTTGATAGCCAAGCCGTGCCGCAGCTTCGGATGCCGCATTCAAAAATGTGCCGTCATTCTGAACGGAAGGCAAATAAGGAAACCACTTGAATTCTGCTTGTGCCCCATAGCCCGCTGCAATTCCTTCAGCCACTCGTCTCATATGCTCCGGAACAGCCTGCCTCGCTTCTTTTTGAAAGGTTCGAACCGTCCCCTCCATTTCAGCTTGGTCTGGAATTACGTTCCACGAGGTGCCCGCCTGTACTCTTGTGATACTGACGACTACGTTTTGCAGTGAGCTGATATTGCGGCTGACCACAGATTGCAGCCCGCTGATGATTTGTCCGGCTGCAGCGATTGGATCAATACTGTTATTTGGGATGCCGGCGTGCCCGCCTTTCCCTTTGATGACGATCTCAAATCGGTCAACACTTGCCATGAGCGGACCTTCCTTTACACCAATGGTCCCGACAGGCAGATCCGGCTTATTGTGCATGCCGAAAATCGCAGAAACGTCATCAAGTACGCCAGCTTCTATGACCTTTCTTGCTCCTGCTGCAATTTCTTCGGCCGGCTGAAAGATAAAGCGGACTGTACCTTTCAGCTCGGCCCTTCTTTGATTCAGCAAAATCGCTGTGCCAATAATAGAAGCAGTATGAAAATCGTGTCCGCACGCATGCATTGTGCCATCAACTTTAGATGCAAATGGAAGATTCGTCTGTTCTTGGATCGGGAGCGCGTCAATGTCCGCTCGTATTGCTATCACGGGGCCGTCTTCCCGTCCTTTAATTTCTGCAATCACGCCAGTCTCCAATTGAGGAACATCAAGTATTTCGATTTGCTCCTCCTCAAGCCAGCGGCGGATTTTTTTCGTCGTTTCAATCTCTTGAAATGACAGTTCAGGATGTTCATGAAGATCACGCCGCATATTGATTAAACGGGTATGAAACGTTTTGTCGGCCATTGTTCTTCTCTCCTTCTTATATAAGCTCTGCAGGCTCTCCCACCTGCTTGATAAATCGTTTCGTCCGTTCGTTTTTCGGATGGTCAAACAATTCCTCTGGCGTTCCCTGCTCGATAATATGGCCGTCTGCCATAAAAATCACTTGATCAGCAACCTCTTTTGCAAACGCCATTTCGTGTGTAACAATGATCATCGTTGTTTGTTTTTCCGCAATGGACTTGATGACCTGAAGCACCCCTGTGACGAGCTCAGGGTCAAGCGCTGACGTTGGTTCATCCAGCAAAATCGCATGCGGATTGACCGCAAGCGCCCGCGCAATGCCGATTCGCTGCTGCTGGCCGCCGGACATTGTGATCGGATAGCTATCAGCCTTATGCTCCAGACCGACTTGTTTCAGAATCTCCATTCCAATACGTTTCGCTTCGTCGCGTGGTTTATGTTGAGCCACGATTAAAGCTTCTGTAATGTTTTGCAGAGCCGTTTTATTTTTAAACAGATTGTAGTTTTGAAAGACCATGGCCGTTTGCTGGCGAAGCCGGTGTGCTTCTTTGCGTGTAAATTTTTCCGCGTTCAGTTTGGCTTCTCCGATTTCAATGAGGCCTTGATCCGGACGTTCTAATAGATTCAAGCACCGGAGAAGCGTTGATTTTCCGGAACCGGACGGACCGATGATCGCCACCACTTCTCCGCGCTTCACTTCTAGATCGATTCCATCTAGCACGACGAGATCTTTAAACGCTTTGCGAATATTTTTTACTGTTATCAACTGATTTCACCTCTAAGTCCGGTATGGCTTGCTCATGGCACGTTCAAACAAGTCCTGCAACATGCTGTAGATCATGGTAAGAACCCAATAGACGATCGCAACCGCCAAGTACGTCTCAAAATATTTGAGGTTTCCTGAAGCGTACATCTTCCCTTGGGCGAACATCTCCATGACCCCTAATGTAAAGGCCAGTGACGTTTCTTTCAGGAGACCGATAAATGTATTGCCCGTTGCCGGAATCGCATTTCGGATCGCTTGCGGCAAAATAATCCGTCTGTATGCCTGAAATTTTGTCATACCGACAGACAGGCACGCCTCCAGCTGCCCGTCATCAACAGAATTGAGGGCAGCCCGGAAGATTTCTGCCAAATATGCTGCATTTTTTAAGCTTAACCCGATGATAGCGGCTGTGAGAGCTGTCATTTTGCTCATCTCTGGAAATAGCTGCGGCAGCCCATAATAGATTAAGAACAGCTGCACCAGTGTCGGCACGCCTCGGAAAAAGGATATATACAGCTTTGACAGCTGATGAAGCACTGGAATTTTGTTCTTTGTAATGAGTGCGAGAATAAGTCCTCCGATAATGGCAAAAATCATAGCCGCTATGGCCATAAACAACGTGATCGGAAGGGCCTGAATTAAAGTCGGGAACGCTGATATCATGAATTCCCAATCAATCGTGTTCATTCTGGTGAGTCACCGCCGTTTCTTAATGCTTCTGTTCTACTGTGATATCTTCATTAAAGTATTTTTCAGAGAGTTTTTTCAGTGTTCCGTCTTTACGCAATTCATCTAGCGCCTTATTGACTTTTTTGCGGAGCTTGTCGTGCGCATCGTCCTTGGCAAATGGGAATGCAACCTGTTCGTAAACAATCGGATCTCCTGCAAGCTTTAATGGCAAACCGGTCTTCTTGATTTGCGCGATCAATACAGTTCGGCTGTTGACATAAGCGTCTACACGGCCGTACGCAACATCCTTCAGCGTACCCTCTTGTGTTTCATACGTTTTGATATTGATTTTTTTATCAGGATCTTTGCTTTCAAGGTTTTTCGCGTGGTTTGAACCGAGAACGGCTGCGACTGTCTTGCCTTTTAAATCGTCTACTGATTTGATGTCTGTATTGTCTTTTTTGACGACAATCTGTGTTCCCGCATAAGCGTATGGTTTCGTAAAGTTATACGTTTCCTTACGTTCGTCTGTCACAGCTACCTGGTTGGAAATGGTGTCAAGCTTGCCTGTTTGAAGCTCTCCCATCAGCCCGCTGAATTCAAGCAGCTTCCAGTCCAGTTTCATGTCAATTTTCTTAGCGACTGCTTCCATCACTTCAACGTCAAAGCCTGTCAGCTTTCCGTTTTCTTTATAAGCAAATGGGTAACTTTGTCCTGTCGCACCGACATGAAGCACATTGTCATCCTCTTTACTGCTGCTATTTCCATTGCCGCAAGCTGAGAGCACCGCTAATAATGCAGCAACGACCAGCACTGTCCATTTTTTCATCTTCATTTGATTTTCCCGCCTTTTCTATTTTTATAGATCATGTCGCAATTGTTTTTTCATATAGACTGTGATATGCCCTTTTCCAAGGTCTTGTTCACCTGAGCGGACATATCCTTTTCGTTCGTACATCTCAATCAGCCACGGATGCTTATCCGCTGTTCCGAGTGAGACAAACGGAACCTTTAACGTATCGCGAAGGATTGTTTCCTCCAGCCATTGAAGCAGCTTTGTTCCGATTCCTTTTTTTCCGGTGTCGGGGTCCACAGCGAACCACCAGATATGCGGAACACCATACGGTCCCGGCTGTTTTCCCCAAGGCATTCTCAAGGTGATGGTCGCGATGATCCGCCCGTCTTCTTCCATGACGTAGCAAGCATTTTGCCGAATATTTTTCAGCACCAAATCTAAATCCGCATGAGCGGCAGCAAAACGAATGCCGAGCTTTCGAATCGGTTCATAAGCCCGCAATGTCAGCGCGAGGAGCTGTTCAGCATCACGTTCAACTGCAAGGCGATATTGTGGCTTCATCTAGCGTTCCTCCTTACTTTGCATAGCGGTTTACCGGCTTTTCCAAACCGAAGTGCTCTCGTAATGTTGTGCCTTCATATTCTTTTCTGAACACGCCGCGCTCCTGTAAAATCGGAACCACTTGATCAACAAACACTTCAATTCCTTCTGGAAGAAGCGGAGGCATGATGTTAAACCCGTCACACGCTTTCTTATCCACCCATTCCTGCATCTTGTCGGCGAGCTGCTCCGGCGTGCCGACGAAGATATGGTGGCCTCTGGAGCCTGCAACGTATTTGTAAAGCTCTCGTATCGTCATATTGTCCCGTTCAGCCATTTCCTGAACAAGCTTGAAGCGGCTCTTCACCGCATTGGAAGCTTCTGCGTCAAGCTTCGGCAGCGGCCCATCAAGCGGATATGCCGACAAATCAATTCCGCCTAAGTAATTTTGGAGAATTTGCAGACCGACAGATGGGATAATCAGATCTTGAAGCTCCTTGTATTTGGCTTGCGCTGCTTCTTCTGTATCGGCAATGATTGGGAAAATACCCGGCATGATGGCAATTTTTTCTGGATCACGTCCGAATTCCGCAGCCTGTTCTTTAATGGATTGATAAAATTCCTGAGCTGATTCCAGGTGGTTTTGTGCTGTGAAGATCACTTCTGCTGTTCTGGCAGCCAGCGCTTTTCCGTCTCCTGATGATCCTGCCTGGATAATGACCGGCTGGCCCTGCGGCGTTCTTGAAACGTTTAGAGGTCCGCGAACCGAGAAATATTCTCCTTTGTGGTTCAGCTCATGCATTTTTTCTTTGTCAAAGAATTCACCCGTTTCTTTATTACGGATAAAGGCGTCCTCTTCCCATGAATCCCAAAGCCCCTTTACAATCTCGACAAATTCCTCTGCCCGCTGATAGCGCAAATGGTGTTCAAGGTGCTTTTCACCGCTGAAATTCAGCGCTGTTGATTCAATAGATGAAGTGACGACGTTCCATCCGGCACGGCCGTTGGACAAATGATCCAATGACGCAAACTGTCTGGCAATATGGAATGGCTCGCTGTATGTAGTGGAGGCTGTTGCTGTCAGTCCGATTTTTGATGTGACCTGCGCCAAAGCAGAGAGCAGGGTGAATGGCTCAAACCTTGTTAATACATTTGGGTGTGATTTGCTGTCAATCGAAAGGCTGTCCGCTAAAAACAGCATATCAAGCTTGCCTCGCTCCGCTGTTTTCGCAAGCTCTTTAAAATAATCCAAATTCATGCTCGCATCTGACGGCGCGTCCGGGTGCCGCCAAGACGCGACGTGATGGCCTGTACCTGCTAAAAATACCCCTAATTTGATTTGTTTCTTTTTGCTTGTCATGACGATACTCCTTTTATCATGTTTTTAGGCTGAATAATCCGAAAAATAAACTCCTATATTCCTAGTCGTTTAATATGAATAAATCAAAATGTACCTTTGTCTTGGACGTTTGTCAATGAGTTAAGATTAATTTTTTCTATTCAAGCGAAAAGACCCTTGCGTGACCATGATGGAACGGCATTGATTCATTCAACTAGTGCAACCTCTATATCGGCAAGAAAACTGAGTCTAATGAAGCAAAGACTCAGTTTTCATCCAAGAATTTCATATAAGATTTCGCCATTTCCTTTGCCTTTTCTTCCTTTTCTTCGCTTTTGCAAACCGCCTATCCATTCAGACGCCGTAACGATTGTATAAAAAAACAGCTGACTCCAGATATTCAAACCGGAATCAGCTGATTGATGTGAATTAATTAAGCTCATGAATACTCTCTTCTGCTTTAGCAGAAAACACTTTAGGCTCCAAACAGTCAAGGTCTTCATGAAATAAATTTACTTTTTGGATTTGCCGATTGTCATAGTGGTGGAAATAGTAGTTTCCAGTTTCGTTGCACATCACGGAAGTATATTGCGTATAATGAATTTCGTCTTCTTCCGTTATCACTGCGCCCTTTGGTATCGTCATATTTGCCAAAATTTGAAAGGCGGCTGTTACACCTTTCGTTTCATCGGCCGCCGGCTCTAGATGTTCTTTCAAATAAACAGCTCTGACAAACCGGGAAGGCGGTGTGTAATCCCCCGGCAGACCAACAGTTCCTAAGCCTTGGCCAAAAGCAGAAAGGGCTAATCCACCCATCTCTTTGCTCTCTAATTGCTTCGGTCTGATTCCTGTATATTGCTGCAGATTGGTTACATGCCATATAAAGTCGGGGCTGTTCGTCATGACACCAGGTTGATTATCATAGACTTTGAGGCCGTCTGCTCTTGGTTCTATCGTCAGGCTTCGGCCCGTCCGGTCTGACAATATCCAGTGAAGCGGTAAAACTGTATCCAATAGATCTAATTTTTTCTCTACAATCGTTAAAGATCGAATCTTTTCTTTTACGTCTTCCAAAGACTTACAGACTGACAGCACCCATGTCACAAACTCATGCGGGGCAATGTGAACGGTATCTTCCCGTATCGTTTTTTCGTACTCCGCATAGCCAGGAAAATAAAGTGCCGCACAAGATAAACCGCTTTCATTAACGCCGTCTGCAAATAAAATATTACCAAGTTTTCTTCCCATACCGATAAATGCGTACTGTGTCTGATGGGCCTTTCCGTCAGCTTCACTCTTCCAGCTGTAACGGCGCGGATAGAGAATGACCTCCGTCCCCAGCTGAAATGCAAAATCCATTGTTCTCGCTAATAAATGATTCCGGTCAGCAGTTTCCAATGTAAGACTTGTGCACATCTGATTCAGTCCCCTTTTCAATTCAGATTAATATCATACATATTGTGAACGAATTGGTTTTATCAGCATAACGAAAGTCAAATCGGTTCGTCAAAGAATTGACATTACATCAAATAAAACGAAAAAATCCAGCCTTCTAAGAGGCTGGATTTTTTATTATTTAGCCAAAACAAGCTCGTGAATCGCATGCGCAACACCATGTTCATTATTGGAGCGTGTTTGAAAGTTTGCGGCTTCCAATACTTCTGGGATGGCGTTTGCCATGGCAACCCCGCAGCCCGCCCATTCGATCATTGTCAGGTCGTTCCCATTGTCGCCTATGCACATGACTTCCGCCTGTTCAATTCCAAGCAGCTGAGCCAGCTGGCGTACAGCATTTCCTTTGCTGGCTTCCGGGTGCAGAATTTCATAAAAGAAAGGCGCACTTCTGACCATTGTATATTTTTCTCTCACGTCTTTTGGAATCGATGTAATGACGCGGCTTAAGTTCTCCGGTTTATCAATAAACATCACTTTCGGGATGAGGATATCTTTTGGCACCTCGTCAATCTTGCGGAAATGAAGCGGCACCTGTGTCACATAGGATTCGTATACGGTAAATTCGCTAATATCCCGGTTAGGCGTATACAGATTAGATGAGTCAAAGAAATGCATCGGCGTCTTCAGCTCTAAGCTCAGGTCATATAATGAAGCCAAATCATCATAACCGAGAGACAGCTCCGAGACCACTTCATTTGTATGCGTATTTTGAACAAGCGCTCCATTATACGCAATGACATAGTCGCCTTCTTCAATTAAATTCAGTTCATCTAAATATCTCTGCACACCCCCGATAGGCCGGCCGGTGCAAAGCACAATTTTGACACCTTCCGCTTTTGCCGCGTGAAGGGCGTCGCGGACCTCCTCTGTTACTTCATGATGATCATTTAAAAGTGTTCCATCCATATCAATTGCAATTAGTTTGTACATCCTGCATCTCCTTCATGTCGTTTTCAGGCTATAGTCCCATCATATCGTTTTTTCTTTTTGATATTCAACCGGAAGGGATGGTTTTCTCCGAATTCTATTTAGACGACGCCCTTGTCTTCGGATACGCAAGCGCGGTTTCCGCTTTCTTTCTGCCTTGACGCCGTTTTCTGCTTTTTTCTGTTTCATCAGCAGAAAGCCGGCAGCTAGAAAAGGAATGCCGGTTATATTCAAGATGGCAAGCTTCACACCCGCCGCGATGAAAAAGAACCCCCATGAAGATGATGGATTCCGTCTGATCATGACGTAAGCCGCCATTTCCAGAACGATCAGGATGGCATGAAGCACTATGCCATAAATCAGCAATACAAGGGCAAAAAACAAAACATAATTCACGATTGCCCCTGAGTACATCATAGCGCGCATCATTTGTATAAACGATAAGGACTGCATGGAGCCGCTGATGACATTAGGGTTATAGATCGTATAGTCACTAAATAAATGTTTGACTTTGAGAAAAGCCCATAATATAAATATCCATTGAATGATATGTAAAACAAGCCCCGCTGCCACCAGTCTTTCAGCTTTTTGATTTCTCATCTTTCTCCTCCCTGCCGGTCTTTGATTCGATTCTTGTCATCGTTTTTCTCTGTCCATTTTGCTCCCATATCAATGTCCCGTTTTCTCCTCTTTTCAGCGTGCTTTTGAGCGGATAATAGGGGCCGAGGTACTGAATCTCGATAGACCCGTCAGTGCTTTGGGAAATCACCTTGTATGCCATAAAAGGCAGCTGTACCTCTCCTCTTCCTTCAATCACTTCCGTTTCCACAACCTCGTCTTCGGTAAATGTGACTGTTGCTGATTTCACACCGTCCGTTGGCCCGGGGGCACGCCCCTCATCCCACGTTCCGTAATAAAACGGCGTCTCTTCTTTTTGCTGCTGGCAGCCCGATACCATGATGCATACAGCAATTAAAAACAAAATGCCATATTTGTTTCTCAAGGGGATCACCATTCTTTCCTCCTTTTTTGGGCGAATGCCGTGCCACTGTGCCAATGACTACATAAGTTATAAGGAATTCACCCACAAGGAGACTGATCACATGAACCCTTATCAATATTACAGCCCTCAGCTGCCTCAGCAGGAACCTTACTATAGCCACTATGAGTACAATCCTTATCCGCAGCAGGATGTATACGATCCATACCAAATGGACAGACAGCCGGCATTGGAAAGAAGAATCGCAGCACTTGAACGGCAAAATGAACAGCAGTCAAGAGAATTAACCCGTCTGACAAACGAAGACCGCCGTCAAAATCGGGAAATTGCACGGATTGCCGAACAGGTCAATCAGTTAAGCCAGGCTGTTGAACGCCATACACGCCGCCTAAATCGGCTCAATCAGCGCCTCCGTACAGTAGAAAACCGGCTGAATATCCCATTTACTGCAGGGGAAGGCGGTTTCTGAGCGAAACAAAGAAAAAAAGCGGAATACGATTCTCCCATCTCAGGGTTTCGTTTTCCGCATTTCTTATATGTTAAAACGGAACATTTACATAAAAAGGGTTTGTACCCAGTATACAATCTTTACCGTTTTCATTCAAAGATAGAGGGGCTGAGGAAAATAATTGTAGTTCCTCTTTGACAGAATTTCTTTTCATTCAAGTTGCATGATAATACCGACTCACGTCAATCGATCACATGGAGGGATCATTCATGCATAATACACAACACGGCTTGCAGCAGCTGAACCAATGCCGCCAAACTGCTCAGCAGCTCATTCAGCAAACACAGCAAAGCAGCCAGCAATATCGCCACATGCTTCATCAGGAACAGCAAAACATCCAAATGCTGCAGCAGATTCTAAACCACGAACAACAAGCTGCACATACCATTCAGCAAGCACTGCACGGGCATGACATGGCGATTCAAAAGTGCCAGCAGGTTGTCAACATGTGCAACCAAATGCAACAGGAACTTACTGGACAATCCAGCGTCATGAATACGAATGTGTCTACACTTCCATTCGGCCAAAACACGCCATTTCAGCAGCAATCCTACCAGCAGTAACATATAAAAAGCTCAACACAATGCGCGTGTTGAGCTTTTTTTCTTACTGTTCTTTGCGAATATGTATATCCTGAATAGACTGTTTCGGTGCATGAAATCTGCTCTCGGCTTCACTTCTTGCCTCGGCAAAAGCCCGCGCCTCTACATGATCTTTGTAGACATCCAGCTGAATCAAATACAGCGGGCGCACTTTAAATCCATGAATAATGGTTACCGCCCATAACGGAACCACAATAAAAACACCGGGCAGATCGGGCAAAACAAAACCAAACGCAAAAATGAAAAAATAAATGATGCCGTACATGATCCACTTTCTATTTCTAACCTTGATGCCAATAAATAAAAAGGCAAAAAAACTGGTAATGGCAAAAGGCATGAAAATAAACAGCATCCACCAGCTATGCAGCCATTCCCAAGCGGAACCTCTTTTTGTAATTCCCATATTTTTCTCCTCCTATTTACCTATAATAATCGATTAGGCATACCGCGTCACCCATAAACGGGAAAAACTTTTTCCCTTAAAAATAGTGATAGACGGAGAACAGGTTTCTTGCTATATTATTAATTGATAATGATAATCATTACTAATCTATTGAGCTACATAGTGGGAGGGTTCTTGATGAAAAAGAACATATTGCTCGTGGGCATGCTTGTGCTGCTTCTCATGTTTGTCAGCGCTTGCAGCGGCACGGCTTCTAAAGGGAGCTCAAGCGATTCTGCTTCCGAAAAAACAGAAATGAGAACATACAAATCACCAAAAGGGAACGTCAACATTCCTGCACATCCGAAACGCATCGTCACTGATTTTTATGCCGGTGAATTGCTGTCTGTCGGGGCCAATGTTGTCGGCTCAGGCTCATGGTCATTTGATAATCCGTTTTTAAAATCAAAGCTGAAAAATGTGAAGGATGTTGGTGATCCAATCAGCGTTGAAAAAGTGATGGAGCTTCAGCCTGACTTAATTGTTGTCATGAATGAAGAGAATGTTGATAAATTAAAGAAAATCGCTCCGACTGTTGTCATACCTTATAACACAGCGAAAAACGTAGAAGACACAGTCAGCATGTTCGGAGATATCGCCGGAGCGAAAGACAAAGCAAAATCATTTATGGCTGACTTTAACAAAAAAGCTGAAGCAGCTAAAAAGAAAATTGCCGGCGTCATCGACAAAGATGCGACCTTCGGCATTTATGAAAACACAGACAAGGGCGAATTCTGGGTGTTCAATGACAATGGCGGACGCGGCGGCCAAGCTGTATACAATGCACTTGGGTTAAAAGCGCCTGAAAAAATTGAGCAAGATGTCATCAAAAAAGGAGAGATGAAACAGCTCTCTCAAGAGGTTATTCCTGAGTATGCCGCAGATTATATGTTCATTACGGATTACAACCCGAAAGGCGAAAGCAAAACACTCGACAAGCTGGAGAATTCCTCTATTTGGAAAAATCTTGACGCTGTTAAACATAATCGCGTGTTTATCAATGACTTTGACACGTTCTACCCGTACGACCCGATTTCTGTCAGCAAACAGGTGGATATCATCACCGACATGCTGATCAAACGGGCCGAAGAAAATAAAAAATAAAAAAACGGCACAGTCATGACGCTGTGCCGTTTTTTATGATTCACTTTAATTTTGACTGTACGGAGTCCGGCATATCTTCAAACTTGACTTCTTCCCAAGTCTCGACATACTTTCCTTTCGCCTTCACCTTCAAATACGCGTTCTTCCGAAGCTCTTTGCCGGCGAAAAAGGTCACTTCTTCTTTTTTCCCGGATGCATTATATCCGTCTAATGTATATTCAGTACCGCCCGGACTAAGATGTCTGCCATCTCGATCAATCTGAACATAGACATCTTGCTGGTGAATAACCGGATTAAATCTGTCTGTAACATCGTTATGAAAAAAGAGAAGCCCGCATATTACGGCAGCAGCCGCCAAGACGGCCAGGATTGCCATTGCTTTTTTCATCTTTGCACTCCCCTTACTTGTTCATTTTTTTCAAATAGCTTGACCGCACCGCGAGGAAGAATAGAAGCTGAAAAATGAAAAACCCTCCGATGGTGAGACTGAGCGGCCCCGCTACATCGGAATAGCCTTCCACAGCCAATGTTCTCAAGGCAAACAGTGTATGCATGACGGCAATGACAAATGGAAAGAAGAAAAGAATGGCCAATTGTATTGTCACGCTTTGTGCCATTTCTCGCTCACTCAGGCCGATTTTGGCCAGTGAACGGTAGCGCTCCCGGTCTTCATCTAAATCAGTGAACAGCCTGAAATATAAGAAACTTGCTGCCGCGACAAAGAATACAATTGCGATAAACAGGCCGATAAATAAACTCAGGCTCGGCAGCTGCACCGTATCATAGTAAGTCCCGGCTTTTGAAGCAAAATCAGAATGCACGTCGATATAATTGCCGTAAATCTCATTTTGCAAGGATTGGCTGATCTCAAGACTGTCTTTCCAATGATCATAGCTGTAGCCGTATAATGACGCTTGATCACCGAGTGATTTCAGCTGATCAAAGGTTTGATCATTCACCGCGATGATGGCATTCAATGAGATCAGCGGTTTTTTGACTTCTTTTACCGACAGTTTTTGATCAGACAGCTCCCCTTTTTGGTTCAGCAGCTTCAGCTGATCCGGCGCTTCGTTTTTGAAATTGCGGTCATACGTTCCCGGGAAATAGACAGCCTCGTCTTCTTTCAGGCCGTTCACTTTGACATGGAAGTATTTTGCCGCATCCGATTCACTGATCATGTAAACAGGGGGAACAGTTTCTCCTTCCTGATAGCGAACATAGGAAACATCTATTTTGTCTTTCTTATACGTAAAGCCGTGTGTTTTCAGTTCATGGTCAATATCTTTCAAATGAGTCTGTTCTTTTGGATTGTTGCTGTAAGATAAATACTCCATTTCATAAGCGGACTCTTCCGCTCCGACGGTCGATTTGTACATTGCAAGCACGCCTGTCGCAGTAAACGCAACCGCGGAAATAATGCTGACAATAAAGAACAGGCGGGCGTTGTCTTTTAAACGATAGACAAGGTCAGAAACCCAAATGACGTTTTTCCCGCGCAGATAAAAGGTTTTCCACTTCTTCAGCGCGCGCAGAATCCATATGCTGCTTTGGCTGAAAAAGAAATATGTTCCGATGACGGTGAGCAGTAAAATGATAAACGGTTCGGCCCCGTGGACATTGCCTTTAAGAACCATGCCGTACCCGCCGCACAGACAGGCGATGCCGAATAAGGACAGAAGCACGGACGGCTTAGGCTCCGGTTTAACCTTGCCAGTGCCCTTTATTAATTTGATAACCGTATTTGATCTGACAAAAAGAATCGTAAACTGCGATAAAAAGAAAAATAAGAGCAGAAATCCGCAGGCCGTAATACCGAGCGCTTTCCAAGGCATATACAAAGGCAGCGCGTCCATTTCTAAAATATAAGCGCCGACCGTAAAGAACGTCTTTGAAAAAATGAATCCACCGATAATGCCGGCTGCAATTGACATGACGCCGATGATCATATTTTCCGCAGTAATGAGCTTTCTCAGCTGCCCCGGCGTGATGCCCTGCATGAGCAGAATGCCGAATTCTTTATTTCTCGATTTCAAAAATGCATTAACCGAATACAGAACAAATAAGAAAGAAAAAACAAAGATCATCCATTCCGCAGCGGTTAAGCCTTTTTTGGCGATGTTATTCAGGTAGCCTTCCTTTAATGCCGGATGAAACAGGAACATCGCAAAGGTAAAGAAAATCAAAACGGAAAAGGCGCTGCTTAAAAAGAATGCAAGATAGGCCCTTTTGTTTCTCGTGACGTTTTTATAAGCGAACTGAAGAAAGGTCATTTGCATTTCCCCCCAGCATAGACAGCACATCAAGAATTTGTTCATAAAAGACTTGGCGGTTTTCCCCGCGGTAAATCTCATTAAACAATTCGCCGTCTTTTATAAAGATGACGCGGCGGCAGTAGCTTGCCGAAACCGGATCGTGGGTCACCATCAAAGCCGTGACATGATCATCCCGATTCAGGCTCTGCAACGTTTCCATGACGTCTTTTGTCGCTTTGGAATCAAGGTTTCCAGTTGGTTCATCGGCCAGAATGAGTGACGGCTTATGAATGACCGCTCTTGCGATGGCGGCCCGCTGGCGCTGGCCTCCGGATACTTCAAACGTCCGCTTGTTAAGCAGGTTTTCGATACCGAGCTTTGCCGCGATGCCGTGCAGTTTTTCTTCCATGACAGACGGCGCTTCTTTTTCAAGCGTTAACGGCAGCATGATATTTTCACCGATCGTCAGCGTGTCCAGAAGGTTGAAATCCTGAAACACAAATCCGAGCTGCTTGCGGCGGAAATGAGCGAGCTTTGTCCGCTTCAGGCGATGCGGGTTTTCTCCGTTAATCAGGATATCGCCTGAATCTGGACGGTCAATCGTTGAAATGATATTCAAAAGCGTTGTTTTTCCGGACCCGGACGGCCCCATCACCGCCGTGAACTCGCCTTCTTCTATTGAAAATGAAATTTGCTTTAAGGCCTGATAGGACACTTGTCCTTTATAGGTTTTATTTATATGTTTGACTTCAAGCATATTCGCCATGAAAATCCTCCTTATGGTTTTATTCTTGTTGATCTGGGCTGCTTTCATGTAGTGCCGGGACGTTCAACATAAAAATCCCCTTGACATAAATCCATGTTATCAAGGGGAAACAAAGCGGGCTATGTTGTTTTCTTAACGCAGCCTTACATTTTTGTAAGAAATGAAAATCGAACTGATGTCCCTTCACCGGGAGACGAGCTGATGTCCACCGTATGATTGAGCTTATCTGTAATTTCTTTGACGAGATGGAGGCCGATTCCCGTAGATTCTTGGAAACGCCGCCCGTTTTCACCCGTGTAATAAGGGTCAAACACCCGCTTGATGTCTTGTGAGGGAATCCCGACACCGTAATCTTTGACTTCAAGCACCGTCCTGTCTTCATCGCGAAAGACATTCAGCTCAAGTCTGTCACTCTTGCCCGCTGAATACTTGACCGCATTTGTGACCACTTGGCCAATCGCAAATTTGAGCCATTTGGAATCGGTGTAAATCTGATGATCATCGCAAACGTTCATTTTCGGATAAACGCGATATTGAATAAAAAATCGTTTATAGCTTTGAATGACTGATTGGAGAAGCTCGGACAGGGAAACCGCTTCGATTTTAAAATCCCGTTCAAACAGGTCGAGCCTTGAAGAATAAAGAAGCGTCTCCAGCCCGAATTCAATCTGCCGGACTTCTTTTTTGATTTGTTCAAAAACGGGCTCATCCTCTTCTTGAATGATTAAATTAATGACCGACAGCGGCGTCTTTACTTGGTGCACCCATTGATTCATATACGTCACCCGCGCGTCCAGCTTGGCTTCAGTCTCATGGAGCTTCTGGTGCTGCAGCCGGATCAGCTCCATCTGCTTTTCATACAGCTCTGAACAGAACACTGAAGAACCGAGATACGGGATATCCGTCCCTTCCTGCCCCGAGCTGAGCCAATGATACACGCCGCGGTCTTTGTACCAGCGATAGGCAAGATAACCCGCCAAAATAAGAAGCTGCACGCCCAATATGTAAAACAAGTGAGAAAAAGAATGCAGACCCGCAAACCAGTAATAAAAGAAGACAAACAGCCCTTGAAGGAGAAAAAGCAGAATCAGCACTGCATGAGACCGGAGAAACAGCTTCATGACTGCGCCCTCAGCTGGTAGCCTTCGCCCCGCACCGCTTCAATAGAAACAGGCGCATTCAGCTCCCGCAGTTTTTTTCTGAGCCGCGTGATATACACGTTAAGTGTATTATCATCGATGAATATGTCGGTGTCCCACGTCTTTTCCATGAGACGGTCCCGACTCGTCACCTTTTCTCCCCGCTCAAGCAGCACTTCCAAAAGCTTGCTTTCTTTTTTAGAAAGCTCGCTTTTTTCATCCTGAAAACGCAGTTCAAACCGTTCCACAAAGAGCTGAACGCCGGCATATTCAACCACTTTCTCTCCCTGCTTTGCGGCGTACTCCCCGTACGCCCTCCGGATCTTGCTTTTGATTTTCGCCAGCACAATATCATAAGAAAACGGTTTTTCGATATAATCGTCTCCCCCATTTTCAATCGCCATCACCTGATCCATTTCCCCGCTTCTGGCAGAAATAAAGATGATCGGGCTTGTGGAGTGCTGGCGGATTTGCCGGCACCAATAATATCCGTCATATGCCGGCAAATTGATATCAAGCAGCACCACATCGGGCTTTTCCCGCAAAAAGGCATCAAGAACAGCTGTAAAATCCGCGGCGACCACTGTTTGATATCCGTATTTTTCAAGGTAATTCTGCAATAGTCCGCGAATGTCTTCACTGTCTTCCACAATCATGATTTTATTCAAACTGAACCACTCCCGTTTCTTACACTGCTGCCATCATCATAATCGTTTTGGGCGTATGGACGCAACACCGCACAAAAAAACCGCCATCTCGGCGGTTTCTGGTCTCTTTAGCCGACCTGCTGCTTAGCTGCTTTACCGGCTGATCCGAACTCTCTCATTTTGCTTCGCACTGTCTCTTCCACGGCTTCAATGCCGGGTGTCAAATAGCCGCGCGGTTCGTACAGATCGCTGTTTTCCTGGAACATGCGGCGTGTTTCGTCTGTCCACGCTACCATACATTCCGTATTGATATTGATCTTCGCGTGGCCGAGTGTGATGGCTTTTTTGATCTGATCCTGCGGAATCCCGGATGCCCCGTGAAGAACGAGGGGAATATCAGTCATGCGGGAGATAGCCTCCATTTCCTTAAATCCGAGATTCGGCTCACCCTGATATTTGCCGTGTACAGAGCCGAGGGCGGCGGCCAGCGCGTCGATATTGGTTTCTTTGACGATCCGCTCACATTCCGTGATATCGGCATAGCAGACCCCGCCGACCAGTCCGTCTTCCATTCCGCCGACCGTGCCGACTTCGGCTTCTACTGATACGCCGTGTTTTGCGGCATAATCGGTGACTTCTTTTGTCATTGCGATATTCTCGTCAATCGGCTGATGGGAGCCGTCAATCATCACTGAGCTGAATCCGGCATCAATGGCCTGTCTGCAGCGTTCCGCACTGCTTCCGTGATCGAGATGAAGCACCACGGGAACGGTAATCGCCATGTCCTCCATTAACGCGCCGGCCATGGCAGCAATCGTTTTAAATCCGCCTAAATAGTCGACCAGGCGATCGGAAGCCGCGGCGATGACCGGTGATTGCTCCTTTTGCGCCGCCTGCAAAATCGCCTTCGTCCATTGCAGGCCGTTGATATTAAACTGGCCAATTGCATATTGCTCCCGCTTTGCATCTTCAAGAAGCTCTTTCATCGATACAAAAGCCATGTCCACCCCTCCTTTATCCATTACATGTTGAAGTATTTTGATACGACGTCCACTGTTGTTTTTTTCGCTGTTTGAATGGCTTCCTCAGCAGTCAGCTTATAGTATTCAGGCCGGAAGAGCTCAACCGATACAACATCAGAGAAGCCGATTTCCTTCAGTGCTGATAAGTGGGCATCTAAGTCAATTGCCCCTTGTCCCGGCCATACACGATCCTCATCTGTTAAAAAGCCGATTGGGAAATCTTCTGTATCATCGATATGATAGATGAAGATTTTCTTTCCGTCCGCCTGCTTTAAGCTCTCAATATTTGAACCCATTGCATGGAAGTGAAAACTATCAAGGACAAGCCCGACATTGTCACGGTTAACTGTGTTTACGATCTCATACGCCTGTTCAAACGTATTGACCGTACATTGCGGATGGCCGACAAATTCAAGCGCGATTTTTACGCCGTACGGCTCCGCGATATCTGACAGCTCAGTCAGCACGTCTACACTGCTCTTTTTGATCTCTTCTTTTACAATCTTCTGCTCTGTCACAAGCGGAACGGCCACCACATATTTCACACCGAGGGTTTTGCATGTTTCCATCATGCCTTTAAATTCAGTGATGATCTCGTTGTGGCCCTTTTCATCAAGGTTGTTGAAGAAAACGAGTGCGTTTAAGGCAAGCGGTTTGATGTGGTGGGTTTGAAAATATTCCGCAAGGTCATCCAATGAATGATCTTTTAAGTACTCCGGCAGCTTATCCATAGTACGGATTTCAATATAATCATAGCCGTGCTTTTCGCATAGTTCTAAATCCAGTTTAAGGTTTGAGTTTTCCAATGTTGTCGCTTCATTAAAACAAAGTTTCATGCCAGACTCCCCCATCTGCGTTTTAGATATGAAGGGAGTTCGGCAGGAAGGCTGTCGCCATATCCCGCCGAACTCCATGCTCAGCTTATGCCAGACCTAATTCTTCTTTCATTTTCTTAAGCATAAATCGGCTTGATTCATCCGCTCTTTCATCGACCCAAGCAAATACGGCATTCGTCGCAATTCCGTCGAACTTCATCTCTCTCAGTTTTCTGAAAATCGTATCAAAATCAACCTCGCCTTGACCAATGTCCAAATGCTGGTGAACCGTTACTTGCGCGTCAGGCGGATTGACGATATAGCGAAGACCATGAGCCGCTTTATGATTATAGGTATCTGCAAATAAAACATGTGTGAGGCGGTCGCCGGCTTCGTCAAACATGGTCTCGATGTCGCCTTTGCCGTCATCATAGAAGAACGTATGCGCAGTCGAGTAGACAAGATTGATCCAATCCTTGTCAAGCGCGCGGATCATATCCATCGCACCTTTGTGCGTTTCGATAAAATCGTATGGGTGGGCTTGAAGATTAAGTTTAATACCTTCTTTTTCAAAGACTGGCAGAAGCTCATCCATGGATTTGATAAATTTTTCTTCACTTGTTAAAGGATCATATTTTGAACCGCTGAATTCGCTGTTCATCAAATCCACTTCAAGTTCAACCGCAATTTCGATTGCCCGTTTCCAATTGCGCACCGCTGCCTGCCGGCGGTCTTCATCAGGACCCGCCCAGTGGTAAAGAGGAAGAAGCGATGAAAGCTTAACACCTGTATCTCTTAAAAGGCGCTTTAATTGTTTGATCTTTGCTGAATCGACTTTCGGATATTTATAAAACGGGCAAAAATCCTCACGCGGAGACAATTCGATATATTCATAGCCAAGCTCCGCCGTTTTATAGACCGTTTCCTCTAAAGTTAAATCATCACGATACATGGATGGATCCAATGCTAACTTCATATTTTCACTCCTCTGTTTTTTAGTTTTGAACTGTTGTAA
Source organism: Bacillus sp. PS217 (assembly GCF_037963535.1). Taxonomy (NCBI): domain Bacteria; kingdom Bacillati; phylum Bacillota; class Bacilli; order Caryophanales; family Bacillaceae; genus Bacillus; species Bacillus sp. PS217. The sequence goes on from NZ_CP150157.1 coordinate 4,030,652, forward strand.
AAGATTGATAGAATTCCGGTTTTTCCTTCAATTCAACCTTTTCTTTTTGTCCAGATTCCTGGGCTTTTACACACGCGTCAGTCGTGACAGCAGCAATATAGCCGTCCCATGCCGTCGGTCCGCTGACCTCGCCTTTCTTTTGAATCGAATCAATAAAGTCTTGGATTTCCACATCGTACGCAGCAACAAAGCGTCTCTGCCAATCCATCAAAATATCTGTGCTGAATTTGCCTTCTTTTCTCAAGCTGATGCTTGATGGTTCAGGAAGCTTGATGATGCCGTCTTCTCCGACGATTTCACATTGAATGTCATAGCCATATTTACAGTTCACATAGATTTCAGCATTGATGACGATACCGCCTTTTGTTTCAATCACGACGATTTGCGGATCTTTTAAATGCGGCAGCGCGTTTTTCGATTTTTTCGGGTAGATGACTTGAACGGACTCGTAGTCATCGTTGACGAGCCAGTGCAGCACATCAATTTCATGAACGAGCGTGTCGACTACGGCCATATCGGTTGTGTAGTTATCTCCTACAGTCGGGTTGCGGTGCGCGCAGTGAATCATAAGCGGTTCGCCAATCACATGGTTATCAAGTGCTTCCTTCAGCTGTACGTAACCGCTGTCATAACGGCGCATGAAGCCGACTTGAACAAGGCGTTTGCCCACTTTGATTTCTTCTTCGACGATTCGCATGCATCCTTCAGCCGTTGTCGCGAGCGGTTTTTCACAGAACACATATTTCTGGGCTTTAATGGCTTTCAGCACGCTTGACTCATGCGCAGGCCCCCAGCTTGTCACTAAAACAGCGTCTACATTTTCGTCTGCAAGCAAGCTGTCATCATTTGGATAAACCGTCGCGTTTAATTGGTATTGCTCAACGACCTTTTGTGCAGCTTCTTGATTAACATCCGTTACAGCTACAATTTCCGCGCCGGACAGCTTGTTGGTGATGCGGTTAATATGTTCTTTTCCGATTGCTCCAGTTCCAATTACGCCAATACGTAAACTCATTGACAGCCACTCCTTCTGTTGGTTACATGATTTTGCTTTCTGTTCCTTGCTTTACTTGGCTCTGAGGAGATCCGTAGAGTTCCTCTTGAATTTGTTCAAGCGACTTGCCAGACGTATTCGGCGCAAAGAGCAGCCCGATGATCATACTGGCCGTCACACATCCGAGAAGAATTGCAGCCATCGTTCCAATGCCGAAATTGGTGATAATCATTGGGACAAACAGACTCCAAATCCCTATTGAAATACGGACAAGGAAAAACATCAGCCCTTGTGCGGAAGCACGATATTGCGTAGGAAAGATTTCACTGGCCCATAACTGATAGTTCGCTTGCTGCCCTGCTCCGTTATTGATGCCGATCACGACAATAAACAGGAGCAGAATCGGCAGGCCTTCAACTGGCAGCAGAAACAGTGTCCACCCGATCACCGCCATGAAAGCGGCGATTCCAAATACGGTTTTTCTATATTTGTCGGCAAAGGGCATGAAGATCAAGGCGACCCCCAATCCTGTGAAGATAAACAGCCCCATTTGCAAAAGGTTGGCCATGTTGGCAGATACACCGCCGACCTGCTGATAAATGTATGGCATAAAGAAGCCCATGACTCCGGCGGCTAAGTTCCAAACCAAGTACACACCCATCAAAAACAGTATGCTTTTGAGATACATAGGCTTGAGCAAATCAAAATACGATGTCTTATTCAGTACAGCCGGCTTCTCTGCCTGAGCATCCTCCGGCTGATTTTTTGTCTGCCAGGCGTCTGATTCCGGAAGCCTGATTCTCAGGATGTACGTAATCAGCGCAATCACAAGCAGATGGGCAAATACGATTTTATTCCCCAAGAGTCCCAAGTCACCGGCCAGTACGGAGAGGAGCAGTACAACGACAGCGCCCGCGGCCCAAGCGACTTGTGCTACGCCGCAATGTCTGGCCCGATTCTTCTTTGGCGCATTTTCCGCAATAATGGTCCATGACGCAGTTATGTCAGCTCCTACTGATAAACCGATAATGATGTAACCGCTTAACAACATGGGGAAATTAACCCCGAACAAAACCAAACAAATCCCTAGTGCATAAACCAGCATACTATTGGTATAAACAGCCTTCCGTCCGACTTTATCAGCCAGAAACCCGCCAAGCAGCGCGCCGACAGCGGCAGAAATCGCATTTGCGCTCAGTGCGCCAAGCAGCCCGATTTGCGTATCGGATAGCTTAAGGTAACTGACCCATAATGATAAACCGGCGGAGCCTGCCACAATTGAACCGGCATCAATATAGTTGGCCAATGCTGCCGCGATTGTCCGTTTATTGAAGGCTGAATCTCCATTGGTATTGCCCATATGTTCATTCCCCATTAAGCCAGATCCAACAACTGCTGATCAATATAGTTTCTCGCAATCAATGCATACTCCAGCGGGTTTGCAACATCGGGGTCCTGTTCAGCTTCAATGACAATCCATCCGGAATAACTGTGCTTCAACAGCAGCTGATATACTTCTCTAAAGTCAATGCAGCCGTCACCGGGAACCGTAAACATGCCTTTTAAAAATGATTGCCGGAACGATTGTCCTTCGAGCCTGCATTGTTCCATGACATTCAGGCGGGCATCCTTAAAGTGCACATGCTTAATGCGCCCGATATGCTTCTCAAGCATCCCCATGTAATCGCCGTCAGAAATATACGCATGGCCTGTATCATAGAGGAGGTGTACATGCGCAGGGTCTGTTCCTGCCATCAGGCGGTCCACTTCTTCCGCTGTTTGGACACCAGTGCCGAGATGATGATGATAGACAAGCTTCAAGCCATGCTGAGCGGCAATTTCGCCAAGGTGATTCAGCCCTTCGCAAAGCCGCTCCCATTCATCATCCGTAAAGTGCGGCTTCTCTGTGAACACATTTTTCTCCAAGCCTTGCACGCTGTACGTTTGTTCAGAGACAACTGCGACATTCGCGTTTACTTGCTGCAAATACTCACAATGCAGGGTAAATGTCTTTGCCGCTTCACCAAGTCCGTCACGCAAAATAAAACTGCTGAACCATTTTCCTGCAATGCGTAAGTTCCGAAGCTTCAGCTCTTTGTTCAGGACGGCAGGTTCGGGGAAAAAGCCCCCGACTTCCGTGCCTTGAAAACGTGCGACAACGATATCACTTAACAAATGCTGAAGTGTATTTCCCGCTCCAATTTCAGGCATGTCATCATTCCGCCACCCAATGGGAGCGATTCCCCACAGGATTTCATTTTTGCCCATCTTGGTGCCTCCCCTCTAATACTGCTTCGCAGATTCCAGCTTTTTCTCTTTTGCTTCGTATGCCTTCTGAACGCTTTCTTGTTCAGATACCTCTGCCACCCCGACATGCCACCAGCTGTCATAGCCGTCCGTCATTGTTTTAGGCAGAACCTTCATTTCAATTAATGTTGATACATCCTGTTTCTTCGCATCCTCTAACGCCGCTTTTAATTCTTCTACTGTGTTTGCACGGTAGGTTTTCGCGCCGTATCCCTCAGCGACTTTCGCGTAATCGACATTCAGGATTTGGTTGTCATCTGTGCGGAACTCGCAATAGTAGCTGCCGCTGCCGTGATCCATTTGCAGGTTGTTGATGCATCCGAATCCTGAGTTGTCAAAGAGCAGCACATTGATTTTCTTGTTGTATTGAATCGCCGTGATCAATTCAGAATGAAGCATCAGGAAGCTGCCGTCTCCGACGATTGAATACACTTCTCTGTCAGGGTGGGCCAGTTTAAGACCGAGTGTCCCGGACACTTCATAGCCCATGCAAGAATACCCATACTCCAGGTGATACGTATTCGGAACATTAGAATGCCACAGACGCTGCAAATCTCCTGGGAGTGAGCCTGCTGAACAGATGATGACGCTGTCTTCAGGAATCGTCTCGTTGATTGTCAGCAATGCCGTTGTTTGCGGAAGCTCCGTATTCAACGCGTCAGCATATTCATTCAGGACCTCTTGAGAAAAATGATTTTTGATTTCCGGATCAAATGCTTCCCGCTTAAACGTCACTTTGCTGAGACGCTCGCGTTCAGCTAGCCATTCGTCCTTCAGCTCCCGAATCGTTGTGCCGAACTCGCTCTCATAGCCTTCAAGCAAGCCATGCAGTTTGCCAAGCGTCGCTTTCGCATCCGCTACCACTTGGAATGCATCAAGTTTATACGCCTGCATTCGGCTGACGTTAATGTTCAAAAACTTCGCTTTATCAAAATCAAAAGCGGTCTTAGAGGATGTCGCAAAATCTGTATACCTTGTGCCGATGCCGATAATCAAATCAGCTTGGCGGGCCGCTTTGTTTGCCGCAAGTGTACCTGTGATGCCCATTCCGCCAAGGTTGTTCGCAAAATCTGCCTCAACAGTAGACTTTCCTGCCTGCGTTTCAACTAACGGAATGTTATAGGCTTCAGAAATGGCAACCAATTCATCGCGCGCACCGGAATATTTTGCGCCTCCGCCGACGAGAATCACAGGTTTTTTGCTGGATTTAATCAGCTCCGCCGCACCTTGAAGCTCGCGCTCGCTCGGCTGCATGCGATCAATATAGTGAACCCGTTTGACGAAGAAACTTTCATCAAAATCGTATGCTTCCCCTTCAACATCCTGAGAAATACAAATCGTTGCCGGACCTGCTTTTGCCGGATCAGTCATGACTTCAAACGCGCGCAGCAAACTGCTCATCAGCTGCTCAGGGCGCGTAATGCGGTCCCAGTATCTCGATACAGGTTTCAATGCATCGTTTGTCGTAATCGCCGCACTGTATTCTTGCTCCATTTGCTGCAGTACAGGGTCTGGCTGTCTTGTCGCAAATGTGTCTGCCGGAATCAAGAGAACTGGGATATTGTTTGCCAATGCAGTGCCGGCTGCCGCCACCAAGTTAGCCGCTCCCGGTCCGACGGATGTAGACACCGCATATATTTTTCTTCTCAGCATTTGCTTGCTGTACGCCATGGCCGCATGCGCCATTCCTTGTTCATTTTTCCCTTGATAGACTTTCAAATGGCCTGCATCCTGCTCAAGCGCTTGCCCGATCCCTAATACGTTTCCATGGCCGAAAATTGTGAAAATCCCTTCGACAAAAGGCTCTTCCTTTCCATCAACATGGATGTACTGCTGGTTTAAGAATTTAATCAGCGCCTGTGCTGTTGTTAAGCGAATTTTCTTGCCCACAAACGATCCCACCTTTACTCGATCTTTTTCAATTATGACTGTGCTTCAATAAGCTGTACGATTTCTTCCGCAGTCGGCATCGCTTCTGACGAACTATGCTTGCTCACCACAATGGAAGCTGAAGCACTGCCGTATTTCAATGCCGTTTCAATGTCTTTTCCGCTGACAAGGCCATAGATAAAGGCTGACGCATAGGAGTCACCAGCTCCAAAAGTTTTCAGCACTTTTGTCTTGTACGCTTGGGCGCGGAATACCTCGCCGGATTTGCTGTATGCGTAAGAGCCTTCGACGCCGTGTTTGATGACAACGAGGTCGGCTGAATGGCCAAATAAATGATTGACGGATTCTTCATTGCTTCCGCCTGTGCGGTTTTCCATCACATCAAATTCATCGCGTGTGCCGATGACGATATCAGACTGCTCGGCAACCAAAGAATAATAAACGGCTGTTTCATCTGATGACTGCCACGTATACGGGCGGTAATCCAGTTCGAACACCACTTTAACCTGATGCTTCTTCGCGTATTGAACAGCTTTTAATACCGCTTCCCGTGACGGGCTTTTGGCGAGCGCTGTCCCGGAAACAAGCAGCATTTTCGCATTTGCGATATAGTCCTCGCTTACCTCTGAAGGCTCAAGATAAAGATCCGCCACATCATCGCGATACATTAAAATGCTGCATTCTTCAGGGCTGAGGATTTCTGTAAATGCAAGGCCTGCTTTGTGTCCATCTTGATCAACAACCATCTGTGTTGTATCAACGCCGGTCTTTCTCATATAGGACTCTATGAATCTTCCATGCTGGTCATCCGGAATTTTGCCGATGAAGCCCGCTTTTAAGCCAAGCTTCGCGCTGCCGATCGCGATATTCGCAGGTGAACCGCCGACGTATTTGGAAAATGTCATCGTCTCTTCCATTGGGCGGTTGTATTCGACTGCGTTCAGGTCAATACATGCCCGGCCGATGGCAATAATGTCAAAAGCCTTCTCTTCATTGAATGTATACTTCATCGTAAACAGCCACTCCTCACTTGTTAGCGTTCTAAAATCCACTCATGCGCCGGGTCGTTATGAAACTTCCATTTTCGCGTCGGCCCTGCCATGACATTTAAATAGTAGGATGTATATCCGTCCGGAACGCCTACCGGGTGGTATCCCGCAGGAACGATGACAACGTTTTCATTTTCTACAGTCATTGTCTCGTCAATAGAACGGTCATCTGTGTATACGCGCTGAAACACAAAGCCCTGTCCCGGGTCTAACTCATGGTAGTACGTTTCTTCTAAGAAAGATTCTTCCGGCAAGTTGTCTTGGTCATGTTTGTGAGGCGGGTAGCTGGACCAGTTGCCGCTGTCTGTATAGACTTCAACTACTAATAGACTGTTAGCTGAAGGGTCTGAATCCGGAAGAATGTTATGAACAGTACGTTTGTTTGAAAATTGCCCGCGATGCTCAATTCCGTTGTCTTCCGCTTTGATCAGCTTTGTCGGAAGCTGCTTTTCCGATGGAGAATAGCAAAGCGCCACTCTTGCGTTGCTGACCGCTGTGATCTCAAATGCACGGTCATTTGATATATAGACGCTGTCTGTCGGTTTTCGTTCAAATACGCTTTCACGCGTGCCGATATTCTCAAAAGTCGACTCATGATCTGTCACTGTAATTTTCCCCGTTACCGCCACAATACAAATTTCTTGTTTTTTCAATTCTTCTGTATAGCTTGAACCTGGAGCAAGATCTAACACTTTAAACTCTACATAAGTGAGATCAGAGTTGGATGTCGTTACTTCGTGCACGAGTTTGACCCCATTAGATACCTCATGCGATTGCGGCTTACGCAACAAATAACTCATAGTGAAGCCCTCCTCTTTCTATTGGCAGAATGAGTCCGAACAGCGCACATGGACGCCGTTCGGCTGTTCGTCGTTTAGTTGAAATCAGGTGCCGGATATCTTGCCGTCACCACTTTTTTACGTGTATAGAAGTCGACGCTGTCTTTTCCGTTCGCATGCAGCGTTCCAAAGAATGAAGATTTCCAGCCTGAGAATGGGAAGAACGCCATTGGAGCCGGCACACCAAGGTTGATGCCTAGCATTCCCGCATCAATGTTTTCACGGAAGTAGCGGATTGCGTTTGAGTTGGATGTGAACAAGCAGGCGCCGTTCGCAAACTCAGACTTATTGGCGATTTCAATCGCTTCTTTCAGGTTTTTCACACGAATGACAGATAAGACCGGAGCGAAAATTTCATCTTTCCAGATCGTCATCTCTGTTGTGACATTGTCAAAGATCGTCGGGCCGACAAAGTAGCCGTCGTCAGACACATTTTCACGTCCGTCACATACGAGTCTGGCACCCTCTTCAAGACCTTTTTCGATATAGCTGAGCGTGCGCTTCTTGTTGTCTTCGCGAATCACCGGTCCTAAGAACACGCCGTCATCAAGGCCGTTACCGATTTTAATGTCCGCCACTTTTTCCTGCAGCTTCGCCATAAATTCATCGGCGATTCCTTCTTCAACCGTCACAACCGCACAAGCCATGCAGCGTTCACCGGCAGAACCGAAGGCAGCTCCGACGATGTTTGTGACCGTGTCTTCAAGATTCGCATCGTTCAAGACAATCGTATGGTTTTTCGCACCAGTCAGAGATTGAACGCGTTTTAAGTTTTCGCTTCCTTTTTTGTAGACGTATTCGCCGACTGGCTTGGAGCCTACAAATGAAATCGCTTTAATTTCGGGATGCTCGAGGATGCCGTTCACAACGTCATGCGCACCGTATACGACGTTGAATACCCCTTTCGGAAGGCCCGCTTTTTCAAAAAGCTCAACCAATTTCTCTGTTAATAGCGGAGTCCGCTCAGACGGCTTTAAAATAAATGTGTTGCCGAGCGCGATCGCCATCGGGAACATCCAGCAAGGAACCATCATCGGGAAGTTGAATGGCGCGATTCCGCCGACAACTCCGATTGGGTAACGGTAGTTCGCCGCTTCAACGTCCGTTGCGATGGAGGCAAGCGAGTCTCCCATCATCAGGGAAGGTGCTCCAGCGGCGAACTCTACGTTTTCAATCCCGCGTCCCACTTCACCTAAAGCTTCTTTTGTGTTTTTTCCGTTTTCAATGGTAATCAGATGAGCCAGTTCTTCTTTATGCTGGGACAGCAGTTGCTGGAAGTTAAATAGAATTCTGGCACGGCGCGGAACCGCCACCTTCGACCATGTTTTAAATGCTTCAGCCGCTGTTTGCGCTGCGTAATCAATATCTTCTTTTGTAGAAATCGGCACTTGGCATAGCACTTCTTTCGTCGCCGGATTGACGACATCTTCATATTGATCTGTTTTGCTTTCAACCCATTCACCGTTGATATAGTTTTTTAATTTTCTGATTTCTTCCATTCTTATTGCCTCCTTCATTAGTAAACACATACACTTGTATGGATGGTTCAGGATAGATTCATATCAATATCCACTTTTCAGTAAGCCAAGAATTAAACGCTTTCAAAAAAACCAAAAAAATAAATGGCGGATGCATATTTACATACAAGCAACCATTTCATGCACAACAGGTTACTTTTTGGTCATTTCTTGGTTATATTCTAATCGTATAATACCCATAAGTCAATCATAAACACTACATTTTTTCATTATTTTTATTATATTAATCTTTTAATCAAGTAAGAGAGGTAAGAGAAGCCCGCCGAATCTTGCAAAAGATATACACCGATGTTATCATTTTTTAAGCAACTATTGATTAACTTTTGGTTTTTATTATATATTTATGTTACGTAAAGATTCAAGAAGGAGTTTTTAATATGAAACTGATGCGGATTCAGGAAATGGAGGAGTACATTTTATCGCATGGCACTGTTTCCTTAGATGAGCTATGCCAGGTGTTCAATGTCTCCAAAAACACAGTCAGACGTGATATCAACAAGCTAACAGAAAAGGGTGCGATTGAAAAAGTATACGGCGGCGTAACATCTATTGAAAAAACCGCATTAGTTCCTTTTGAAAATCGCACCATTCAGCACCAGGATGAAAAAACAAAAATCGCCCATTATGCTTCCCGATTTATTGAAGATCACGATTTGGTCTTCATTGATTCAGGAACGACGACAAAGTCTATTCTTGATACGCTTGATCCAGCCAAAAATGTCACCATCTTAACCAACAGTTTAGACATTATCAATGCGGCGTCAGCTTTGAAGAATATCAACTTAATCATTATCGGAAACAACTATAAGAGAAAAACCCGCTCCTTTGTCGGCATGGACGACCCGGCTATGCTTGATAAGTACAATATCAACAAAGCCTTTATGTCCGCTACCGGAACGACGCTGACACACGGATTGACCAATTCGGATCTGCTGGAGTATGAAATTAAAAAGAGGATTTCAGAAAAAGCAAAAGAAGTGTATCTATTGGCTGACCATTCTAAATTCGGAAAATCAACGCTTCTGACGTATGCACCGTTTGACAGGCTGCATTGCATTGTAACCTCTCAGCCATTAGACGACGAGTACACGCAGTACTGCAATGAGCATCAGATCGGCATTCATCTAGCCTAACGTTTACAATAGTGTTGAGAGTCTATCATCCATTTTATTCTAGGAGGCAGATCATGAAAAAAGCGAAGCTCGGAAAATCAGACTTGCAGGTATTCCCTATCGGATTAGGAACAAATGCTGTCGGAGGACATAACCTCTACCCGAACCTAAATGAAGAAACCGGAAAAGAATTGGTGCGCGAGGCGATCCGTAATGGCGTGACAATGTTAGACACCGCTTATATTTACGGGATCGGCCGTTCCGAAGAATTAATTGGTGAAGTGCTGCGTGAATTCAACCGTGAAGATGTTGTCATCGCGACAAAAGCCGCTCACAGAAAACAAGGCAATGACTTTGTCTTTGATAATTCACCAGAATTTCTTAAAAAATCAGTTGATGAAAGCCTGAAGCGCTTGAATACCGATTATATCGATTTGTTCTACATTCACTTCCCTGACGAACATACGCCTAAGGATGAAGCCGTTAACGCGCTGAATGAGATGAAGAAAGCCGGAAAAATCCGCTCCATCGGTGTATCCAACTTCTCTTTAGAGCAATTGAAAGAAGCAAACAAAGACGGTTTGGTAGATGTATTGCAAGGCGAATACAACCTGTTAAACCGTGAAGCGGAAAAAACATTCTTCCCGTATACGAAGGAGCATAATATTTCATTTATCCCTTACTTCCCGCTCGTATCAGGTTTATTGGCAGGAAAGTATACAGAAGATACAACGTTCCCAGAAGGCGACCTGCGAAACGAACAGGAACACTTCAAGGGCGAGCGTTTCAAAGAAAATATCAGAAAGGTCAACAAGCTTGCGCCGATTGCCGAAAAACACAACGTGGATATCCCTCACATCGTATTGGCCTGGTATTTAGCAAGACCGGAAATTGATATTTTAATCCCGGGAGCAAAACGTGCCGATCAGCTGATTGATAACATCAAAACAGCCGACGTGACGCTTTCTCAAGAGGATATTTCATTTATTGATAAGCTGTTCGCATAAGAAGAAAGCAGCCTTCTCCATTGGAGAAGGCTGTTTTTTTGTGCGATAAATTCCTAAATAACTGATTTTGAAGCAAAACCTTACAAAATGAGCCATAAATCCGATAAAATAAAGGTAGTTTATCTCAGAAAGAAAGTGATTGAGAAAGCAAAAGTATGAAACGTTCATATCATCTAGCTCATATGAAATAAAGCTGACCCAGCTTCTTTTATTTGCTGGTCAGAATAGCGGACCTTTTCGGCGGTCTATGGAGGAAACAGAATGAAACTTAAATATGTAAAAGCCTTAGTTGCAGTAACCGTTGCTTTAGGTGTACTGCTACCATCAACGATTTCTCATGCAAAGAGCTTCAGCGGCCGCTCATCATCTAGTTACAGCAGCCGAAGTTCAAGCTCGTCATACAGCGGAAGCTATAAATCAAGCCCGAAATCAAGCTACAGCTCAGGATCAAGCTCTTCTAGCAAAAAATCCAAGACGTCTGACGATTCATCATCATCGATTTCGCTTAAAAAGAAGCCTTCAGAAAAGGCAAGCTCCTCAAGCTCTAAAAAATCGTCAGGCACCTTTTCCGGCGCTACATCAAAAGTAACCGGAAAGACATACAGCGGAAAAACGTCTAAAGCCTATGTTGGCGGACGATATGTTTCAGTCAATCATTACTATCACGCAGGTTTCGCGCCATCAGGATGGTTTGGATATTATAGCGGATTTACAATGGGTATGTTCATGATCAGCATGATGCACCCGTGGGGTTACACCTATCATCCAGCCGGAGGCCCCGGCTATGTTTCTTATGGCGCTTCACCCATTGCCTGGATCGTGGATATCATCGCTTTGATCATTATTTTAATCATTGTCATCGCATTGATTCGCGCATTTAAAGCACCGAAGACGTACAGAAGGAGATTTTAGGCGATGAGATTAATATTAAATGAGCAAGAAATTGTAGACGGAATTTGCGTGTATATTTCCAATGAAGAAGATATCTACCCTGAAGACGTTGAAGTAAAGGAGCTATCTTATAACAAGCGTACAGGGTTCTTCGCTGAAGCTACATTTGGCCTGCACCACAAGCAGCTTATGTCAGATGACATTTCAGAAGGCATTATTCAGTTCTTAGAGGAATACCACAACTTCAATCCGGACGTTACCGTCGTTGAATTGCAATTTGATAAGAAAAAAGGCTTCTCCGCCTTGGTTTTCGTCAACGAAGCATAAGAATAAAAATGTCTTAATCAAAACCTTACTCCGCGCGGGTAAGGTTTTTTTAATGGTTTCTCTGAGCATAAAGTTATTTCGTTTTTCCTAAACTCAGCGGATCTGTGATCATCTCTTTTGGCTTTAACGTTTCCGTTTGTTCAAAACAAATGTTTCAAATGAGATAGGAAATGGGTACTAATCTATTAACTTTGTTATACATTTTAGATACTCATTGGCTCAACAACTGAGGAGGAGACATTTGTGAAGAAAGACACAAGGAAATATATGATCTACTTTTTCGGCGCTTTAGGGGGACTGCTATATGGTTACGATACAGGTGTTATCTCCGGAGCACTCCTGTTTATCAATAACGATATTCCTTTAACGACATTGACAGAAGGATTGGTTGTCAGCATGCTGCTCCTTGGCGCGATTTTCGGTTCTGCCTTGAGCGGCACATGCTCAGACCGCTGGGGCAGGAGAAAGGTTGTATTTGTCCTTTCCATCATTTTTATTATCGGCGCGCTCGCTTGCGCATTTTCTCAAACAATCGGCATGCTGATTGCATCTAGGGTGATACTCGGGTTGGCCGTCGGCGGTTCAACGGCACTTGTGCCCGTGTATCTTTCCGAAATGGCACCGACGAAAATTCGCGGGACACTCGGCACAATGAACAACTTAATGATTGTCACCGGGATTTTGCTCGCCTATATCGTTAACTACCTGTTCACACCGTTTGAAGCGTGGCGCTGGATGGTCGGTCTGGCCGCAGTGCCTGCCGTGCTTTTATTAATCGGCATCGCGTTCATGCCAGAATCGCCAAGATGGCTCGTGAAGCGCGGCCGTGAAGAAGAAGCGAGACGAATCATGAACATCACTCATGATCCAAAAGACATCGAAATGGAATTGGCAGAGATGAAGCAAGGAGAAGCAGAGAAAAAAGAAACGACACTCAGCGTCCTAAAAGCCAAGTGGATTCGCCCTATGCTTCTGATTGGCGTCGGCCTTGCCATTTTCCAGCAGGCGGTCGGCATTAACACGGTCATCTACTACGCGCCAACCATTTTTACGAAGGCCGGTCTTGGCCCATCAGCTTCGGCGCTCGGCACAATGGGAATCGGCATCCTCAACGTCATCATGTGTATCACTGCCATGATCTTAATTGACCGTGTCGGCCGCAAAAAACTTCTGATCTGGGGAAGTGTCGGCATCACACTGAGCCTTGCTGCTTTATCAGGCGTGCTCCTGACACTGGGGCTTTCCGCATCTACAGCGTGGATGACAGTAGTCTTTCTAGGTGTCTATATCGTCTTTTACCAGGCGACATGGGGTCCGGTAGTGTGGGTGCTCATGCCTGAGCTCTTCCCGTCCAAAGCACGCGGAGCCGCGACAGGGTTCACGACTTTGGTGTTATCGGCGGCTAACCTGATCGTGTCGCTTGTCTTTCCGCTGATGCTAAGCGCGATGGGCATCGCATGGGTCTTTATGGTTTTCTCATTCATTTGTCTTCTCTCATTTTTCTTCGCGTTCTACATGGTACCCGAAACCAAAGGGAAAAGCTTGGAGGAAATTGAAGCAAGCCTGAAAAAACGGTTTAAAAAGAAGAAAAGCACCCAAAACCAAGTGCTGAATGAGCGTACATTATAAAAAAAGGAATCGTCTCCTTATGGGACGATTCCTTTTTCTGTTTACACCATGACCTTGCAAATATTGTTCGTAAATTCCACAGGGTCCTGAATCGGCAGGCCTTCGATGAGAAGCGCCTGATTGTACAGAAGGTTTGTGTACAGGCTCAGCTTCTCTTTATCTTGTTCAAACGCGTCCTGCAGCGTTTGGAATACCTCGTGATTCGGGTTGATTTCCAGCACTTTTTCCGCCTTCACATTTTGGCTGTCAGGCATCGCGTTTAAGATTTTTTCCATCTCAATTGTCACTTCGCCGTCAGCAGCAAGGCAGACTGGATGTGATTTAAGCCGTTTTGAGATTCTGACGTTTTTCACTTTGTCTGACAGAATGTTTTTCATTTCCTCAAACAGATCCTTATACTTGCTTTCCTCTTCCTCGGACTGCTTTTGATCCTCATCCGTGTCTATGCCAAGGTCTCCGCTTGATACGGACTTGAATTCTTTTTCCTGATAAGAAGCCAGCATTTTAATTGCAAACTCATCGATGTCCTCAGTAAAGTAGAGGATTTCATAGCCTTTGTCCGCCACCATTTCCGTTTGCGGCAGTTTCTCAATGCGGTCGTAAGAATCACCGGTCGCGTAATAAATGAATTTCTGCTCCTCTGGCATTCTGGAAACATACTCGTCTAAGCTGACCAGTTTTTTCTCTTTTGAAGAGTAGAATAATAGGAGATCCTTCAATTGATCCTTATTCGCGCCAAAATCATTGTACACGCCGAATTTCAGCTGTCTGCCGAACGACTTGTAGAACGTCTCGTATTTCTCGCGGTCTTTTTTCAACAGGCTTTGCAGCTCGCTTTTGATTTTCTTGCTGATGTTTTTCGCGATCAGCTTCAGCTGGCGGTCATGCTGCAGCATTTCTCTGGAAATATTCAGCGATAGATCCTCAGAATCGACCATGCCCTTCACAAAGCTGAAGTGGTCCGGTAGCAGGTCTGCGCACTTATTCATGATCAGCACGCCATTGGAATACAGCTCCAAGCCTTTCTCATATTCCTTGGAATAGTAGTCGAACGGCATGTTTTCAGGGACGAATAGAATTGCGTTGTAGCGAACGGCTCCATCCACACTGATATGAACGTGTGTGAGCGGTTTATCAAACCCATAATGCTTTTCAGCATAGAATTTTTCATAATCCTCATCTGTCAGCTCGCTTTTGTTTTTTCTCCAGATCGGCACCATGCTGTTGACCGTCTGCTCTTCCTGCACCTCTTCAAATTCATTTTCGCTGCCTTCCTTCGGCTTATTAATGGTTGTATCCATTTTGATCGGGTAGCGAATGAAGTCGGAGTACTTCTTGATGATCGCTTTTAAACGATATTCCTCTAAAAACTCGTCATAGCTGTCATCTTCTGTGTTCTCTTTGATTTTCAGGATAATGTCTGTACCGACAGAATCCTTTTCACACGGCTCAATCGTATAGCCGTCTGCACCCGCAGACTCCCATTTATAAGCCTCTTCGCTGCCAAGCGCTTTACTGATGACTGTCACGACATCGGCAACCATAAATGCCGCGTAAAAACCGACACCGAACTGCCCGATAATGTCATGTCCGTCTTTCAGCTCGTTTTCCTTTTTAAACGCGAGGGAACCGCTTTTTGCAATTGTTCCAAGATGCTGTTCAAGCTCATCCTTTGTCATTCCGATCCCCGTATCAGAGATGGTTAATGTTCTCGCATCTTTGTCAGCTGCGACCTTTATGTAGTAACTGTCTTTATCAAACGTAAGCGCATCGTCCGTAAGCGCTTTGTAATAGATTTTGTCAATCGCATCACTCGAATTGGAGATTAACTCGCGCAGGAAAATTTCTTTTTGGGTATAAATGGAGTTAATCATCATATCCAACAAGCGTTTAGACTCTGCTTTAAACTCTTTTTTCGCCACTCTTGATCGCTCCTTTACCATTATGTAAACCCTTTTCAGCATCTATTTATCACATAAGATGACAATTGTCAATTAGATTGATAGATGCATATATATGTAAATTTAACATTAGTTGGATTTGTTTTCACTCTTTTTCTCACTCATTCTCATAAAAAAGAGAGGCTTCATCATCCTCTCTTTTTTTCTGTGTCATTCCAGCGGCCAAACTCCCGCTTCATCCATATATGCACCGGGTAGAAAAACAAACCGAACGGTATCAAAAACAAAAGATTATGCCATGAAGCATTCAGAAATGCGCTTGCAGTCACCGGAAACGTAATCTCTTGCAATAAAAAAGAGATGACAGTCAGCACAACAAATGCAGATGGAATGGTAATGAAGCAATAAAACTTGAGCTCCTTCTTATGCTGTACCTTCAAACATACAAACCTCCCAACAATTTCTAATTCATCTTAACATATGCTGGCCTTTCTTTTCTCGCATGTTTATCACTGCACATAGCGGGAAGACAAATAGAAAAAGGAGGTCTCGTATCATGGGAAGACTTGAAAACAAAACAGCAGTGATCACAGGCGCCGCGACAGGCATTGGGCAAGCGACGGCAGAAGTTTTTGCCAATGAAGGCGCGCGTGTGATCATCGGAGATATCAATAAAGATCAAATGGAAGAAACAGTTGACGCAATCAGAAAAAACGGAGGACAGGCCGAATCCTTTCACCTCGATGTGTCAGATGAAAACAGTGTGAAAGCATTTGCTGATCAAATCAAGGATGCATGCGGAACGATTGATATTCTGTTTAATAATGCCGGCGTTGATCAGGAAGGCGGAAAGGTGCACGAATATCCGGTTGACCTGTTTGACCGCATTATCGCTGTCGACCTGCGCGGCACATTCCTTTGCAGCAAATATCTGATTCCGCTCATGCTCGAAAAAGGAGGCTCCATCATCAATACCTCCTCCATGTCAGGCCGTGCCGCGGACCTTGACCGCTCCGGCTACAACGCCGCAAAAGGCGGCATCACCAACCTGACAAAGGCAATGGCAATCGACTACGCACGAAACGGCATCCGCGTCAATTCCATTTCACCGGGTACGATCGAAACCCCGCTGATTGACAAATTAGCAGGCACCACAGAACAGGAAATGGGTGAAAAGTTCCGCGAAGCCAACAAATGGATCACGCCGCTCGGCCGCCTCGGCCAGCCGAAGGAAATGGCGACAGTGGCGCTGTTTCTCGCGTCAGACGACAGCTCATACGTCACAGGAGAGGACATCACCGCAGACGGCGGCATCATGGCATACACATGGCCAGGGAAAATGCTGATTGATGAGAAATGGAAGAAAGAAACGAAATAAGAGAGGGGATGTCCCTCTCTTATTGTCTTTCAAAGCAATACAACCTTATACTTTTTCACATCCAAAAACTGCAAAAATTCCCTGGCCAGCACTTCAGGCGGATGCGACTTTCCTTCATCCAGCCGATACAAAAGCAACCCGATAATCATTGCGGATACATAATGGGCATAAAGCTTTTTCTCTGCGTGAATATCAGTTTGCTGATGCAGATAAAACGATTCCAGCGCTTTGAACATATCAGGTATCACATGAGGAACACCCCATTCCCGATTGAGAAAATGGACAATGGGCATATTTGACAAAGCAGAAAGCAGACTGGCGAGCGCCTTCTCCGCTTCCTTTAAGGAAAATTCATTCGGGCTGGAGGCAATCGTCAGGTGATCAATGATCTCCGCACATGATCGCTGTATCATGGTTTGGAGCAATTCCTCTTTATTGGCATAGTGATCATAAAAGGTTGCGCGGCGGATATTGCTTTTTCGGGTAATATCCGAAATCGTGATGGCTGCGTAGTCTTTTTTCTCCGCCAGCACGTCCAGAAATGCCTTCTGGAGCGCCTCTCTCGTTCGAACCACACGCCTGTCGATTTGCTTGTCCTTCTCTCGCTCTCCTGGCACAGCTTGTCCAAACAGCCAATAAAATCTCTTTTGAGAAACAAGCTCCCATACCTTTTGGCTGATAGCTTCCGGAGTCGCGGCCGCATCCTCATTCAGCCAATACAGGATAATCGCGTACGTGTACAAGGCCCGGTAATGTCCGTAAATTTCCCGTTCGATCGGCGTCAAATTCACATGGACCGGAGTCAGCAGAACATCCTGCTGAAACACATCCTTAAAAAAACGATGGAAATGCCCTCTGTTCATCATCACAGAAAAAAAGGATCGATGCTCATGAACAAAGGACAGCGTCGGATGCACCGTTTGCCGTTTTTTGTTCAAATGGAGGGTATCCATATGACTGAAGGCATCAAAAAGCGCTTTGCCCAGTCCTTCCTTCATATCTTCGATCACATCCTCAATGATTGAAAACTTATCCTCATAATAAAGGTAGAGCGATCCGCGGCTCACTTTGGCCTTCTCAGCGATTTCTTTCATTGTGATGTGTTGAATATCTCTTTCTTTCAATAAAGCCAGCAGCGCCTCTTTCACTTGAGCTTCGGCAGATTCCGGCACAAAAGACACCTCCAATCATTAGACAGATCTTCGATATATGTACGGTAACGTATAGATGGTTCACCGTTGTCTTTCTTACAGAAAAGGTACCACCTTATAATAGGTCCGAGAAAAGAAGAAAGCAAATGAGGGGGATTTTACAATGGAACAGCAAGTAAAGGACGACATCCAGCGTGTCTTTCAGCTTCAGAAAAAACAGCAAAAAGCCTTGCGCGCTTCAACAGCGGAACAGCGGAGAGAAAAGCTTCAGCGCTTTTTAGATTCCGTCATCGCCCATGAAGAAGAAATCATCGAAGCGATCCGCAAAGACGTCCGCAAACCATATCACGAAGTCAAAAAAGCGGAAATCGAAGGAACAAAAAAAGCGATTAGAGATAATATGAATAACCTGGAACAATGGATGGCGCCTAAAGAAGTCGGTTCATCGTTAAGCCCTGACGCAAACGGAATTCTTATGTACGAGCCTAAAGGCGTCACACTCATCCTCGGCCCGTGGAACTATCCGTTTATGCTGACGATGGCGCCGCTTGCCGCTTCTCTCGCAGCCGGAAACAGCGCGATTGTGAAGCTGTCCGATTTCACGATGAACACGAGCAACATTGCCGCTAAAGTGATAAGAGACGCTTTTGATGAAAAAGAAGTCGCGATTTTTGAAGGAGAGGTTGAGGTGGCAACCGAACTACTTGATCAGCCGTTCGACCATATTTTCTTCACTGGAAGCACAAATGTCGGGAAAATCGTCATGACAGCGGCTGCCAAACACTTGGCATCTGTCACACTTGAGCTTGGCGGCAAGAGCCCGACGATTATTGACAGTGAATACGATCTGATGGACGCAGCGAAAAAGATCGCCGTCGGGAAATTCGTAAACGCCGGCCAAACCTGCATCGCACCTGATTACCTGTTCATTAAAAAAGACGTTCAGGACAGGTTCGCGGGGATTTTACAAACAGTCGTCAACGCTGGATTTATGGAGGATGATCATACCCCAGACCGCAGCAAATTTACGCAGATCGTCAATGACCGCAACTTCAACCGCGTCAAAGATCTGTTCGACGATGCCATCGAAAAAGGGGCGGAAGTGGTGTTCGGCGGCGTATTTGATGCCAGCGACCGCACGATCTCGCCAACCGTTTTGAAAAACGTCACGCCTGATATGAAAATCATGCAGGAGGAAATCTTCGCACCGATTCTGCCAATGATGAACTATGAAGACATCGACGAGGTCATCGATTACGTAAATGACCGCGATAAACCGCTTGCACTTTATGTGTTCAGCAAAAACCAAGACCTGATTGACAACGTCCTTCAGCACACGACATCAGGAAATGCGGCCATCAATGATGTCGTCGTCCATTTCAGTGACGTCAACCTGCCATTCGGCGGCGTCAACACAAGCGGAATCGGCTCCTATCATGGGGTATACGGATTCAAAGAGTTTTCTCATGAGAAGGGTGTATTTATTCAAGCCTCTAAATAATCATAATGAAGAGAATCTGCATCATCTTGCAGGTTCTTTTTTTATCTTTATATCACCTAAATAAAGAGATTAAAAGTGATAAAATACAATTTTCAAACGAGACAAAATTCCTCTAGTCTATCTCATTGAAACCCTGCAGCCCCTAACGTATAATACCCAGAAAACTTTAAAGGAGTAAAATGATACATGGAAAAACCAGCAGGATTTTGGATTCGGGCAGCCGCCTCGATTATTGATGTATTTATTATAGCTATATTCTCTTTCATTATGATTTTCATTAACACCTTCATTGTGTTGCCACTCATTGATGCAGCAGGTACACACATGTCAGAAGCCCAATATGAGTTTTTCATGTTGATCATTGGCACAATCCCTGTTTTGGCCATCATATTTATTTTCGCTATTCTTTACTATAGCTTGCTGACTTCCTCAAACATGCAAGCAACATTGGGAAAAAACTCATGGGCATCATCGTTGTCAATCAGTATGGCGAGCGTATTTCTTTTTGGCACAGCTTCGGCCGTTTCTTCGCTTACACATTATCTAAGATCTTATATATCGGTTTTATCATGGCGGCCTTTCCCTCTAAACTGGCATTACATGATTATATTTGCGGGACAAAGGTTGTCTATAAAAATAAATATCTTGATTGATCAAAAAAACAGGCTGCCGAGTTAACCTCGCCAGCCTGTTTTACTATTTCCCAAAAGCCATCAGCTTCGTATAACTTCCAATATAAAGCGTTCCGTCCTCAGCGAGCTGAGGAGAAGACACGACGTTGCTGTCGGTTTGATAGCTCCATAATTCATTGCCGTTTGCGTCTGCCGCATAAACCTTCATATCATCTGACCCGAAATACACCGTTCCCTTCGCGTCAATCAGCGGCGCCGTTCTGACAGGACCGTCTGTATAGAATGACCAGTTCATATCCCCGTTTTTGCTGATGGAAAACAGCTCGCCGCTTCCTGAGCCGATGTAGATATTGCCATTATGATCAATCGCAGGAGATGAGCTGGAGAACCCGTTTAACGGGAATGTCCATTTCAAACTGCCTGTTGATGTATAGGCATACAGCTGTCCATCTTGGTTGCCGGCATAAATGTTTCCGTCCTTATCAATCACCGGATATCCTTTAAACGCATTTGACGTCGTTCTGGACCATTTCACCTGTCCGGTTCCGGAGTTGATCGCATAAAACACGTAATTATATGTGCCGACATACACGGTGCCGTTTTTGGCAAGCACCGGCACAGAGCTGACGACACCATTTGTTTTCAACTTCCAGCGCTCTGTCCAGGTTGATTTTGACGTCGGTTTGATCGCGTGAACATAATTATCAAGTGTTGAGAAATACAACGTCCCGTCTGAACCGATCACCGTTTCAGAGCTTGGCCCGCCGCTTAACGGAACCGTTGTTAAAATTTCTCCCGTTTCTTTGTCAATAAAATAAATCTTTTTGTCATAGGATGCCAAATAGATAACGCCGTTGGTCCCAAGTACAGGAGATTGCGTATATGTTTTTCCAAGATTGCCAGTCACCCATTTGACTGAGCCGTCTGGATTAAAGGCTTTCATTTCCCCGTCTCTGGAATGAAGATATACTGTGCCGTCTCCGTCAATCACAGCCCCCGCTCCATTTTGCGGAGTCGTTCTGATGTCGTTTTGCCATTTCAGCGTCCCGTCTGTATTTCCGGCGAACCGGCTTTCGCGTGACCAGTTAAACATGGCAGGCGCCATCGCTTGTACATCATATCTTCCTGGCAAAAAGCCAGATGCTCCATTATTTTGAGAAAACACCGTTTCCGCCGCATAAGCAGCTGTCGACTGAAGCACTTTGGCAGCGGGCACATCAGAAACAGCGCCGGCCGAAACAGCCGCCGCCACCGCAGCTCCCGCAATCAAAGCTTTCATACGAAATGACTTGACCATCATTGAGACCCCCATTATATGTAACTTCTAATTTGCGACCATCATAACATATTCATCCATTTTATAAATCTATTTCACAAAAACATCACAAACTAGAAAACTATGTAAGAGTATTCACGGACGTTTTTTCAGCACCCGATCGAAATGCAGCCACAAACCAAATGACGTTGACAGCAGCCGCAGCGAGACTAATTCCGAAAACAAAGATCACCTCAGAAAGCAGATGGTCACTAAAGAAACTAAACATCAAGATAAAACCGGCCGAAGACAAATGAATCAAAAGCCCGAAGCCGCAAAGCACCGCCATGACATACCTCATTGCATCGACTCCGAGCATATAAACGAGAAATGGAATGAAATACAAGACAAGGATCATACCGACAGCTGACCACATGCCAGCTGAATTAAACTGATTGGCCGCCGCTCCCGTTCCGGCCAGCGGCGAAAGTGAAGCCGCCACAATCACGGCGCAAAAAAGAAACGCAGAAATGGTTGTCATGATCGCCACGCTATTTTTTTTGACATCAAACTCCTCCTTTAATAGAAATATTAACCTTTTTTATTATAAGTAAGTTGAATGTTATATTCATTATATTTTTAAAAAATTCCAGAACACATACACAAATGCTATGCTTCTTTCTAGTATATTTATATAGTAAAAAACAAAGGATAAAAGACTCATTTTTCTGTAATGTCAGGATTTTATCACCATACCATATTGCATGTACTTGTTTTTCAAAGTATACTATTCCAGATTAATTCAGAGGAGAGAGAAAAATACATGGAAAAACCAGCAGGATTTTGGATTCGTTTTTTAGCTTATTTTATTGATGGCATTATTGTATCTGTTCCTAGTTATATTATTCTATTTGTGATCAATTCTGTTTTTGTAGCTGGGGCTGTGGCAACAAACCCTTACATGACGGAAGAAGAGTATTTAGTGAAATACATGACGCTTGCATTTTTGCCTACTATGCTGATCATGATCGTCATCAGTGTGTTATATTACGGGCTGCTCACAGCTTCTAAAATGCAAGGCACACTTGGCAAAAAAATTCTTGGCCTGAAAGTGGTCAATGAACAAGGTGAACGGGTTTCTGTCGGACAGGGAATTGGCCGTTACTTTGCCTATATCTTATCTGGAATCATCTTTTATATCGGGTTTATCATGATCGCCTTTGGAGAGAAAAAAGGCCTGCATGACATCATTTGCAAAACACGTGTCGTGTATAAATAATAGAAAAAAGTCTAGACGCCAATAGGCATCTAGACTTTTGTTTTCTTTACAATAGGCTGCCACGACAGATACGTAGCGCTTCTCCACAGCCACTCAAACGGCCCCATCCGAAAGACACGAAGCCAAAGGTGGCTGAAGACCATTTGAACGGCACAAACAGCAATTGTAATGAGCACACCGGCAGCAGGGTACACTTTTCCATACAGGCCCAAGCCGTAATGATAAAAAATCCAAGTACATACAATAGACTGCATCAGATAATTGGTAAATGCCATCCTCCCAACAGCGGAGAATGATTGCAGCACTGTTCTCACTCTTGTTTTATGATAAAGATAGACAACCGTTGTAACATAGAAAAACATGAGGAAAGGCGCGCCAATCAGCAAACATATTTCTTTATCCGTTACATTGTACAGCACCTGGGCGCCGATGCCGATGACAAGCCCAGCCATCCATAATCGTTTTAATCCTTTGCGATGCTTTTCTGGTTCATGCAAATACCGAGATTTCGCTGCCGCAGCTCCCAGCAAAAACATGCTGAAATATGGAATGGATGCAAAGAAGAAGTTGAGCGGATTATACGTAAGCATGCCATTCGAAGACATGTAAACAAGACGGTCGTGGATCCGCTGTTCTGCAATATCCTTCAGGCTGCCGCTTCCATAAACATGAATCGCTTGTTTTGCCTGCTGTGTTACCGCTTGTACCCATTCCTGTCCGTTTGATTGATCAAAACTTGTCAACATGAACGGAATGGAAAACAGAAGATACAAAGAGACCGCCCATATCAGCAGTGTTTTCGGCTTTGCTTTTCGAAACAAGAGCAGGACAAATCCGAGCAGGGCATATTCTGTTAAAATATCCCCGTCCCATATCAAAAAGGCATGAATCGTTCCAAACAAGAGAAGCGCCATTAACCTTCTCACATATAACGGAACAAACCGTTTCCCTTTGTTTTCTGCTCTCTCCATCATGACAACCATGCCAAATCCAAATAAAAAGGAAAACAATAAAATACATTTTGTTTGAATGAAGAATTTCAGTATGTCTGCGGCGGCAAAATCAGCTTCAGACCACTTATCCATGAAAAAATTCTCTTTTCCAAGCATAGACAAATACATATCCGGATAACTGAAATGTGCCAGATTGACAAATAAGATGCCGAAAATCGCCATTCCTCTCAGCACATCAAGCACACCGATCCGCTCATTTGCCAAAGTCGGCTGTAATGAAGACATAGCCATCACGCTCCTTTTTTCTGTACCTTAAGGGTATGAAAAAAGGAAGCGCGGAAACATCGATTTAGGTGTCAGGCCGGCATGAAAACCTTACAATCTTGTCATCTTTATGGTTTCATCACCTTTAAATCTAATGCTTCGATATTCTGCAAAACGCGATCAAAACGCAAAGCCTGAGGCTCAGATGGGAAGATGTGGCCTTCATACGGGTCGCCCAACGTCCGGAAAAACGGTTCAAATAAACCAGGAACCAATACGCCCACCATCTTAGTATAGTGAGAATCAAGGCGATAGGAGTGAACGGTATTTGCAGGGACATGCAGGAAATCTCCCGGATTCAGCTGAATTTCCTGGCCATCTGCCCACATCGTCATCTGGCCTTCAAGGCAATAAAATGTTTCTGTATGATGTTCATGGTAGTGATCAACGATTCGGTCACCTTTAGGGCCTTCAGATGATACGACGACAAACTGGCCATCTGTATTTTTTTGTGCAGCCACAATGCGGTGAAGCTGATCTCCAGTCAACAGGCGATCTCCTTCTCCAGATTCAAGAACGTATGGAACCGCTCCATCTGGCAGCTCTGTAAGTTCCGCTAATTTGGCCGAACATGCAGGCTTTTCTTCATCTAGAAATACAATGTCCGCTACAGCGGCTGCTTCTGCAAATCGCTCGTTTGAGACTTCTTCGCTTGCGTACGGCGGATGTTCAGCGTGATCATACGGATTCCCAATAACGGAATACAAGTGCGCTACGTTTCCTTTCATCGTGTAAGACACCAGTCTTGTTCTGTGGCTCTGCATCCGGTAGCTGTGCGGTGTTCCCGCCGGAATGTTCGCATAATCACCTGATATTAATAAATAGCGTTCACCATCAAGTGTCAGTTCCAGTTTCCCGTCCAAAACGAGAATTCCTTCATGTGTGTCCTTGTGGACGTGAAGCGGAAAGGCATCTCCTTTTCCCCCGGAAAGAAGCACGATCTCAAACAAATCACCTGTGCTCCTCCCATTCGCCATCACCGTGGCAACCTGTCTGCCGAACAGATAGCGCTCGCCTTCTCCGCTCCGGAGCAAATAAGGCATTTTTTCTTTAGGCAATGAATGTTTCCATAATGTTTTCATAAATCATTTCCTCCAATTTAGACCAGTCTATATACTATAACTTTCTTACTAGACCGTTCTATATAATTGTAGGAGAAAGGATAACAAAATGCTACCCTTTTTTTCTCACCAGCACTGGTATTTGTTCGGCAATGAGAAGAAGAGGCGTTTTGTCTTTATTCGTTAACGAAAGCATGATGCCGCCCTCAATCATCGAATTAATCAGCGTTCCAAGCTGATTTGCTTCTTCTTCTGCAAATCCGTTTTCCATTAATTTTCTGGCAAAAACCGCTTCCCAGCTTTTAAACACCTTCATGCAAACCGTCCGCAGCGGTTCACTGATTAACGCTGTCTCACTCGCCAGCAAACCGACTGGAATACCTTTAATGCTTTCTGTGTTATCAAATTGGCTGGCTGTTTTTTTGATAAAAAGCTGAATCGCTTCAACAGGATCAGAGGATTCATCCATGCTTTGCTGTATCAGATGTTCAACGATCTTACCTGTATATGTAACCGCTTCAATTGCTAATTCTTCTTTGCCATTCGGAAAAAAGTGATAAAGCGATCCCTTAGGAGCACCGCTTTCTTTTACAATCTGGTTCAAACCTGTCGCGTGATATCCTTGCAGCTGGAACAGACGTGACGCCGTGTGAAGGATTTTTTCCCGTGAATCTCCTCTGCTAGTCATTAAAACATTCCCTCCTAGGTATGGTAGAGCGACTTATATAATATAAAAAAGAACCCTGTGATTGTCAAAAGGGGTAAGACCCTTCCGGATGGGGTAATGTACAAAAACAGCGTCTAGGAGGGATCTCTCAATGACAATCGATCATTCAGTCACAAATACAGAGCAGCTTGAACAACAGAACCCCGCCATAAAAACAAAGCTCAAACTGAAAAAACTCAAGGATCAGGTAATCGTCATTACCGGCGCTTCAAGCGGTATCGGACTTGTCACGGCACGTATGGCAGCTGAAAAAGGCGCCAAGGTCGTGGCAGCAGCGCGAAATGAAGACGCGCTGAAGGAGCTCACTGATGAACTTAAGGAAAAAGGGCACGACGCCATATGGGTAAAGGCGGATGTCGGAAAAGAAGAGGACGTCAACCGCATCGCAGAAACCGCGATCAGCACATTCGGCCGCTTTGACACATGGGTCAACAATGCGGCCGTCTCGACTTTCGGACATGCCATGGACGTCACCGTCGAAGACATGAAGCGCATGTTCGACACAAATTTCTGGGGACCTGTTTACGGAACAAGAGCGGCTGTCAAACACTACACCGGCAGAGGTGTGCCGGGCGCACTCATTAATGTAGGAAGCCTGTTCGGAGACAGGGGAACAGTCATTCAATCCACATATGCGTCTGCCAAATTTGCGCTTCACGGCTGGACGGAAAGCATCCGAATGGAGCTTGAAAAGGAACAGGCGCCCGTCTCGGTAACACTCATCCACCCGGGCAGAATTGACACACCATATAACGAGCATGCGCACAGCTACCTCGACAAACAGCCGGCTCATTACCGCTCCATGATCTATCCGCCGGAAGCAGTCGCCGAAGCGATCCTGTTTGCCGCCGAAAACCCTAAGCGCGACATGTACATCGGCTCACAGGCCAAAGCCATCGCCATGCTGGGCGCGCTTTTCCCTCGTCTGACCGACAGACTGATGGAAAAAATCATGTATCACAGCCAGCATGCCGAAAGACCGTCCAAACCGCGAGAAGAAAGCGCTCTTTATGATGCGGGCTGCGGTATGCATGACAGAGGCACAAATAAAGGATGGATGAGGTCAAGAAGCTACTACACAAAAGCGACGAAGCGCCCCATTGTATCGGCGGCTGTTGTTGCCGGACTAGTGGCTTGGGCTGCCGCCAAACGATGCAGATAATCTCTGACCATGATAGAAAAACCCATGCTGTTCCAGCGAACCATGGGTTTTTCAGCTGTTAATCGATAAAAGCCTTGTTCATACGCTGCAGCAGCTCGCCAAACATCTCTTTTTCCTGTGTTGACCATTCTTTCAGCATCTGTTCATAACGTTCAAGGCGCTTTTGCTGATCGGCTTTTAATAGTTGTTTGCCGAGTTTTGTAATGGTAAACAGGCTGACTCTCCCATCAGATGGGTCTGAGAAACGATAGATGAGCTCCTTTGCCTCTAATGCAGCTGCTTGTCTTGAAAGAGTAGAAATATCAAGCTTAAACGATTCTGCCAATTCCTTAACACGAGCAGGCCCAAACTCATCCAATTGTCTCAGTAATAAGTACGAAGATCTCTCCAAATTCCCTGTTCTTTTCTCTGATTGATCCAGATAAACAGCTCTCCTGATAAAAGTCGTCAGCTCATATTCAATTAATTCAACTGGATTTTGATTTTGCAATCGCTCTCGCTCCCTATTCCAATCTCCGGCATTGACAACATCATATATACTTGTATAATACAAATGTACATTAACTGAATAAATACAAGTCGTTATATGACTAAATCAATTATTATACTTGTATAGTACAATCATATAAAAAGAAAGTAAAGCGATTCCTCAGAACCATCCTAGAAGCAAGCACCAGAAAGGAGGAAGCTGTTCTGATTGGAGAGCAGCACTTGATGTGAAAGTCATACGAATTATCTTGCAAGTGTTGATATTATATGTATTTTTTATGATCGGGGAAGCCATTCAGCATCTGTTTCATTTACCCGTATCAGGAAGCATCGTTGGATTGGTATTGCTTCTGATCTGCTTGGGCCTCCGTATTGTTCCCGTCTCCCTCATTGAAGACGGAGCAGGGTTTTTATTATCCTTCCTTCCATTGTTGTTCATCCCGGCAATGACAGGAGTGATAAACTACCCGTCTCTCATTTCATTCAATGGTCTGATGCTGCTGATTACAGTCGTTCTGAGCACCATCGTCACGATCATTGCGGCTGGATTTGCCAGCCAGCTATTAGAGAAAAAAGCAAAAAAACGGGAGGAGAAAGAGAAATGCAGCAAGCATGTATCGCGATCATTATAATTCTTTTAACAGTTGCCGCTTATTTAGCGATGGTCAAACTCTATAAGCGATTCCCGCTTCCATTTCTTATCCCTGTTCTGACAACGACCATTTTGATTGTAGCGGCTTTGATGATGTTTCATGTTTCCTATGAAGGCTATATGATCGGGGGGGAATGGATCAATTCTTTGCTTGGGCCGGCTGTCGTGGCACTGGCCTATCCGCTTTATAAACAATGGCATATCATTGTCAAACATTGTGTTCCCATTCTAGGCGGCGTCCTGGTCGGATTATGCATGGGAATGATCAGCGGGCTGATCTTCGCAGAAGCATTCGGGATTGATCATGATCTCTTATTATCCATTCTGCCAAAGTCGATCACAACCCCTGTCGCTATTCAGATCGCCGCCGGTCTTGGCGGCGTCCCTTCCATGACAGTCGTATTTGTCATGATTGCGGGCTTTTCAGGCGTCATCCTCGGGCCGCTTTTCCTAAAATGGCTTCGCATACGCAGCTCCCTAGGACAAGGCATTGCATTAGGCAGCGCCTCCCATGCACTAGGCACCTCCAAAGCATTGGAATATGGGGAACTGGCCGTCTCCATGAGTTCCGTATCCATGACGCTTTGTGCGGTGCTCGGCTCATTCTTCGGCCCGCTCGTCGTCTGGCTGTTTCATATTTAACAAAGAAAGACTGCCCCGGGGGAGGGCAGTCTTTTTCGTTTAAGAAGCAAAAAAATCAATCAGCGGCTGAAAGTCCTTAGATAAATCAACGTCATTCGGTTCTGCTTGAAGCAGGCGGTCAATCATGTGCTCCAGTTCCTCAATATGATGTTGATCTGTATATTCAATGAAGTTTAAGCTTTCAAGCCAATCCCGATATGAATGTTTGGCTTTGCCATAGCTGTTTCCAAAGACAAGGCAAGGTGTTTTGGTGATAATCGAGAAAATCATCGCGTGAAGGCGGTCGGTAATCACCAATTTACTGGAGCCGATGCGGTCCAGCATCTCCATAAAATGCTTTTCACGATCAGCGTAATCGATGGTGTCTACCGTATCCAGCACCGTATCGGTACGCTCTGTGTAAGTTGTTTTTTCTGCCCATTGCTTCATCTGTGAAATAAAATCTTCGTCAGTCACTTTCTCCTTATCCGCTCTTAAAATAAAGAGAATGCCGTCCCGCTCGAGCTCTCGCGGCACAATATCCAAGGAAAGCACCATGTCCGGTGTAAAGATCACATTGGAGTTGAAGGTCTCTTTCACAACATCCAGTGTTTGCGTCTCACGCGCAGCAATCGTTAAGTTTGTATTTTGATGGTACGCATCCTGTGTTTTTTTCTTTTCCTTCTGTCCTTCCTCTGTATCCTCAAAATAAACGGATTGTGGCAGAGAAATTGATTTGTAGTCTTTAAACGCCGAAAAGACCTTTCTTCTGTCTTCCTCAATATCGAGATAAAGGTTTCCTAAGTTCCCTCCGCCTGTAAAGCAGACAATATCGTCTTCACGAATGATCTCCTTCACCAGTTCAATGCCCTCATCCGTCGCATAATCCATAATCTCAATGTATTCATAATACGGAAAATGATTTTTGATAAATTTCTCTTCCGCATACGCAATCGCTTGGTCTCCAATGTTTGTGTAACTAGGGGAACCAAACAAAAATACTTTTCGTTTATCATTTAACAGAGCTTCCGGCTCCACATTTGGCGCAATGCCTTTTACTAGTTTTTTGCCTTTGATTTCTTGTACAGTCATATCTGCGTCCTCCTTCTGGGATGAATTCCTCATTGTGTGTTAACTGTCTCTACCCAAAAAGAAGGATGGCTATGCATTGGCGTGTGCATCGGCTATATCAGAAACATCGTTTTCGCCAATTTGATAGTCGCTGCAATGTCCCGCGCCGTTCTTTCCATATATTCCGCGGCATGTTCAAACGCATCTTCTAGCGGCACGGCTCCGGGAACGATGCTGAAAAGCGCATCGATTCCGTGTTGATAGACGGCATCACTGTCTCGTGATACTGATCCCGCAATACCGATGACGGGCACATCATATGATTTAGCCGCCTTGGCTACGCCGATCGGCGTTTTTCCATGAACCGTTTGGCTGTCGATCCTTCCCTCGCCGGTAATCACAAGATCTGCATCCTGAACGATATTTTCAAAATCAACCGCTTCAAGGACAATATCAATGCCTCTTTTCAGGTCAGCCTGAAGATAAGTCAGCAGGCTCCATCCAAGACCGCCCGCTGCACCGGCGCCCTCTGTATCTCGGAAGGTTGATCCGAGCTCTTTTTCTGTCATATCAGCGAAATGGCTTACGTTCTGGTCTAGTACATCCAGCATGTCGGCCGTCGCGCCTTTTTGCGGCCCGAAAACAGCCGTAGCGCCCTTTGGTCCTGTTAACGGATTGTCCACGTCACAGGCAACTTCCAGTTTGACATTCCGCAATCTGGAATCAAGCCCGCCAACATCTATTGATGCAAGCTGAGATAACGCGCCGCCCCCCGGGCCAATCTCGCGGCCTGAGTTATCAAGAAGCCTTCCGCCCAATGCTTGAATCATCCCGGCTCCCCCGTCGTTCGTGGCGCTTCCGCCGATTCCGATGATCAATCGCTCCGCTCCCGCATCAAGAGCTGCTCCGATTAATTCTCCCGTTCCCCTTGTTGTAGTGATGAGCGGATTTCGCTTATCTACAGGCACCAGATGCAGCCCTGAAGCAGCAGCCATTTCAATCACAGCTGTTCTCCCATCTCCCATCATGCCAAAGAAAGCTCTCACCGGTTCCCCCAGCGGCCCTGTGACAACTTGCTCTATGATCCTTCCATTGGTCGCATCGACCAGAGATTGAACGGTTCCCTCGCCGCCATCCGCCACCGGCAATTTTCTGTAATCAGCACCCGGAAAGACCGATTTGAAACCTCTTTCTATCGCTTCGGCTGCCTCCAAAGCTGATAAGCTTTCCTTAAAAGAATCAGGTGCAATGATGATTTTCATCCAAATCGCCTCTTTCAAAACATGATTCACTTACGCTAGTTATCTCCAATGTACCATATTCCATTTAGAAATAAATACCATAATGATTGGGAAAAATTTTATTAAAAATTAGAAATGAAAGTGTTTGCATAAAAGAAATATTCACGTTATCATACTTGTATACAAGTATACTTCTTGAGTGAGGAAGGTGAGTGTATGCTAGACTCCAAAGACCTGTTGTATCCCGCAAAATGGCTCTCAAAAGCGTCAACCGGAGTTCGTGTCGCATACGAGCTGAGAATGCGGATCGTTTCAGGCCTGATTGAAAGCGGTACCATTTTATCAGAAAATACAATCGCCGCCGAGTTTTCAGTAAGCCGTTCGCCGGTTCGCGAAGCGCTAAAAATACTCGCATCCGAAAAAATCATCCGCTTAGAACGAATGGGAGCGGTCGTAATTGGTTTAACTGAGAAGAAAATCGCGGAAATTTATGATGTGCGGTTACTATTAGAAACATTTGTCTTTGAACGGCTTGTCAAAATAGACATTGAGCCTTTAGTTAAGGATCTCAGCAAAATTCTTGAAATGATGAAAGTCTCAATCAAATATGAGGACGCTGACGAATTTTCATTTCAAGATGTGCTGTTCCATGAAACCATTATCCGAGCGATTGATCATTCATACATTCAGATGATCTGGAACAATCTAAAACCCGTCATGGAAAGCTTTATTCTTTTATCGATGCGGGTACGGTTAAAGGAAAAGTATGAAGACTTCACAAGGATTTTAGATAACCACGAGCTTTATATTCAAGCCATCAAAACAAAGGATAGGGCGCTGATGATTCAGTCTCTTCACCAAAACTTTGATGATGTGCAGGATAAGGTAGAAGACCTATGGCTCTCACAACAAATGCTGGCAAAAGGAGCTGAATACAACAATGACTAGTTATATGTTAGGAATCGATATCGGCACGACAAGCACAAAAGCTGTGCTGTTCAGTGAAAACGGAGATGTGGTACAGAAAGAAAGCATCGGCTACCCGCTCTATACACCGGACATCTCAACAGCTGAACAAAATCCGGAAGAGATTTTTCAGGCAGTCATCCATACAACAGCGAGAATTACAAAACAGCATCCCGAAAAACGGATCTCTTTCATTTCGTTCAGCAGCGCCATGCACAGCGTCATTGCAATCGACGAAAATGACAAGCCGCTGACGCCATGCATCACATGGGCCGACAACAGAAGTGAAGGCTGGGCGCATAAGATCAAAGAGGAATTGAACGGACATGAGGTGTACAAACGGACGGGAACACCGATTCATCCGATGGCACCGTTAAGTAAAATTGCCTGGATCACGAATGAAAGGAAAGAAATCGCTTCCAAGGCAAAAAAATATATCGGCATCAAAGAATACATTTTTAAACAGCTGTTCAATGAGTATGTCATCGATTACTCATTGGCATCAGCGACAGGCATGATGAACCTGAAAGGCTTGGCTTGGGACGAAGAGGCACTGCGCATCGCAGGCATCACGCCGGATCACTTATCCAAACTCGTGCCGACAACCGAGATCTTTCAGCACTGCAGCCCGGATATAGCGATCCAAATGGGAATCGATCCGGAAACGCCTTTTGTCATCGGCGCCAGCGACGGCGTGCTGTCCAACCTCGGCGTCAACGCCATTAAAAAGGGAGAAATCGCCGTCACCATCGGTACAAGCGGTGCCATCCGGACGATTATTGACAAGCCGCAAACCGATGAAAAAGGGAGAATTTTTTGCTATGCCTTGACGGACAAGCATTGGGTTATTGGGGGACCTGTGAACAATGGGGGCATCGTCCTTCGCTGGATCAGAGACGAGTTTGCCTCCTCCGAAATCGAAACAGCGACACGGCTGGGCATTGATCCATATGACGTGCTGACGAAAATTGCCCAACGCGTCAGACCCGGTTCTGACGGTCTGCTGTTCCACCCATATCTCGCCGGAGAACGCGCTCCGTTGTGGAATCCGGATGTACGGGGCTCATTTTTCGGCCTGACCATGTCGCATAAGAAAGAGCATATGATACGCGCGGCATTGGAAGGCGTCATTTACAACCTGTACACGGTGTTCTTGGCGTTAACTGAATGCATGGATGGCCCGGTAACCCGCATCCAAGCGACAGGGGGATTTGCAAGGTCAGAGGTTTGGCGCCAAATGATGTCGGATATCTTC
This sequence comes from Bacillus sp. PS217, assembly GCF_037963535.1. Taxonomy (NCBI): domain Bacteria; kingdom Bacillati; phylum Bacillota; class Bacilli; order Caryophanales; family Bacillaceae; genus Bacillus; species Bacillus sp. PS217. The sequence continues at coordinate 4,063,854 of NZ_CP150157.1, forward strand.
GAATCAGAGGTTGTCGTTCCGGAAAGTTATGAAAGCTCATGTCTCGGCGCCTGCATTTTAGGCCTGTATGCAACAGGAAAAATCGATTCTTTCGACGCCGTGTCCGACATGATCGGCAGCACATACAGACATACGCCGATCGAAGACTCAGCCAAGGAATACAGAACATTAATGCCGATTTTCATCAATCTATCAAGATTATTAGAAAATCAATATACACAAATTGCAGATTATCAGAGGGGCTTAATCACACACAAATAGTACATGACATGAAGGGGAGGGCATTACCATGCCGTTAATCATCGTTGCACTTGGGATCTTAGCATTACTATTTCTGATTATGGGCTTAAAATTAAACACATTTATTTCCCTGCTGGTCGTATCGTTCGGCGTGGCACTGGCACTCGGGATGCCGTTCGATAAGGTTGTCAGCTCCATCGAAGCAGGAATAGGGGGGACTCTTGGCCACATCGCGCTCATCTTCGGACTCGGTGCGATGCTGGGCAAGCTGATCGCGGATTCAGGAGGCGCACAGCGCATTGCGATGACGCTCGTCAACAAATTCGGCGAGAAAAATATTCAATGGGCCGTTGTCATTGCCTCATTCATTATTGGGATTGCGTTATTTTTTGAAGTAGGACTGGTTCTATTAATTCCGATTGTCTTTGCGATTTCAAGAGAATTGAAGATTTCTATTTTATTTCTCGGAATCCCGATGGTCGCGGCACTATCCGTCACACACGGTTTCCTGCCGCCGCACCCGGGACCTACGGCGATCGCCGGTGAGTATGGCGCAAACATTGGAGAAGTGCTGCTGTACGGCTTTATTGTTGCTGTTCCGACAGTGCTCATTGCAGGGCCGTTATTTACAAAGTTCGCGAAAAAAATCGTTCCTGCATCATTTGCGAAAAACGGCAATATTGCATCACTCGGCACACAAAAAACGTTTAACCTTGAAGAAACACCCGGCTTTGGAATCAGTGTCTTTACTGCAATGCTCCCGATTATCATTATGTCGGTCGCGACCATTATCGACCTGCTTCAAGAAACAATCGGGTTTGCAGATAACGGAGTTTTAGCTTTTATCAGATTGATTGGAAACGCATCGACTGCTATGATTATTTCGTTATTGGTCGCAGTCTATACAATGGGCATCAAGCGCAACATTCCAGTCAAAACCGTGATGGATTCTTGTTCAACTGCCATTTCACAAATCGGCATGATGCTTTTGATCATCGGAGGAGGCGGCGCCTTCAAACAAGTGCTGATCAACGGCGGTGTCGGCGATTACGTAGCAGACTTATTCAAAGGAACGGCATTATCGCCAATCATTCTGGCATGGCTCATCGCAGCGATCCTGCGCATTTCTCTAGGATCGGCGACTGTTGCCGCACTAAGCACAACAGGTCTGGTCATTCCGTTATTGGGCCATTCTGATGTTAACCTGGCGTTAGTCGTACTCGCAACAGGAGCCGGAAGTGTCATCGCTTCACACGTCAATGACGCCGGCTTCTGGATGTTCAAGGAATACTTCGGATTAAGCATGAAAGAAACATTCGCCACATGGACATTGCTGGAAACCATTATTTCCGTTGCTGGACTGGGATTCATTTTATTGTTAAGTTTAGTTGTATGAAATTAAGAAGGAGCTGTAACACATGTTCAATTCGATTGGTGTCATAGGCTTAGGCGTAATGGGAAGCAACATCGCCTTAAACATGGCAAATAAAGGCGAAAACGTCGCTGTCTATAATTACACCAGAGATTTAACGGACCAGCTTATCCAAAAGCTGGATGGACAATCTCTCAGCCCGTATTACGAGCTTGAGGACTTTGTTCAATCGTTAGAAAAACCAAGAAAAATCTTTTTGATGGTCACAGCGGGAAAACCCGTAGATTCCGTCATCCAATCATTAAAGCCTTTGCTTGAAGAAGGCGACGTCATCATGGACGGAGGAAACTCCCACTATGAAGACACAGAAAGAAGATATGACGAGCTGAAGGAAAAAGGGATCGGCTACCTGGGAGTCGGCATTTCCGGCGGTGAAGTCGGTGCGTTAACAGGGCCTTCCATCATGCCGGGCGGAGATCGCGACGTCTATGAGAAAGCCGCTCCTATCCTGACGAAAATCGCAGCCCAAGTCGGAGATGACCCTTGCTGTGTCTATATCGGACCAAAAGGGGCAGGGCACTTTACAAAAATGGTGCACAACGGCATTGAATATGCCGACATGCAGCTGATTGCAGAAGCTTATACGTTTCTAAGAGAAACGCTTCGTCTGCCGCTAGATGAAATTGCATCTATTTTTGAAACATGGAATCAAGGTGAGCTGAAAAGCTATTTAATAGAGATTACAGCTGAGATTTTACGCAAAAAAGACGAAAAAACAGGACAGCCTCTGATCGATGTCATCCTTGATAAAACCGGACAAAAAGGCACCGGAAAATGGACGAGCATGCAGGCGATTGATAACGGCATCCCGTCCACGATCATCACAGAGTCCTTGTTCGCCCGCTACTTGTCATCCTTAAAAGAAGAACGGATGGCAGCTCAAGACGTATTAGCAGGCCCGGAATCCGAAGAAAAACACTTGGATAAAGACACCTGGATTGAATACGTCAGACAGGCTCTTTACATGGGGAAAGTATGCGCCTATGCACAAGGCTTTGCCCAATATAAGATGTCATCTGAGCTTTACGGCTGGAATCTGCCGCTCAAAGACATTGCCTTGATTTTCCGAGGCGGCTGCATCATCCGCGCTGATTTCCTAAACGTGATCAGCGAAGCATTCAGTGAGCAGCCAAATCTGGCTAACCTGCTGATCGCGCCTTATTTCACAGATAAGCTCCATGCCTATCAAACAGGCCTGCGAAAAGTCGTTTGCGAGGGTATCAGCACCGGAATCTCTTTCCCATGCTTAACTACCGCGCTCTCTTATTACGACGGCTACCGCACAGGGCGTTCCAATGCGAACCTCTTGCAGGCACAGCGCGATTACTTTGGCGCTCACACGTACGAACGGACTGATATGGACGGCGTTTTCCATACGAATTGGTCTGAATAACCTGTCATCAAAAACACGGTCAGTTTCAACTGAACCGTGTTTTTTTCATCTATGATTTCTTCTATCTCAAACAACAGAAGACATAAGTTATGTTTTAAATATCATAAACAGTGATACAATAATAGCTAGAAACAATCCCCAAGATCATCATGTGACAGCAGCTTGCTGTTCCGTTCTATTCTGCTTTTGGCCATTGTCCTTTGCCCTTGCCCATGGTGTCATAAAATGTTCAAATGCCAAAACGGCCTGTCATTCTGATTTACAAAAGTCCCTGAAAACCTTGTCTAATTGAGAATCAGCCTCTCATTTGTTATAAAAGAAATGCATAAATCCTACCTGTCACACCTTTAGTAAGATGAAAAAAAGTAGGTTATGGCTTGACAAAAAATATATATTAATTAATAATTCATATATAATTAGAATTATTATTGAAAGCGATTATGCTTTCTAATACATTTTTAGGAGGAATATACATTATGTCTTTAATCGGTAAAGAAGTACTTCCATTCGAAGCAAAAGCATTCAAAAACGGTGAATTCATCGATGTAACAAACGAAGATTTGAAAGGCCAATGGAGCGTATTCTGCTTCTACCCAGCAGATTTCTCTTTCGTATGCCCAACTGAGCTTGAAGATCTTCAAGAACAATATGCTGCTCTTAAAGAATTAGGTGTTGAAGTATACTCTGTTTCTACAGATACTCACTTCGTACACAAAGGCTGGCATGACAGCTCTGAAAAAATCGGCAAAATCACTTACGCAATGATCGGTGACCCATCTCAAACAATCTCTCGCAACTTCGATGTTCTTGACGAAGAAACTGGTCTTGCTGACCGCGGAACATTCATCATCGATCCAGACGGCGTCATCCAAACTGTTGAAATCAATGCAGGCGGTATCGGCCGTGACGCAAGCAACCTTGTAAACAAAGTAAAAGCAGCTCAATACGTTCGTCAAAACCCAGGTGAAGTTTGCCCAGCTAAATGGGAAGAAGGCGGCGAAACTCTTACACCTAGCCTTGATCTAGTAGGTAAAATCTAAGGAGTGCATTCAATTGGTACTTGATGCAAATATCAAAGCACAATTAAATCAATATATGCAGCTAATTGAGAATGACATTGTTCTCAAAGTTAGCGCAGGCGAAGATGACATTTCAAAGGACATGCTGGCTCTCGTTGATGAGCTGGCTTCCATGTCATCGAAAATTTCAGTTGAAAAAGCTGAATTAAACAGAACGCCAAGCTTCAGTGTCAATCGTGTCGGAGAAGACACTGGCGTAACTTTCGCTGGTATCCCTCTGGGCCACGAATTCACATCATTAGTGTTGGCGTTGCTCCAAGTGAGCGGCAGACCGCCTAAGGTGGACCAAAAAGTCATTGATCAGGTGAAGAAGATCAGCGGTGAATACCACTTCGAATCTTATATCAGCCTGACATGCCACAACTGTCCTGATGTTGTACAAGCTTTAAACATGATGAGCGTGCTGAATCCGAACATTACGCACACGATGATTGACGGTGCAGCATACAAAGCAGAAGTTGAAAGCAAAAACATCATGGCAGTGCCGACCGTTTACCTGAATGGCGAATCCTTCGGAAGCGGCCGTATGACGCTTGAAGAAATTCTTGCGAAAATGGGCAGCGGCACAGATGCATCTGAGTTTGCTGACAAAGAGCCGTTTGACGTTCTTGTTGTCGGAGGCGGACCTGCTGGTGCAAGTGCAGCGATCTACACTGCACGTAAAGGCATCCGCACTGGTGTTGTCGCTGAGCGCTTCGGCGGACAGGTTCTCGACACCATGAGCATCGAAAACTTCATCAGCGTCAAAGCGACGGAAGGACCGAAGTTAGCGGCAAGTCTTGAAGAGCATGTGAAGGAATATGATATTGATGTCATGAACCTTCAGCGTGCGAAACGCCTTGAAAAGAAAGATCTGTTCGAACTTGAACTCGAAAACGGCGCTGTCCTGAAAAGTAAAACAGTGATCCTTTCAACAGGTGCACGCTGGCGCAATGTCAACGTACCCGGTGAACAAGAGTTCAAAAACAAAGGTGTCGCATACTGCCCGCACTGTGATGGGCCATTGTTTGAAGGCAAAGACGTTGCGGTAATTGGCGGCGGAAACTCTGGTATCGAAGCAGCGATTGATCTTGCAGGTATTGTCAATCACGTTACTGTGCTAGAATTCGCGCCGGAACTGAAAGCAGACGAAGTCCTGCAAAAACGTCTCTACAGCCTGCCTAACGTGACTGTCGTGAAAAATGCACAAACAAAAGAAATCACAGGTGATCAGAGTGTTAACGGCATCACATACGTAGACCGCGAAACAGGCGAAGAAAAACACGTTGAACTTCAAGGTGTATTCGTCCAAATCGGTCTCGTGCCAAACACAGAATGGTTAGAAGGAACGGTTGAACGCAACCGCATGGGCGAAATCATTGTCGACAAACACGGCGCAACAAGCGTACCAGGCTTATTTGCTGCCGGCGACTGCACAGACAGTGCGTACAATCAAATTATTATTTCTATGGGATCAGGTGCAACTGCCGCTCTCGGCGCGTTTGATTACCTAATCCGTAACTGATATAAGAAAGCCGCAATTGCCAGATTGGCAGCATTGCGGCTTTCTTTTTTATTCCAAAAATATTGCAAGTTTTATACAACTGTAATATAGTTGTAATGTTAGTGATTGGTCACTTCACACTCAGCATATTTGCTGTTTTTAAAGCGATACGCACTGATTTTCTATTTAACGTGCCCTGATACTTTTTGACCTTTTTTTTCAGATCTTTAATGGTTTTTTCCTTTTTGGCATTTTCTAATGCCACTAGCGTTTCCCAGCGTTTCGCTGTTTCTGTGGAACTGCAGCCGCTAACTGTAGTCACAGCCGGAAGAAGCTTCGTCTTAGATAGTTTTTCGTCAAAAGGAACGGTATCAGGAATCGCTTTCTCTTTATAAATATGGTCTAATTCATTTTGATTCAAGAAGCTGATGAAGTGGTCAAAGTTTTGCGCTTGCCGTTTCTCAGGCTGATGAAAATCAAGTGTTTCAATTAATTCTGACAGTTTTGTCTGATCGGTTATCTCATTTGCCATGACATGCGTTAATTGATGGTACTCAGCTAATTCACGCATTCTGGCATCTTTCGGAAGCAACAGGCTCGGTGTACCGGCAATCGTCGCTGCGATATTTCCATGCAGCCTTGCGCCAAAGCTCAAATCGGCTTTTCTCAGGAAATCCAGCCAAGTCGGCACATTTAAAAAGAATCGGACTCTATCATTCTGATAAGCCGGGTCTTCCATGCTGACCGGATAATTATCAGCAGGCTTCGCTAGCGCAGGCGCACCCGCATACGTCAGAATCATTTCTTTTCGCCATTGCGGGATAAAGTAATGATTCGGGAACTCTTTCATGCTTCTCGTAATAAAGTCCAGCACATGCTTTGGAGACAGCCTTGATGAGTTAACCGTCACCATAGATTCTGTTGTGATATTAGTTTCTCTTATCTTCAGTTCTCTGCCAAACGCATACATAGAAGGACACCCAATCACCGTATGGTCAATGCCTTCACGGAAGCCTAATCTGGAAAGGTATTTCGCTGTAATTTCACCCCGGACACCGATCATATTTGATCTCTCCAGCACAGCACTTACAAACGCTTTTACATCCTCATCAAAAGGAAAACCTTCATTTAATTTTGGTTCAAACGGAGCCCGCAAACCAACACCAATCACAACAACCGGAATGGTTAGTTTCTTAATTAATTGGGTATATTTCCGTAAAGAAGGCACGAAATCCTCGCGGAATGCATCTGCCAGCGGAATAATATACATATCATAATTTGTATTAATTTGTTCAGCATCCGCTGGATTAATCCGATAATAATCAGGAGTAATCGTCGTTCCTTCTGTCATCAGCGTGCGAAACACACTGTAGGCATATACTAGGTTTCCTACGTTGCCGCCAATGGAGTTGCGAACAATCATTTCAGCTGCATTAAATGTATCAAATGGTGATATGCCAGCTCTTATTAAAATGTTTTTCAATGTGATGTTGCCCCTTCCTCGCCAAATTTTTGTCAGGAGATTTGCTTAGGGAACTCTATCATGATCTTAAAACTTCAGCCGGACACCCGCTTTCATCCCTTTTTACTCACAAACTCTCTCCCTTTCTTCCATTCTAATATTAAATTATACAAAAAAGGATCTTACAGGTGAAATCATAACATACAATCAGCGCTAGTAATCTATTCCCATTATTGGATATCAGGTCGGATCATATCAAAAACCCGAACCAGGCACTACGGTAAAAGTGCTCGATTCGGGCCAGCTTCTTATAGTTCCTCGCCGTTCGTTTGAATGACATTTTTGTACCACTCAAAGGAATCTTTCTTATACCGCTTCATGGATCCGTTTCCTTCATTGTCACGATCAACATAGATCATGCCGTAGCGTTTTTTCATTTCGCCAGTTGTGAAGGAGACAATATCAATAATGCCCCACGGCGTGTAGCCAATTAAATCAACACCGTCGTACGTGACCGCTTTTTCCAATGCTTCAATATGCGATTTTAAATATTGAATGCGTTCCGGATCATGAACTTTGCCGTCCTCCTCCAGCGTATCCACTGCGCCAAATCCATTTTCAACGATGAATAACGGGATTTGGTATCGGTCATAAAAACGATTTAACGTATATCTCAGCCCGGTTGGATCAATCGCCCATCCCCAGTCACTCGAAGTGATGTACGGATTTTCGACACCATTCGGCAAGCCGCCATTTACAATATCGCCAGTGTTATCATTTTTCACATCGCTTTTCACAGTTGTTGACATGTAATAGCTGAAGCCTAAGTAATCGACGGTTCCGTTTCTTAAAATCTCATCATCGCCGTCTTCGAATGTGATATTGTAGCCTTCTCGCTCAAATTCCTTCAACGCGTAGCTTGGATAATAACCGCGAACCTGCACATCAGGGAAGAAATAGCGCTGCCTCATTTCTTCTTCAGCCAGCATCACATCTTCAGGATTGGAGGAGAAAGGATAAATCGGCACGTGTGATACCATGGCCCCGATCTGGAACTCTGGATTGATGTCTTTTCCTTTTGCCACTGCTAATGCGCTCGCCACTAATTCGTGGTGCGCCGTTTGATACATGACTTCCTTGGCGTTTTCGTTTTCGCCAACCACAACACCTGAATTCGTCCATAGGAACAACGGATTGTTCACATCCATTTGGTTGTTAATCTCGTTAAATGTCATCCAGTACTTCACTTTATCTTTGTAACGGGTAAAGCAAGCCTCTGCGAAGTTGACGAAGAAGTCCACGACTTTCCGGTTTCTGAAGCCGCCATATTCTCTTGCCAGGTGCAGCGGCATTTCAAAGTGAGACAGGGTAATGACCGGCTCGATCCCATGCTTCAGCAATTCATCAAACACACCATCATAAAACTGCAAACCGGCTTCGTTCGGTTCAGCCTCATCGCCTTTCGGAAAAATCCGGCTCCAGCCGATGGACGTCCGCATACATTTTAATCCCATTTCTGCAAACAAAGCGATATCTTCCTTGTATCTGTGATAAAAATCAATGGCTTCATGGTTTGGATAAAATTCGTTTTCTTCAATCGTGTCCGTGATTTTTCTCGGCACGCCGTGCGCACCCGCTGTCATCACATCGACGACACTCGGCCCTTTACCGCCTTGATTCCATCCGCCTTCAAATTGGTGGGCAGCTAAAGCACCGCCCCATAAAAAATCCTTTGGCATGTTTCCCATGTTTAATTCCTCCTCAGCTTACGACTGTAAATATTTTTTGATGTAATGCACTTTCCTCAATCTCTTCAATGAAAGCTTATCAAACTCAACAAGCACTTCGCCTTTTTTGACGGTATCGCCTTCTTTTACCTTCAAGGAAAAAGACGTGCCGCCTAATGTCACCGTATCCAGCCCGATGTGCGCAAGCAATTCGACGCCGGACGCTGAACGCAGGCTTTGTAGGCGCCACCATGACAACCGTAATGACGCCGGGATGGTAGCATCGATTTCACGATATCCTTCGCTTTAGGGGTAGACCGCTTCAGCACCAATCGAAGTCTGGTAGCGCAGCGAGAAGCCCCAATCACATTCTCTTCCCCGCCTACGGCCTCTAAAATGTCTTTTGCTAGTCTCGTATAACCTCTCACTTTCCCCGACATTTTACCCACCCCTTCATTTTGGTTACGCTTTCATTATAATTGTACCGGTATAATTTATCAATGCCGAAACAAAATATTTACGCACTAACTATCATTGTAAGCGGTTTATGCTATAATTTTGACAAGTGAAACTAAACGAATAAATGAGGAATGCGTATGTTAAAATACCAGCAAATCGCAGCGGAAATTGAAACATATATAGAAGAACACCAGCTTCAGCAGGGAGACAAACTGCCAGTCCTAGAAACCCTCATGGCCCAGTTTGAAGTCAGCAAAAGCACCATCACAAAGTCCCTCGAGCTATTAGAGCAAAAAGGCGCGATCTTTCAGGTCAGAGGAAGCGGCATTTTCGTCAGAAAACATAAACGAAAAGGCTATATCAGCCTTCTGTCGAATCAGGGATTTAAAAAAGATCTCGAGGATTTCAACGTCACCTCAAAAGTCATCGAACTGGACGTGAGAAAGCCAACACCGGAAGCGGCGGAAAACCTGAATATCGAAATAAACGAGGACATCTACTATGTCAAAAGGGTCCGCTACATCAACGGCCAGACCCTTTGCTACGAAGAATCCTATTACACCAAATCCATCGTGACGTATTTAAACAACGAAATCGTCTCCCACTCCATCTTCCATTACATCCGGGAAGGACTGGGGTTGAAGATTGGTTTTTCTGATTTGTTTCTGCACGTGGGCCAGCTTAATGAGGAAGAAGCGGAATATTTGGGATTAGAGGCGGGACTGCCGAAGCTGTATATAGAAAGTATTTTTCACCTGACAAATGGGCAGCCGTTTGATTACTCGAAGATTTCGTATAATTATGAGCAGTCGCAGTTTGTGGTACAGGCTAATAGTTTTTTATTATAGGGCTCTTCACTACGGAAGGTGGTCGACATGTACAAAATCATCATCCCTGCATTTCTAGCCATCTTCGTGCTCTGGATACTCTTACAAATTTCACTAGAGATGAGCATCGTTAAGAATCCAATGAACTACTTTATGGATTCATTATCTTTTTCCTCTTTGTAAAGCTGGTGAAAGAAAAACAATAATAGTTTGGGCGATGCAAACAGAAAAACATCCTTCCCTTAACAAACTCAGCCAGTCACATGCATTAATCTTGATGTTAATGATATATAGGTGCACATAAAAAGCTACTTCATTGTGAAGTAGCTCCCTTTATTAAATGCCCATTTTGATCCATCTAGTTTTAGAAAAGCGAAGGATAATCGCATTTATGATAATAATTGAAACTAAATACAAAATAATAAATAAAACATCATTACTCCCAAGTGTCATGTTATCAGATTGCAGCACTCTTTCTATTCGGGGATACATAGTGTTACCTGCCTCAAAAGGAGCAATGAAACCAAACGTTTTATTGCTTATAGCTACTAAGATAACAGAAGTCATCCAATAAACGATACTGACACCTATACTAATTAATATATTAGGACATAACATGCTTATAGTTCCGATAATTAGAATATACTGCAGTATAACTGCAGAAAATAAAAAAAGTAATAATGCAAAATGCGAAAAATCATGGTACATCAACGATATGATTAGCAGGCCTAGCGCTATAAATGCAAAACATTCTAAAAATAAAACAGCTATCTTTTTATAAAAAAAAGTATAGATGTTCTCTCCAATTAACTTGTAAAAGAGAATATTTTTGTTTGAATACTCTCTATTAATAAAGAAAGCTATAACAAATGAAAATAACATCAAACCAAACTGGGTCGCAACAGTATAGGAGCTAAAGAAAAACATTTCAGGTGTAACATTACTGACTTTATCGATTCCAACAAGTAAAAAATAACCCAGCAAAAATAAAAATACAAACATTGCTCCTAAAATAATGATAACTTTGTTGCTAATACTCTTTTTAAACTCTAATTTCATCTCAAGCCCCCACTGTTTTATTACTCATTTATATACACTTCAATTAATTTATCCACTGAATGATATTGTTGAATTTCTTGGTGATTAAATATATAATAATCCCCTTCTATCGCCTTTAAATCAGACAAATCATGTGTAATGTTGATGATAATCTTCTCGGGGTTCTCCTGAATATACTTGTTTAAGAAGCCATGAATCTCTATAACCGTTTTTTTGTCTAATGAATTCGTTATTTCATCTAAAACAATAATATTTTTATCCTCTAATAAGAAACTGAGCAATTTTAATTTTTGCTTTTGTCCATCACTCAAATTTTTGATCAGAACTTTTCCATCAATATTATCCAGATTAAGTAAATGTGTGATTTTATCTATCATTTTTGCATCAAATTTTTTACTCAAAAAGTGTAATAAAAAGTCCTTAGAAACATCATTAGGTATATTCGACGAGCTGGATATTAAAGAAACATTTTGACGAATATCTCTGCCGATTCTTTTGCTATTATTCAACAAAAAGTCTTTAGCAAGCTGTGATTTACCGACTCCATTTTTTCCGACAACGTGATTAATTTTCCCGCTCGAAAAATGCAAGTCGGTGTTCTGAAGTAACGTTTTGCCTTTCACTTTTAAAGTGTAATTCGCTATATTCATATACATACTCCTAGGAAATATTTGCATAATAATAAAATGTTCTGCCTTGTGATTTGTTACTAATGTCTAAGCTTTTGAGGTACCTCTTTCGTTTCCGATCTGGAAGCGCAAGAAATGTTTTTAGATGGCTAATTTGGAGATCTTTTACTCTAGTTTACAATATATAATATCCAATGTACAACTGAATTCACTGCAAGGCCAATCCCTATAATTTGAATCGTAAGAACTAACCAATGATTTGTCTTAAAACGGCTATATTCATCTAAGCTCAGAAAAGCTAAAAGAATTTTGTAACCATCAGAATTCAGTATTGGAATTAAGTTCCACAATAAAGTAGACGAGAAAAGCATAAATGCCATAGTTAATGCTTCACTGGAAAATATAAATTGATTTATTAATTCTAATGTGTTTATTAAAAGATAATTGATAAACAAGCCAAATAAATGAACGATTATCTTTTCATTTCTTGATAGCATATAGGTTTCATTCAATTGGACATAAAAAGCAGGAAATACATAAAAATTCAGTTTGAATCCCACTTTATCAAAGTTTTTCCCGAAAAATTTTAAGGAATAAATATGTCCCAGTTCATGAAGCACTATATTCATTATAAAGTAAATAACTATAATTATCCACATTTTCCAGCCGTAAAATACTGAGGACAATCCATTTTGCAATTTTATTAAATGAATATAATTTAATATGAACATGAGAGCCGTAAAGGATAAGAACAGATAAAAAAACTTTGGTGATACTTTCTCTTTATACATTTTAAAACGTAATAATTGTTCATCTGACAGAGAATTTAAACTATTTTTATAGTATTCTCCGCTTTTTTTGTCTTTTATAAATACGTTGTTTTGCACAAGCACTTCATATTTTTCATCTTCATACTTTAAAATTTTCATTATAGTATTTTTCCATATAAGGATAGAAGTAGTTTATTTTTTCTGCAGAGTTGAATAAGGAACCACAAACTCCACAAATAGAGGAAAATTCATAAGGAATGTCAAATTCCTCTATCTTGTTATTCTCTTTTAAAATATTCAAAAACCATTTGAATCCTTCTTTTCTAAGAATAAATAATAGCAAATTGGAATTTAACTTTTCCACGGTTCTTTCGAAACTTTGGTTATATTCTTCCCTTAGGGTTATTTTCGTTTCAAAAATAGCAGGGGAACAACATGGATAAATTTCTCCATCATGATGATATACAATGTCATATCCGGGACAATGTAAGGAATCTTCATCTTCAAGACTGTAAAATTTATGTATGTTTTCTTGCTTAATTCTAGTTTTAGCAGCGCCAACTGATATCATTGGAAATTTTGTTATCTTTACACCTAAGATTGAATCCCCCAATTCCTCTAAAATATGGTTGGACATTTTGTCTTTGGTAACTGCCATATTAAGAGAAATATCGATATCAGGGTATTTCCTGCTATGTTCTAATATGTTTTTAATACTGGAAGACTTGACAAATGGAGCATGGTACTCATCATAACTTATAGTCAGTGCTATCACATTTAAAGAATTCATATCATGAAAGTACTCCTGGACCTTTTTCTTGCTCAAACCCCAAAATCCATTAGAGATCAACGTTATTTGTTTTTCATATGGTTTAATGATTTCCATTAGTTCTTTTAAAAATTTATAATCTAAAAAAACTTCCCCACCTGTAAAAGAAATCACTTGAATGGTTTTGTTTTTTGCAAATTCAGTTACTAACTCTCTTATGTATTCTTTTTCCATCCTGGTTGTTGAAGTTGGTGAACTAGAAAAACAACAATGGTCACAGGATGCATTACACCTTGAATCTAAATTGATTGATACTGTTTTATTATACATGAAATATCCCCCAACAAATGGTAAAGGAGAGTTAGACTCTCCTTTGTACCCCTCTAATTAATGACCACTTCCAAGAATCCAGCGATTTTCTTTTGATTTTACAAAATACCAAAGATCATTCACTTTTGCTAGCTTTTGTGATTCATCTAATAGACCCTTAAATTCTAAGTTTTTCACAGTCTCATTGTTAGTGATTTCCTTTTTCATATTATCCCTCCTCCTTTTCTAATATAAACCAATTATTCTATATCATTCAATACATGTCAATATATTGTACCTAAAAAATCTGAAAAATGTCACTATTCTTGGTATATAAAGCCTATAGTCCTCTAGCCCCTCTAAGCTATACCGAATGAAAGGCCATAGTTTGATTTAAAGCTTCGTAATGAAAAGTAAAACATCAATATTGACTACACTAGTTAAGGGATATAAAGATTTTAAGTGGAAGAAATGAGGCAAACAATCTTACCCTAAACCAACCTGTACTGAAAAGCTGTTTTAAGCTCTTGCTTACCCATTTGGCACCTCTTTCTCTCGTTTTAATTGTCTCTAAAAGCAGTTATGCGGTACTATCATATAAAGGTCCAATGTTTAAAAATAATGTCATACTTTTAAATTCACCTTATCATGCACATGCTCATAAAGAGGGGTTTATTCTAAAAAGGGGATGGACGGTTTTGGAAAGCAAGTACCTAGATCTACTCGCACAAAAATACGATTGTGAAGAAAAAGTGGTAACAGAAATCATCAATTTGAAAGCGATACTGAACCTGCCAAAAGGCACTGAGCATTTTGTCAGTGATCTGCACGGGGAGTATCAGGCATTTCAGCACGTACTGCGCAATGGTTCAGGACGAGTCAAAGAGAAGATACGCGACATCTTCAGCGGTGTCATTTACGATAGAGAAATTGATGAATTAGCAGCATTGGTCTATTATCCAGAAGACAAACTGAAGTTGATCAAACATGACTTTGATGCGAAAGCAGCATTAAACGAGTGGTATAAAGAAACCATTAACCGAATGATTAAGCTCGTTTCTTATTGCTCCTCCAAGTATACCCGCTCCAAACTGCGCAAAGCACTGCCTGCCCAGTTTGCTTATATTACGGAGGAGCTGTTATACAAAACAGAACAAGCTGGCAACAAGGAGCAATATTACTCCGAAATCATTGATCAGATCATTGAGCTTGGCCAAGCCGATAAGCTGATCACCGGCCTTGCTTACAGCGTTCAGCGGCTGGTGGTCGACCATCTGCATGTGGTCGGCGATATTTACGACCGCGGCCCGCAGCCGGATAGGATTATGGAAGAACTGATCAACTATCATTCTGTCGATATTCAGTGGGGAAATCACGATGTCCTTTGGATCGGAGCCTATGCCGGGTCCAAAGTGTGCTTGGCCAATATTATCCGCATCTGTGCCCGCTACGATAACTTGGATATTATTGAAGACGTGTACGGCATCAACCTGAGACCGCTGCTGAACCTGGCCGAAAAATATTACGATGATAATCCAGCATTCCGTCCAAAAGCAGACGACAACAGGCCAGAGGATGAGATTAAGCAAATCACAAAAATCCATCAGGCGATTGCGATGATCCAATTCAAGCTTGAGAGCCCGATTATCAAGAGACGGCCGAACTTTAATATGGAAGAGCGGCTGTTATTAGAGAAAATAGATTATGACAAAAACGAAATCACACTAAACGGAAAAACATATCAGCTGGAAAACACCTGCTTTGCGACGATTAATCCGGATCAGCCAGACCAGCTATTAGAAGAAGAAGCAGAAGTCATAGACAAGCTGCTGTTCTCTGTCCAGCATTCCGAAAAGCTGGGCCGCCATATGAATTTTATGATGAAAAAAGGCAGCCTTTATTTAAAATATAACGGCAACCTGTTAATTCATGGCTGTATTCCTGTCGATGAAAACGGCAATATGGAAACAATGATGATTGAGGATAAACCGTATGCGAGCCGTGAGCTGCTCGATGTATTTGAACGATTCTTACGGGAAGCCTTTGCCCACCCGGAAGAAACCGATGACCTGGCGACAGATATGGCCTGGTATTTATGGACAGGCGAATATTCCTCTCTCTTCGGAAAACGCGCCATGACGACATTTGAGCGCTATTTCATTAAAGAGAAGGAAACGCATAAAGAAAAGAAAAACCCGTATTATTATTTACGCGAAGACGAGGCAACCTGCCGAAACATCCTGGCAGAATTCGGCCTCAATCCAGATCATGGCCATATCATTAACGGCCATACACCCGTAAAAGAAATCGAAGGAGAAGACCCAATCAAAGCAAACGGAAAAATGATCGTCATCGACGGCGGCTTCTCCAAAGCCTACCAATCCACAACAGGCATCGCCGGCTACACGCTGCTATACAACTCCTACGGCATGCAGCTCGTCGCCCATAAACACTTCAACTCCAAGGCAGAAGTCCTAAGCACCGGAACCGACGTCTTGACGGTGAAACGATTAGTGGACAAAGAGCTTGAGCGGAAGAAAGTGAAGGAAACGAATGTGGGTGAGGAATTGTTGCAGGAAGTTGCGATTTTGGAGAGTTTGCGGGAGTATCGGTATATGAAGTGAGGGATGTGCAACTCAGAGATTAGAATATGCTCTCCTAAAGGTAGACAGATGAAATGAAAAAACTGTTGCCTTTGGGGATTTTTTTATCGCGGGAAAATGGCATATAAAAGAAGCAAATCTAAACACCTTTCAGAAGGTGATGATTTAAAACTCAATCTTCATTACATCTGGGGAGGGTTGGGATTGTTGATTGTTTCCGCTTGTGGATCTAGCTTTAATGAAGAGGAAGCGGTGTATAAAAGCTAGACTGCTGATGCTGTATATATAGAGAGTATCTTTCATATGGCTAATGGGTAGCGGTTTAATTAAATGTAAAATATGCTGAAAAAGAGCTTTACATGGACAGATGTTTTGTCACATTTGTAATTGTAGAAATAATTTCAAAAAACAAAAGAAAAGACAAGGTTAGATTATTAACTGAACTAAAATAAGACAAAAGTCGTTACTCTGACTGATTGTCGTTTGGCGACTTTTTAGGTGGGTTTATTTATATATTGATTTTTCCAAATGTAGTTGATCTTTAATGAAACTTAAAATTTCCTTTGGGCTAAGTAAACGGTACATGGTTATAATTTAAAGATTGTATTGTGCGTTGTTCAACATTAGTGCAATTTAATGTATTTGAATCAAATATCATTAAATTATAACCAGTATTACTTAATGTACTATCAAAAACAATACCATCGTAATTGTACTCATCTGATTCAGTTTCACTTAAACTCTTAATATAATCAACAATATATTGAGTCGGTAAATAGTCTAACTTACTATCTCCACTTCTTACAGGTTTAGATATATCTTTACTCATTTCATTGAATATTTCCAGATTAATAGCGAACCTTGTGGGGTCATTAAATTCAAATACATCTAAACCTTTTAGCAGTCTAAAATCTATTACTTTTAGTTTTTCTCTAATAGGAAATCTCCCAATATAGATTGTGTCACTTAGACGAGGCCTAATCTCACTTACAACTGTATTTGTATCACTCCCAAGATATAAATGACTTATCCCTTCAGAGTTAGCGCGTCCTGATGTTGCATATTTTGGGGGAGGGGCTCCCATGTCTTCTTTCCTTAACTCTTGCTCATTGGAAACTCTTGCCCTAAAAAACAAATCATCCTCTATAGTTGATGTAATTTTTTTCAAATAATCTTTTAATATTTCTTTATTTATATGGTTTGCATGGAACCTATTTTCATGTTTTATATAGTTAACAAATTCCTTCCATGAGTATCCTTTCAACACAGAGTTCTCATTAAGGTAATTCTCGTTCATCCATTCTACAATTCCTACTTGGTTATTTATAAACGGGATTTTATCGACATATTTTTCTTTAAGAAGCGTTTCTAAAAAAAGGTATATTTGATTTCCATTAAGCCCATTAAAAATTTTCCACTTTTTCTCAAATTCATCCTTTATACTGATTAACCTATATGGGGGGTACCCATCGGAAATCAAATCAGAACCTAACTTGAAAATATTAAGAATATTATTGAAGAGCTCCCCTAATCCGTCATCTTTTTTTAAGTTATAAACATGAACATGATTACTGTTACAAAAATCACAGTTCCCTATATTAGCATAACTTATTACAATACTTTTGATCTCTTTAGAAATAAAACACTTCTCACAACAATTCACCATTCCCTTCCTCCTAGTCTAGTAAATTTCCTATTAACTCCAAGTGATGCATAATTGATAACTTTTTTAAAGTAGGAAGACCAGGGTATGTACCATTATTATAATGATCTGTGAAACATTTCATAGCTAAAGTGTTCATTCTCTGATCACTTGAGTAAGATTGGTACCATTTTATTAATTTTTCTAGTGCTTCAGAGAACTTTCCTGCCGGGTCACTAATATCTTTATTAGAATTTGAAACAAAATGTTTTATTTCTAAGTGATTCTCAGAATTTGGATAAACCACATGAATAGCAACTGCATACGGAGCAAAACCACTTTCATTGTACTCTTGACCAACTATAGAATAATCAGAAAATCCAATATAACCTTCATCATTAAAATAAAGATGTTCTTCCGAAAAAACTTCATAGTCACCTTCTAGTTTTAGATAGTCTGAATTTCTCGGTAATTTATTAAATGGATCGGTTAAACCTACTAGACGTTGACCATTTAGTTGTCTTCTGAAAGAAGTATCTGAAGGAATGACATTTATCCAAGGTTTTGAATCATCAAAAATCTCTTTATAAAATCTCAGATTTTTCTTTTCAGAATGAATTATTGTTAAATCTTTTAAAGTAACATTGAATTCTTGTATGAGAGTCTTTAATTCAGAAGGGGAGTTTTTACTTAAATGATGTCCGATCCTTACACATTTTTTTTGCATTATTTCAGAATACTGCTGATAAGTACTAGGTAAAGATAATTCTCCATCTAGTGACCCCACTTTAGGATTAGAAATCAAAATTAAGTCACTTTCATTTTCTTCAAATATACCTATTGTTGATAAAAGAGTGGAGTTTAATTTGATTGGTTCGATTATAGGTATTATTTTTTTACTTAAACGATCCTCACCCTTTAATTCCCTAAGAGCTAATAAGTCATATTGTCTCCCTCTAATAAATGGAAAGTACATAAATTATCCCCCTAAACTATTTTAATCTTGCATATATTTCATTTAATTCCCTATCCGTGAAATTACTTCTATATACAATCCACCTAATAGGTATAGGCAATTTCATAAATTTTTCTTTATCACTTATATCCATCCTTTTCCTCAATTTAATAAAAACTAATTTTTGCGCTTCTTCAACATCTATATTTTTAAATAATTCTAAACAATTTTTGAAGTAATGTACAGGCTTTACTTGGGGTAAATGTCCAAATTTAGAAATTAATAATTCTTCATATTCTTTTTTCCTCAATAACTTAAATAAACTTTCGTGGTTTAAATTACTACAATCTTTGGTGGCATGTTTTTTTAAACTAAGATTAACTTTTTTTGTAAGAACTATAATGCCAACTGAAGATTTGAATTCCTTTATATATCTATATACAGGATAGTAGTTTTTTTCTGAAGTAACTACATATACTTCACTAAACACATTGTAATAATTTTCTAATTGGTATTTAAGCCTATCAAGGTTATCAAGATCAGTTTTAATCTCATACACTGTACCTTTTTGATGATTTATTATTGCTAAATCAGCTTTTGAACTTTCTATGACAATTTCACTTAATGCAGCAGTAGTACTCAGACTGTATTTACCCAAAACATACTTATTGAACAATGTGCTTTTAAAAAAAAATTCATTTCTATATTCTTTTTCTAATATGTTGTAATTTTTTGATAGCTCATTTTTAAATAACTCAGGATTGAAGTTATTGTTAAAAATAAAGTCTTTTAAGTTTTTTTTGCTGAAAAATTTGTTCAGATACATATAATTCATACTAATCACACTTTCTAAACGGCTAGGCATTTTAAGTATTTCACTTTAAACAAATTAGTACAAATAATGTATTTAGTAAAGAATAATTTATTGTAACTTATTTGCAACCCTATTAAGTATAAAGTTACTTATGATAAGGCTCCCCACGATTAATCCGAAAAGCCCGATAAATCTGCTCCACCAGAATAAGCCGCATCAACTGATGAGGGAACGTCATTTTCGAGAACGATAGCTTCTCGTTCGCTCGCTTCATCACTGCGTCACTCAATCCGAGTGATCCACCGATGACGAAGGTGATTTTGCTTTTTCCATATGTAGCCAGCTTATCTATTGTATCGGCTAGTTCTTCGGATGTTTTCATTTTTCCTTCGATGGCGAGGCCGATAACGTGGGCGTCGGAACTGATTTTTGATAGGATGCGGTCACCTTCTTTGTCTTTTATGATTTTCATGTCCTGGTCGCTTAGGTTTTCCGGTGCTTTTTCGTCCGGGAGTTCGATGATGTCGATTTTTGCGTAGGCCGAAAGTCGTTTGGTGTATTCTTCAATGCCTTGCTTGAGGTATTTTTCTTTTAGTTTTCCGATTGTCACAATATTGATATTCACAGGTCATCCCCACTTTAGAAACAAGTTATTCATATATATTGTCCACAATTGTGGATATCTTTTCTGTATTTTGTGTAAGATCATTCGTTCCCCACTATATATACTGCGGGGTCTCCACATAATTCACAGGCTGTGGATAAACTGTTAGTATGTTCGATTTTTCTGATTTCGGGCGGCAGCTCGTGGTCGTCTATGTACATATCCAGCACCGTTTCGATGTGTTCTTCACAGGAATAATACGCTTGTTTCATGTTCAAATCCTCCGATGTTTTCTTCCATTTTTACAAATGTTCTCTTCTCAATATAACCTATTTATTCACATGTTAGTAGTGCTTCGGGCTGAGTTTTATCCACAATTCGACAAACAAGCTGTTGATGACTCTATTTCGCTCGTGTGTTAGTTTGGATGTAACCGAGGTGTGAGGAGGTTTGCATTTGCGCTTTAGATGGGTTTGGCTTTTTGTGATCATGCTGCTGCTTGTTGGGTGTCAGCCGTCTTATTGGGTGTTGGAGAAGGATCGAATCGGTGAAGGCAGTCCAGACTTAGAAATATACGCTAATTACCTTCAAATACATGATGATGTAAAAGGATATCAAGTCTTCACCATTTTAGAAGGGAGAAAAATGGTTATTGTGTCTCTCGGAAGCAGCGAGAACGAAAAACAGCTTGAGGTGTCAGACGTCAAATTCTCACCTAAAGAAACGATTGTAACTGTGAAACGAAAACCAGCTCCTACGGCAAATGAGAAAAACCCTTATATTCTGATTGGACTGGACAAAATCGAAGGGGAATTCATCGTACAGGATGAAACGGGAAACCGCTTTGAAGAAACGGATTACCAGCAATAAAGCCGGCGTTCTGAGAACGTCCGGCTTTTTCTTTTACTTCAGTGTTCCATGCGGGTCGATGACGAATTTTTTGGCTGCGCCTTTGTCGAAGTCGCTGTAGCCTTTTGGCGCGTCGTCCAGAGAAATGACGGTGGCATTGACGGCTTTTGCGATTTGCGCTCTGCCGCTCAGGATCGCTTTCATCAAATTGCGGTTGTATGTCATGGCGGGCGTTTGTCCGGTGACGAAGGTGTGGGCTTTGGCCCAGCCGAGTCCGAAGCGGATCTTTAATGAGCCTGTTTTGGCGTCCGCATCCTTTGCGCCGGGATCTTCGGTCACGTATAAGCCTGGAATGCCAAGGCTGCCTCCGACCTGGGTGACGTCCATGATTGAGTTCAGCACGGCGGCAGGCGCTTCTCCTTGATTGCCGTGTCCGGATGCTTCAAAGCCGACACAGTCCACTGCGGCATCAACTGTCGGTTCACCTAGTATTTGTTCAATTTGCTCGCCGAGACGGTCGTGTTTTTGTACGTTGACCGTTTCACAGCCGAAGCTTCTCGCCTGTGCCAGTCTGTCTTCGTTCAGATCGCCGACAATCACGGTGGAGGCGCCTAGGAGCTGAGCGGAGTGTGCAGCTGCCAAGCCAACAGGCCCCGCTCCCGCGATATAAACGGTTGAACCTGTTTGCACGCCCGCTGTGTAAGCTCCGTGGAAGCCGGTCGGGAATATGTCGGACAGCATGGTCAAATCGAGAATCTTTTCTAACGCCTGTTCTTTATCAGGGAACACCAAAAGCTGAAAGTCAGCGTACGGCACCATGACGTATTCAGACTGGCCGCCGACCCAGCCGCCCATATCGACGTAGCCGTAAGCCGATCCCGGCCGGTCCGGATTGACATTCAGGCACACATGCGTTTTCTGCGTTTTGCACATCACACAGCGTCCGCAGGCAATATTGAAAGGAACGGATACGATGTCGCCTTTTTTGATAAATTCAACATCACGCCCCGTTTCAATGACTTCTCCCGTAATTTCATGCCCGAGCACCAAGCCTTCAGGCGCCGTTGTGCGGCCTCTGACCATATGCTGGTCGCTTCCGCAAATGTTGGTTGTAATGACTTTGAGAATAACCCCATGCTCACATTTTCGATTCACATTCGCCTTTGGAACGCCGGGCCCGTCCCTTAAGATTAACTCCGGATAACCGATATCCTCTACCGCTACAGTCCCTTTGCCTTTGTACACAACCGCTTTGTTTCCTGTCAACGCCATTCCTCCCATTCATGTGTTTGGACTCTTCGTCCTTGCACATGACTTCGGTTCGGCATGACTCTTTCCCTTTCTCACGACTGTTTTTTCTGTATTCTTATAACAACAAATATGCCAAGAAAGCAGCCAATAATAGTTCCGGCGATGTCTAAAAAGTCGACTTTACACCCATTTAACAGGAACACAGTAATGGCCGAAACCAGGCTGATCATAACTGCCAGAAGAATAACCCGTTTGGTGCGCATGTAATCCCTCCTTTAGATTCGTTTCTAAAACATACCCAAAATCTCTGCAAACTTCGGTTCAACAAAAAAAGAGACTTCACACCAGTCTCTTCATAATTAGAGATCACTCAAAAAATTTCCTGAGAAATAATGTGACAACACTGGTTACCAACGCAATCGCCGTATACATAACAACCCAAAACATGAATGAGCTATTGCCCGAAGCTAACGTAAATAACAATATCAAGCTCGCGATAAGAACGATGAGCGGTGCCACCCAAAACCTCTTAAATAAAAAATGACCCGCTATACCAAATACACCTGCGATGATCGGAAAACCAAAAACGATAAATAAAACGGCAATGGCTCCCATACTAACCTCCTTGCCTTAAAACCTCTTCATCACCTCAACATCATACAGCTTCAAATGACTCTTCGGCGTCACGACATCCTTTACCTTCCCAATCTCTTTTTCTTTCACTTTCTTTCCGGTTTTCAGGCTGTACTGTTTAATGTATGCAGGCTTGTTGTACGTGTATGTGAAGAAATAGAGGCTGCTGCCTTTTTGGGTGATTTCTTTGAAGTCGGCTTTCATTTTGTCTCGGGAAAGGGTGAAGGCGATGCTTGTTTTTCCTGTCTTAGCATCGATTTTGTACACCTTTCCGAAGCCGTCAATGAAGTACAGGTTCCCGTCATAAGGGAAAAAGCTGTTTTTAAAGCTGAAGGGCATGGAGCTGTATATCGTTTGTTCGTCGTTTTTGTATTCGGCGATGTCATGCAGCTCGACTTCGCCGCTTTTTTTGTTGATCTTGACCATTTGATAGAGATTGCGGGCTTTTTGACCGCGAACCATAACATAAACCGCTTGGTCGTCCACGGCAAGTTGGGATTCGACTGAGGCTCCTTCCCTGTACTGCCATTCCGTTATGTTGTGGTAGGTGAGCTTCTTCTGATCCGCTTGAATCTGAAGGAGCTGATAGCCTTTTTCGTCAGCTGTCGGGACAAGTGCGAAAATCGCACCCTCATGAAAACCGGAGGCCCGGATGTAGTAGGGGATGACGTCTTTTTTCCACTCTCCGTTCATCTGGCGGTACAGCTCTGAGCGGTACCCGTCTCCCTTTTTGTCGTAACCAGAGTTGTAGAGGGTGTAAAAACCGTCCGTGTTTTGCAGAAAGCCTGCGCTGTCTCCTGTGTGCTGATAGGCTCTTTTATGAGATCTCAGGCCGTCTTTAATCGTATAGATCGTGTTTTTGTCCTCCAGCATCACACTATCGCCGTGAACCTTGGCTGATCCCAGCTCAAGGCCCTTCATCTGAAATGAAGACAGCGACCCATCCTGGCTGATAAACAGGGCATAGCTTTTCCCGCCGCCAAATGCATCTTGATCTGCAGAGGTTGAGAAATACAGCAGGACTTCTTTGTCATCCAGGAAATCGGGGTTTCTGAGATCCTGCTGACCAACGGTTTTATGGTTTTTGAGAGGAGAAAGGAAGACAAATAGTGCAATTCCTGCGAAAATCAGGATAGCGATGGTGATCATCCACTTTTTCATATCCTTCTCCTTAGTAAATGGTCATGATGGTTGTCGTATACGAAGAACTAGTGATGTCGCGCGGATACACGCCTAAGCCTCCGTTGCTGTCTATATCAATGCCTGCTTTCAGCAAAAAGGCAGACCATAGGAGCTTTGAACAGTTTTTGGCGCCGTCATGGCCGGTATTTCTGTTATTGACGAAGTTAAATGAGTATGGGTCGCCGACTTTTGATACCGCCCAGTCGGCAGCAGCTGTTTTTTGAGATGAGGATACGCTGACGGTTTGCACAATGGAGTTGTCTTCCACGTCTCTGGCATTATACGCGATCTGCCTGACGCCGTCGCTCGGGACAGATTCAACAATTTTGTCAGCGGCGGAGTACATGCCGACGTGGCCGTGATTGTAGTAGGCTGTGTAGGAGTTCGTGTAATAGATATTGCCTTTCGCGCTTGTCGGGAGTTTTTTCGTGCCGGACGACCCGCCCATGATAGACATGCCGCTTTCCTTGGCGATCCGGTCTCCCTCTGCTTTATCAGCCGTGATTTCCTTATAGAACTGTTTTAGGATAACGTCCTGCTTTACGTGCTGCTGTTTGGCAATCTGGCTGGCAGATTTCATGATTTCTTCCGGTGTCGTGCCTGGCTGCAGTGCGGCGATTTCTTCAGCATAATTTGTGGTCTTTACGGCTTTGGCGGGAGAAACAAACAGGCCGCCACACATTGTAAGCGCTACCAAAAACATCGACACTCGTTTCTTCAACTTCATTACATCTCCTCTTTTCTTGTGAGTGTAGGAAAGGTAATTTCCTCACCCACATTATATTAGGGAAATAAGGAAAGTAACTAGGTTATTTACAGAATTTTTAGAAATCGTTTACAGAAAAAGGCCTTTATCAGGCCCTTTTCGTTAAAGCTTCTTGCTCATCACTACGTCTGTTTCTTGAAATCCGGTTTGCTCATATAGCTTTCGCGCCGTCTGATTATGGGCAAAGACATGAAGGGACAGCTTGCGGATTCCCATGCTGCGTGCCGTTTGATCTAATGCCGTCAATGCTTGCTTTGCGTAGCCCTTTCCCCGATACGGTTCATATAACCCAAAATCATAAATAAACGCTTCCTGTTGCGGATGTTCCGGTTCAGCATGTATCCAGAGCCAGCCAACGATATCCTTTTCATTCAGCTTGAGGCTCCACAAATGGTGATGGGGTGTTTCCAGCCCTTTCGGGAGCAGATCATTAAACGCCTGCTTAGACAAAAGCTGTGCATCTTCAGGCAGCCATGTTCCCGCTTTTACCTTTTCTTTCGCGTAATGCTTTGTTGTGTATGTGAGATAAGACCGAAATTCTTCTGTCTGCATAGGGCTCAGCATAATTGTCATATCATCTCTCCTTCATATATTGACTAGAGGATTTTACATAAAATAGAAAGAGGTGTTACTATCAGAATAAGCAACTGAGATTGATAAGTCACTAGAGAAAGGAGTTTCACATGAATAAGATCGCACCCGCAGAAATCGCTAGCATGCTCAACGATTGGTACCTTGCTATCAAGAAACATGAAGTGGAAGAGTCCTCCCGTTTATTTGAAGAAGTGAAGCCTTTATTGGATGACATGGAAGAGGATCAGGAGGTGCTTGCCTACTTCTCCTTATTGGAACTGCGCCACAAGGTTTTGCTTCACGAGGCGAGAGGACAGGGCTTTCAGCATGAGGAGCCTTCTCATATGAATGCTACGTCTGACATGCTGAAATATTACTTTTTTCTGTTTGAAGGCATGTATGAGGCCTATAAAAATAATTATGATATTGCCATTGGGCTGTATAAAGATGCAGAGCAGTATCTCGACAACATTCCCGATCCGATTGAGAAAGCCGAATTTCACCTGAAGGTCGGAAAGCTCTATTATAAGCTGGGACAAAATATTGTATCCCTCAATCATACACGGCAAGCGGTCAAAACGTTCAGGGAAGAGACCGATTATAAAAAGAAGCTGGCTTCAGCCCTGATTACCATGTCAGGCAATTTTACAGAGATGAGCCAGTTTGAAGAAGCTGAGGCTTATTTGGACGAAGCAATTCGGATCACGAGTGAATTAGAGGATCATTTTTTTGAAGCCCAGCTTTTGCATAACTTCGGCCTTCTTCATGCGCAAAGCGGCAAATCAGAAGAAGCGGTTTCGAAATTAGAGGAAGCCTTACAGAACGAAGAGTATGCCCGCTCCGCCTATTATTATCATTCTGCCTACTTGCTGATACGAGAGCTGTTTAAGATCAAAAAGAAAGAACAGGCCTTATCTTATTACCAAGAAGTGAAGGAAAAATTGGCTGCTGAGCCGAATAGAATATGTGAGGCAAAAATAGACATTTTATATGCCATTTATGCAGAAGGGGGTCATGCGGAAACGTTTTACTTATGCAAACAATATATGGATGACTTGTTGTCCGAGAAAGAGTATGACAGTGTAAGAGAACTTTCCATTTTGGCTGGCGACAGGTATAGGGAACTTGAGCTTTACAAAGAAGCTGCCCACTTTTTTTATGAAGCATTACAAATTGAAGAACTGATTAAACGAACGGAGGTTATATAAATGAAAAGATTTCTGATTGGCGCAGGCGTCGCAGCGGTGATTTTATCAGGTTGGTTTATTGCGGACCATCAAACCCACTCACAGGAAATGAAAGTCGCTGAGAAAATGATTGGATAAATGAAAAACCCCCGCGGGTGCGGGGGTTCAATTTAACGAAAGAATCCTAAAACGGTTTGTAGTTTTAGGATTCTTTCATCTTTTCAGCGTGATTGAAAACCCTTGAAGTCTAGGAAGAACGAGCATTGGAGCGCAGCGAATGTTTGAAATTCGCGAGCACCGAAGCGCAGGCCTGACAACGAATGCGAGGGTTTGTCGACACGCTGAAACCCCCGCGGGTGCGGGGGTTTTCTTATTATAGCAGCTTCTTCCCTAGCAGGGATTCTACGAGCTCTACTGCTGTTTTACCTGTTTTGTTTTTGTGATCAAGGATCGGGTTAACCTCAACGAATTCGGCTGAGGTAATGATGCCTGCGTCATACAGCATTTCCATAGCCAAATGGCTCTCCCGGTAGCTGATGCCGCCGACGACAGGGGTTCCGACACCCGGTGCGTCGTTCGGATCAAGTCCGTCCAGATCAAGGCTCAGATGGACGCCATCACATGCTGATAAATAATCAAGGGTTTCTTCAATGACCTTTGTCATGCCAAGACGGTCGATTTCGTGCATTGTGTACACCTTCATGCCGCTTTCCTTAATGTACTTGCGCTCCCCTTCATCAAGTGACCGGGCGCCAATGATGACGACGTTTTCCGGTTTGATTTTAGGCGCGTAGCCTTCAAGATTAACCAGTGACTCGTGGCCAATGCCGAGGCTGACCGCGAGCGGCATGCCGTGAATATTGCCCGATGGTGAAGTTTCAAGTGTATTCAAATCGCCGTGCGCGTCATACCAGATGACGCCGAGATTATCGTAATGCTTCGCTGTGCCTGCAAGCGTGCCGATCGCAATACTGTGGTCACCGCCCAGGACAAGCGGGAATTTTTTCTCTTCAATGACTTTGTTGACCTTTTGCGCGAGTTTTTCATTTCCCGCCAAAACGGAATTCAGGTTTTTCAGTTCCTCGTCATTTTTGATCTTTTCGCGGTTGATCGGAATGTCACCAAGATCCTCAACCGTATACCCCATGTCTGACAGCCGCTCGATCAGATGAGCGTACCGGATGGCACTCGGGCCCATATCTACTCCGCGTCGTGCTTGTCCTAAATCCATTGGCATTCCAATAACCGAAATCGTTTTATCCATCTGTGATTCCACCTCAACATTTAAGATAATGTCCTATGCGGGTTCTAACAAAGATGACTTACGGACAACGTTTTAAAGCTCTAGCTGACGATTCGCCTGCTGGCGTTTTTTAATGACGACATGATAAATGATGTAGCAAATGATCATAAACGGTACGCCGCAATACAGCGCGATACGCTGCTCCGGATCAAATGCAAGACTGATGAGCACGACCGTATTTAACGTTAGGCCGATCAGCGGAAGCACCGGGTACAGCGGTGTTTTAAATTTCAAATCTTCTATCTTCCCGCCCTCACGGATATATTTGCGTCTGAACATGATTTGGGAAAGCGAAATTGTAATCCAGCCGACCTGCGCGCTCATGCCCGCCAAAGATAACAGTACCATATATACAGTTTCAGCCTGCGCAAACTTTGTCAGAAGGGATAGGCAGGCCACAGCCATCGTTACGATTAACGAGTACATCGGTACACCGCGCTGATTTGTTTTGCCGAGCGCTTTAAAGGCCTGTCCTTCATTCGCCATCGCGTACAGAATACGTGTTGATGCGTATAAACCTGAGTTCGCAACAGATAACAGTGCGATTAAAATAACAAAGTTCATGATATCAGCTGCATATGGGATTCCGATTTGCTCAAATACGGCAACAAACGGACTTTCCACGACTCCAGCCTGTTTCCAAGGAATCATGCCGGCAATGACAATGATTGAAAGCACAAAGAACACAAGCGTTCTCCATACTGTCTGTTTGATGGACCGCGGAATCGTTTTTTCAGGGTCTTCACTTTCTCCGGCTGCAACCCCGATCAGCTCAGTCCCCTGAAACGCAAAGTTCACGGTAATCATCGTAATCAGCATTGCCTTTATGCCGTTCGGAAATAACCCGTCTTCATAAAAATGTGTCAAAAACGGCGCCTGCTCTCCGCCCTTCAGATCAATCAGGCCAAACATGGCAGCTCCGCCGAGAATAATAAATAAAAGGATAATCAAAATTTTAATGCCTGAGAACCAGAATTCAGATTCCGCAAAGGCTTTTGTGGTGATCGCATTTAAAATAAACATCAGTGCCGCAAAGACCAGACACCAGATCCACACGTCTATATGCGGAAACCAGCGTTGCATCAGCTGCCCCGCTGATAAAAATTCAATGGCGCATGTAACCGCCCAGCCGAGCCAGTACAGCCAGCCGAACGCAAACCCGAAAGCCGGGCTGATAAATTTTGTCGCATAGGTCTGGAAGGACCCCGACACAGGAAAGGCGACTGCCAGCTCTCCTAAGCAGAGCATGGTCAAAAACATGATAAAGCCGCCCACTAAATAGGACAGAACCGCGCCGAGCGGTCCCGCTTGGTTAATGGTAAACCCGGTTCCAAGGAAGAAACCGGTTCCGATCACTCCGCCCAATGAAATCATGAACAAATGGCGTGATTTCATTGTCCGCTGGAGCTGATTTCCGTTATCTTGGTTTGTATTCACTTTCTGCACCCCTTCAGCAACTTGTATTGGATCTAAGCTGGAACATCTGCATGGTGCTATCCCAGTTTGCTGTCCAAAGAGTCTCTATCTATTTAATATAAAATTCACTTCTTCTCATAAAGATACATTATACTAAAATACTGTAGCTGAGCAAATAGGGAGTGCTGATTTTTCTGTTGTAAATTTATACAAACGAAGTGAATATCCCGCCATGGTGCGGATTTATGCGTTTCGCAGCACGTGCTTAATTTTCTCTATCGCCCAATCCAAGTCCTCTTTGGAAATGATTAATGGCGGTGCAAAACGAATGACTGTATCATGCGTTTCCTTGCATAAAAGTCCCTCTTCCTTCAAACGCTCACAATACGGACGTGCCGCTTCAGTCAATTCCACACCGATAAACAGCCCTCTGCCGCGGACTTCTTTAATGACAGGGCTGTCAATGCTCTCAAGCTCGCTTTTAAAGTATTCTCCAAGCTCAAGAGAACGATCCGCCAGCTTTTCATCCTCCAGCACTTCTAATGAAGCGATAGACACTGCACATGCAAGCGGGTTTCCGCCAAATGTTGAGCCGTGTGAGCCAGGGTTAAACACGCCTAGGATCTCGCGGTCCGCCGCAATGCATGAGATCGGGAACACACCGCCGCCAAGCGCTTTGCCCAAAATATACATATCAGGGACAATGCCGTCCCAGTCACAGGCAAACGTCTTGCCTGTACGTCCGAGACCCGTTTGAATTTCATCCGCAATAAACAAGACATTCTCTTCCTTACAAATCGCCGCCGCTTCCTGTAAAAATCCTTCAGGCGGAATCACAATGCCCGCTTCGCCTTGAATCGGTTCAAACAAGAATGCCGCTGTATTCGGCGTAATGGCCTGTCGAAGCGCTTCCACATCGCCGTAAGGAATGAGTTTGATTCCCGGAAGCATCGGGCCGAATCCTCGTTTATATTCCTCTTCAGAAGAAAGAGATACCGCCAGCATCGTGCGGCCGTGGAAGTTCCCGACACATGCGATAATTTCCGCTTGATTGTCAGCTACTCCCTTCACTTCATACGCCCAGCGTCTCGCCGCTTTCACCGCGGATTCAACCGCTTCGGCTCCTGTATTCATCGGCAGAATCATCTCTTTGCCTGTCAGTTTAGCTGTTTTTTCGTAAAACGGCCCAAGCTGATCGTTATGAAACGCGCGTGACGTGAGGGTGATTTTATCAGCCTGATCCTTTAATGCCTGAATGATTTTCGGGTGTCTGTGCCCCTGGTTTACCGCAGAATAAGCACTCAGCATATCCATATATTCATTGCCTTCCGGGTCCTTTACCCAAGAACCCAGCGCTTCAGAAATAACAATCGGGAGCGGATGATAATTGTTGGCTCCGTAATGAGACGTCTGATCAATAATTTCTTTGGATTTAGATAAAGCTGGCATATTTGAATTCCCCCTTGTTTTCTGTTTCAACATGTTATCCTGCTTTCCCTTTATATAAATGCAAGTTCTGTGCCAAATCAAGAATTCGTGTGTTTTCTACAATTTTCGAGGACAAGGTGCAAAAACATTCTGATATTTCGAGCAAAAATTCCCGAAAGTGCAAAATTCTTTTGCATATCCTCTCCGTTTTTTTATAAAATAGAAGCAATATTAAGAAAATAATTGAGGGAGGTTCATACAGTGGTCAAAGACAGCGAATTCCTCACATTGGTTTTTCAGAGTATTTTAGATGAAATCGATGTTGGCCTGCACGTGGTAGACGAGCATGGAAACACAATCGTTTATAACAATAAAATGATGCAGATTGAAGATATGGAGAAGCATGACGTCTTGAATAAAAACCTGATGGATGTGTTTATGTTTTCAAAGCAGCAGGACAGCACACTGGTACAGGCTCTTCAGGAAGGCAAGACGATTAAAAATGTGAAGCAGAGCTACTTCAATAATAAGGGCCAGGAAATCACGACGATCAATCATACATATCCCATCGTCCAAGACGGCAAAATCAAGGGCGCCGTTGAAATTGCCAAGGATGTGACAAAGCTTGAACGGCTGATCAGGGAGAATATGAACAAAAAAGGCAGCACAACCTATACGTTTGACAGTATTCTCGGCACCAGTCCGGCCATTCGAGACGTCATCGAAAACGCCAAGCGGGCAACCCGTACGTCATCATCTGTCCTTCTCGCAGGCGAAACCGGCACGGGAAAAGAACTGTTCGCGCAAAGTATCCATAATGGAAGCGATCGTTCTGGCGGCCCGTTTATTTCGCAAAACTGTGCGGCACTGCCAAACAGCCTTGTGGAAAGCATCTTGTTCGGAACGAAAAAAGGCGCGTTTACCGGCGCTGTCGACCAGCCCGGCCTGTTTGAACAAGCCCACGGCGGCACGCTGCTGTTAGATGAAATCAACTCGCTGAATCTCAGCCTTCAGGCGAAGCTGCTGCGCGCCCTTCAAGAGCGGAAAATCAGGCGCATCGGTTCAACAAAGGATACACCGATTGACGTACGTATTATTGCCACGATGAATGAAGATCCAATTGATGCAATTGCAGGCGAACGAATGCGGAAGGACTTGTATTACAGACTGAGTGTCGTGACGCTGATCATCCCGCCGCTTCGGGAACGAAAAGAAGACATTTTGCTTCTCGCGTCGGAGTTCATCCAGAAAAACAACCATCTGTTCCAAATGAATGTTGAACACATCAGCGATGACGTGAAGCAATTTTTCCTTTCTTATGACTGGCCGGGAAATATTCGCGAGCTCGAGCATATGATCGAAGGCGCAATGAATTTCATGACGGACGAGCAAACGATTACGGCTTCCCATCTGCCCTATCAATACCGAATGAAAATCAAGCCGGCTGACATCCCAGAGCCTGAAACACCAAGACACCAGCCGGCCGCGGACTTAAAAGAAAAAATGGAAAGCTTCGAAAAATATGTGATAGAGAACGTGTTAAGAAAACACGGCCATAACATCTCGAAAGCTGCTCAGGAGCTTGGCATCAGCAGACAAAGCCTCCAATATCGGCTGAAGAAATTTTCTCACTCGTCTAACGAATAATCCGGAGCAGGAAGCCTGATCAGAAAAACAGTGCCTCTGCCGATTTCACTTTTCACTTCAATCGTCCCATTGTGATTGTCGATAATCGATTTCGTTATGGCAAGGCCTAATCCCGAACCTCCATATTTTCGGGAGAATGCTGAAAATGAAGGTATTTGCAGCTAACAGCCATTTGCTGCTGTTTCACGTGTAACATCCATCTTGTATTTTTCTTCATATTCGATATATCCTTTTCAACTGAACGGGCGTGACCCCCGTTCAGTTTTTTTGCATATCAAAACAGCCTGGCAAACGATGCCAGACTGTTTTGATTAACTTCCTAATTGGTCTGCGGACGACAGCATGATGTCAACAGATTTTTCTTTTCCGCCGCGGTAAAACTTCACCTTCACCCGGTCACCGACTTTTTTCTGATAAAGCCGTTTTCGCAGGTCAACAATATCATTTACTTTGAATCCGTCAAATTCCGTGATGACATCGAGTTCCTTCAGTCCCGCTTTTCCGGCAGGTGAAAAGGCGTCTACACCCATCACAACCGCTCCATTGGTGACGTTCTTAGGAAGCTTTAATGTTTCATCCCAATGATAGCTTGCGATGTCGCTTAGGGATTTCATCTCAATGCCAAGGAACGGGCGTTTGACCTTTCCGTATTTCTCTAAATCCTCTATCACAGGGATCACGAGCTTAGATGGAATCGACAGGCCAATCCCTTCAACCGCCGACTCGGCAATTTTCATTGAATTGATGCCAATGACCTTCCCATCCATATTTAACAAAGCACCGCCGCTGTTCCCAGGGTTAATGGCCGCATCTGTTTGCAGGACTTCTGCGTTCCAGTCAGGCTGTCCGTCACCGTTTGAATCGACTGGGATCGCCCTCTCCGTACCCGAGATGACGCCTTGTGTGACAGAGCCAGCAAACTCAAGGCCTAACGGGTTCCCGATCGCGATAACCGGCTCCCCAGACTTCACTTTATCTGAATTTCCGAAATCGGCGACTGCTTTAATCTTATCGCTTTTCACCCGTAAAACGGCAAGGTCCATCAGCTGGTCGCTGCCGACAAGATCAGCTGATACACGTGAGCCGTCTTTCAAGCTGATTTCAATTTGGGAAGCGCCTTCGATGACATGATGGTTGGTCACGACATAAGCGGAATGGTCATTTTTCTTATAGATGACGCCAGAGCCGCTCCCAGCCTCGCCGCTCTCTCCCCGTATATCTGATTTTTGGATGTTCACAACACCCACAACGGCGGGCGACACATTGCTGACAATCTTGGTGACCGTATTGTTGACACTGACATTCACCGTCCTGATTGATTCCCGGCCGTTATTGTTCTGCTGCTGATCTAAAGCGCCCGTATCTAGCCCTTCATTTGAAAGATACGGCATGATAAACGCCATTAATACGGCACCGACAATCACACCAATCAGGCTAGAAAGAAAATATCCTTTTTTACTTCTCTTTGGCTGTTCAGGAGTAGTATGTTCTTCCTCACGTTCGTAATCCACCATATTCCATCCTTTCCAAGAACGTTAATATGGTTATATTGTGGGTTAGAAGCTCCTAGAATAGTCATGATTTACATAGAAAAATTATACAGCGCAAAGCGGCGTGGCCTTCTTCGGATCAGTGTCGTATAAGTCAAATGTCTCACCCGTCACAAATCCTTTAGAAGCCAATGTCTGCTGCACGGACATTCTTGCCAGCTCCTTCATGTTGTTGTCCTGGCTCAAATGCGCCAGGTAAATACGAGACGTCTCATCGCCAATGACATCCGTCATCGCCAAGGCAGCATCTTCATTTGACACGTGCCCGACGTCACTTAAAATCCGCCGCTTAATGCTCCATGGGTATCTTCCCATTTGCAGCATACCGACATCGTGATTGCTTTCAAACACAAACACATTCGCTGAACGGATAATGCCTTTCATTCGGTCGCTGACATATCCCGTATCTGTCATTAACGCGAGCTTTCGGCCGTTATAATGGAACACATAAAACATCGGTTCCGCCGCATCGTGGGAGACGCCAAACGATTCAACATCAAGTCCGCCGAACGACT
Source organism: Bacillus sp. PS217 (assembly GCF_037963535.1). NCBI lineage: Bacteria > Bacillati > Bacillota > Bacilli > Caryophanales > Bacillaceae > Bacillus > Bacillus sp. PS217. The sequence goes on from NZ_CP150157.1 coordinate 4,098,410, forward strand.
TTACCGTCTCCATTGGAAATACAAACTTTTGATCGGTGTCAATTTTGCCGATTTGATTCTCCATCGCTTTCCAAGTCTTCTCGTTCGCATAGATCGGAAGCTTGTACTTTCTGGCGACGACACCAAGGCCCTTAATATGGTCACTATGCTCATGCGTCACAAAAATGCCGTCTACATCATCCAGCTTACGCCCGATCTGCGCCATCAGCCCATCCATGGCTTTTCCGCTCAAACCGGCGTCCACTAAAAATGCGTGATCCTCTGTTTCGAGGTAAAACGCATTTCCCGTACTCCCGCTCGCAAGTACGCTAAATTGCAAGCTCATGTTTGTCTCACTCCATTATTTTCATTGATCTGTATCTAAAATCGTACTCTCCAAAGCATTCACAGTAAAATACTCTTGTACTGTCTTTTTCTCACCGTTCACTTTTTTCTCGTACTCGACCGTAATTCTCCATACCGGCGCCAGCACCTGCGTACTCGTCAGCGGATATTGTGCTACATAGCCGAATTTACAGCTCTTCACAGTGCTGTATTCTTTTAATTGATTTTGATAGTACAATAGCTCAACCGCATCCATTTCAGTAATTAAGCTTTCTTTCTGGATTTGCTTGAAGGTCTCAAGCGTAGTCTGGTCGTATGACACAACCTCGTTTTTACCGTTTAGATGCAGCACCACTTGCCCAATCATATTAGCGGGATTGTCGGTCTTTTGGTAAATATAATGACCTTCGTACGTTTGGAAGAAAATAATTTCTTTCTTCGATTTATCAACCTTCCAAAGCTTATATTTTTCGCCATCTTGAATTTTCGAAGAAACAAGTGCCTGAGCATCGTCCTCGATATCCTTCTTTGATAGGGCGATTGGATTTGCAAACTTCATTTTCAGGCTCGTTACTTTATGATCATCACTAGGCATGTCCATCAAAGGCTTTTGATCCTTCAGCGCCTCAATTTCCTCCTTGGTGAAGGCTTTTTGATTTGCTGTGATCCGATAGCCTTCTGTTGCTTCCTTATTCAAGCCTTCATACGTGATATGATCGGCTTTCATGTCATGCTCGACATCATTTTTAATGACTTCATATTCTTTGCCGGTAGCCTGCCATTTTTGAAAAAACTGATAGCCTAAGAAAATATCTAAAATGAGGAAGGCAACGATGAAGATTGATTTTGTCTTATTCCACTCCACTGTTAGCCCCCTCCTTCCTCAATAAGTCCTTTGTAATCGGCACAATTTTTCCATTTACTTTCATCGCCCAAACCGGTTCCAGTTCAACGAGAGGATCATCGTTGGTTGATGTTGATACCAATTGATAAGCAAGGAAGATCTGATCAATTTTGTCCGTATCATAAGCGGTTTGTTTCGAAAGCAGCATCTTCACTTCGCTGCCGCTCATGAGCTCTGTTTCACTTGTTTTAATTGGATTCGTTCCGAGACTGTAATTCGGCCGCTTATAGCTGAGAATATCATCATTCGCCCATTGCACCGTAATCGCCGATGTCGCCCCGAAAGGTTTGGCGGTGCTGTTAATGACCGGGATCTGATCCATAAAGATATAGAAACTCAGCTGCTGGCTGTCATTGATACTGAAAAATTGATAGTGATCCGTCCAGCTTCCGGTATCCTCAAGGTATTTTTGGCTCTTTTTGATTAATTCACCTGTTTGATAGGATGTGCTCTGCACCAAATTGCGCTGTTGAAATTGCACCTGTCGCTGGCTTAGATTCACATCTAAACGGCTGATCCCATCTGTCAGCACATTTCTGTTGTTGTAATTCGAATCTTCTCTTACAATGCTCGGATCACTAAACAAAGCCTGCTTAAAGGTATTTGTTTTAATCGATTCTGTGACAAATTCTTTTTTGTCCATCGTAAGCGGTTTGTTCGGCAGCAAGAACTCTTTCTTTGAGCCAATGGAGAACAAACTGAACGCCGGCATATTTGATTGCCTGTTTTTCAAGTCGTTCATAATGTTCCGGTAGTTTGCTGATTCAACCGTCACTTCAAGGATGAGCTGCTTGCTGTATGACACCAAATAGATTTTCTTGTTCGCTTTTGTTTCATTGAACGGGATCAGAATATGGTCAAACGAACTGTATTCAAACGACTGATTAGACCATTTAAATAGCGTTTGGAAAATATCAATCGGAATCGTATCGCTGAATTGCAAGTCAAGCTTGGCTTCAGAACCGCCTATTCCATAAAACCAGCTTTTGAATCCAGCCTTGTCATACTGATCCGAAATATCTTTAATTCCTTTCACATCCCAATGTGGCAAGTCAGACCAAATTTCTTCATAGAGGGCATTGTCATCCACTTTGTAATGAGCGCCGTCATCATGGATAAACATGTCCCTTGGCCTTACCGTTTCAGACAGCTTTTGAGTGGTTTTTTCGATTTTATGTTTCACACGAACAGTAGACTCTGTTGAGGATGAGCCTTCAGAAAAGTTTGGCTGGAACGTCCATATCCCCCATGTAAAAACAAGACTGATGACGACGAGTACCGTAAGTAATATCGTTTTTATATTTTCACGCTTCATCCCAATCATCCTCTTGTTCCTCTTTATATGGAAGAGTAAATGTAATCGTCGTGCCTTTTCCTTCTATGCTGTCCGCCCAAATATCTCCGCCGTGCGCCTGTACCATTTCCTTGGCAATCGCCAATCCCAGACCGGTGCCGCCAAGTTTTCTCGTTCTCGCTTTATCCACCCTGTAGAAGCGGTCAAAGACTTTTTCGACATCTTTTTTCGGAATGCCGATCCCTTCATCCTTCACGCTGATATAGAGAAGTTCTTCCTCTTCAATGACATCAATCGAGAACGTGACATGTCCGCCTTCCGGTGAATATTTTAAAGCGTTAGAAATAATATTATCGAGCACCTGCGTAATTTTATCCTGGTCGATCTCGACGTACAGATCTCTGTCCGGCAGATTACGGATAAACTCCACATGCTGCTCTTTTGTCATTTCAAAACGGTCAATAATAAGCGACATAAACCGGACAATCTGAATCCATTCCCGGTTAAATTGATAATCCTTACTGTCAAATTTCGACAGCTGAAGCAGATCATTGACAAGTCGGATCATACGCTCTGTTTCATTTTGCGTCACCATTAAGAAGCGCGGAGCAATGTCTTTATTTTCCCACGCGCCTTCAGCTAACGCTTCTAAATAGCTGCGCATTGTCGTAAGCGGCGTCCGCAGCTCATGTGATACATTCGCAACGAATTCTCTGCGTTCCTGATCCATTTTCTCTTGTTCGGTTACATCGTAAATGACAGCGATTAAACCATCAATTTTGCCGTGTTCCCTTTGAATCACAGAGAAATTCACGCGAAGCACCGTTAATTCATCATCGCGCTCAATTTCAAGCAGCATAGAATCCTGCTGCTCCACTAAATCTTCAAAAGTATAATTCTCTTGAAGCCCCAGCAAACTCGTAATCGGCATTTCTAAGGCTGTTTCACGTGAAACGTTCAACAGCTCCAGCGCCGGGCTGTTTAAGAGAATAATCGCTCCATTTCGGTTTGTAGCGATTACGCCGTCTGTCATATAGGCAATGACAGAGGCTAGCTTTCTGCGTTCTCCTTCAGTCATCGCCTGGGCATCTTCAAGCTCTCTCGTTAAGTGGTTAAACGTTGTGGCCAGCTGCCCAATTTCATCATGCCCGTACTTTTTAACCTTCCTCGAGAAATTCCCTTTCGCAAGCTCCATCGCCTGCTTTCGCATATCTGAAAGCGGATGGGTAATGGTTCTTGCCAGAAAAATACCGAGAAGAGCAGTCAAAACAAGTGCCAAACCTGTGCCGGACGCCAGTATCGTGTTGATCGTCTTCATTTGATTAAAGACATCTTCCATACTCGCGACAACATAGATCGCGCCGACAACCTCTTGGTTTTCAGTCATGACGGGCTTCGCGGAAATAAGAACTCTGATTTTGCTTTTCGGGTCATAATATTTTCTTAAATACGACTGTTTGGTAGAAAAAATTCTTTTGAAAATCAGATCGGTCGTTTGTTTCCCAGCCACTTCCTCACCGTACGGCTTTGAAGAACCGACCACTTCATAGCTTTTATCTACAAAGCTAATTTCCCGAACCTCATCACTTTTCGTGAAGTCATTCAAAATACGGCTGACGTCATCCTTTATGACGGTACTGTCGTTATCGCTCTTATATTCTTGTTCGATATAATAAGAAAGGTTGTCGATTCGCTGATTCAGCGATTGTTCATAAGAGCTGATCAGCGACTTCTCTACCTGATTGACAAAATACACACCAATGATTTGCATGGCAATGATAATCAAAAGCACATAAATCAAGGTAATCTTAAATTGGATCGACCGAAAAAAACCAACCTTATTCATATGGGCATTAGTCCTGTTCTGGGTTTCTCAAGTAATAACCTACACCGCGGCGTGTGACGATCCAATTTGGATGGCTCGGGTTGTCCTCGATTTTTTCACGAAGCCGGCGGACTGTTACGTCAACCGTTCTGACATCGCCGAAGTAATCATAGCCCCAAACGGTTTGAAGCAAATGTTCACGGGTCATCACTTGTCCGATATGTTTTGCTAAATAATGAAGCAATTCGAACTCACGATGAGTCAATTCGATTGTTTCGTCTCGTTTTGATACAACGTACGCGTCAGGGAAGATGACGAGAGAGCCGATATGAATCTCGTTAGAGGAAGGCTCTTCCTCCGCAGGCGCTGTTGTCAGCTGGCGACGCAGGTTCGCTTTTACACGTGCCAAGAGCTCGCGTGTGCTGAATGGTTTTGTGACATAGTCATCAGCACCGATTTCAAGCCCGATAACCTTGTCAATTTCTGAATCTTTAGCCGTCAGCATAATGATTGGCATATCGTATTTCTTTCTGACTTCGCGGCATACTTCAACGCCGTCTTTATTCGGGAGCATAATATCTAAAAGAATTAAATCAGGCTGAAGCTCTTCTACCATTTCAACGGCTTCGTTTCCATCGTGGGCACAGTGCACTTCATAGCCTTCTTTTCTTAAGTTAAATTCCAATATATCTGCAATCGGTTTTTCATCATCTACTACAAGGATCTTTTTATCCATCATTTTGATTTTCCTCCTGCCGAATGACTTCATTTCATCTATATAACATTCGTTTCATCACTTATGGCCCATGTAAAGAATGGGTCCTTGTCTATTATAACGGTTTAAGGTCAAAAGATAAAAAAAATAAAGGTTTAGAAAAAAAACACATGTTTCACCTTTATCGCCAGTTGTTTATCTATTGTCATGCTGGTCAACTTTTTTTAAAAAAGATAACTTTATTGAAACCTCCCCTCACCGGAGTGCGTCTTTATCAATGACGTCTTCTTCTTTGAACCGGCCGCAGGGCCGGTTCTCCCTTTTTCTTCTATTATAACACTCCTCATGTTTGCCTTTTTCCTAAAAGAAAAAACGCACCTACGATTGCAGATGCGTTTGGTAAGTGGCTCGGGACGGAATCGAACCGCCGACACACGGATTTTCAGTCCGTTGCTCTACCAACTGAGCTACCGAGCCAAATGTTTTATTTTTCTCTACTAAGTAAAGTAAAATGGCGGTCCGGACGGGACTCGAACCCGCGACCTCCTGCGTGACAGGCAGGCATTCTAACCAACTGAACTACCGGACCTTACAGTAATTGCCCGGAGAGCTGTCGTGTCAGCTCTCACAGACAAATAAGGAATTTAGCAATAACGCTAAAGTAAATCAATGACCCGTACGGGATTCGAACCCGTGTTACCGCCGTGAAAGGGCGGTGTCTTAACCGCTTGACCAACGGGCCTTCACGAAATGGTGAGCCATGAAGGACTCGAACCTTCGACCCTCTGATTAAAAGTCAGATGCTCTACCAACTGAGCTAATGGCTCTTAAAGATGTCGGAATTTCTATAGAGCAAACGACTTAAATCTAGTTCTCATCTTGTACTCTATTGAAGCAGTTTCCGTAACAACGAGATTTATAATATCACGAACAAATAGAAGTGGCAATAACTTTTTTGGTTTTTTTTCATATTTTTTTCTCAGACCAACTTATATGCGGCTTTCAAACAAAAAACAAGCCCCTTAAATAGGGGCTTGCAGACATATTCTATTTAGTTCGCACGGTACACACTGCGAAGGACATTTGTTTGTGAGCGGTCTGGACCGACAGAGAAAATAGAAAGCGGAATGCCTGTAAGCTGAGACACACGCTCAAGATAATGGCGCGCATTTTCCGGAAGCTCGCTCAAGCTCTTCGCACCTGTAATATCCTCAGTCCAGCCCGGCATTTCTTCATATACCGGCTCACATTCAGCAAGTGCCTTAAGACTTGCTGGGAATTCTTCAATGATTTCGCCTTTGTAGCGGTACGCCACACAGATTTTCAACGTTTCAATTCCTGTTAGGACGTCAATTGAGTTCAGAGAAAGATCTGTAATTCCGCTCACACGGCGGGCGTGGCGGACAACAACGCTGTCAAACCAGCCGACACGGCGCGGGCGGCCTGTTGTTGTTCCATATTCGCGTCCGACTTCACGGATTTGATCGCCGATTTCATCTTTCAGCTCAGTCGGGAAAGGACCGTCGCCGACACGAGTCGTATATGCTTTTGATACACCGACAACGTGCTTGATTTTGGTCGGGCCGACACCAGAACCGATCGTGACACCGCCGGCAACCGGGTTAGATGACGTAACAAACGGGTATGTTCCTTGGTCGATATCGAGCATAACCCCTTGTGCGCCTTCAAATAATACACGGCGCCCTTCATCAAGAGCATCGTTTAAGACAACAGATGTATCGCAAACATACTTTTTAATCTGCTGTCCGTACTCATAATATTCGTCTAAGATATCCTCAAGTTTAAACCCTTCTGTCTCGTACATTTTCTCGAGAAGACGGTTTTTTTCTTCAAGATTGCGCTCAAGCTTTTCCGCAAACGCGTCACGGTCTAACAGATCCGCGATGCGAATTCCGATGCGGGCTGCTTTATCCATGTAAGCAGGGCCGATTCCTTTTTTCGTTGTGCCGATCTTGTTAGCCCCTTTACGCTCTTCTTCCACTTCATCCAATTTCAAATGATACGGCAGAATGACGTGAGCTCTGTTGCTGATTCTCAGGTTATCTGTACTCACGTTGCGCTCATGAAGATACGCAAGCTCTGTGACTAATGCTTTCGGATCTACAACCATTCCGTTTCCGATTACACACGTTTTATCCTTATAGAAAATTCCAGACGGGATTAAGTGAAGCTTATATGTGATTCCGTCAAACTTGATTGTATGCCCTGCGTTATTTCCGCCTTGATAACGGGCGATCACTTCTGCATTTTCTGATAGGAAATCTGTAATTTTACCTTTTCCTTCATCGCCCCATTGCGTACCTACTACAACTACTGAAGACATGTCCGTGCACCTCCGTTAACCTTTCAAAACGATTCTATTCAAACAAATCAAGTTTATCAGTGAAGAAACAGAAAGTCAATTGTAAATCCGAACATTAAATTATTGTAAATCTATATTCGTTCGCTTCCATTCGTTTTATAAGCGTTTTCTCACTGCTTTGTCATAAAAAGCTTGCGAAACTTTCATCCTTTAGCATAAGAAAGAATCACTTGCCTGATATCCCTTTTGAATTCATAAAAACGACCCGCCAGCCATCCGGGTCCTCTATCGTTACGCCCCCATTGCTCCAGTACGGGTTCTCTGATTCGACCTCTTGATAGCCCATGTGCTTTAGCTTTGAAGTGATCGCTGCCAGTTCATCTGCATTCGGCACATAAAAAACAAGAAGGCTGTCGGGATGGGGAACGGGGGCAGTGCTTCCCCCTTCATACTGGGTGAATTCTAAATGATAATCGGCATGAGGAAGGCCGAACATGACACCGTCATACCCGTTATGCTTTGAAAATTCTCCTATTCGTTTCAAACACAATCCCTCTTCGTAAAAACGAATAATCTCATCAAGCTGGCCCGTAGGACGCGCAATTCGGATTTGTGCTGCGTGAAAAGACGAAAAACGTTTTCCCATATTGTTACCATCTCCTTTTTGCACCATTTTATTAAAACGCTTTCAATTTTTCATCCGCTGAGCGAACGGTATTTCTTCCATCTTTCGAATGAAAAAACCCCAAGAGCAGCTCTTGGGGCTTATGCGCCGGGCGGAACGCCTGCGTCATCAAAACGCCGTTCCAGGTTGACGAATTTGTTGTATTCTTTTACGAACGCAAGAGACACGGTTCCTACCGGGCCGTTACGCTGTTTGGCGATAATAATTTCGATAATATTTTTATTCTCGGTTTCTTTGTCATAGTAGTCATCACGATAAAGGAACGCGACAATATCCGCGTCCTGCTCGATACTTCCTGATTCCCGGATATCAGACATCATCGGACGTTTATCCTGACGCTGCTCAACGCCCCGAGAAAGCTGAGAAAGCGCGATAACAGGGACTTGCAGCTCCCTGGCAATCGACTTCAGTTCACGGGAAATTTCAGATACTTCCTGCTGACGGTTGTCCTTTGAACGACCGCTTCCCTGAATCAATTGCAGGTAATCGATCAAAATCATGCCCAGCCCGCTTTCCTGCTTCAAGCGGCGGCACTTGGCACGGATTTCACTCACTCGAATACCCGGTGTATCATCGATGTAAATCCCGCTGTTCGACAGGCTTCCCATTGCCATCGTCAGCTTGCCCCAATCCTCTTCGGTCAGGTTACCTGTACGGAGATTCTGGGCATTGATATTTCCCTCGGCACAGAGCATACGCATAACGAGCTGCTCGGCACCCATCTCAAGACTGAAAATCGCTACGCTCTCATCGGTCTTTGTCGCCACGTTTTGTGCGATGTTCAGGGCAAAGGCTGTTTTCCCTACTGACGGACGGGCAGCCACAATGATCAAGTCGTTGCGCTGGAAACCCGCAGTCATCCGGTCAAGCTCCGTAAACCCTGTTGGAATTCCCGTGATATCACCTTTTCGATTGTGAAGCTGTTCGATATTATCATAGGTCTGGACAAGGACGTCCTTAATATTTTGGAAGGCACTCGTGTTTTTGCGCTGTGCCACTTCCATAATCGTTTTTTCCGCTTCACTGAGTAAATCCTCGACCTCATCCTCACGGGTATACCCGTCTTGAGCAATCGTTGTCGCAGTTCTGATTAATCGGCGAAGAATCGATTTTTCCTCAACGATTTTCGCGTAATATTCTATGTTAGCCGCTGTCGGCACCGAATTTGCGATATCTGTCAAATATGAAATGCCGCCTACTTCTTCCAGCAGGTCTGTGTTCGCAAGCTCTGATGTTACTGTCACCAGATCAACCGGTTCACCTCGGTCACCGAGCACCAGCATCGCATTATAGATTTTTTGGTGGGACATTCTATAGAAATCATCTGGAATCAATACTTCTGAAGCCAGTGTTAAAGCAGACGGCTGTAAAAAAATAGCGCCTAACACGGCTTGTTCGGCTTCTATATTTTGCGGAGGAAGCCGGTCATTCAGAAGGTCTGTCATGCTAAGCACCGTCCTCTCATTAAAAAATCTCCAACCTCCATTCTACCATTTCTACAGAAAAAAAATAGAAAAATTGTCTGTTTCCTGTTTTTTTCAGTTAGCAGATTGGATCGTTTCGGACAGTAACAAGGCGGGAAAAATGCAATAAAACATGAGGGAGGAATGAAAGATGATAAAGAAATATGCGATTACGCCTAATGTTGATGCGGACGGCTGGTTTATTGAGGTGGAGAATGTAGCGCCGACAGCTTTGTATACGTCTAAAGACGCCGCTATTGAAAAGGCCAAACAGGTGGCTAAGGAAAACAGTCCGTCTAAGCTTGTAATTTATGACCAGTTTAAAAATGTGGAGGAAGAACACTCATTTTAATGAATGAAAGCCTTCGCTGCAGCGAGGGTTTTTTAGCGGTTATCGGTTTATTTCATCCATTGGATGCCTATGTGCATCATCAAATCTGCCGCTTTTTGATACAGATCCCACTCCCCGATCGAAGCAAATTTCCCCATCAGCTCCTGAAGCTTTAGCCTCACTGCTATATATTCTTCGAAAGTGACAGCTTTTTCAGTGTCTATTTGGTGTTCCTTCAGCATTTGTTTTAATAAGGATAACGGTGCGTGCATAAGAACCCTCCTTACCTCTTTTATAACGGTCATTTTCCGATTGCTCTATTCCTTTGTGACATCTTCTTACATTTCACATCTGATTCTTGTACAATGGACAGAAGAGAGGAGGGATCTTTTGTGAGACCTTTGCAAATTTCTGCTGAAACTGCACAAAAGCTTGCAGAGTCCTTGAATCTGCCGCTTGAACAGATCATGCATATGCCTCAGCATATTCTGCTTGCCAAAATGGCTGAACTGCAAAAAGAGGACAAATCATAGCGTTCATTCACATACTTGCTTACCTGTTTCGGGATAATATCATGTATATGTTAGAAAAGAGGAGTAACTGCTTTGCCACATCCACATAATAAAAAAATCCAATCATTTTGGCTGATCACCGGCATTATCTTTATCGCCTTTAACTTACGGCCCGCGATCACTTCAGTCGGTCCGGTCATCAGCTCTATCCGGGCAGAGCTGCACATGTCCAATGGGGCAGCCGGTTTTTTGACCGCACTGCCGCTGCTTTCGTTTGCAGTTCTTTCTCCACTTGCACCTAAGCTTGGACAGCGCCTCGGAAATGAGCGAACTTTATGGCTAGGTCTCGTGATACTGCTTATCGGTGTTTTGACTCGTTCTACCGGCTATACTGCCGCTTTGTTTTTCGGAACGGCACTTATCGGAGTCGGAATTGCGATTGGTAACGTACTTTTGCCAAGCTTAATCAAACATAAATACCCTGAAAAGCCAGGGATCATGATCAGCCTGTATACGACATCAATGAATATATTCGCAGCTTTAGCATCGGGTGTCAGCGTGCCTTTAGCGACCCAGATGGATGGCGGATGGAAACATGCCTTTCTCTTATGGGGTGGGCTGGCTTTACTTGCATTGCTAATCTGGATACCTCAGCTGCGCCACCGGGATACGGCAAACCAGACAATGAAGCTGCAATCCAGTTCCATTTGGGCTTCCAAAATGGCATGGTATGTCACCATCTTTATGGGCCTGCAATCGTTTTTATTTTACAGCAGCATCGCTTGGTTTCCTGAAATTCTCCGTTCACACGGGATTGATACGGCAACAGCCGGATGGATGGTATCACTCATGCAATTTGCGAGTCTGCCTTCCACTTTTTTGACACCAGTTTTAGCTGACCGTGTGAAACAGCAGCGTGGTATCGTTGCGGCGCTGGCCTCAGTTTATCTGATCGGCCTCTGCGGATTATTAGCGGGCGGAAGCCATACATTGCTTGCCATCTGGATGATCATTATCGGTATCGGGCAAGGCTCCAGCATTAGTCTGGCGCTCACTTTGATTGGTCTCCGCAGTGAAAATGCCCAACAGGCCGCTGCGCTGTCAGGCATGTCTCAGTCATTCGGCTACCTGCTGGCAGCAGTCGGGCCAATCTTTGTCGGCTATCTCTTTGACCAGACGCATTCATGGACGATGCCGATTGTGCTTCTCATTGCTGCCCTGATCGTAATGGGAGCAGCCGGACAGGGAGCCGGACGAGATCGATACATTTTCCAGTCAGAAAAACAAAGAAATTCAGCATAAAAGCGGGGAAAATATCTCCGCTTTTTTCTTTGAATATTTATGGTTTATTCATAAGTTTTTCATATTTGTTTTTTACAATGAGACACCATAAAGAGGTGAAAAACGATGAAAACCAAACGATTCGACGCAGCCCTTATTCTTATTTTGCTGGCAGCAGCTTTTTTGAATACGTATCACATTTGGCAGGATGATACTGCGAACCAGTACTATTTGGCGGCTGTAAAAAGCATGACGCAAAGCTTCCATAATTTCTTTTATGCGTCATTTGACCCTTCTGGATTTGTGACAGTAGATAAGCCTCCTGTCGTGTTATGGATTCAAACGATTTTCGCACTGATTTTCGGTGTTCACACGTGGAGTGTCATCATTCCCCAGGCTCTTGCCGGAGTTGGATCTGTCTTCCTTCTCTACAGAATGATCAAGCCGACTTTTGGAATTGGAGCGGCCCGCATTTCCGCACTTGTTATGGCACTGACCCCTATCGCAGTAGCTGTCAGCCGGACAAACAATATCGACAGCATGCTCGTTTTTACCCTATTGCTCGGTTCAGCTTGCCTGTTTCGGGCAGTAAAACAAGGCAAGCTGGTTTGGCTGCTGATGGCATTTGCCCTGATTGGGCTCGCCTTTAATATGAAGATGATGCAAGCGTTTATGGTATTGCCTGCATTTGTGTTATTCTACATGGTTGCATCTCGGGTTTCTCTGAAGAAAAAAATCGGGTCCCTGCTTCTGTCTCTTGTCCTTCTGACAGGCCTTTCACTCTCATGGGCGATTGCAGTGGATTCAGCCTCTTCCTCAAGCCGGCCTTATGTAGGAAGCAGCCAGACCAACTCAGTGCTAGAACTGGCCTTTGGCTACAACGGCACAGAGCGTCTGCTTGGGCAAACTACGGGCCTTGCAAAGGGTGATATGAATGCTGCTGGCGGAGGGAACATGCAGAATCAAGACAACATGCAAGCGCCAAATGGCAACGGTTCATCTTTTTCTCAGAACGGAAATCAATCATTCGGAAACCATTCACAGGCGCCTCAGCCGCCTAACGGACAAACCGGCGCTCTCAATGGAGGCGGAGGCACACCTCCTACAGGTGGCAACGGGCCTGGAAATGGAGGGCCTGGCGGTGGAGGCGGAAAAAGCGTGAATATGTTCGGCACCGGTGATCCTGGACCGCTTCGTCTTTTCCAATCAGCACTTTCCGGCCAAATCAGCTGGATGCTCCCATTCTCATTGATCGGATTACTGGGCTCACTCGTCAGCTGGTACCGTGATCGCCGCGGACATGCTGCTGAAAAAAAAGAAACGCTATTCTGGGCGGCTTGGCTTGTTCCCGTGGCTGGTTTCTTCAGCATCGCAGGATTCTTCCACCAGTATTATTTGATTATGCTGGCACCGCCGATTGCCGCCCTTTCTGGTATCGGATGGTATACGATGCACCGCTTATACAAAAATAATCAAGACTGGGCCAGCTATCTTCTGCCGGCAGCCGTTCTGATCACAACCGTGTTCCAGGTGTATATTCTGAGCGCTTATACAAGCCAAATCAGCAGTGTATGGATGTATGCCCTGGGGCTCTTAGGACTGGGCATCTCCCTTGCACTTCTGATGCTTAAACGCAGCCATCCGTTCAGTAAGCAGCTGACCATCATCAGCTTGTGCGTTCTGCTTCTCACACCAGTTTACTGGTCAGCAACGCCGCTTCTATACGGTGGCAACAGCGTCCTTCCTGAATCCGGTCCGCAGCTCAAAGACTCAGCAAACGGCGGGAACATGTTCTCTTCAGAGGTCGACAGCGGGCTCCTGTCCTATCTGAGAAAACACAATACCGGCGAAGAATATTTATTTGCTACTTTGACAACCGTAACAGCTGCGCCATACATCATTTACGAAAATGAATCTGTTATTGCAATGGGCGGATTTAACGGCACGGATCCCATTCTGACTGTGTCGGAACTGAAAAAACTGATCAAAGAAGGCAAAGTGAAATACTTCCTTCTGTCAGAAAACAACTCAGGCAACAGCGAACTTGTTTCCTGGATTAAGAAAAACGGAAAAGAAATAACATCTGACGAGTACAGCGGTTCCTCCAGCAGCACAAACAGCGTGCAGGGAATGCGAAGAGGACCTGGCGGAGAAAGCCAGCAAACTCTTTATCTCGTGGAATAAAAAAAGAGGCTTGGATGAATCCAAGCCTCTTTTCTATTAAGCTTCTTCTTTTACATGTACCTTTAACACAGCCTGCACTTCAGGATGCAGCTTCACAGGCACGTTTGTATATCCTAATGCACGAATGCCGTCCGGCAGTTCAAGCTTCCGCTTATCTACTTTAATGTTATGGTCTTTTTGGAGCTGTTCAGTAATTTGCTTGCTTGTCACTGAACCAAATAAACGACCGCCCTCACCTGATTTTGCGCTAAGCTCAACAGTCAGTTTTTCTAATGTCTCTTTTAAGCTCTTAGCCTGCTCAAGCTCAGCAATGGCTTCTTTTTTCTCTTTCTGCTTTTGTCCGTTTAGCGCGCTGATGTTTGACGCGTTCGCTTCAACCGCGAGGCCTTTTTTAATTAGAAAGTTATGCGCATAACCGTCTGCTACGTTTTTGACTTCGCCTTTTTTTCCTTTTCCTTTTACATCTTGTAAGAAAATAACCTTCATCTCTGTACGCCTCCCTCAAAATACTCATCTATGGCGTGCTTCAGCCGTTCCAGCGCTTCAGAAACTGAAATGCCGGACAACTGAGTCGCCGCATTTGTTAAATGCCCTCCGCCTTCCAGGGCCTCCATGATGATCTGAACATTTACCTCGCCAAGCGACCGTGCACTGATACAAACCGTTTGTTCATCCCGTCTCGCCACCGCAAATGAAGCCTCAACCTCACTCATCGACAGCAGCGAATCGGCAGCCTGCGCAATCAGCACTTGATCGAAGTATTCCTCTTCATTTTCAGGAAGAGAAGCAATCGCAATGTTATCTTTATAGAGGACCGTATGCTGGATCAGCTTCGCCCGTTTAATATAGGAATCAACGGTTTCTTTCAGGAACTTCTGCACCAGCACCGTGTCGGCGCCTTTTGCCCTTAAATAAGAAGCCGCATCGAAAGTCCGCGAGCCCGTGCGGAGAGAAAAGCTCTTTGTATCCACTATTATACCAGCTAATAGGGCTGTTGCTTCAATCATATTGATTTTTAAGCGCTTCGGCTGATATTCAAGCAGCTCTGTCACCAATTCCGCTGTGGAAGAAGCGTATGGTTCCATATAAACAAGCAGCGGATCTCTGATAAACTCCTCACCTCTGCGGTGATGGTCGATGACCACGATATGTTCAATTTTATTGACCAGCCGTTCCTCCATGACGAGTGACGGCTTATGTGTATCAACGATCACAAGCAGTGTGTCATCATTGGAAATCTCCATTGCTTCTTCAGGCGTAATAAATCTTGACCACAGTTCTTCATATTTTTTGATTTCCCCAATCAAACGCTGCACACTTGATCCGATTTGATTTGGGTCAATCACGATAAAACCATCTTTGTTATTTGCCTGAGCCACCTTTAAAATCCCGATCGCTGCGCCGATAGAATCCATGTCGGGGAATTTATGCCCCATGATAATCACATTGCTGCTTTCGGTGACGATTTCCTTTAAGGCGTGAGAAATCACGCGGGCCCGCACCCTTGTTCGTTTCTCCATTGGGTTTGTTTTACCGCCGTAAAACTTCACCTTGCCGTTTGGCAGCTTAATGGCTACCTGGTCCCCGCCGCGTCCCAGTGCTAAGTCCAAGCTGGATTGCGCCAAATCGCCAAGTTCTTTCAGGGAAGAGACTGAAGCCCCGACACCGACACTTAACGTCAGCGCTACACCGTCAAATGAGGTTTTTTCCCGCACTTCATCAAGAATCGAAAACTTCGAATTTTCGAGTTCAGTTAAGATGTGTTCATTAAGTACAGCGATAAAGCGTTCTGAAGACGTCCTTTTCAAGAAGATCCCGTACTCCTGCGCCCAAGCGTTCAGCAAAGATGTCACCTGGCTGTTCATCGTGCTTCTCGTCTGGTCATCCAATCC
Source organism: Bacillus sp. PS217 (assembly GCF_037963535.1). NCBI lineage: Bacteria > Bacillati > Bacillota > Bacilli > Caryophanales > Bacillaceae > Bacillus > Bacillus sp. PS217. Next base: position 4,114,143 of record NZ_CP150157.1, read on the forward strand.
TTGTGTCACATCATCATAGTTATCAAGGAAAATATATGCCAGGACGGTTCTTTCGTTTTCATATAGCTTTTCAATCTGAATTTGTTCTGTTACATCAAAGAAATATAAGAGACGCTCATCCCGTTTGATGACAACCCTAAACTTGCGGTCATTCAATGTAACCGTTTCCGATTCCACCTCTTGTTTGATAAGCGGCACTACCGATTCACAAGTATCGTAAAGTGATCTCCCCACTAAAGTGCTTTCATTAAAGCAAGAGGAAAGAAACGGATTTGCCCATTCTATATAATATTGGTCATTAAAAAGCATGATTCCAATCGGCATTTCCATCAATGCCTCTTCACCGACTTTTTTCAACCTGTAGGACAACGTAGAAATATAAGCATCAATCTCTTGTCGAATAAGAGAATCAGCACGCTTAATAAAAAACAAAATAACTGCCAGCAGCAGCACTTCGACGGTTCCTAATATCCAGTTAAAATAAAAGCTGATGAGGATTGTAATAATTGACAGAGCAATCAATGCATAGATGGGATACCGAAACAGCGGTTTTTCATAAAAGCTTGGCATTTCTATCACTCCCCACCATGTGAGTAAAACTCATGTTCACTTCACCTTATTCCTTATATGAAAGCCCATATCTAAAACGCCTAAAATGCGAATGGCTGCCATGAAGACCGGATGCACAAACCCAAGTATGACAGCAATCACAGCCGCAGCCTTTGGATATTGTTTCTTATGGCAATAGAAAAAGATAAATGATAAACCTTGGATGAAAATCAGAAACCCGAGTATAAACTCCCCATTTAAAGCGATAGAGTACAGCATTTGGCCTTTTTCTAAAGGCAAAAATGAAAGCATGACAATAATCAAATACAGTACTACAACACTTTGCGGAAACTTCAACTCTCTAAAAGGCTTTAGATTAGGAATATCGGGGGAGAATCGCCTTAAGAGCGGCTTAGCGATAAGGTAACTGAGGAAAGAAAAAATAACTCCTACCATCACAATAGCTGTTGGAAAAAGATATTGAACGATACCCAATTGTTCTTCCATCAGTTTTAATTGCTTCTCAAACTGTCCAGCATTGCCCGACTGCTTCGCTACAGTTTCTACAATATCAAGAGATTGCCGGTATTGTGTCATCGCCTCATCAATGATATTGATACCCAAAAACTGAATGCTTATCACAAAATAGAAGACAATACTAAGCATATAAATAAGAGCGCCCGAAATAATGGCGTGCCCGGGCTCTTTCCTTTTAAAAAAATGTCCCATGGCAATGCCGGCGCAAGCTGACATAAAAGCTACAATAAGCCCGTTAAAGGACCCGACAATAAAAACAACCGGAAGACTGACAGCGCCCATCCATATCCCTAGCTTCAATCCATGTCTGATCGTATACAAGATCATTGGCAGCGGCAGTGCAAATAACAGAATTGTTCCAATCACAGGAACATAAACGACCAGAAGCGTGATGATCGCAAACAGACTGATTAAAATAGCACCTTCCATTAAAGCTCTCGTTTGTTTCACTTAGTCACCTCGTATCATCCTGAACATACGAATAGAAAAGAGCAGCATAAACGACTGCTCTTTTTCATCGCTGCAACATACGTTACACCGAATGTTTTTATATCATCTCTAAATTTTACTTTTATATTTTAACATAAGTCCAAATCGCAAGTAAAATAACGCTAATGTTTCATGTGAAACATGAAAAATGAAAAGACATTCTTTGAAAAGAATGCCCATCACAATTAATGTTTATCATCCATAAAGCCAGAAGATTCCTTGTTTTTCTTTTTCGTTTTTCTGACATACATAAAAATTAAGATCACCAGTAAAAGGGTTGTTGCTTGCAGAACGCCGCTGCTAAACAAGAAAAAGTTCTTTATCATGTCCCACATTGTGTTTCACCTCTTTGTGCATGTTCTCAACCCGTATCCTATATAAGGTGAATTTCCCTTTTTAAAAACTTCAAAACATCATGAACAACATTGAGCATTGGGCATATGCTGATATGGAATCTGATCGATAAAGGAGAATTTTCACATGGATGAACGCAGAACATTGGCTTGGCATGAAACATTAGAAATGCACGAGCTGGTTGCTTTTCAATCAAACGGACTCATTAAACTGAAGAAAATGATAAGAGAAGTAAAAGACCCTCAGCTCAGACAGCTTTATAACGTGTCTATTCAGGGTGTTGAGCAAAATTTGAGAGAGCTTCTTCCGTTCTTTCCACAGGCTCCGCACAGAGAAGATGAGGAAGAAGAACGCGCAGATAACCCATTTTACAGCGGTGACCTGCTCGGTTTTGCTAAAACATCTGTCCGCAGCTATGCCATCGCAATTACAGAAACAGCAACACCTCAATTAAGAAACGTACTGGTCAAACAGCTGAATGCTGCCATCCAGCTGCACGCCCAAGTTTATCGATACATGTATCAGCATGGATATTATCCGTCTTACAACCTTTCTGAACTGTTGAAAAACGATGTCAGAAACGCCAACAGAGCCATTTCAATGAAATAAAACAAGCAGCAAAGGAGTTTTCCCTTTGCTGCTATTTCTGCTGATCCTTCAGTAAACCGTTCGAACGATAAGATTCCAGCACGTCTCTGTTGGATTCTCCCCATTCTTTCATTTGCAAAACAATCGGTTCAAGCGTTCGCCCGAATTCCGTCAGAGAGTACTCAACCTTGGGCGGCACCTGGTGATAAACCTCACGGTGCACGATGCCGTCCGCTTCCAGCTCCCTCAGCTGGAGAGTAAGCATTCTTTGAGTAATACTCGGGCAGATTCGCCGAAACTCATTAAATCGTTTCTTGCCATCTATCATGTGATAAAAAAGAATTCCTTTCCACTTTCCGCCAATGACATCTAGAGTGAATTCAACTGGACAGCCTTCTTTGTTCGGGTATATATTCTTTTTTTCACTCATTCTTGACCCTCCAACAGTACCTTTTTTGATACTACATTACATTTTGCAACTAAGCTACCCAGTATTTTACACACCTTTTCTTCTCAGCTCAAAGAAAATGCTTCTTATTCACATCAATTTTTAAGGGTTTGCATGATTACACCTGCAGCAAGACGTGTTAAACTATATAAAGATTACACTACTTAAAAAAAGGATAGGAGCTATCATGGAAAAGATACTTATTTTCGGACACCAAAACCCAGACACAGATACGATTTGTTCTGCGATTGCTTATGCTGATTTGAAAAACAAACTCGGCTTCAATGCTGAGCCTGTCCGCCTCGGACAAGTCAACGGCGAAACACAATACGCGCTTGACTATTTCAAACAAGAAAGCCCGCGTCTTGTTGAAACAGCTGCAAACGAAGTAAACGGCGTTATCCTGGTTGACCATAATGAACGCCAGCAAAGCATCAAAGACATTGAAGAGGTTCAGGTTTTAGAGGTTATCGACCATCACCGCATCGCTAACTTCGAAACAGCTGAGCCGCTTTACTATCGTGCTGAGCCTGTAGGCTGTACGGCTACCATCTTAAACAAAATGTACAAAGAGAATAACGTGAAAATCGAGAAAGAAATTGCCGGCCTTATGCTGTCTGCGATCATTTCTGATTCCCTGTTATTTAAATCTCCAACTTGCACAGACCAAGACGTAGCGGCAGCAAAAGAGCTTGCGGAGATCGCTGGCGTAGATGCTGAAGAATACGGCTTGAACATGCTGAAAGCAGGCGCTGATCTAAGCAAAAAAACAGTGGAAGAGCTCATTTCTCTTGATGCGAAAGAATTTACACTCGGCAGCAAAAAAGTCGAAATCGCACAAGTAAACACAGTGGACATTGAAGATGTAAAAAAACGCCAAGCTGAATTAGAAGCTGTGATCTCAAAAGTTGTGGCTGAGAAGAATCTTGATCTGTTCCTTCTCGTTATCACAGATATCTTAGAAAATGATTCACTTGCTCTTGCAATCGGTAACGAAGCAGCGAAAGTGGAAAAAGCGTTCAACGTTACATTAGAAAACAACACAGCCCTCTTAAAAGGCGTTGTTTCCCGTAAAAAACAAGTCGTTCCTGTCTTAACAGACGCAATGGCTGAATAAGCAAAAAGCATCCCGCGTCGGGATGCTTTTTCTTATTCACCCAGCTTCTCAATTTGTCCCATCACATCAGTAATTTGCTTTGCGTTTTGGACCAGGTCTGACTGTTCCAATTCTTTAAGCGATACCTTGCCTTCCTCGGCTTGTTTCAACACATCTTCAGCGCTTTTCTGCAAGGTTTCGTTATGTTCCTGAATGGTTTGATGAATCTCCGCTGCGGCATCAGGCGGCGTTAATTCATTAAAATCAGCGGCAGCCTTCTGAATCGACTCAAGCTGCGCTTCAAGTTTTTCTTTCGCCTCGGTGTCATTTACAGCTTTCTCAGCCAATTCAGGCGCTTCCTCTGCAAATGTCTTCACCTTCTCCACATAACCAGCTGCTTCACTCGTATAGTTCAATCCGTCGTTCACCTGATCAAGCATGCCACATCCGCCTGCACTCAAAAGTCCCACTCCGGCAAGTACTGTCAAAATGATCTTCATCTTCAGCCCCCTTATTGTTTCTTTTTCATTTTTTCTTTTAAGATCGGAATCAATTTCTCTTTCGCTAACGGCAGCCCTTTCCTCACCAATTCACGCTTCAGCCACTTTTTCAGCTTAGACATTCTGATGCTCCTCTCCCTTTTTGATAAAAATGAAAAAACTCCACCAATTTGGTGAAGTTCCTGAAACAAAAAGACCTTCACCAAATCAGATTTGGCAAAGGTCTCGCTAACAATGAGATTGCCAGCAAAGCCGAGGACACCTTGTCCCGTAATGACGACTTTACTGTGAAAGCTACTCCCCTTTGGAGTGTTCATTTTTATTACTTTCATTCTAAAGCACCGATCTGTTCCAGTCAAATTCCTGCCGTTTATATAAAAGCGCGCTGTGGTATTTAAAATTTGAATGGTTTTTCCATCAGGAGATCATGCTATGACAGAGGAGGTTTTCATCATGAGTCAAGAGCGCGTGAAACGGCCTGGGCATACCAGATGGTACATATCTTCGTTACTTAGCGGCATTATTATTCTTAATTATTTTGACCGAGTGGCCATCTCGGTAGCGGCCCCTGCGATACAAGATTCGTTTCACCTTACTGCAACTGAACTCGGCATCGTGTTTTCCATTTACACCTATTCCTATACACTGATGCAGCTGCCTGTCGGAAGTTTGCTGGACCGTTTTGGGGTTGCATGGGTCACGAGGGTTGGAATGACAATATGGAGCTTTTTAACGATCCTTCTTGCTTTTTTGCAAGGAAAATTGCTGTTGTATCTGTTCCGGTTTCTCATTGGGCTGACGAGCGCCTCTGCGTTCCCTGCTGCCTCTAAAGCAACCGCTCTCTGGTTTCCTCCAAGTGAGCGGGGATTGGCAAACTCACTGTTCGATTCGGCCGCCAAGTTTTCAAATGTAATCGGCGCGCCATTGGTCGCCTTTCTTGTCACAACATTTGACTGGCGTGTCGCTTTTTTGACGATTGGATGCATCAATGTGCTGTTTACGATCTTTTTCTGGCAGTATTATGAACAGCCTGAACGGCACAAACGCATTTCTAAAAGTGAACTAAACTATATTCAAAAACACAATGCCATTACAACAGAGCAAATCCCTTACAAAACGGGCCCGCTTTTAAAAAAGCTTTTCACCAATCGGAAAGTATGGGGCTTAATGATCGGATTTACAGGGTACGGGTATACATTCAACCTGCTGCTCACCTGGCTTCCGACTTTCTTTAAGCATACATACGGTATGGATCTCATGTCGTCCGGTTTATTTACAGCAGTGCCGTGGCTGATCTCAACCATTTCCGGAATTGCCGTCGGCGGCTGGCTCGTCGATTATTTTATTAAGAAAGGCTATCCTAACACCAAGGTGTACCGAACCGTAATCATAGTCGGAATGAGCTTTGGCTTTTTCTTTTTAGGCTCCATTCTGACGAACAATATTACCGTAGCCATTATTTGCATTTCCATCGGACTCGCCGGAATTTCCGCAACCGCTCCGGTCGGCTGGTCCATCTCCGCAGAACTTGCGCCGATCGGTTCCGTATCCATGCTGAGCTCTATGGTGAATCTCGCAAACAACCTGTTCGGAGGCATTATTGCTGCGTCACTGACAGGGTATTTGTTTGATGTGACAGGCTCCTTTACGCTCAGCTTTCTGGTAGCTGGTTTTGTGCTGTTGCTGGGATTGGTTTTTTATGTGTTTGTATTAGGGGATGTAAAACGAATTAAACTGGAATGAAGAGTGCTTGCTGAAAAGCACTCTTTTCTTTGAATCCGCCAGGTGTTATTTTCTTTCTCCCAACATTCACTAGGCTGTCTTCGGACGAAAACACCACCATTTTATCCTTGACTCCAACCAAAGGTAAGGCCTCATAGTGAAAGAAGAAAGGAGGAGTCAGATGGTGAAATTAACAGTAAAAGAACTATCCAATATTGCGAATGTCACAATCAAAACGCTTTATCATTACCACAAAATCGGCTTGCTAGCCCCAAAGGAAATAAGCGAAGCCGGATATCGGTACTATGGTGCTGACGAACTAAAAAGACTGCAGGAAATCCTTTTTTACAAAGAATTAGATATTCCTTTGTCAGAAATCAAAAGATTATTAAATGAGGATGCTGAAAGAACAAGTACATTAGAAAAACAAAAAAAGCTGTTTGAAAAGAAAATTGAAAAGTATCAGCGTCTCATTCAAACAGTCAACACATCTTTAGAATACACGAGAAAAGGCGAAAACATGGATCATAAGGTAATGTTTAAAGGATTTGAAAGCGCTGAAGAATGGAAACAATCTTTAGCAGAACAAAATGGGTATTTAAAAGAGCGTTACGATTTTGAATTGGATACACATACAATCAATGTCGATGAAATGAACAAAATGGCAATAGAGGCTAAACATTTTCTTGATAGGATGGCTGATTTTTTAAGAAACGGCGTAACGTATCATGACCCTTCCGTGCAAGAGCATGTCATGAATCATCTTAAGTTCCTAAATCAGAACGGGCATCCGACAAGTAAAGAAGATTACGTAAAACAAACACGTTTTTTTATGCAAGATGATTTCCATAGAGGAATGTTAGAAGAGCAGCAAGCCGGTTTATCTTATTATTTGGTTGTCGTTGCAGAACACCTGTAGTGTTTTGTCACCCTTTATAGGGTGACAGCCATCAGGATTACGAGACAGCACCGCCAACAATCGAAACATTCTGCCGGTCAACGGCAAAACGCCGTCCGTTCCATTTTAATACGGTTTGAACATATCCCAATGAGTCGGCGTTATACCTTCCCGCTATCCGCTGGTACGCCAATAATTCGTATACGCCGTCTCTGTCAAAATCAACCGGATACAAGCCCGATAAAGGATTCACCCATCCTTCTATCGGCATTTTTAACACACCTTGGCTGTTATAAATCTCATTCAAATATTCCCTGCCTTTGTAAGTAAGGTCGAGGATATACGTTTCGTTTTGCTGATGACTGATGACGCTCGCTTTATATTGATTTTGATACCTCACACTGTACTTTAATTCATCATTCAATACATCTGAATTGAAAATTCGCCGGAACTGCCTGTTTAGATAGGCAAACACGTATGCATAAATAGCACCGCCGCTTCCCCCTGTATCTATTACCACCGCCACATCCTCAATCTTGTCGCCTGTCATATCCCCCAGAAAAAGTGACGGATTGTATCCCATATTGTTTTGAAGCTGAATCTGCTGCTCCTGATGGGTTCTGCCATCACGGATCACCAATGTGATATTTCTCCATAACAGGCTGCCGGGCATTTGATTTCCAGTTAGAAAGACCTCGTCAATAACGCCGTCTCCCGTTACATCGCCGCGAGTAGATGCAATGATTGCACGTGAGGAGACAGGCTGCCGAAATACGTATGGATGTTGAACAAGTCCTCTGCTTTCATAAAACCAATAAGGAGCCATTCTGATGTCATACACATTCAATTGTGTCACCTTCCCTAATCAGCTGAATGAATCATTATATGCAGGTATGGCACATCAAAGACATATCTTACACACCAATTAAATCCGTACCATATGAGTTATCAATTACACAAAGCCACTCGCCTTGCGCATTCTTCTTAAATACATAGGTCGCCCTTCTTTCCATCGCATACTCGGAGTCCTTTTTATCCGAATCAAGCAGTGTCTGAGAAAGGACGAGTACCGTGTCACCTGCTTCCAACAGGATCATTTCCCCTTGTTTCGGGACAATATGATGATTGAAATAGTTCGCAATCGTAATAAACGCTTTTTTGATTTCTTCTTTGCCTCGCGCGATCATGCCCGGCTTCACGACTAAAACGGCATCTTCCGAATAATAATTCATCAGTGTATCAAAATCTTCATTTTGGATTGCCAAATCACACGCAGAGATGATGTCTTTCAATTGCTGTTCCAAATGAATTCCCCCAATCATCATGATTGGATATATTATACATCGCTAGACCACTGAAACCGTGAAAACAAAATGAAAAGTATCCTTTTTTCCTATATAATCAAATAGATATATTTAACAAAGTACCCAAGTGAAGGGGTGAATATTATTGTCTGCGGAAGTAACGTTACATGACAATATACATCATGATTTAAGTGCGGATTGCCAGCACTGTTTTGGCCTGTGCTGTGTCGCCTTGCCTTATGCGAAGTCGGCAGATTTTGCTTTTGATAAAGACGGGGGCACGCCTTGCCGCAACTTACAATCAAACTATCAATGTTCTATACATAAAGATCTCAGAGAAAAAGGATTTCGAGGCTGCTCTGCATATGAATGCTTTGGCGCCGGCCAAAAAGTATCCCAAATCACTTATGAGGGAAAGGATTGGCGAAACAGCCCCGAAACGGCCAACCAGATGTTTGATGTTTTTCCTATCATGCAGCAGCTGCACGAAATGCTCTGGTATTTACATGAAGCTCTTTCTATAGATATAGCCAAGCCGATTCATGCTGAACTGAGAACCAGTTTCGAAAAAATAGAAAGGCTCACCAGACTCAGCAAAGAACGCTTGCTGACACTGCAGGTGGACGAGCATCGAGCTGAGGTCAATGAATGGCTGTTAAAAACAAGTGAACTGGTGCGAGCCCAAGCCCGCCATCCAAAACTCCCGAAAAAGGTCAGCCGGGGAAGTGTCCTGATCGGCGCGAAACTGAAAGGGCTTGATCTGCGAGGAGCAAATCTAAGAGGGGCGCTGCTCATAGCCGCCGATCTGAGAAATGCCGATTTGAGAATGACAGACTTTATCGGTGCAGATATGAGAGACGCTGATCTCAGCGGCGCCGACCTGACCGGGAGCATCTTTCTGACACAGGCACAGGTGAACGCCGCCAACGGCGATTCGAACACAAAGCTGCCGCTGTCTTTACGAATCCCTGCCCATTGGAAATAAAAAAGGACCCGCTAACGGTCCTTTTTTACTGATCAATTCAATCCTTTTTCGTTCCTTTTATCCGGCACTTTCGCACTTCTTGCCAAGTATCCCGACAGCCATAACGCAACCAGCAGCATGAAGGTGATCATACCGACAACGCCCAGCCAGTGAAAAACAGACCAGAATAGCCCTCCGATTGTTCCGAAAACACTTGAACCGGCGTAATAAAAGAACAAATACAGCGATGAAGCCTGTGCTTTGTTGTGAAGGGCTCTCCTGCCCACCCAGCTGCTGGCAACTGAATGCCCTCCGAAAAAACCGAATGTAAAGAGGGCAATCCCCAGAATTTTCACTGCCAGCATACTGTTTATCGTGAATAAAGCACCTGCAATGACGATGAAAATATTCATCACCAGTATTTTCGGATAGCCATACCGATCAACCATTCTTCCAATGAAAGACGAGCTGAAAATGCCTACAATCATCACAATAAAGATCCAGCTGGAAAATGCTTTATTAAGCGAATACGGCGGGCCCAACAGCACATACACAATGTAATTAAACAAGGCAACATTGCTTCCAAGCAGCAAAAAACCAATGAGAAACAAGCTGAATAGTTTACGGTCCCTCAAGTGGCCGTTCAGAGACATTCCCAATTTCCCGAGCTTCAATTTTCTTGGCGTAAAATGCCTGGATGGCGGCAAATTTATAAAAAATATAACACTAGCAATCAAACTAATGACACCAATTGCCCCCATCGCCATATGCCAATTCAAGTACTCGCTCAGGAGCCCGGAAACGATCCTTCCGAAAACGGCGCCGATTGCATTTCCGCTGATATACAGCCCCATCGCCGACCCAAGACTTCCGGGTTCAATTTCTTCCCCGAGATAAGCCATCGCAATCGACGGAAGGCCTGCGAGCGCAACGCCTTGGATGGTTCTCAATACGAGCAGCGTATGAAAGTTCGGACTAAAGGCCGATGCCAGACAGAGAACCGATGCGGCCAGCATGGAAATACCCATAATCGGCTTGCGCCCCCACACCTCGGATAATGAACCAAAGACAAGCATGCTCACAGCTAACAGCATTGTGGTAACAGATAAAGAAAGACTCGCCGCAGTAGGCGTCACATGAAATTCCCGCGTGAATTCCTCCATGAGCGGCTGTACGCAATATAGAATCGCAAATGTATTGAAACCCGCAGCGAAGAAAGCAAACGTAATTTTTCGAAAAACCGGTGTGCCTTTTTGAATGTATGTCATCGGGACTTTATCGGTCCCTCATCATGTTGTGGAGCACTGCCATTCATAAACAACCATCCTTTATTTCTTCCGAATTCAAACATCCTCGAGTCTGTTTATATTACTATCTTAGCACCGTTGATATATGTTGTATAATGCATATAAAATATCATTTTCATGCTTATATGTAATAAAGGAGGGATGATAATTGGAATGGGAACAACTTGAATATTTTCAAACACTGGCCCGAATGCAGCACGTCACGAAAGCCGCAAAAAGCCTCTCCATCACACAGCCTGCGCTTTCACGCTCTATCGCCAGGCTGGAAAATCATTTGGGTGTGCCGCTATTTGACAGGCAAGGACGATCCATTAGCTTAAATCAATACGGACACATTTTTTTACGGCGGGTTCAGGCGATGATGAAGGAGTACACCGAAGGAAAAGAAGAAATCCAAGCCTTATTAAAGCCAGACCAAGGCGTAGTCTCTCTCGGTTTTTTACATACATTAGGCACCACGCTCGTGCCCGATCTCATCGGCTCCTTTCAGCAGGAATACTCCAACATTTCCTTCCAGCTGAAGCAAAACCACTCTTATTGGCTGCTTGAACGATTAAAATCCGGGGATCTGGACCTCTGTCTCCTCGCTTCGATTAAGCCTGAAAATCCGATCCAATGGATCAAGCTGTGGAGTGAAGAACTCTTTGTATTTGTGCCAAATGATCACCCATTAGCCAGTCGCGAAAGCATTACCCTGAATGAGATTGCCGGGGAGCGTTTTATTTTATTGAAAAAGGGCTATGCGCTTCGGATGACGGTCGATGAGCTGTTTGAGAAGGCCAATATACAGCCGAACATTATGTTTGAAGGAGAAGAAGCAACTACTGCCGCAGGTTTTGTGGCAGCCGGTCTGGGCATATCTATTCTCCCAGACCTGAAAGGCTTAGACCAAAGCAAAATCACCAAAATCCGCGTCAGCTGGCCGGAATGTCAGCGTGTCATAGGAATTGCCTGGATAAAAGGCAGGTTTTTATCACCGGTTGCTGAGACCTTTAAACAATATGTGATCAGCCATTTTTCTGAGTAGGAAGGATTCAAGCATGAATGTCAAAAAAATCACGTCAGAACAGGATTTACATACAGCGTTTGAAATCAGAAAGGCAGTATTTGTAGAGGAACAAGGCTGTCCCATTTCGGATGAATTCGATGAGTTCGATACACTCCACGGTGACTGCCAGCACATCCTGGCTTATCATCAGAATGTACCTGTTGGCACTGCACGTGTCCGTATCGTTGGCCACACGGGGAAACTGGAACGAATCTGCATTCTGAAGTCTTACCGCAAATTCGGTTTGGGAAAAGTGATCGTCGATGCATTAGAACGTATTGTAAAAGAACAAGGCATTTCTGCCTTCAAACTGCACGGCCAGACACAGGCGGCAGGCTTTTATGAAAAGCTCGGCTATCGGACTGCATCAGAAGAATTTATGCTGGACGGCATTCCGCATGTGCTGATGACAAAACAAGACGATTCTGCGCTATAGATTGTTCACAAATTTGTCACTTATGAGCATGAACGGTTCATTGGTATACTAATCACCGATTATGGAGAGAAGGAATGATTGTATGCCAGCAAATAAAAAAGAAGGCCTTATATTTGGCGTGATGATGTGCTTTGGAATGGTTTGCGTCATGTCGATTTACAATGCCATCATCAACGGAGCCATCTACGATTTTTCACTGATGACCGTTTTTGAAATGGTCATCGGTTTTATGATCGCCCTCCTGTTAGATTTACTGTTAGTGGGCCCCCTCGCCAAGAAGATTGCATTCCGCATGCCGTTCGACAAGACTAAAAAAATTTATGTCATCCTTGCCATGTCAACTTGTATGGTGATTGGCATGGTACTTTGTATGTCTGTGTTCGGTTTAGTGACAGCGGTTCTAGCAAATGGGCTGAACGGGGACAGCCTCTTCAGTGCTTATCTTATGATTGTGTTGAAAAATTTCATCCTGGCCTATCCGTTGCAATTACTGATTATGGGCCCATTAGTCAGAGGAGTTTTCATGAAATTTGTAAAACCAAAGCTCACAGCCGCAATTTAAATAGAAAAGGAGTGAGCCTGACACTCACTCCTTTTGCTCATGAATCGAATGTAAAACAAGCTCCGCAAAAGCCTCTGCGGCAGGCAGCTGCCATTTTTTCTTTTTGGGTGTGAGTAAATCGGATCGAGGGCTTCACCATGCTGGAGATTTTTCAGCTTATGTTTTTCACTTCCATTAATCCCTATACCTTACCACATAGTTTTTATACAATTCTTCGTTATAAAGGATTTCTTCGCCATGTGAAGAGCAAATGAGCGTTGGTTTGATTTGATCTATGATTGAGCCGCTGTCGATGTTCTCATTTATATCAACACTGAATCTTCTTATAGGTGGGTGTAAATCCTCCTTACTTGTGATAAAAAGGTCGCCCGTCAATAGCGTACGATCGATTTTATGATAATACACAACATGCCCCGGCGAATGGCCAGGTGTTAAATAGTATTTCAGAGGCAGATGAGCAAGCGTTTGCTCCGTCAGCGGCTGTACAATATGGGCTACCCCTGTGTTCTCCACTTCATTTTTGTTCGGATATGGCTCTTCCCCATTGATGTACTTTAGTTCTTTCTGGTGCGCAAAAATCGGAATATCAAATCTCTCTAACCATTTTGATGCACCCCCGATATGATCACTGTGGCCATGGGTAAGCAAAATGGCTTTTGGATTGCCGATCGCTAACGCTGCCCTAATTTGAGCATCAGCAAAACGTTCTATTCCCGTATCAACAATATAAACATCATCACCATCTTTGATAAACCAGGTATGAACCGGAATACGAAGAGGCACATCAAGCTCAAATTCACATTGAAAGACATGTTCTGATAGTTGTCTCAAATTCACGCAAACCATCTCCTGTGGAAATTTTTTGATAGTTTTAAAGAAAACAGAAGTGAACGGACTATTTTCACCCACGCTCGAGCTGACTGGATTCTTGAGAGGAAACGCCGATTTTCGCCAGCATCAGCTCAACTTGTTAACGTTGTCCATTAATAATCCCTTTTGTTCCCCTTCTTCACATATTCCCAATCACGTTCTATATTCTTCCTCACTCTATGAAGGAGTGCAGAAATGGTTTCCTTTTCCTCTGAAGTAAAACCGGACAAGGCCACTTCCGTGGAATGTTCTCCTTCTCTTCTTAACAATGGATATACCTTTTTCCCTTTCTCAGTCGGGAACAGTTTTTTTATTTTTTTATTTTGCTCATCTGGCAGTTTTTGAATAAATCCCTGCATTTCCAGCTTCTTAATGGCCCGCGCGGCCGTTGTCCGGTCCACCTTTATCATTTCCGCCAATTTTTCTTGAATAATTCCCGGATTTTCGTATATACGTACGAGATAGAGATACTGCCCTCTTGTTAAGTCCAAATCTTTAAATTCGATGTTGCTTATGGAATCCAACGCTCTTGCTATCATGCCGATCTCACGCAAAATATCATTCATTCCTAAAACCCCTCACGTATTTTTGTTGCAATTACAACAAAAATGTTTTAACCTTACTATTATAAGACCACATGCATGCTGTACAGTCCAGACTAATATCAGAAAAGGATTGATTCATAATGAATATAAAAAGAATAACAACTGAAGCTGATTTACATGAAGCTTTGAATATTAGAAAGACGGTTTTCATTGAGGAGCAACATGTATCGGAATCCGAAGAGTTCGATGAATTTGATACGCTCCAGGAACAATGCCAGCATGTCTTGGTATATCATGAGAATCAGCCTGTCGGCACGGGCCGTGTGCGCATCGTTGACCATACAGCAAAGCTGGAAAGAATCTGCATCCTAAAACCTTACCGTAAGTATGGATTGGGGAAAGTCATCGTAAGCTGGTTAGAAGAAATCATAAAAGAAAAAGGACTGACTGCATGTAAGCTGCATGGTCAAACACAAGCAGCAGGCTTTTATCAAAAACTGGGCTACCAGATTTCTTCACAGGAATTTATGGAAGACGGCATCCCTCATGTCTTGATGACAAAAGACATATCGCGGAATATAACATGAAATATATTTTTTACGGATTAGGCATACTCATATTAAGTTTGGGCATTTCCTTAACCATACAATCAGGACTGGGCACATCACCCTTCGATGCCCTTTTGGTTGGTCTGTCAAAAGAAATCGGTCTTACCGTAGGGAGCTGGGAGGTCCTTATTTCTGTGATCCTCTTAATCTGCAACGCTATATTAACGAGAAAAAAACCTATTTTGCTAGGCTTAATTACAGCATTCATTACTGGAATAGGCATTGACCTATGGTTGTTTGTTGTAAAAAACACCATCTATCTAAATGCGTTGTTAAGCAAACTGATTTGTTTCGGAATTGGTTTGATGCTCATCGGTCTTGGAACAGCCATCTATCTTCAGACGAAATTCGCATCAACACCCATCGATCATTTAACACTTATTATCCGAGATCTCTCCAAAAGAACAATCTTGTTTTCAAGAACATTGGTATACGCTCTTTTCTTAGTATTAGCCATCATCTTTAAAGGCCCTATCGGCATCGGAACCCTATTAACCGTCTGTTTGGGAGGAATGATCCTTCACGTTTTTATGCCTATTGTGGAAAAACAATTCTTATCAAAAAAAAGAAGGGGTTAAAAAACCTCTTCTTTGAAAAAACGAAACGCAAAACAAGCTACGTTTCGTTCAATAATTTTATGATAAATTAAAATTTATAGTACCAAAAAATCGCAATTTCATTTGCTGTTGGAAGGTTGGAATAAAGCATCGTATCAACTGCACCTATTATAAAGTGATGTTTGGCATAAAAACGACAAGCTGAAACATTAATATCTTGTGTTTCAAGCATAAGACCACAAAAGCGATTCTCCTTTGCCCACTCAATCGCTTTATGTAATAATGCTGTTCCAACGCCTTTTTGTCTATAGTCTTTTGCAACGGCAATGTCCTCTATTAGTGCATACCCATTCCAGTTAGAACGAATCTTAATCCGGCCGATGCAGTTGTTTTCAACATAATATAAAAAGACAACCTTCCCTTCATCTTCAATATAACTAACATCCATTTCATCATCTTCATATTGTTTAAAATAAGGTTCAGAAAATCGTTCCTCAGTATATGTCCAAACACCGTTTTCAAAAGCAGGTATCATTCTCCCAAAAACAACGAAAGGTTCATTTGGTTTATTGAAATCTTTCAAATTCATTTGAGCCATTTTCTTGATCATATCAATCCCCTCCTAAACGAGATTATATTAGCATACTCGTTTCGATCAAGAACAGCATCCATCACCTTTTATATATAGCGATTTTTCTATTTCACTGTCTTAATGGGGTATTTCAACAGAGGCTTGTGGTACAGTAAAAAGGAATAGATGATCCCGTGCCTACTAACAATAATAGATTCATCAATATGAAAAAGCATACTTCCTTCAACCCGCCATTGAATGGTACCCGTGGGGATTAGAAGCATTAGATATAACTCTGCCATTGGTGACATGTCCAAAAGACTACCAAAAATCCGTTGACCTTTGTTTTTTCTATGAAAGAATGAGAGTGAATAAAGGAGTGATTGAGTATGTTAACAAGAGAAGATATCTTTAAACACGTCAAAGAAAAATACGGTACATCGCCTGATTACCCGTGGGTGAAATACCCAAACTATGCTTCTTTGAGACATACATCAAACAAAAAATGGTACGGTCTTATCATGAATGTTCTCCCAGAAAAATTAGGCTTGGATGGTCATGGCGAAATAGATATTCTAAATCTAAAATGTCCCCCTGAAATAAGTGATAGCTTAAGAAACGGGGAAAATATCTTACCCGGATATCATATGGATAAGGAACATTGGATTTCAATTGTTTTAGAACGGACAGATCCAGAAGGCGAAATCTATAACTTAATCGAGCAGAGCTTTCATTTAACCAAGTGAAGATAAAGAGTGTTCCGGCTAATCAAGCTGCGAAAAGTAGTGGGCACTTTCATTTTAGGATACTGTTCTTCACTCAGTCCATAAACGCAACTTAGTCTATCTGGTGCGAGAGTGGGAGAAGAATTTCTACCAACTTCTTATGGAAAAGGATGAATAGTTATGACAAATAACTTAAAACAGAGAAGAATCATTTTAGATTTAGCAGTTACTTTAGATGGTTTTATTGAAGGGAAAAATGGAGAAGTTGATTGGTGCATTATGGACCCTGATATGGGGTTTACTGATTTCTTAAATCAAATTGATACTATTTTATATGGCAGAAAAAGCTACGATTTATGGGGACAATATATTCCAAAAGATGAAGACCCTGATACAGAAAAGGAACTTTGGAAATTGGTTCATAGTAAAAAGAAATATGTTTTTTCCAGAACACAAAATGAGATTGATAATCAAGCCATATTTATAAATGATAATATTCTTGAAGAAGTAAATAAATTGAAGAAAAAGTCTGGCAAAGACATCTGGCTATATGGTGGAGCGAGTCTCATTACAACTTTTATAAATTTGGGGCTTGTTGATGAATTTAGATTATCTATTCACCCTGTTGTTTTGGGAGAAGGAAAACCGTTGTTTATTGATGTAAAACAGAGGATAAATTTAAAAATGGTGAATACAAGAACATTTTCCTCTGGCGTTGTGCAAATCGTTTATCATTGGAATGGCTAAAAAAATCTTACTCCTCCAAAATATACATTGTAAGGTAACACTCGACAGTTATTTTTCTTATTGAACTAAAGGGGGAATCCAATGGGTTCTCCTTAATACTATTGAATTATCAACATCAAATTTTAACAGAGCTAAAAATATCCATTCTCTTGTATTAAAAGAAAAGAAGACTGGAAAGGACGCATTAACATAATTAAACATTATAGTATATTTCATTCTCCCTCTTTTAAGTAAATCGGCTAAGAGGTGATCCTATGCCCAATAACAATAAATCCAATAGATTAATCGCTGAGAAGTCTACTTATTTTACTTCAACATGCTCATAACCCTGTGGACTGGTTCCCTTGGGGAGAAGAAGCATATGAAAAAGCGAAACGCGAAAACAAGCCTGTTCTCGTATCTATTGGGTATAGCTAACGATGGCTAATCTAAAGAACATGCTATTGATGCCATGTTTATTCATTTTACAAAAAAGGATCAACCTTGAATTACTTTCACAAGATTGATCCTTTCACTCATTTAGCCATGTCTCCGCGAACGTTTATATACATTCAAGATTACTAGCCAACAAATAACAATGATTCCTGCAAAAAGTATGAGCATATTGCTATACAAATAGGTAGAGTGATCAACGTCAATAGGCAGCAGCCTATGATCTAGGAAGCCGATAGATAATAAACCGCCTACAATCGCAATACCCGTTCCCTCTGATAAAAAGCTCGTGAAATTAAGCAAACTCATTCCAGCGCCCGCTTCCTTTTCTTTCAAACTGCTAGACACAACTGTAGATATAACTGTTTTTGTGAAAGATAGCCCCCCAAAAACAAAAATTACTATAATTGTCATGATCCATGGTGCTGCATCTATAAAAAAGGCAGCGATTAAAAAGCCGGAAGAAAGCAATGCACTTCCAATAGTTAGTACATACAAGGAACCTTTCCGATCAACAAGCAATCCCCCAATGTAACCAAAGATGATGACACTCATTGTTCCGGGGAAAATAATGCCGCTTCCAATTGCTGCAGTACTTAAATGGTGAACATCTTTCATCATGTAAGGAACCATAGAGACAAATCCTGCTACTGTACCAAATATTAGTCCTCCGCAAAGGGTTCCAATCACAAAAAAGACGTTTTTCCCTAATTCAGGGTCAACAAAAGGGTCCTGAGCTTTCCTAATGTGTTGCACAAATATGAAGAAAGCAAGGATACTGATGATCAGAAAAGAAAATCTATAAGATGTTGTAAACAGCATAAAAAATACGATACCTGCAGACATCAATATAATCCCTGCCATATCAATGTGTCCTCTTATTCTCTCTTCCTTTTTCAACAATTTTATAAGGAATGGAACGGTGATAATTGTTGCAGTTGGAATAAGCAGCAAATACGACCAATGGATATAATGAGCAACCATTCCGCCAATAGCTGGCCCAACACCTTCTCCCATTGCTACCAGGGACCCGATCAGGCCAAATGCTTTCCCCCTGTTCTCTTTTGGAATATAGCGCGCAACGACAACCATCACAAGAGCTGGGAATGCGGCTGCACCAATTCCTTGAATAAATCGGGCTAGAATGAGAATAGGAAAGAAAGAGTGTCCAACAAATCCAATGATCGACCCTAATCCATTTACCATAATCCCAAATAGAAGCAGATTTTTGATGCCCAGCTGGTCTGATAGCTTTCCATATAGAGCTGTTCCAATGGAGAAGGTTAACATAAAGGCTGTATTCACCCAGTTTGCACTTGCTGGCAGTTTATTAAACTCGTTGGCAATATCAGGTAATGAGACGTTCAGAACCATTTCATTTAATACGCTGAAAAATGATAGAACACAAAGCCAAATCAAAACTTGATTGTGCCGTAAAGTTGACTGTGAATAAGACGTATTCACAATTTCCCCTCCATTAATGAGGGCAGACGCAGTTTATAGGGTCATTGATACGCTTCCCTCTTTTAATTGTACCCTGTTCATTTTATTGCACTTCATAATAACTCCCCCTACATTTGATTGATATGATCTTATTATATATAGACTAAGGATTAAACTTTTACTTTTTTTATAAAAATTTGACCAGATTGCGAAACAAGGAAAAACGTTATTCGCATTTATCTCAAGTGGCAAAATGAAACATTAGTTTATATTTTCACATCACAATTATCGATAAGCAGTCAGTTATTGTATTTGTTTAGGATAACTGTGGTAACCTGAATATAACCAACTTAGGAAGAAGGTGATCCCATGCCAAATAAAAGTAAACCCAATAGATTAATCGCTGAAAAGTCTCCTTATTTACTCCAACACGCCCACAACCCTGTGGACTGGTTCCCGTGGGGAGAAGAAGCATTTGCAAAAGCAAAACGCGAAAACAAACCGGTTCTGGTCAGCATCGGTTATTCGACGACTTGTCATTGGTGGCCTGGGATAATCAAATCGTGTGGAACTCCATTAAAAGATAACAGAAGCCATTTTAAACGATAATACTATTTGTTCAAACAATACAGTCTACCTTTTATGTCATTCATTTTCTAAAACCTGTAATCCGTAACCACGCGGTAGCAGGTTTTTTTATTTGCTTGACTTAGAGTTAACTCTAAATTGTAAACTAACTTTAATTAAATGAGAGGGATGATGTTGTTGTATTCCATTAGTAAAGCTGCTGAGAAGACTAGTATTAGTTCGTATACATTAAGATATTACGAAAAGATTGGGTTACTTCCACCACCAAAACGAAAAAACAGTGGAAGGCGTTTTTATACGGAGACTGATATTCAGTTCATGTTATTCCTGAAAAGTTTAAAGGAAACAGGTATGTCTTTAGAGGATATTAATGAGTTTGTCAAAGACGGATGCATTTTGGAAAAAATCAATTCGGATGCTAAATCGGCACAACTCTCCCCATCTATAAATAAACGTATTGAGATTTTAACCAAGCACTTAGAGAAAATGGAAATTAAAAAAAGGGAGCTGGAAGAAGTGATTTCTACTACAAAAGGAAAACTGGATACATATTATTCAATTTTGAAAGAGGAAGTGGAAAACAAATGAAACATTTAAATATATACATAATGTTACTTGGCTTCTCTATTTTCACGGGAGCTACTTTTAATCTTGCAAAATATACAGTTGGATATTTTTCTCCATCGTCTTCTGCGGCATGGCGTTTCGGTTTAGCGGCTGCAGTGATGCTCATCATTTTGATTTTTACTGAAGGTATAAAGAAGAGTCAATTACGGAAAAACGCCGTTTCATACATTGTTCTTGGAATTATAGGAATCTTTGGATTTAATGCCTTGTTTTTTGTTGGTTTAAAATATACATCTTCCGTTAACGGAGCATTAATAATGGGGCTGAATCCTTTATTAACAGCAATTCTCGCTCGAATTATCTTAAAGGACAACATGACAAAAAAACAAGTACTCGGCATATTCTTTGCATTCATCGGTGTATTGTTAGTCATTACACAAGGTTCTATCGAAACCATTAAAACCTTATCAATTTCAGGAGGAGACTTAATAATCTTTACAGGTAACGTTTGTTGGGCACTTTATGGCGTACTTGGACGTCGGTTTGTAAAGGATGGTACACCGGTATCTACAACCACTTATACGATGGTTATCGGTGCTGTTAGTTTAATAGTAGTTTCCTTATTTACATCCAAACCTGTTTCTTTATCGAACATCCCGATTGGAGTTTGGGGGGCAATTGCTTTTATGGCTTTCTTTACAAGTGTTTTGGGTTACCTATGGTGGAATCAGGGGATTAAAGAGATTGGGGCTAGTAAAACATCTTTATTTTTCAACCTTGTTCCCGTTGTAACGATGATTATTTCATTTGCCGTTGGAACACCAATAAAGGTATTTCAAGTTATTGGGGCTGTGCTAGTTATATTAGGCGTTTTAACCGCTTCGGGGGTAATACGTATTCCTAAGTACAATACTAAAGAACAGTCAGCTATATAAAGAAATAGGGAGTATTTTTGAGAAAATGTGTTAAGTTAAATATACACTAATTATAGGAAGAAGGTGATCCCATGCCAAACAAAAGTAAACCCAATAGATTAATCAATGAGAAATCACCATATTTACTCCAACACGCCCACAACCCTGTGGACTGGTTCCCGTGGGGAGAAGAAGCTTTTGAAAAAGCAAAACGCGAAAACAAGCCGGTTCTGGTCAGCATCGGTTATTCGACTTGTCATTGGTGCCACGTTATGGCTCACGAAAGCTTTGAAGACGAAGAAATCGCGCGTCTTCTCAATGAACGGTTTGTGGCGATTAAAGTCGACCGGGAAGAGCGGCCGGATGTGGATTCTGTTTATATGAGAATCTGCCAGCTGATGACCGGGCAGGGCGGCTGGCCGCTGAATGTGTTTATCACGCCTGATCAGAAGCCGTTTTACGCGGGTACATATTTTCCAAAGACGAGCAAATTCAATCGTCCTGGTTTTGTTGATGTGCTTGAGCATCTGTCTGAGACGTTTGCGAACGACCGCGAGCATGTCGAGGATATTGCGGAGAACGCCGCTAAACATTTGCAGACCAAAACAGCCGCCAAATCAGGTGAAGGCCTTAGCGAGTCAGCGATTCACCGGACATTCCAGCAGCTTGCCAGCGGGTTTGATACGATCTACGGCGGTTTCGGGCAGGCACCGAAATTTCCGATGCCCCATATGCTGATGTATTTGCTTCGTTATCATCACAATACGGGGCAGGAGAACGCTTTATACAACGTGACGAAAACGCTGGACAGCATGGCGAATGGCGGCATTTACGATCATATCGGCTATGGGTTCGCCCGCTATTCGACCGATGACGAGTGGCTCGTTCCCCACTTTGAAAAAATGCTGTACGACAATGCGCTGCTGCTGACCGCTTATACAGAAGCCTATCAGGTCACGCAAAACAGCCGCTATAAAGAGATTTGTGAGCAGATCATTACGTTCATTCAGAGGGAAATGACTCATGAAGACGGAAGCTTTTTCTCTGCTTTAGACGCGGATACAGAAGGAGAAGAAGGAAAGTACTACGTGTGGTCAAAGGAAGAGATTCTAAAAACGCTCGGAGACGATCTCGGAACGCTGTATTGCCAAGTGTATGACATCACTGAAGAAGGAAACTTTGAAGGCAAAAATATTCCTAACCTCATTCACACAAAGCGAGAACAAATCAAAGAGGATGCCGGGTTAACCGAAAAAGAGCTCAGCCTCAAACTCGAAGACGCAAGACAGCAGCTCTTGAAGACACGCGAGGAAAGAACCTATCCCCATGTCGATGATAAAGTGCTTACCTCATGGAACGCGCTGATGATCGCGGGTCTTGCGAAAGCGGCAAAGGTATACCAGGAGCCGAAATATCTCAGCCTAGCGAAAGACGCCATCACATTTATTGAAAACAAATTAATCATCGACGGCCGTGTGATGGTCCGATATCGTGATGGCGAAGTGAAAACCAAAGGCTTTATCGACGATTACGCTTTTCTCCTATGGGCTTATCTGGATCTCTATGAAGCTTCGTTTGATCTTTCTTATTTACAAAAAGCGAAGAAACTGACAGACGATATGATCAGCTTATTTTGGGATGAGGAGCATGGCGGATTCTACTTCACCGGACACGATGCAGAAGCCTTAATCGTACGGGAAAAAGAAGTGTACGACGGCGCCGTGCCTTCCGGAAACAGTGTGGCAGCTGTTCAGCTGCTGCGTCTCGGCCAAGTCACCGGCGACTTATCACTGATCGAAAAAGCGGAAACGATGTTTTCCGTGTTCAAGCCAGACATCGACGCGTATCCGAGCGGCCATGCTTTCTTTATGCAAAGTGTGTTAAGGCATCTAATGCCTAAAAAAGAAATCGTGATTTTTGGAAGCGCAGACGATCCAGCCAGAAAACAAATCATAACAGAGCTCCAAAAAGCCTTTAAGCCTAACGACTCCATTCTGGTAGCAGAGCATCCTGATCAATGCAAAGACATTGCGCCATTCGCTGCAGACTACCGCATCATAGACGGCAAAACAACCGTTTATATTTGTGAAAACTTCGCCTGCCAGCAGCCGACAACAAATATTGAAGAAGCGATCCACACATTAATAAGCAGCAGGGATTAAGACCCTTGCTGCTTACTTTTTGATTTCTTATGGTACCATAAAGCGATCCCCGCAAACACAAGGTTGACCGCTATCGTAAAGAAAGCCTCCCACATCGGGTTCCCCCGCGTAACCGTAAACAGAGAAGGAATTCCTCCATACACACTGTTTTTTTCTGTAATAAACATACACAAAAACATATTATTCGCGGCATGGGCGCCAAGTGATATTTCGATGCTTCCAGTTTTAATCGTGTAATAGGTCCACACAAAACCAAATGTTAAATACTCAATTCCTGCCCAGACAGCGCCATTGTTCATTTCTGGATTCGCAAAATGCAATACGCCAAACAATCCTCCGACAATCAGTGTCAAAAATAGAGGATTTTTCGTCAATCTCCCGAAAGCTTGAAGCAAAAATCCCCTGAAAAACAGTTCCTCAGCTGATGTCTGAATCGGAACCAAAATGAGGGCAGCCGCTAGCAGCCAGATAAAGCGTGAGGCATTAAACTCTTGCATTGAATAGCTATCAGGATGAATCGCAAAATCAATCAATTGTACGGCGATCATCAGCAAGAAATAAGCAATAAAACCAAAGGAAATTCTCCGCCAATTCATCTTTGAATTTGGTGTAATCACAGTTCGGAAAGGCCGCTTCAAAATAAAGCGCACAGCCAGCCAAACTCCCGGAATGGCGAATAAATAAATCACATGGGACAAATAAAGATCTACGAGGGGATCACTCAGCACAGCTTCATCCAAATCAAACGTGATATTGGGATTCACAATAACCGTGAACAGTATAGCGAAAAGGTAAGCTATATTCCCGAATACATATAACCCTACCATCACCAAAAAAGCGAAAAAATATCTCCACAACGTATTGTTTCCTTCTATAGGACGGATAAATGAATTCATTCCTTCTATGTCTCTTCCTTTCAATGAGAATATTACTATATATTTGCATAAATTGGTCTATGAATCTACTGTTTTGGAAATCTTTCAAGCAAAATTAAAATATAAAGTGTGAATTTAGTTCTTCCATCTAGTGATTTGAACTCTGTTGCCAATGAACCAAGATACTTATAATAGTCCCAAGAGGGGAATTTTCAGTCTTTTCTTACTACTAAAAGGGGGTTTTTTATGAATACGATCTTCAAACAAAAGAATACACATCCTTTCTCAAACGCAGCGAATCGTTTAGACCGCCTTCCGATTTCACGCGTTCATTTCCAAGTGTTAACCGCTCTCGGCATTGTTTATTTCTTTGATCTCGCAGATTTATTTACCCTCAGCAATGTAGCGCCGGCACTGATCGAGCATTGGGGCATCCCGCTTTCAACTATTGCTAACGTAACGGCTGCTTCGTTTTTAGGCATGTTTTTAGGCGCTTCACTGGGCGGACGGCTGTCCGATCGAATCGGCCGCAAAAAAGCCTTAAATCTATTTGTCTTTGTTTTCTCAATCGCATCGCTATGCAATGCTGCGGCATGGGACATTCCATCTTTAATGACATTCCGTTTTCTCACCGGATTTGGCGTTGCAGCCGCCATGGTCATTACGAATAGCTATTTGGCGGAATTTTTCCCTTCAAGTGTACGTGGAAAATATATTTCTTTTTGTGCCATGATTGGATTGATCGGGGTTCCGATCACCAACATTGTGTCTGCCTTTGTCATTCCTCTTGGTTCATGGGGATGGAGGCTAGTATTTGTATGGGGTGCCGTCGGCCTTATTTATTTTTTCTTTATTCGACGGCTGGAAGAGTCGCCTCGCTGGCACGAAAATCGCGGGGAATATGCGAAAGCCGATGCGATCCTCAACCGAATTGAGGCACAGGTTGAAAAGGAGAAAGGCCCGCTTCCGGCAGCATCCCAGCCTAAAGTAAGCGAAACTGTTAAGCAGAATGCAGGTTATGCCGGCTTATTGAAAGGCAGAAACCTCAAAATCACCATCGTATTATCTGCTGTATGGATTTTTGAAACGTTTGGGTTTTACGGATTTGCCTCATGGGTTCCAAGCCTGCTAAAAAGCAATGGCGTCACCATGGAAAATACATTGTGGTATAACGTATTGCATTCCATCGGCGCTCCGCTTGGTGCACTGCTCGGCTCCATGATTTCCGAAAGATTTCAAAGAAAATGGATTTTAGCTGCGAGTGCGTTTCTGACGGCCATCGCCGGGCTCTTATATGGTATGACTTTTATTCCCATCATGATCATTGTATTTGGTTTTATCGTGAATATCACAGAACGGGTCTTTACCTCGAACTTATACGCCTATACATCTGAACCTTATCCGACTGAATACCGCTCGTCTGGCAGCGGTTTAGCCTATGGTCTTGGCCGTTTTTCAAACATTTTTGGCTCATTGCTTGTCGGATTTATTGCCGTTCAGCTCGGCTATATCAGCGTCTTCTTATTTATTGGGGGCTGCTGGCTCGCATGCTCCTTGCTGTTAATCTTCTTCGGTCCTAATACGAATGCGAAACAGATTTAAAAAAGTCAGTGCGGATCTGCCGCACTGATCTCATTACAATTGCTTCAAAATCCTCGCGGGGTTTCCGCCTACAACAGTATTAGCGGGTACATCCTTAGTGACAACAGATCCAGAAGCAATCACTGCGTTATCACCGATTGTCACTCCCGGGTTAATCACCGCCCGGCCTCCAATCCAAACTTGATCTCCAATTGTCACAGGCTTACCGAACTCCTTCCCGGATTTCCTTTCGATCGGATCAAGAGGGTGACCGGCCGTGTAGATATGTACACCTGGCGCAATCAAACAATGACGGCCGATACGCACCTCACACACATCTAAAATGACACAGTCAAAATTAACAAATGTATGATCTCCGATATGAATGTGATAGCCATAATCACAGCGGAATGTCGGCAAAATCGTGACTTGATCCCCAACCGAACCGAGCAGCTCCTTCAAAAGCTCCGTCCGCACTGCATCATCTTCCGGTGTTTCGTTATATTGTCTAATCAGCTGTCTCGCATGTTTGCGTTCTAGTAATAGTTGTTGATCTTCCGAATTGTATAATTCTCCGGCTGCCATTTTTTCTTTTTCTGTCCTCAGCATGTAAGTCACTCCAGATGTCAGATTGTAATCTCGATCAAATTTCCTTCATCATCCTCAATCACACTTTCATAGTAGCCGTCTCCTGTTGTCCTCGGGCCGTTAACTACTGCGAAACCATCCGCCTTCAATCGATTAGTCAGTTCGTCAACTTTCTCCCGGCTCCCAACGGAAAAGGCAATATGTGCCCAGCCTGTCATTGTTTGTGAGGACGGATCGGTCACATTCCCTTTTTTCATAATCTCCAGCCTTGCTCCGGAATCAAACGTAATAAAATAAGACTTAAAATCTTTTTTCTCATTATGATACAAATCATTCGCTTCGCCATTAAAATACGTTTCATAAAAAGATTTCATTCGCTCTAAATCATTGACCCAGACCGCTGTATGTTCAATATGCATTTCTTCCTCCTCCTTCGCCTTCAATGAAGTTATAAGGTATGAAATGCATTTCAGTTCAAGCTTTTTTCTTAAATTTATGCTGAATTTTGATATCAGCGGGTTCATCCTGCAAAAATAGAGAAAATGCTGCGATGCCGAGCTGCTCAAGATTCAAATCAAGCGACGGAAAACCAAGAACACGGCTGATAGAAGTATTCCCCTCGCCTATGATTTCAACATCCCAATTACTCTTTTTGGCAAATAGATGAATTCCAGCTGCCACTTCATCACTATTTGCATAAATAGCAGTCGGAACCCGCCCGCTCATATAAAAATGTTCAGCTGCCAGCTCACCATCATTCATATTGTTACATCCGGACAGCATATGGCGGTCTTCCAACCTTCCGCAGACAGCTTTATAGGCCGCAGCTTTATCAGCCGTGCTCGGGCTCCTATCAGCTTCTCTGACACACGTAAAAGCAATATTCTCATGCCCGCGGCTCTTTAAATAGCGAAAGCTCTCTGCATAAGCAGTTTTTCTGTCATTAAAAGCACAAGGAACATCAATGTCTCCGGTATCCTCACAAGCGATGATCGGCCCATATTCCTGATAAGCTAAAATGCTGTCCCAATGATTGGCGCGGGAAGTAATGATGAGACCGTCTATTTTCTTCGTTCTTAACAGCTCTAAATATTTGATTTCAATAGCGGGGTTATAATTGGTGGGGAGGAGGGTCGTTGCATACTCATGCTGAAAAGCCGCCTTGGTGATTCCGTTAACGATTTTATCAAAGCAGGGATGATCGCTATAAGGCAGAATCACACCGACCGTATGGGTTTTCCCGCGAATGAGATCGATTGCGGTTCGATTTGGCGTATAATCCAATTCCTTCATGACTTGATGAACAAGCTTTCTCTTTTCTTCAGACACATAAGGATGATGATTCAATACACGCGAGACAGTCGAAACAGATACATTTGCCAGTCTTGCGATCTCTTTTATATTTGCCATCTCTTTCTCCTTTTCATATAAAAAAAGCAGTAAGTGTAAAATCCTTACTGCTATCTCATCATATATTGATGATAAGTTCAACAGGACAATGGTCGGAACCCATGACGTCCGCTGATATGCTGGCATCTTCAATCTGTTCCTTAAGTCTTTCAGAAACAACAAAATAATCAATCCGCCATCCGATATTTCTGTCCCGGGCGCCGGCACGATACGACCACCAGGAATAAGCGCCTTCAAGATCAGGATAAACATGACGGAAAGAATCAACAAAGCCAGCTTCTAAGAAACGAGTGAATGCCCCTCTTTCTTGATCTGAAAATCCAGCGTTATTCCGGTTCACCTTTGGATTTTTCAAATCAATCTCCTGATGGGCTACATTCAAATCACCGCATAAAATCACTGGTTTTTTCTGATCCAATTCAAGAATATAAGACAATAAAGCCTCTTCCCATTGCATGCGGTAATCAATCCGCTCTAATCCCCTTCTGGAATTGGGCGTGTAAACAGTCATCACATACACGTTTTCAAATTCCAGCGTAATCACTCTGCCTTCTTGGTCATGCTCTTCTACTCCGATACCGTAGATGACCTGCAGCGGTTCTTGCTTAGAAAAAACAGCTGTGCCGGAATATCCTTTTTTCACTGCATAATTCCAGTACACATGATAGCCTTCAGGCTGGAGATCAACCTGGCCGTCCTGTATCTTCGTTTCCTGAAGACATATAATATCTGCATCCTCTTCTTTCAAATAAGAGAGGAAATCCATTTTTCTCATCACAGCCCGCAGGCCGTTTACATTCCATGAAATCAACTTCATGTTTCATCCTCCCCCCTATAAAAAAGAGCAAGAACCCGAAGGTTCTTGCTCTTTACGCATCAGCTTACTCACCACTTACGTATGGAAGTAAAGCCATTTGACGTGCGCGTTTGATCGCTGCAGTCAATTTACGTTGGTATTTAGCGTTTGTTCCAGTTACACGACGTGGTAAAATTTTACCGCGCTCAGAAACAAACTTTTTAAGAAGATCTACATCTTTGTAGTCGATGTGCGTGATACCGTTAGAAGTGAAATAACACACTTTACGGCGTTTCGCACGACCGCCTCTGCGTCCTCCTGCCATTGTCATTTCCCTCCTTTCTTTTTCATTTTAGGCGATAATCACATTAGAATGGAAGATCATCATCCGAGATGTCAATCGGTTTGCCGTCGTTGGCAAATGGGTCATCATTAAAGCTGTTCCCCTGATTGCGTCTCTGGTTGTTTTGGTTTCCCCCAAATGGATTATCATTTTGGCCTCCGCCAAAGTACTGGCCTCCGCCGCTGTTTCCTTCGTTGTATCCACCTGAACCAGAACCGCCGCCGTTTTTCGGCTCAAGAAATTGAACACTTTCAGCTTGGACCTCTGTCACGAAGACACGCTGTCCTTGCTGGTTTTCATAGTTTCTTGTTTGTAAACGGCCATCTACGCCTGCAAGGCTTCCTTTTTTCAAGAAGTTTGCAACGTTTTCGGCTTGTCTTCTCCAAGTGACACAATTAATGAAATCGGCCTCACGTTCTCCGGACTGGTTCGTAAATGTACGATTCACAGCAAGAGTAAACGTAGCAACAGCCGCACCGTTTGGCGTATAACGAAGCTCTGGGTCTTTTGTCAGTCTTCCGACTAATACAACTCGGTTAAGCATAAGAAAGACCACCTTTTACCATTATATATTTCAAAATTGCTTATTCTTCTTCTTTAACAACAATGTGGCGAATGATATCGTCACTGATCTTAGCTAGACGGTCAAATTCTTGAACTGCCGCAGCGTCAGATTGAACGTTTACGATTTGGTAGAAACCGTCGCGGAAATCGTTGATTTCGTAAGCAAGACGACGTTTACCCCAATCCTTTGTTCCAGTGATCTCCGCACCGTTAGAAGTCAGAACGTTGTTGAAACGCTCGATAACTGCTTTTTTAGACTCTTCGTCAATGTTTGGGCGGATAATGTACATAACTTCGTACTTTCTCATCTGTTTGCACCTCCTTTTGGACTAAGCGGCCCATAATGGGCAAGGAGCAATAATTCTATTACTCACAATTTTATATTATACCAAAGCTCTTGTCCCTTTACAACTGCATCCTATACATTAAATCGGAAATGAATAACATCTCCGTCTTGAACCACATATTCTTTCCCTTCAAGGCGGACTTTTCCTGCCTCTTTAGCTCCTGCCATACCGCCGCCCGCAAGAAGATCCTCATAAGCAACTGTCTCAGCACGAATGAAGCCCCGCTCAAAGTCACTATGAATAATTCCTGCACACTCAGGGGCTTTCATGCCTTTTTTGAATGTCCAAGCTCTGACTTCCTGTTCTCCGGCTGTGAAATATGTTGCGAGGCCGAGAAGAGAGTAAGACGCTTTGATCAGCTGATCAAGACCTGATTCTTGAATGCCCAGCTCTTCCAAGAACATTTGCTTTTCTTCGCCTTCAAGCTCAGCGATTTCAGATTCGATTTTTGCACACACAACGATAACTTCTGCGTTTTCGCCGGCAGCGTACTCGCGAATCTTCGCTACATTTTCATTGCCAGATGGATCAGCAACTTCATCTTCACTTACGTTGGCCACGTACAAAATAGGCTTCGAAGTCAGTAAATGGAGCTGCTTCACAAGCTTTTGCTGCTCCTCAGTGAATTCTACAGATCGAGCAGGCTTTTCACTCTCAAACGCTTCTTTCAGTTTAGATAAAATCTCAAACTCAAATACAGCGTCTTTATCTTTTTGCTTCGCAAGCTTGCTGACGCGTGTAATCCGCTTTTCAACCGTTTCCATATCAGCGAGGATCAGCTCAAGGTTGATCGTTTCAATGTCATCAATCGGATCAACCTTTCCGGAAACGTGTGTAATGTTGTCATCGGAAAAAGCACGGACAACGTGGCAAATCGCGTCAACTTGGCGAATATGAGATAGGAACTTGTTGCCGAGTCCTTCTCCTTTAGATGCGCCCTTTACAATCCCTGCAATATCAGTGAATTCAAAAGCAGTCGGCACAGTCTTCTTCGGGTTGACCAGCTCAGTCAGCTTTTGCAGACGATCATCCGGCACCTCTACAATTCCCACGTTCGGATCAATTGTACAGAACGGGTAGTTGGCTGATTCGGCACCGGCCTGTGTAATTGCGTTAAATAGTGTTGATTTTCCGACGTTCGGCAAACCAACAATTCCAGCTGTTAAAGCCATTCTTTCATCTCCTCTATATAAAACCGTCATTGTATGAACGTATTTTGAACCTAGAGCAATTATAAGGAGGTTCACTGGAAAAGACAAGCTGACAAAAAAGCATTTTCAGCCTGCCAATCCCTTTGATTATGCTTTTTTCAAGCCTACTAAACAGTCAAAAAGCGTACTTCCCATTCCATTATCAGAATTTGTATCATTTGTCAGTGCATTGACTGACCCTCCAAAAGCCGCCCACATGCCTTCATCTATATTAATCGTCTTCGCATGAGCCTGCTTCATCACTTTCACCTTGCCCTTCAAGCGTCCGCGGTCATTAAAGATAACAACTTCGTCTCCATCCTGAAGATCCTGCTCAGCCGCTATATCTGGAGAAATATCGACCTGAACGTGCTGAAGCTTTTCAATAAACGGCACATGCTGTGAATGGTTGGAACGCTGCGGATGAATGGATAACAGCGTATAAGGGTACTTTTCAGCTAACTCCTCATTATGGAAAACAGATTCTTCGGGCACATTTAATTGAAGCGAGCCGCTAAATCCCTTTTGCTCAGCTAGCGACGAAGTAAATTCAAATTTTCCACTCGGCGTCAAAAACTGATAATCATCCCACGGCACCTGTTTTACTGGAAGAGGGAGGTGGCCTTTTTCTTTTAAACGCTCAAGTGTCACATCCTCTGCTTCCAATGAAGAAAGCCCCATCTCTAAAAATTCTTGAGTGCTGTATTCAAACAGCTCGCCAAACCCAAGACGTTTTGCAAGCTCTGACCAGATCCAGCTGTCCGACTTCGCTTCACCCTGCGGCTCCACAAGCTTCTTCCCGTACTGAACATAATGATGATACATACTGGAATAGTAGATATCTTCTTCTTCAAAAACAGTGGCAGTCGGCAAAACATAATCACATAGCTTTGCGGTATCCGTCATAATGGAATCAATCGCGACCGTCATTGGAACCTTTTCAAAAGCTTGTCTCACCTTATTTGTATTCGGCACCTGAGTCAGCGGATTTCCGCACGTCACAATAATCATCTCAATCGCAGGATCAGCAGCGGTCAACACTTCTTCAGCCTGCGTCATCATTGAAAAAGAACGTGATGTTGTTTTTAATTCCGGCAACGTCAGCTTTGTTTTTGCAAAGCTCTCGCCAATCTGGACATTTCCGAAATTCGCGCCGCCGCCCTTAATTCCGACATTTCCGCTTGCCGCAACGAGTGCATCAATCCAACGAATCGTTCCGCCGCCGTTTTTATATCGCTGCATGCCAAGCCCCATAAAAGTAGACACCGGACCATCAGCATACAAACCGGCCAGATACTCCAGCTCCTCCATAGAAGTTTCTGTTTTCACAATAAACTCTTCCAGAGAAACAGTTTTCAAAAGCTCTTTCACATCATCAAAACCGACAGAATGCTCAGAAATAAACGTTTCATCCGTTCTTCCCGTCTCAATCAGAACCTTCAAAACGGCTGCCGCAAGCCAGCCGTCCATTCCAGGCTTTACAGAGATATAGCGGTCAGCAAGCTTTGCAGTCGGGTTGAAGATCGGATCAATCACCGTAATCGTGGCGCCCTTCTTTTTCACCTGCTGCAAGTGATGGTATAAGTGCATATTTGTTCTGGATACATTTCTTCCCCACACAACAACATGCTTGCTGTTGTAAATATCAAGCGGGCCGTGACCGTACGAACGGCCAAAATCCCAGCTTTGCGCCTCGATGCCGGAGCCCCAGCATATGCTTCCGACGATTTCAGTCACGCCTCCATATCCATTAAAAAAACGCTGATCAAGCGCTTTTAACAGACCGTTATTCGCATAATCATGGCTGTGCAAAACAGCAGTCGTCTCCGACGTTTCCTTGATTTCCCGAAGTTTATCGGCAATTTCATCAAGTGCCTGCTCCCAAGAAATCCGCACAAACTCGCCATTTTGTTTTTTCATTGGATAGCGAAGCCGATCAGGAGAATTTGTTTTTGTCTCAAGCATTCTGCCGCGGCCGCAGATTTTACCTTCCGTAATCGGATGGTTTGGATCTCCGTCCACTTTTGTTACCTTTCCATCATCAACAGTCACCAAAAAGCCGCAGCTGTCCCAACAATTCAGCGGACATGCCGACTGATGCACTTTGCTCATCGCCGTCTTCTCCTTACCTTCTATATGAAAAAGCATGAGTGTCGGCCTATTTATGAAGTAGGCTCCTCATGCTTGACTAGTACTTTTTTTAGTTTTCTTTCAAATTCTCTTCTCGGAATCATAACACTGTGAGAGCATCCCTCACACTTAATTCGAATATCCATTCCCATGCGTATAATTTTCCAGCTGTTCGCTCCGCATGGATGCGGTTTTTTCATTTCTACGATATCATTCAGGCCAAAGTCTTTATCCGCCAAGACCCTTCACCTCTTTTCCTAAACTGCTGTATCTATTGTACAAAAAAACTGATCATAAGAGCAATCAAGATACCCGAAAAGAAATCCATCCTCTTATTTCCATTTACTCAAAATAGGATATAAGAGCAGACAAACTAACAAATACAAATTGAGCATCCCATATATCGGATACAAGAACGCGATCAAATCAGAAAATCCGAAAGAAGTAAAAGGTACCATTAACACTAACAAAATCAACACAATCATCCATCTAGGCATATGAATAAACGCCATCAGCCGGCTGGACAGCCCCAGCAAA
This sequence comes from Bacillus sp. PS217, assembly GCF_037963535.1. Taxonomy (NCBI): domain Bacteria; kingdom Bacillati; phylum Bacillota; class Bacilli; order Caryophanales; family Bacillaceae; genus Bacillus; species Bacillus sp. PS217. Next base: position 4,148,035 of record NZ_CP150157.1, read on the forward strand.
CCTGCTACCGTCGTCGTGTAAATCGCCAGGCACAGCACCGCCGTCATACATAAAAAAAGGAAATAAGGCGCACCCTCCAGAACGGCAAACAGCGGTATTTCAAACTGAGAAAGGGAGCCCGCCAGCTCCACCAACGTTTCATTATAAACAAATGAGATCACGCCAAAAATAAGACCGCTTGCCACACTTGCGATTTTTGCTTCTCCGAGCCCTTTCATCTCTTTCCCAACAGAGGATAAAATCGCAACAACTGAAAGGATGTTTAAAGAGGTAAACGTAATGCTCGCAGGCCAGTTATACTGCTGGGACAAATCAATCGTCCACGTATGGTGATGTGTGCTCTGAAAAGAGATCAGCGCATATAAAAGCCCCGCTACTAACACAGGAATCAAAATACTATTTATAGATAATATTCCTTTCACATCCCACAAAAACAAACACACTGTCACGATGCAAATCAGCGTGATTCCCCACCAGAAAGGAAGCTTGTACATTTGCAGGGTCACACCGCCTCCCGCAATCATCACCATAGTCGTCGAAAACAAATAAAAAATGATGAGGACATCATAAATTTTCGCCAGCCATGGCCCCATTAAATGCTCCAGAACCGGCAGAAAATGAGTGGATTGAACTTTAAAACTGATTTTCATCACAATATAAGACGAGAAAATGAACATGATTGTAAACAGCACAATAGCAAGTCCGCTTTCCGCCCCAAAAAACTGCCATATCTCCTGACCGCTCGCATAACCGGCCCCGATCAGGCTCCCTAATATGAGCAGCATCCACTTCATTCCGGCTCTCCACAACACTATCACCTCATAGACAAAGTTCAGCTTGTTTCCGTTATTGTTACTATATAAATAAAAGAAAGCAAACATGCCATATTTTCATAGACATTTAAATACAAGGTGAAATTATCATACGAAATACACATAAAAAAAAGACTGCTAATGGAGGCAGTCTAAAAATATATCATCTTGCAGTGGAATGAAGGAATGAACCTCATTAACCATTCCTATCTATAAAGTGTTTTGTAAGCAAACCGTAGCTTGATCATGATCGAGGCAATGGGGGACAATATTTATAATTCACCCACTAACCATTCATAATAACCTCTACTTTTTTAAAATCTCCGGTGTCATACACAAAGCATAAAAAACCGTACTGCTGGATATACTGTAAACAACCTTACATAACGAAACACACACCATAGCAATTCTGTTACCTACTATAACAAGGAAGTGAAACCTATGAATCGAAAAGGCGGGCTTTTTTCCTCTCAGGAACGAGTAAAACAATATGTTTCACATACAGATGCAGCTGCAGCAAAACAAATCCAAACCATTCTTTCTTCATCCTTACGTAAAGCGGCCGGCAAACCAATTGTTGTGGTTTGTATCGGAACAGACCGTTCAACCGGTGACTCATTAGGCCCGCTCGTAGGAATGAAACTCAAACAGATGCAGCTCACCAGATTCCATGTCTACGGAACCTTATCTGACCCCGTCCATGCTGTGAACATGAAGGATAAAATCAATGACATTCATAAATTACATAAAAACCCATTTGTTATAGCAGTCGATGCATGCTTAGGCCGCGTTAAGAGTGTGGGTTCATTTCAAATCGGGGACGGGCCATTAAAGCCCGGCGCCGGTGTACAAAAAGACCTTCCTGAAGTGGGAGATCTTCATATTAACGGAATCGTGAATGTGAGCGGTTTTATGGAATATTTTGTATTGCAAAATACTAGACTCAACTTGGTCATGAATATGGCAAATGTTTTAGCGGAAGGTTTGAGTTTAACAGATCGGACAGAGTGGAGGCAAGAACGCCTTAACCCGTTGCAAAGGCTCACTGGGCGCATATAAAATAAAAACCATCTTCGTTTGAAAGATGGTTTTTTCATTTATGATTCTCGTTCAGACAAAAGCTCTAAAATCCGGTCAAGGTCTTCATTAGAGAAAAATTCAATTTCGATTTTGCCTTTTTTCTTCTGTCTTTTAATATTAACTGTTGTTCCAAAATAATTTTGGAGATAGGATTCTCGTTCTTTTAGAACCGCATCTTTCACAGGTTCTTTTTTCTTTGTTTCACGTGGAACATTCTGATTCAACTGCTGAATCAGCTGCTCAAGCTGGCGAACATTGAGCTGCTCCGCAATCACTTTTTGTACCAGCGGTTCAAGCTTATTTTTGTTTTTTAAGCCAAGAAGCGTGCGTCCATGTCCCATAGAAAGCGTGCCTTCGGCAATAAGCTGTTGAATATTTTCTGGCAGTGTCAGCAGTCTTAAATGATTCGCAATATGCGGCCTGCTTTTCCCAAGACGTTTGGCAAGCTGCTCTTGTGTGAGATCTAAGTGTTTCAACAAGGAGTCATATGCCTGAGCCTCTTCAAGCGGAGATAAATCTTCACGCTGAAGGTTTTCTAATAAAGCAATTTCCCTCATTAACGCCTCTGATAATTCACGGACAATGGCCGGAACTGTATCTAAACCTGCCAGCTTTGCCGCTCGAAAACGCCGTTCACCCGCAACAATATCATAGCCTTTTAAAGATTTTCTGACGATAAGCGGCTGAAGAATGCCATGCTGCAACACAGATTCTTTTAGTTCAGCTAATGCCTCGTCATCAAAGTGTTTTCTTGGCTGATAAGGATTAGGGCGTAAATCGGCAATTTTAATTTCTTCAACTGTCTCTTCAGACAAATCTACCTGATTAAATAACGCATTAATCCCTTTTCCAAGGCCTTTAGCCATTCGCAGCCACTTCCTTTGCTAAATCTAAATATACTTCCGCACCTCTTGACCGCGGATCGTATAAAATGATGGGTTTTCCGTGACTCGGTGCCTCACTCAGACGGACATTACGCGGAATAACTGTCTTATATACTTTATCCCTAAAATACTTTTTAACCTCTTCAATCACTTGAATACCAAGGTTTGTCCGGGCATCAAGCATTGTCAGCAATACACCTTCAATCATTAAATCAGTATTCAAATGCTTTTGCACAAGACGTACTGTATTTAATAACTGGCTGAGACCCTCCAAGGCATAATATTCGCACTGTACAGGAATCACAACGGAATCCGAGGCAGTAAGGGCATTAACCGTCAGCAAGCCCAATGACGGCGGACAATCAATGATAATATAATCATAATTTTGCTTTACTGCTTCAAGCGCTCTCTTCAATCTCACTTCTCTTGATATTGTAGGAACCAGCTCGATCTCAGCCCCTGCAAGCTGAATCGTCGCAGGAATCACATCCAAGTTCTCTACTGTCGTTGCTTTAATAATATCTATTACATCTGCATCATCTACTAAAATATCGTACACACACTGCTCTACATCGGCTTTTTCAATCCCTAATCCGCTTGTCGCATTTCCCTGCGGATCAATATCTACCAGCAGAACCCTTTTCCCTATGTAAGCCAAACATGCCCCAAGGTTGACAGACGTCGTTGTTTTGCCGACCCCGCCTTTTTGGTTCGTAATTGCTATGATTTTTCCCACGATGTCACCTACTTTCACATGAACATGTACTATCTTGCTTCTATTCTATCAAAAAAAGATTAAAGCGTTTCATTTTTTTCATCATTTTGTTCCGAATCAGAAGGGAAATAATTGAAAATTCAAGCACGCTTTATGCTTTCTCTTATAAATTCTGCAATTTCTATGTTTTTTTGACTTAAAAAAGGAATTTCTTAAAGAAAAAAAGAAGAAGTCACAGTACAGAACGTGGAAACAGGATGGTGAGAAAATGGTTTATCAAACGAAGAGGGATGTACCCGTTACGCTGATGATTGTGTTTCTCATATTACTGATACAAGCAGATGCCATTGTTCCTTTTGTGCTGGGAAATATGAGAGTTTCCGGCTGGATCATTTTTATTCTGTTGACTCTTTTAAATGGACTCATCATTTGGAGCTTTATTGACCTAAAATATGTATTGAAGGAACAACATCTGATCATTAAAGCCGGATTGATCAAACATCAAATTCCTTATGAAAAAATCGATAAAGTCGTTCAAAAAAAGAAACTATGGTCCGGTTTTCGTCTGATCGGCTCTCGCCATGCCATCACAATATATTATCAGGGGGGATGGGGACATGCAGTGATTTCACCGCAAAAATCTGAAGAGTTTATCCACAAACTCAAAGAAAAGAATTCTAATATAATAATTTTCACTAAAAGTAAGTGATTACCTTTTATTAAAAATATAAAAAGCTCTCCTGCTTTTCAGGAGAGCTTCTATTTTGGTATGCGAATCGTTAATTGAATATATTCTTCAAATTCTTCTTCTTCCGTATTCAATTTTACACCGCTGTCTTCCACCATTGATAGTGACTGGCGAATCGTGTTCATCGCAATTCTTGTATCTCTGCTGAATGCTTTGCGTCTCGGCTTTGGCTTTCTCTTGCCTTGCTCCAGCATTTTCACCACGCGGTCTTCCGTCTGCTTTACATTTAAACTTTTCTCAATAATCTCTGTGAGCAGTGTGACTTGGAGCTCAGGCTGTTTCAGCGGAATCAGCGCTCTGGCATGGCGCTCGGTGATTTTCTTCTCCATAATCGCCTCTTGGACCGGCTGAGGCAGCTTTAATAACCGAAGCTTATTCGCGATTGTAGACTGCCCTTTTCCTAAGCGCTGTGCGAGTGCCTCCTGTGTTAAATCATGCAGCTCAAGCAGCCTAGCATAAGCATGCGCTTCCTCAATAGAAGACAGTTCTTCCCGCTGCAAGTTTTCGATTAACGCCACAGAAGCGGTTTCCGTGTCGGAAAAATCCTTAATAATTGCCGGAATCTTTTCCCACTCAAGCGATTGCACCGCTCTCCAGCGTCTTTCACCTGCAATGAGTTCGTATTGGCCTTCTTCTTCTGTATGCCTAACAACAATCGGCTGAATAATGCCGTGTGTATGAATGGTCATTGCTAACTCTTTGATTTTTTCATCTGAGAAAATGGTGCGTGGCTGAAAACGGTTGGGAACGATAGCATTTACCGGTATTTCCAGAATCTCTTCTTTGTTTGTATCATGTTCAGCAATCTCCGGCTCCTGTTCCTTCTCACCAAGCCCGAAGAAACGAGAGAATGAATGCTTCATGTACCTACACCACCTTTAAAAACTGCCATTTTTATAATTCTATTTTCTCATGGTTTTTCCTGCTGTACATCCATCAATTTTGATGAAAATATGATGGTATTGTCATATCAGGCTGTCTAAATTACCCTTCAATTGGCGATTTATTAGGAGTTCCCGGTTTTCTTGGATACTTCTTAGGCGTATTTTTTATTTTGCGTATCACCATAATATTACGATCGCTTTCTTCAATAGGCAGCTTAAAAGAATGGATATTCTCAAGTTCTCCTCCAAGCGTCGTGATTGCTTTTTTGCCTGCATTCAGTTCTTCTTCAGCTGATGCGGCTTTTAAAGCAACAAATAAACCGTTTTTCTTCACCAGAGGCAAGCAAAGCTCACTCAAAACAGATAATCTCGCAACTGCTCGTGCCGTCACAATATCATAGCTTTCACGCACGTCTTTCCGTTGCCCGAACGTTTCAGCTCTGTCATGGCAGAATGTTGTATTCTCCAATTGCAAAGCCTCAGATAGCTTTTCTAAAAACGTGATCCGTTTATTCAGTGAATCTACGATTGTGACATTGAGGTGCGGAAAGCATATTTTTATCGGCAGACTTGGAAAACCCGCTCCCGCTCCGACATCACAAATCGTGTTCACCTGATTGAAGTCGACATAAAAAGTAGCTGTAATGGAATCATAAAAATGCTTTAAATACACTTCTTTTTTCTCTGTTATTGAAGTCAGATTGATTTTTTCGTTCCATTCAACCAGCATGTCGTAATACAGCTCAAATTGCTCCAGCTGACGGGGAGAAAGGGAGATCCCTTTTTCCGCCAAACCAGAAGTGAATTCTTCAATATTCATGCCGTCATCCTTTCTATTCGGCTATCTTCGCAATGCGTCCCTGCTCTAAATACACCAATAGAATTGAAATGTCCGCCGGGTTTACACCGGAAATGCGGGAAGCTTGGGCAACAGACAAAGGCCGTACATTTTTCAGTTTTTGACGCGCCTCGGTCGCAATCCCCTTAATTGCGTCATAATCAATTCGATCTGGAATTTTTTTATTTTCCATCTTCTTTAGTTTTTCCACTTGCTGAAGAGATTTTTCAATATATCCTTCATATTTCACTTGGATTTCTACTTGTTCTGCCACGTCTTGAGGAACCGGCACTTCTGGCGGCGCCAGTTTTGTGACTGTTTCATAGTTCATTTCAGGACGCTTCATCAAGTCTGTGCCGCGAACTCCATCTTTCAATTCGCTTCCGCCAAGAGAACGGATATATTCTTGATTTTCCGGAGACGGCTTGATAATTACAGAATGAAGACGTTTTTTCTCCGCCTCGATCGCCGCTTTTTTCTTCTCAAAAGCCGCATAGCGCTCATCAGAAATCAATCCAATGCGATGTCCGATTTCTGTCAGACGCAAATCAGCATTGTCATGGCGAAGCAGCAATCTGTATTCCGCACGTGATGTCAAAAGACGATATGGCTCATTGGTACCTTTTGTCACAAGGTCATCAATCAGAACACCAATATAGGCGTCAGAACGGCTTAAAATCACTTCTTCTTTTCCAAGCGCTTTTCGTCCTGCATTGATTCCCGCCATAATCCCTTGTCCCGCAGCTTCTTCATAACCGGAAGTTCCGTTAATTTGGCCTGCAGTGTAAAGGTTTGTGATTTTTTTTGTTTCAAGTGTCGGCCAGAGCTGTGTCGGTACGATTGCATCATACTCGATCGCATAGCCGGCTCTCATCATTTGTACGTTTTCAAGTCCAGGAATCGTTGCAAGCATTCTTTGCTGTACGTCTTCTGGAAGACTTGTAGATAAACCTTGGACATAGACTTCCTGTGTATTTCTGCCTTCCGGCTCAAGGAAGATTTGGTGACGCGGTTTATCATTAAAACGGACAACTTTGTCTTCAATGGATGGGCAGTATCTTGGGCCCGTACCTTTGATCATACCGGAATACATCGGTGAACGGTGCAGGTTGCTGTCAATAATCTCATGTGTCTCAGGGCTTGTATATGTCAGCCAGCAAGGGAGCTGATCTGTGATATATTCCACTGTTTCATATGAGAAAGCGCGAGGCACATCGTCACCAGGCTGAATTTCCGTTTTACTGTAATCAATCGTGTCGCTTTTAACGCGAGGCGGCGTACCTGTTTTAAAACGAACAAGGTCAAAACCGAGTTCCTCCAAATGCTCAGAAAGCTTAATAGAAGGCTGCTGGTTATTCGGGCCGCTTGAGTAAGACAGATCGCCAAGAATGATACGTCCTCTTAAATATGTCCCTGTCGTCATGACAACTGCTTTCGCACGATAATGTGCGCCGGTTTGTGTAATAACGCCTCGGCATTCGCCGTCTTCAACGATCAGCCGCTCCACAATTCCTTGCAGCAATGTTAAGTTTGGTTCTTTTTCAAGCGTATTTTTCATTTCGTGCTGATATTGGAATTTGTCTGCTTGCGCACGTAATGCACGAACCGCAGGACCTTTTCCTGTATTCAGCATTCTCATTTGAATATGTGTTTTATCGATGTTTCTTCCCATTTCTCCGCCGAGCGCGTCAATTTCGCGGACGACAATCCCTTTTGCGGGGCCGCCGACAGACGGATTACATGGCATAAATGCAACCATATCTAGGTTGATGGTCAAGACAAGCGTTTTGGCGCCTTGGCGTGCAGATGCGAGGGCAGCCTCAACACCGGCATGCCCGGCGCCAATCACAATCACATCGTATTGGCCTGCTTCATACCCCATGATTCTAGTTCCTCCTTTAATTATTTTCCTAAACAGAATTGAGAAAAGAGCTGATCAATTAAGCTTTCGTGGACAGAATCTCCAATGATTTCCCCTAAAAGCTCCCAGCATCTTGTAAGGTCAATTTGCACCATGTCGATCGGGACATCCTGTTCGATGCCGCTAAGCGCATCTTCAATGGCGCGTTTTGCTTGCTGTAAAATAGAGATGTGACGCGTGTTGCTGACATAAGTCAGATCCCCGCTTTCAATGGCACCCGTGTAGAACAGCGATTGAATCGCTTCTTCCAGATCATTAATGCCTTCCTCTTTTAAAAGAGAAGTCGTAACAACTGGACGTCCATTGGCAAGCTCACGGACACGTTCAGTGTCAATCTTCGCCTCAAGGTCAGTCTTATTCAAAATCACGATAACATCCATGCCCCTAACGGCTTCAAAAAGCTTCACGTCTTCTTCAGAAAGCTCTTCACTATAATTAAGCACAAGTAAAATCAGGTCCGCTTCCTTTAGGACCTGGCGAGAACGTTCAACACCGATTCGCTCAACAATATCCTCTGTTTCACGAATACCTGCTGTATCAACCAGACGAAGCGGGACGCCCCTTACATTCACGTATTCCTCAATCACATCCCGTGTCGTTCCGGGAATATCGGTTACAATGGCTTTTGCCTCATGAACGAGGCTGTTCAGAAGAGATGATTTTCCTACGTTTGGCCGGCCGATAATGACGGTAGAAAGACCTTCACGCAAGATTTTTCCTTGCTCAGAAGTCCTCAGCAGCGCCTCAATTTCCTTTTTCACGGCGGTTGCCTTTTCGACTAAAATCTGATGCGTCATTTCCTCTACATCATCATACTCCGGATAATCGATATTCACCTCAACATGGGCCAGTGTTTCTAAAATCTCACTGCGCAAACGGCGCACCAAAGCAGAAAGACGCCCTTCCATTTGATTCATAGCAACGTTCATTGCCCGGTCCGTTTTCGCTCTAATTAAGTCCATAACCGCTTCCGCCTGTGAAAGATCGATTCGCCCGTTTAAAAACGCACGTTTCGTAAATTCGCCAGGCTCTGCCAGTCTCGCTCCCTCTCTCAATGCGAGCTGAAGCACTTGGTTCACAGTCACAATTCCCCCGTGACAGTTTATCTCGATAACATCTTCCCGTGTAAAAGTTCTCGGCGCTTTTAACACTGATACCATTACTTCCTCAACGACACGATCTGAAGGTCTGTCTACGATATGACCATAATGAATCGTATGTGATTCGACCGAGCTGAGTGTTTTCCCCTTCGGTCCCTTATAAATTCTATCTGCGATTTGAATGGCTTCTGGTCCGCTCAACCGTACAATCGCAATCGCGCCTTCTCCCATCGGTGTGGAAATTGCCGCAATTGTATCCATGTTGTTCACCTCTCTTTACTTATACTTCATCTATATAAAAAAATTTTTATTATGCCAAAACTAAAAGATAACATAGTTTGGTTCGAAGTGGAAGATTTGTTATCCACAGAAATAGAAATTCGTCCCTTATTACTTTAACTTATCCACATGTGAATAACAATTAATTTTATTTCCTGAACTTCCTTTTTATCAACAGGATACACCTAAAAAGAAAAAACTTAAACGGCAAAACCTTGATATTACTAGGAAAAGTAGATTTTTCGGATACAAAAAAACCGAAATCCAATTTTTATCGGACTTCGGTTTTATGCTATCTTTTATGGGAAATAACGAGATGACGATTTTCGCCTTCACCCATTGAATATGTTTTGATCTGATGGTTTGCATATCCAGAAAGAGTATCGTGAATAATTTTTCTTTCGCTGGACGGCATAGGCTCAAGCTGGATGGATTTTTTCGTTTTCAAAACCTGGTCAGCAAGCTTGATGGCCAGCTGGCTCAGTGTTTCTTTTCTTTTCAAACGATAGTTTTCTGCATCCACCGTCACATTTTTATATTGGCCTGGATAACGGTTAAGGGCAAGCTGTGTCAAAGTTTCAAGGGCGTTTAAGGTTTGTCCTCTTTTCCCAATCAACAATGCTGCCTTTTCACCTGTTATATGATATCTCACTGTCTTTTTGCTTTCTTGAACAGTCACATCAGACTTCCCGGCAATGGCTTCGGCAATCGTTTGAAGATATAACTTCGCTTGCTGAATCTGATCAATCTTTTCAACCAGCTTTACGATCGCAGGCTTTTTACCGAAAATACCGAGAAACCCTTTGTTTCCCTCTTCAATAACAGTAATTTCTACCTTATCCTTCGTTAATCCCAACTCTTGCAATCCGGACTGTACTGCTTCATCGACATTTCGCCCTGCAGCAGTCACATTCCTCACTTTTTCTTTCCTCCGGCTTTTTGCGGCTCAGGATTTTTTTTAATATCAGGTCCTTTAATGAGGAAAGTTTGCGCAATCATAAACAAGTTACCAACTACCCAATAAAGAGAAAGAGCCGCCGGGAAGTTGATCGCAAATACGATAATCATAATTGGCATAATCCAAAGCATCATCGCCATTTGCGGATTTTGCTGCGCATTGCCAGCCATCATCAGTTTTTGCTGAACAAATGTAGCGACACCGGCAACGATAGGAAGAATATAGTAAGGATCTTTTTCTCCTAAGTCAAACCATAAGAAGCTATGCTCTGAAATCGCCTGGGTTCTCATGATCGCATGATAGAATCCAATTAAAATCGGCATCTGGATCAAAATCGGGAAACATCCAGCCAATGGATTGACACCATGCTTTTGGAATAAAGCCATTGTTTCCTGTTGAAGCTTTTGCTGCGTTTTTTGATCCTTTGAGCTGTATTTTTCTTTAAGCTTTTGCATTTCCGGCTGTAAAGCCTGCATCGCTTTCGAACTTCTCAGCTGCTTAATCATCAGCGGTAAAATTAATAAACGAATTAAAATGGTAACTAGAATAATTGAAAGCCCGTAGTTATCTCCCGTCAATTTCGCTACATACGTAATGAGCTCAGACAATGGATATACTACGTACTTGTCCCAGAAATGCGGACTATCTGCAGTGATCGGCTCTTTCACACTCGAGCATCCAGCCAAAAGCATGAATACGCCAACCATACTTAATAGCAACCCTATTCTCCTTTTCAACAACATTTCCTCCTATAATTAATCTTTACACTCTTTTATTGCAAAGCATACTTGTATGTATTTTAGCATCTTTCAGTTTTAAATGGTGTCTTTTTCTGATCAACCAGAAAGGAAGCGCTTTTAAAAGTTGTAAGAAAGCAGTGGTGATGCCTACTTTGACGAAGATTTCTTATATAATGAAGACTTTCTGAATAGATGCTGCAGACTTTTTTTCGTTTCCTCATATGTCAGCTGGCTCGCCGGTTTTCTGGCAATAATGATGTAATCCTTTTCCTTCAGTCTCTCTTTCTCTTCAAGAAAGGCCTGCCGAATCAAACGTTTGATCCGATTTCGCATCACGGCATTGCCAATTTTTTTGCTGACGGAAAGCCCGACACGCAGTTCATCATTTTCAGGCTGATCAAGCGTATATAAGACAAACTGGCGGTTTGCAACTGATGTCCCATGTTTAAACACTTTTTGAAAATCTTCATTTTTCTTTAAACGATTTCGCTTCTTCAAATGACTCACTCCGATACTGGCTGGCAGAAACTTTTAAAATTTATTATGAACATGAGATGCATCTGAACCAGGAAGCATGCCCCAGTTCATTACGCATCACATCTATCTTTTCCCATAACGTGAAAAAAGACCACTGACATTATTCAGTGGCCTAAGCTGATAATACTTTTCTGCCTTTGCGGCGACGGCGTGCTAAAACTAGACGACCGTTTTTTGAACTCATACGGCTTCTGAAGCCATGAACTTTGCTGCGTTTACGGTTATTCGGTTGGAATGTTCTTTTCATTTATGACACCTCCCTCGAGGAATAGCTGTTAAAGACAGTCTTACTTATTATATTTGCGTTACCTATTCATTGTCAACTTCACTAGTGCTTTTATTTCTTGCAACCATAATAGGATACCATACCTTTTCAACTTTCGAAACCTTATTTTTTAGATTCGTTAATTTTACGGAAAAAAGACAAATCCAAATAATTTGCCCCTAAAATCACGCATGTGGATATCTTTTTCGGCTTTTTTTAGTATCCACAGAGGTTATCGACAACATTTTCACATTACCAACCCCTGTGGACAAGGTTTTTTCAACAGGTTGTCCGCTTTGTGGATAAGATTGTGACAACCATTGCAAGCTCTCGTTTATTTTGGTATTATATTTGTGTTTTAACTCTTGATTACTAATACTACCTTTCCTCTTTATCCACAAAGTGTGGATAAGTTGTGGATTGATTTCACACAGCTTGTGTAGAAGGTTGTCCACAAGTTGTGAAATTTGTCGAAAAGCTATTTATCTACTATATTATATGTTTTCAACATTTAATGTGTACGAATGGTAAGCGCCATTTGCTCTTTTTTTGTGTTCTATAACAGAGAAAGACAACATTTTCTATGAAAAGGAGGGACGTGCCGGAAG